>CACYTH010000001.1 GCA_902777325.1 uncultured Coriobacteriaceae bacterium
CCACCGGCGCCGCCTTCACGGGCTGGGTCATCACCGGCGGCAAGACCTACTACTTCAGGCCGACGGACTACCGCGCCGCAAGGTACAGCAACAAGCTCCACGGCAGGGACGGCACCCAGCGCAACTACTACTTCAACGGCGCCGGCGCCATGCAGACTGGCTTTGTTACATTTGGTGATGGCACCAAGAGCTACTACGACCCCGAGGCCGGCAAGACGTACGGCGCTGCTGTCACCGGCTGGAAGACCATCTCCGGCAAGACCTACTACTTCCAGCCGACCAACCTGCGCGCGGCAAGGTGGACGCAGAACGGGATCATCGGCCCGGACAAGAAGGAGCACGACTACTACTTCAACAGCCAGGGAGCCATGATGACGAATGTCATCATTTGGAACAAGGGTGATGCCAGGCTGTATGGATCCAATGGCGAGAGAGTCTTGGGCGGCTGGGCGACCATAGGTGATGACAAGTACTATGTGCGTAATGGTGAGCTCGTCCAGTACAGGCAGACGATTGGTGGCAACAGATACTACTTCGTCGGCAACACCCGAAAGATGTTCCGCGGTTGGCTCTACTTTTCCTCCGAGAGCATATGGGCCTATTTCGATGAGACCACCGGTGTCGAGACGACTCGCCTAAAGGTCGATATCGGGGCGGATACAATCCGGACCATTGAGAAGTACCTGGGCTGGGCGGTCGACATCGCCAACGACGAGAGCCACGGGTATAGCCAATATACGCGCTGGGGGCCTGACTATGACTGCTCCTCCCTCGTCATCAGCGCTCTCAGGGCAGCCGGCTTGGCTACCGGAAGCGCATCCTACACGGGAGATATGCGTTCGAACCTGACTGCCAGGGGTTGGGTGTGGATGACGGACCTGAGCAAGATCCGTCGCGGAGACATCCTGCTCAACGAGCAAACCCACACTGCCTTCTATCTGGGAAACGGAAAGCAGCTTGCGGCACGTATCGCAGAGACTGGTGGCATACATGGAAGGACCGGCGATCAGACCGGTAGGGAGATTTGCATCCACGACTATGTCGCCAGTAAGTGGCACGACGGATTCCTCAGACTTGTGTAGATGCCCGGCATCGGTTCTGAAGGTCTGACAGAACCGCACATAGCAAGGCAACGCCGACGACCACATTGCGCCTCATCCGTAGGCGCGGTGGTTGTAGGCGTTGCCTTTTGCCTGCACTTCAGCAGCTAGAGGGACCTCGATGACTCTAGGGCCAACCTGCTAACCTTACCGCCTTTGCACGGGCGTGCTAAATGGCGACGATGTTGACCAGACGACCCGGTACGACGATGACCTTCTTGACGTCCTTGCCCTCGATCCAGCTGGCAACGGCCTCGCGACCGGCAGCCTCCAGCTCGTCCTTGCTGGCGTCGGCCGGCACCTGGATGCGGGCGCGGAGCTTGCCCTTGACCTGCACCGCGATCTCGACCGTCTGGGCCTTGGCGGCCTCCTCGGAGAACTCCGGCCACGGCTCGTCGTAGACCGAGCCCTCGAGGCCGAGGGCCGCATGGTAGAGCTCCTCGCCCCAGTGCGGGCAGATCGGCGAGAGCATGGCCACAAGCACGCGGGCAACGACCGCGCAGAGCGCCGCGTCACGGGAGCCCTCGGCAACCTTGTTGAGGTAGCCACTGGCGTCGTTGACGAGCTCCATCACGGCAGAGATGGCCGTGTTGAACTGGCCGCGGTCGAAGTCGGCCGTGCACTTGAGGCCCATCTCGTTCATGCGGCGGTAGAGCTCGGCGCCTGCTGCGTCGAGCGCCTTGACGTCGAGCGCTGCGTTCGCGTCAGCGCTCTGGGCGAGGCCCCAGACGGTGCGCCAGGCACGCTTGATGAAGCGGTTGGCTCCGGCCACGACCTCCTCGTCCCAGTTGAAGTCCTTCTCGGACGGGGCGATGAACAGGATGGCGAGGCGCATGGTATCTGCGCCATAAGGCCCGATGACGCTCGAGGGAGGCACCACGTTGCCCTTTGACTTGCTCATGGTGTCGCCGTTGGCGTCCTTGACCATGCCCTGGCAGAGCAGGTTGGTGAAGGGCTCGTCGATGTCGATCATGCCAAGGTCGCGCATGACCTTGGTCCAGAAGCGCGAGTAGAGCAGGTGCAGGATGGCGTGCTCGATGCCGCCGATGTAGTTGTCGACGCCCATCCAGTGGTCGACGGCGCTCTTGGAGAAGGGCAGCTCGTCGTTGTGGGGGTCGCAGTAGCGCAGGAAGTACCAGCTGGAGCAGGTGAAGGTGTCCATGGTGTCGGTGATGCGCTTGGCCGGCTTGCCGCACTTGGGGCAGGTGGTCTCGTAGAACGGCGCATACTCGGCCAGCGTCTCGCCGGCGCCGAGGTCGAGGTCCTCGGGCAGGGTGACGGGCAGCTGGTCATACGGAACGGGCACGTCGCCGCAGCAGTCGCAGTGGATCATCGGGATGGGGTTGCCCCAGTAGCGCTGGCGGCTGATGAGCCAGTCACGCAGGCGGAACTGCACCTTGGAGCGGCCGATGCCGCGCTCGCCCAGGTAGCCGATGATAGCGTCGACGGCCTCGGAGTGCTTGCCGCCCTTCATGCCGGTGAAGGGGCCGGACTGGATGAGGTAGCCCTCGGCCACCATGGCGTGATCCCAGTCGACGTTGGTGACGACCATGTTCTGCTCGTCCTTGAGCTGCTCGTAGAGCGGATCGTCCTTCTCGGCGATGATGGGCGGGATGTCCAAGCCGTACTTGCGGGCGAAGTCGAAGTCGCGCTGGTCGCCGCAGGGCACGCCCATGACGGCGCCGGTGCCGTAGTCGAGCAGGATGTAGTCTGCGACCCAGATGGGCAGCGGCTTTCCGGTGAGCGGGTTGATCACGTAGCGGCCGGTGAAGACGCCGTGCTTCTCGCGCTCGGAGCCCTGGCGGTCGACGGAGGAGACCTGCTCCACGCTCTTCTTGAGGGCGAGGTAGTCGGCCTCGTGCTCGGTGCCGGCAACCAGCTCGGCGGCAAGCGCGCTCTCGGGCGGCAGCAGGAAGAAGGTGGTGCCGTAGAGCGTGTCGGGACGCGTGGTGAAGACGGTGATCAGGCGGTCGGTGGGCGTCACGCCGTCGACGTCGGCCAGGGCGAAGTCGATCTCGGCGCCCTCGGAGCGACCGATCCAGTTGCGCTGCTGGGCCTTGACGTTCTCGGGCCAACCGGTCAGCTGGTCGAGGTCATCGAGCAGCTCCTGGGCGTAGTCGGTGATCTTGAGGTACCACTGGGAAAGCTCGCGCTTCTCGGGCACCGAGCCGCAGCGCCAGCACTTGCCATCGACGACCTGCTCGTTTGCGAGCACGGTGTTGCAGCTGGGGCACCAGTTGACCGGGGAGGTCGCGCGGTACGCCAGGCCCTTCTCCCACATCTTGAGGAAGGCCCACTGGCCCCACTTGTAGTACTCGGGGTCGCACGTGCGCACCAGGCGGTCGTAGTCGTAGCTGAAGCCCATGCGCTTCATGGTGGCGATGGCCTGGTCCATGTTCTTGTACGTCCAGGCGCCAGCCTGGGTGTTGTGCTTGATGGCCGCGTTCTCGGCGGGAAGGCCGAAGGCGTCGAAGCCCATGGGATGGAGCACCTCGAAGCCGCGCATGCGGGCCTGGCGTGCCATGGCGTCGCCGATGGTGTAGTTGCGCGCGTGGCCCATGTGCAGGTCGCCCGAGGGATACGGGAACATCTCGAGGACGTACTTCTTGGGGCGGTCGGAGTCCTCGCGCGCCTTGAACGTCTCCTGATCCTCCCAAACCTTCTGCCACTTGGTCTCGATAGCCTCGGCATCGTATGCCGGAATGGTCTTCTCGTCTGCCACGGGGTTGCCTTTCTGTCGTGCCACGGCACCCGAACTGCCGCGGCATCATTGTTCCGCACAATTTTCTAAGTATAGCCCAGTGTCCACCCCGCTGCCCAAAGGCAACAAGGCGGACACGAGAATCTCGGGGCATATGCGCCTCTTCTGCGTGTCATGCGTGCCATATCCTGACCACCTGCCGATTGACGGGTATAGGCACACGCTGCATGGCCGATGGGCCAAGGAGCGTGCATGTTACCATTGCTGCTTGTAAGTGTGCGTTTTGGAGGAGGGGACGCAATGAATCTCAAGTATCTGAATGCCCGCTATGCGCTGGCAAACGTCGGCTTCATGCTGCTTGTGGCAGGCTCTCTGGGCTTTGCCTACAACTACCTGAGCCAGAGCGGCTTTGAGGCGGGCACCATCGGAACCACCATGTCGATCGTCTCGCTCGCCGGCGTCTTCATCGGCCCGGCCGCAGGAGACATCGTCGACCGCTCGAAGAAGATCACCCAGAAGAGCTTCATCACCGGGGCGATGGCAGTCTGCGTCGTCATGTCCGCGCTGCTTCTGGCCGTCCCCTCGGGGTCCTTCCTCATCCTGCCGATCATCGTCATCGCGTTTGCCGCCTCGACCGTCGGCATGCCGCTGCTCAACGGCATGGCATTCATCTACGAGAAGGCCGGCGGGGTCATCAACTATGGTCTCTGCCGCGGCATCGGCTCTGCCGCCTACGCGGTCGGATCCAACGTCGTGGGAAGGCTCTGGGGCACGTTCGGGCGCAACACCCTGCCCATCTGGGTGATTCTCGGCGCGATACTCACCGCCATCGCCATCAACCTGATGCCGGATGCGCCCAAGGAGCTCGCCAAGGAGGGCCAAAGCGAGCAGCCCGCCGAGCCGACCGAGCAGATCTCGGTCCTGCAGTTCTTCGGCAAGTACCCCAAGACCGTCGTCGTCATCGTGGCGCTGGTGCTCCTGTACTTCTGCCACAACGTCTTCAACACGTACCTCGGCGCCGTACTGGGCAACATCATGAAGGGCAGCAGCAACGAGGAGATCGCCGCAGTCCAGGGCAACGCCCTGTTCATCCAGGCGATGGTGGAGCTGCCCACCATGTTCGGGTTCGCCCTCATCCTCAAGAAGCTCACGGTCAACCAGGTGATGGCCATCTCGTCGATCTTCTACTCGATCAAGCACGTCGTCCTGCTCCTGGCGAGCAACATCCCCATGTTCTACGCCGGCATGATCTTGCAGATGCTCTCCTACGCCGCGCTGACCCCTGCCGTCGTGTACTACGCCAACCAGCAGGTCAATGAGGAGGACCGCAACAAGGGCCAGGCCGTCTTCGGCACGTCCAACACCGTGGGCGGACTCTTGGCGAGCTTCGTCGGCGGATGGATCTTCCAGCTGCTCTCGGTCAAGACAGGCCTCGCCGTCGCCGTCGCGGCCTCCATCGTCGGCACCATCCTCATGGTCATCGGCACGATCGCCACGAAGGAGAAGAAAGCCTAGCCCGCACGAACGAGCAGAGCTTTGCGGTTTGGGGATACTCCCCTATCCGCAAAAGAGAAGCGGCCTCCCGTCATCTGGCGGGAGGCCGCTTTCGGTGACACACTAACTCCCCGGGAGTTTGTGTGTCAGTCTTGTCTTAGGCGCGGAAGTTGATGCCGTCGGGGTTGGAGTCCTTGAGCATGACGTCGTGCGCACCGCCCTCGACGAGCGACGTGGCCGAGACGAGCGTGAGCTTGGCCTTCTCGCGCAGCTCGCACAGGTCGAGCGCGCCGCAGTTGCACATGGTGTGGATGACCTTGGTGAGCGAGCCCTGGACGTTCTCCTTGAGCGGGCCCGCGTAGGGCACGTAGGAGTCGACGCCCTCGACAAAGCTGAGGTTGGTCTTGCCGCCCAGGTCATAGCGCTGCCAGTTGCGGGCGCGCGCGGAGCCCTCGCCCCAGTACTCCTTGACGTAGGAGCCGTTGACGGAAAGGCGGCGCGTGGGGCTCTCGTCAAAGCGGGCGAAGTAGCGGCCCAGCATGAGGAAGTCGGCGCCCATGGCCAGGGCAAGCGTCATGTGGTAGTCGTACACGATGCCACCGTCGGAGCAGACTGGCACGTAGATGCCCGTCTCCTCGAAGTAGCGGTCGCGCTCGGCGCAGACGTCGATCAGCGCGGACGCCTGGCCGCGGCCGATGCCCTTCTGCTCGCGCGTGATGCAGATGGAGCCGCCGCCGATGCCCACCTTGACGAAGTCGGCACCGCACTCGGCCAGGTAGCGGAAGCCCTCGGCATCGACCACGTTGCCGGCACCGACCTTGACGGCGTCGCCGTAGTTCTCGCGGATCCAGTCGATGGTGAGCTTCTGCCACTCGGAGTAGCCCTCGGAGGAGTCGATGCACAGCACGTCCGCACCGGCCTCGAGCAGCTTGGGGACGCGCGTGGCGTAGTCACGGGTGTTGATGCCCGCGCCGACGATGTAGCGCTTGTGCTCGTCGAGCAGCTCGAGCGGGTTGGACTTGTGGGAGTCGTAGTCCTTGCGGAAGACGATGGCGACAAGGCGGTTGTCCTTGTCCACGATGGGCAGCGCGTTGAGCTTGTGCTCCCAGATGATGTCGTTGCAGTCGTGCAGGCTGGTCTCGTCGCTGGCAACAACCAGGCGCTCGCGCGGGGTCATGAACTCCTCGACGCGACGGTCGAGGGGATCGCGGCTCGGTCGCCAGTCGCGGCTGGTGACGATGCCGAGCAGGTGGCCGTGGCTCGTGCCGTCGTCGGTGACGGGCATGGTGGAGTAGCCGGTCTGCTCCTTGAGGTCCATGACCTGCTCGAGGGTCATGTCAGGAGTCAGGTTGACGGCGGAGACGACGAAGCCCGCCTTGGTGGACTTGACCTCGCGGACCATGGCGGCCTCGTCCTCGGCGCTCTGGGAGCCGTAGATGAAGGAGACGCCGCCCTCCTGGGCCAGGGCGATGGCCAGGCGCGTGCCGGAGACCGACTGCATGATGGCCGAGACCATGGGGATGTTGAGGGTGATGGGGCTCTGTTCGCCGCGCTTGAACTTGACCAGCGGGGTCTTGAGCGAGACGTTGGACGGGATGTTCTCAGCCGAGGAGTATCCGGGAACGAGCAGGTACTCGGAGAAAGTGTGGGACTCCCCCTCAAAGAATGTTGCCATGCAGTCCTCCTTGAGTCTGTGACCGTTCGGCGATTAACGCCTACGCCTCACCGAATATTTTCAATGATTGTAGCAAAAACGCTTTGTTGGAACATCAATGCATTCAGGTTCACGAGTAGCACAGAGCTTACGGTAAGACACCTGCGCAAGAGCGCCACGGCACTAGTCCCCCGCACCCATTACCTCGTCGAAGCTGACCGCGATGTCGTGCTTGGTGGGCACCCACTCCACCTTCTTGAAGAACGCCACCACGCCGATGGGCACGTAGGTGAGCATGAACAGCGGGAAGGTGAAGAGGTTGGAGATGATGCGCGTGCGGCGGGCGTGGATGTGGGCACGCTCGACCACCGTGGTGAGCAACCCCATGAAGAAGAACGTCACGTACGCGCCGATGACCAGCATGACGAGCGAGCCGACTGCCATGGAGAGCTCCGAGGCCGTGGCGATGAAACCGTGGCTGAGGGAGCCTATCACCAGGTAGGACAGGTTGACCGCGGCGGAGACAAGCGTGAGCAGGATTCCCGGCGCGATAGTCATGAGCATGTCGTAGGCGGCAAAGCGGCCCTGCGCCACGGCCTTGACAAGATCGGAGCCGTAGCTGAAGAAGATCTGGTAGAAGCCCTTCGTCCAGCGCATGCGCTGCACCCACGACGCCTTGAACGTGACCGGCTGCTCGTCGAAGAACTCCGCCGGCGCGTATCCGATCTGGATGTTGTGGATGCTGCAGAAGGTGGAGAACTGGATGTCCTCGGTCAGGGTGTGGAAGTCCCAGCCATGCATGCCGCGCACGATCTTGGACGAGACGAGCCAGCCGGAGCCTGAGATGGCGCAGCTGGTGCCGTTCATCATGCGCACGTTGTTGAGGAAGCGCGCCTCGCGCAGGTACCACAGGGCAGAGCCCGCGCTGATCCAGCTGGAGTCGAAGTTCTTGGAGTTGCGATAGCTGGTGCATACGAGGTAGCCGGCGTCAAAGGCGTCGTTCATGATCTCGGTGTAGTCCGGCGACAGGACGTTGTCGGCGTCCATCACGAAGAAGCCCTCGTAGATGTCGCCGTACTCGTTGAGGATGCGGTCGAAACCGTAGTCCATGACCCAGCTCTTGCCCTTGCGCGCGAGGTCGTTGCGCTCGTAGACGATGGCGCCGGCCTCGCGTGCCCTCTTGGCCGTCTCGTCGGTGCAGGCGTCGGCGACCACAAAGCAGTCGATGAGCTCGGCGGGGTAGTTCTGCTCCAGGATGGAGCGCACGAGGTTGGCGATGACCGCCTCCTCGTTGTGTGCCGCGATGAAGTAGGCGTAACGATGGCGAACCTTGGCCTTAGGCAGGCGAATGTTGCCCCTGACCAGGCTGATGACGATGTAGACCATCTGATAGAAGTAGGCGATGCTGAAGAGCAGGCCCACGAGATTGTTGAAGGCCACAATGGGCGACGCGCCCAGAAGGCTGAACTCCATACGTCACTTCCCTAGAAGCTGCGGGCAGATCCGCTCCCCCACATCCGTGCGGCCCATGGAGGCCGATTCGATGCCTTTCAGTATACCGAGCAGGTCCTCCGGCAGCGTATCTCTACACGATATGCGCTCCCCCGTCACGGGATGGTCAAAGCTCACGCGCCAGGAGTGGAGGAACTGCCGGCGCAGGCCGCGATTGGCCCTCTCGTCCCCGCGCCCGTAGAGCGGGTCGCCCACGCAGGCGTGGTTGATGTGGCGCATGTGCACCCTGATCTGGTGGGTGCGTCCCGTGTAGAGGTGGCACTCCACCAGCGTGTATCCGTCATCGAAGCGGCCTGCCTCGAAGCGCTCCAGCACGCGGAAGGTGGTGATGGCCTCGCGCGCCAGCGGGTCGTCGGAGACCGCCATGCGCAGCCGGTCGCGCCTGCTCCTTGCGATGCCCGTCGTGATGGTGCCCTCGTTTGCGGCCACGTAGCCATGCACCAGGGTGATGTAGCGGCGGTCGAGCGTGCGCAGGCGGATGAGGTCCTGGAGCGCGCGCTGCGTGTCGTCGTCCTTTGCCGCGAGCATGAGGCCAGTGGTGTCCATGTCCAGGCGATGGACGATGCCGGGCCTGTCCTCGCCCTGGAGCATCCCCAGGTGAGCGGCCCCGCAGTGTGCCACCAGGGCGTTTGCCAGCGTGTCGTCCACATGGCCCGGGCTGGGGTGGCACACCAGCCCCGCTTGCTTGGAGAGCACGATGAGGTGCTCGTCCTCATAGCGGATGTCCAGGGGGATGTCGGGGTTGGGGCGCAAGGCGCCCGTTGGCGCCGGCAGCTCGGGCAGGACGACCTGAATGCGGTCACCAAGCATCACACGCTCGGACTTGCTCGTCGCAGGTGTGGAGTTGATGCTCACCGCGCCGCCCTCGACGAGCTTGGCGCAGGCAGAGCGCGAGGGCATGCCGTCCCCGCCCGCAAGAAAGGCGTCGAGGCGCGAGCCGTCGCCCTCGGGGCCGACGAGCAGGTCGACCACGCGGCTCGGCCGTGCCAAAGCGATGTCGGGCACCTCGGCGTCCGACATGCTACTCCCCGTCCCTCGACTCCTCGCCATGGCCCTCCGTGGCCTCCCAGCGCAGGTAGAGCATGAGGCTCACCGCCACGCCGCAGGTCACGAAGATATCGGCGACGTTGAACACGGGGAAGTCGATGAAAGTGGTGGCAAAGAAGTCGGTCACGGAGCCCCACGCCAGGCGGTCGATCATGTTGCCCAGGCCGCCGCCCGCCACGCAGCCAAGCGAGAAGACGAGCGGCACGGGGAGATCGTTGAGCCAGACCATGGCAAGGGACACGCAGAAGGCGACGACGGCACAGGCCACGAAGAGCCATGTGCCGCCCTCGCCAATGCTGAAAGCGGCTCCGGTGTTCTCCACGCGCGCAAGCGCGAGAACTCCGGGAATGAGGGGGCGCTGCGGGGAGCCAAGGGGCATAAGGTGACGCACGGCCACCTTGGTCGCCTGGTCAAGAATCACCACCGTGATGGCGGTCAGCCAGAAAACGACGATTCCCAGCCCCTTGTGTGAGAGTTCCTCGCGTACCCGCACGTCCTACTCCTGTGCCTCGAGCTCGGTCATGACATCGTGGCAGCGATGGCAGAGGCCATCCTCGCCCAGCTCGCGCCAGTTCCAGCAGCGCGGGCACTTCTCGCCATGCGCCGCCTCGACGGCAACTGCGAGCTCGTCGCCCTGGGCGACCTCGACCTCGGAGCAGACGAAGACCTCGGCCAGGGCCACGCCGTCGACACCGGCAGCCTCGAAGGCAGCAAGGGTCTCGGCGGGCAGGGTCACGATGGCGCGGGCTGCCTGGGCGGTCTTCTCGGTGACCACGCCAGCGGCCTGGGCGTCCTCGTAAGCCTTGGTGAAGGCCGCACGGACCTCGTCGAGCGCCTCGTAGGCACCCAGCAGCGGCTCGTACTCGTCGGCAGCGAGCGGCGCCTGGTACCAGTCGAGCAGCGCGGCGAACTCCTGGCCATCACGCAGCGCCTCGGGCATGAAGCCCATGGCCTCGTCGCAGGTGTACGCCAGGATCGGCTGCAGGTCGTGCACGAGCATCGAGAGGATCTGAGCCCACACGGTCTGGGCGCTCCTGCGCTCGAGGGAGTCGGCGCCACCGCAGTAGGTGCGGTCCTTGGTGGCGTTGAGGTAGGCATTGGAGAGCTCGGTGACCACGTAGTCGTACACGGTGCGGTAGACCACGTTGAAGTTGTAGCTCGCATAGGCGGCGGAGACCTGGTCGTGCACCTGGCACAGACGAGCCAGGGCTAGGCGGTCGTAGGGCAGAAGCTCTTCCACCGGCACCGACTGGGTGGCGGGGTCGAACTGGTCCTCAAGCTCGCCGAGCAGGAAGCGGATGGTGTTGCGGATCTTGCGATACGCGTCGCCAACCTGGTTGAGGATCTTGTCGTCGCAGGGCACGTCGTTGGACGTGTCAACCGAGGAGACCCACAGGCGCAGGATGTCAGCACCGCGCTTGTCGCACTCGGCATTGGGGTCGATGACGTTGCCCAGGCTCTTGGACATCTTGCGGCCCTGGCCGTCGAGGGTGAAGCCCTGGGAGATGACCGCCTTGTAGGGGGCCACACCGTATGCGCCGACGGAGGTCATGAGCGCGCTCATGAACCAGCCACGGTGCTGGTCGGAGCCCTCGAGGTAGACGTCAGCGGGAAACTTGAGGTAGTCGCGATGGCGGCAGACGGCGGTGTGGGAGACGCCGGAGTCCCACCACACGTCGAGGATGTCGCGATCGGGCTTGAGGTTGTGGCCGCCGCACTTTGGGCAGGTGCAGGCATCGCCCAGGTAGCTGGCCGGATCGTCGGTGAACCAGTGGTCGGAGCCCTTCTCGCGGAAGAGCTTGATGACGGCGTCGAGGGTGTCGTCGTTCATGACGGACTCACCGCAGTCCTGGCAGGTGTAGGCAGGGATGGGCACGCCCCAGTTGCGCTGGCGGGAGATGCACCAGTCAGGACGGCCCTCTACCATGCTGCCGATGCGGTTGACGCTGTGCGAGGGATAGAAGTCTACCTTCTTGAGCTCGTCGAGCGCCTTGCCGCGCAGGCCGGTGACGTCCATGGAGACGAACCACTGGCTGGTGGCGCGGAAGATGACAGGGCTCTTGCAGCGCCAGCAGTGCGGGTAGCTGTGGTTGATGTCCTCGTGCATGATGAGCACGCCGCGGTCCTCAAGCCACTTGATGATGACCGGGTTGGCCTCGTTGACCTCCATGCCGGAGAAGGGGCCGCCGGTGCCCATGTCCTCACCCACGAAGAAGCGGCCGTCATCGTCGACGGGCATCACGACGGGCACGTCGAACTGCATGCCGGCGAGGTAGTCGTCGACGCCGTGGCCGGGAGCGGAGTGGACGATGCCGGTGCCGTCCTCGAGCGTGACGTAGTCGGCGTAGATGAACACGCCCTCCTCGCCCTTGTCGCCAAAGATGGGCTGCTTGTAGCGGTTGCCCGCCAGCTCGGTGCCGGTGGCATGCCAGGGCTTGCCGTCGGCGTCGCACACCAGCATGGCGTCCTCCCAGCCGAACTTGGCCGAGCAGCGCTCCCAGAGGCTCTCGCCGAAGATGTAGGCGAGCCCGTCATGCTCGACGGCCACGTAGGAGGCCTCGGGATGCAGGATGACGGCGTCGTCTGCGGGCAGCGTCCAGGGGGTGGTGGTCCAGATGGCAACGTTGAGCCTGCCCTCCCAGGCCTCGAGGCCCGCGGGGATGGTGGTCATCTCGAAGCGGACGAAGATGGCCGGCGAGACCTCGTCGCCGTACTCGATCTCGGCCTCGGCGAGGGCGGTGTGGCAGTGGCTGCACCAGTGCACGGGCTTGCGGCCGCGGTAGATGGCGCCGGAGTCGAAGATGGCCTTGAAGATCTCGATGTCAGTGGCGTCGTAGTCGTTGGTGTAGGTGAGGTAGGGGTTGTCCCACTCGCCCAGCACGCCCAGGCGCTTGAAGCCCTGGCGCTGGGTGTCGACCTGCTCGACGGCCATCTTGCGGCACAGCTCGCGGATCGTGGCGGTGGGCAGCTCGCGGAACTTGTCGCCGCCGACCATGTTCTCGACCTTGTTCTCGATCGGCAGGCCATGGCAGTCCCAGCCGGGAACGTAGGGAACCTCGCGGCCCTGCATGATCCAGTAGCGGTTGATGATGTCCTTGGAGATCTTGTTCTGAGCATGGCCCAGGTGGATGGGGCCGTTGGCATACGGAGGACCGTCGTGCAGCACGAAGCGCTCGTGACCGGCGTTCTTCTTGAGGGCCAGCTCGTAGACGCCGGCCTCCTCCCATGCCGCAAGGCGCTTGGGCTCGTTCTGCGTGAGGTTGCCACGCATGGGGAACCCGGTCTTGGGCAGGTTCGTACTCTGCTTGTACTTGTTTGCCACCTTCTTGTTCCTTTCGCCTCTTGGGCACAAAAAAGCGCCCCGTCCCTCGGCTGGGACGAAGCGCAGACATGCGTGACGCATGGATTGCTTCGCTTGTACCACCCAGCGTGCGGAGACCCGCAGTACTCGGCTGGCCTGTGTCGGCGGCCACTCCGGCAACGTCTACTTGCGCGACAGGCGCGCTTTGGGGCTGCAGCTCGGGGGTGATACCCTCTGGGATGCGGTCGTGGGCTCTCAGCTCCCCCACTCTCTGTTGGCCGCATTGGTCCAAAGGACGCGTCCCCGTCATAGCTCTGGCGACTCATAGTACCACTTGGCGCGCCGAAAAATGTCGGAATGGCACCGTTCGCCGAAGGTTCACGAGCAAAGTCCCGTAAGACGGGAGTGCAGAGACGACTGGCGCCACCGGACAGCGGACACGGCAGACCCCACGCCCACGCACTGGGATTTACCCGCACTCCGTCGAAGGCCGGCGCACGGGCCCACGCAAAGCTGGGATGATAGGGGCAACCGCCAGCAAGGAGGAGCCATGTCCAACACGCAAACGGGCGCCCATACCAGCGAGCACGAGCGCTACCTGCGCCTTCTCTCGCGCCAATACCCCACGACCCAGGACGTCTACACCAAGATCATCGACCTCGAGGCGCGCCTCGAGCTGCCCAAGCCCACCGAGCACTTCATGAGCGACGTGCACGGCGAGTACCTCGCCTTCGACCACATCCTCAACAACTGCTCGGGCGTGGTACGCGAGCACGTGGAGGCGGTCTTTGGCAACGAGTTGGACGAATGGACCAAAGACGACCTCTGCACCCTGGTCTACTACCCCAACGAGAAGCTCGCGCAGATCCGCTCCGCGCACCTCGACCTGCCGGGATGGTACTGGCAGACCCTCATGCGACTGATACGCCTGGCACGGCGCATCTCGGAGCAGTACTCGCGCTTCAAGGTGCGCCAGGCCCTGCCCGAAGCCTATGCGGGCATCATCGAGGAGCTGCTGCACGCCTCCGGAGAGGGCGAGCTCACCCGCCATGCCTACCACAAGCACATTGTGGACTCCATCGTGGCCGTCGGTGCCGGCGGGGAGTTTCTCGTCGCGATCGCCGAGCTGGTCAAGCGCCTTGCCGTATACCACCTGCACATGGTGGGCGACGTCTATGACCGCGGCCCGCACGCCGACCGCATCATGGACGACCTCATGGCCTATCACTCCATCGACGTGCAATGGGGCAACCACGACATCGTCTGGATGGGCGCGGCGGCCGGCTCCGAGACCTGCATCGCCTCGGTCGTGCGGACCCAGATCCGCTACAACACGCTGGCCACCGTGGAGAGCGGGTACGGCATCAGCCTGCGCCGCCTCGCGCTCTTTGCCGAGCGCACCTATCGCTCCGACGACGTGATCAGCCCGCTGGAGAAGGCCATCTCGGTCATCCTCTTCAAGATGGAAGGGCAGCTCATCGGCCGCCATCCCAACTACCACATGGACGACCGCCTGCTTCTGGGCTCGCTCGACCTGACCCACGGCACCGTGCGCATCGGCGACACGGACTGGCCGCTCAAGACCTGCGACTTCCCCACCGTCGACCCCGACGACCCCTACGCGCTCACCAGCGAGGAGCAGGACGTGATGGACGGCCTGGTGGAGGCCTTCCGCGAGTCGGACCGCCTGCACCGGCACGCGGCGTTCCTCTTCGAGAAGGGCTCGGTCTACCTGGTGCACAACGGAAACCTGCTGTTTCATGGCTGCGTGCCCCTCGATGAGGACGGCAGCCTCTCGGAGGTCGTCGGCGAGGGCGTGGCATACCGCGGCAAGGGGTACCTGGACTTCTGCGACCGCGTGGCACGCCGCGCGTGGCACCGCGGCGACCAGCGTGCCCTCGACTGGATGTGGTACCTGTGGTGCGGACGGCACTCTCCCCTGTCGGGCCGCGTCATGAAGACCTTCGAGCGCACCTTCGTCGACGACAGGCGCGCCTGGGTGGAGCGGGAGGACCCCTACTTCAGGCTGACCGAGAACCGCGAGGTATGCGAGGCGATCCTGGCGGACTTCGGGCTCACCGGAGCCCACAGCCATATCGTCAACGGGCACAAGCCCGTGCGCGAGCGCGAGGGCGAGAGCCCCGTCAAGGGCGACGCACGGCGCCTGGTGGTGGATGGCGGCTTCTGCGAGGCCTACCACAAGACCACCGGCATCGCCGGCTACACGCTCATCTCGAGCGCCGACGGCCTGCGCATCAAGGCCCACCGCCCCTTCCTGTCGGTGGAGGCGGCGTTGGCGGCAAACGCCGACATCCTGTCCAATACCACCGTCATCGAGCGCGAGGAGCCGCGCCTGCGCGTTGCCGAGACCGATCACGGCCGCCACCTGGCGGCAGACATCGCCGACCTTCACGAGCTGCTCGACTGCTATCGCGACGGCACCATCAAGGAGCGCGAGGGCTAGGGCTCGACCCACGCTTACGGACTTGCAAGCTGTGCCTGCATTGGCATGGCATAATCGAGACACCAGTCATACCGGACGGAAGGGTCACTATGTCGCATCCAAGGCACGACTCCGAGAGCATCGACCGCACGGGCACGGCCTCGCTCACGAGGAGGGGCTTCGCCCGACTGGGCGGGGTAGCTGCAGCTGGGCTACTCTCCGCCTGCGCAGGCAACGACGGCACCGGGGCGCCCGCTGCCGAGCCCGCAGAGCCCGCTTCCGAGCCGACGGAGGCCGCGACGGCACCCGAGGTTCCCGCTAGCACACGCACCTCGTTCTTCTCTGTGGCCACCCTGCCCGAGGAGCGCACCGTCAGCCCCAGCGCCAGCTCCTACAGCATCGACCCGGGGCTTGCGGACGTGGCGTCTGTCGACGACGTCTACATGAGCGACGCGGCAAAAGCGATGGTCGGCGAGCAGGGCTTTGCCGTCATGCAGAGCTATGCTGACGAGTTCTGGCCCATCTACGAGGAGAATCGCTACAACCACCGCCCGAACCTGGTGACGGTCGACTCAATGATGCACAGCTACCACCTCTACTTCGAGCACCTGCTCAAGAAGACCGAGGGTGGCGCCCTCTCCGATGCGCTCGCACGCATGAGCCATGCCCTACTCGATGCCACGCAGGCCCAGCTCACGAGCCTTACGGGCACCGAGTGGGAGGACGCGGCACGCAGGGCAGTCGCCTTCTTTGGCGTGGGCTGCTCGCTCGTCGATCCGGCCACGCAGGTCCCGCAGGAGGTCGCCGAGACGGTCTCGGGAGAGCTGGCGGCGATCGAGCAGGCTGCTGGCGCCCAGAACTCCCTGGTCACCGGCGCCCCGCTCGACTACTCGCAGTTCATCGTGCGCGGCTACTACGAGCAGACCGAGACCCTGCAGCGCTACTTCCGCACGATGATGTGGTACGGGCAGCTGAGCTTTGTCCAGCGCGACGAGACGCTCGACCGCGCGGCGCTGCTGATGACGTTGGCGCTTGACGAGGCGGCGCTCGATGACTGGCAGGCCATCTATGCGGTCACTTCCTTCTTTGTGGGCGCCGCGGACGACAACGGCTACTACGAGTACCTGCCCGCCTTCGAGCAGGCCTACGGCTCTGGCGCCAGCGTCGGCGACCTTGCCGGAAACGACGAGGCCTGGCAGGCGTTCCACAAGCTCACGGGCCTCATGCCCACGCCGCAGATCAACTCGCTGCCCGGGTCGAGCGCCCGGGACAACGAGGAGGACCGCGGCTTCCGCTTCATGGGGCAGCGCTTCACCATCGACTCCTACATCTTCCAGAAGCTCGTGTACGACAACATCGGTGCTACGGCAACGGGAGAGACCCGTCTGCTCCCCTGCTCGCTTGACATCCCCGCGGCCTTGGGAAGCGAGGCCGCCTACGACCAGCTCGCCTCCGGCATCGGCGGCCAGACCCCGGCGACCGACTACGCGGGCTACGACGAGAACCTCTCCGAGCTCAAAGACGAGGTGGCCGGCAAGGACGACGCCTTCTGGCAGGCAAGCCTCTACAACCAATGGCTGCACACCCTGCGTCCGCTTCTGGAGGAGAAGGGCGAGGGCTACCCCACCTTCATGCAGAGCGCCAGCTGGGCGCTTCACAGCCTGGAGTCCTTCCTTGGCAGCTACACCGAGCTCAAGCACGACACGATCCTCTACGCCAAGCAGATGATGGCGGAGGGCGACGGTGCGTGGCCGGAGGAGCGCGACGACCGCGGCTACGTGGAGCCCGAGCCCATCGTCTTCGACCGCTTGGCACGCCTGTGCTCGGCCACGACGCAGGGCCTCGCCCACTTCGGGCTGATCGACGACCAGGACGCCGACGACCTTGGCATCCTTCAGGACGTCGCAGACAGGCTGGCAGCCATTGCCGCCAAGGAGCTTGCCAACGAGCTGCCTTCCGACGAGGAGTTCGAGCTCATCCGCTCCGTCGGCGAGCAGCTCGAGCACTTCTGGCTGCAGGTCCATCAGGAGGAGGCCGAACGCGAGGGGCTCGACCTGAGGCCGATGCAGTTCCCCGCCGCCATCGTCGCCGATGTCGCGACCGGCCAGGACAGCTGTCTCGAGCTGGGAACCGGCAAGGTCAGCCTGCTCTTTGCCGTGGTGCCCGTCGACGGCGGCCTGCGGCTTGCCTCGGGACCGGTCTTTACCTTCCACGAGTTCGTGCAGCCCACGAGCAACCGCCTGACCGACACCGAGTGGCGTGAGATGGTCAAGGCATCCTTCGGCGAGCCGACCGAGGCAACCCAGGTCGAGCCATGGACGAGCAGCTTCCGCGCGAGCCTCAACTAACCGACGTGGACGACGGCAAGAAGAGCATGACCAAGCGCGGAGCCTCATGGGGGCTCCGCGTCCTTGTCTGCGCGTCAGCCATCTGCGCTGTGGCATTCCTTTGCGCGAGAGGACTCGGGCTCACGGAGCCGTCGTGGGTCACCTGGCAGCAGCGCACGGTCTCCTGCGACCTCGACGGAGATGGCACGAGCGAGACGCTATCGCTCGCCAGGCGCACGGTGCGGGTGACAGGCGCAGATGGCACGACGCTCTACGAGAGCGACGGTACCTGGCGCGTGTCGGACGTCCTCGCGGCGGACGTCACGAATGACGGACGCCCCGAGCTCGTGATGCTCCTCTGGCGACGCGGGAACTACGGCAACTCGAGGCCCCTTTGGGAGCATGGCCTTGACCTGAGGATGACTCAGCACATCTACGTGATGAGGCTCGATGGCGGATCGATGCAGCCGGTCTGGATGGGCCACGAGCTGGGAGACGGCCTCAAGGTAGCCACGATAGAGGCCGTGGAGGACGGGCTGCTCGAGCTCACCACCACGGACGGAACCAAGAGCACGTGGGAATGGGACTACTTCGGCTTCTCCCTCGTGGAGTAGCCACGAGGGATGCGCAACCACGGACAGGTTTGGGCCGGTCCTGGGCCGGTCGCGTCCGCGCGTGCGTCACCGTAGCCGAGAGAGAAAAACGGGGCGGTCACATGGACCGCCCCGAATCGTTACGTGCCTGTTGACGTGCCCTATGCGTCAGCCTTGGGCATCTGGGGCGCAAAGCCGTCGTCGCGCGTGAGGATGTTCATGAACTCCTCGCCCGTGATGGTCTCCTTGCGCTGCAGGTAGTGGGCGATCTCGTGCAGCTTGAAGCGGTTTGCCTTGAGCGTTGCGAGAGCCGTCTGGTGGCCCTCCTCCACAAGCGCCTGCACCTCCGCGTCGATCTGCTGAGCCGTGCCCTCCGAGCAAGTGAGCGCCGTACCGCCACCCAGGTAGCGGTTCTGGGTCTCACCGAGCGCCATCATGCCGAAGCGCTCGGACATGCCCAGCTGCGTGACCATGGCGCGGGCGATCTTGGTGGCGCGCTCGATGTCGTTGGCGGCACCGGAGGTCATCTCGCCAAAGATGAGCTCCTCGGCGGCGCGTCCGCCGCACAGGACGGCGATCTGCTGCTTGTACTCGTCGCGCGTGGTGAGGTAGTGCTCGTCCTCCTCGGTCTGCATGGTGAAGCCCAGGGCGCCGCCCGTACGCGGGACGATGGTGATCTTGGAGACGGGCTTCTTGCCGTCTTGCACCGCCGCCACGATGGCGTGGCCGGTCTCGTGGTAGGAGACGACCTCCTTCTCGTGCTCGGAGAGGACGGTGGACTTCTTCTTCTCGCCGGCAATGACGACGTCGACGCTCTCGAGGATGTCGGTCTGGGTCACGCGGTTGCGCCCCATGCGCACGGCGCGCAGGGCGGCCTCGTTGATCATGTTGGCGAGGTCAGCGCCCGAGGCACCCGGCGTCTGGCGCGCCACGACGCCGAAGTCGACCGTGCCCTCCATCTTGACGTCGTTTGCGTGCAGCTTGAGGATGGCCTCGCGACCGGCGAGGTCAGGCAGCTCCACGGGGATGCGTCGGTCAAAACGACCGGGGCGCAGCAGCGCCTGGTCGAGGGAGTCGGGGCGGTTGGTGGCCGCTAGCACGACGATGCCCTTGTGGTTGTCGAAGCCGTCCATCTCGGAGAGCAGCTGGTTCAGGGTCTGCTCGCGCTCGTCGTTGGTGGTGAGGCCGGCATCGCGCTTCTTGCCCACCGCGTCGATCTCGTCGATGAAGACGATGCAGGGAGCCTTCTCGTTTGCCTGCTTGAAGAGATCGCGCACCTTGGCTGCGCCACGGCCGACGAACATCTCGACGAACTCCGAACCGCTGATGGAGAAGAAGGGCACCCCGGCCTCGCCGGCGACGGCCTTGGCCAGCAGGGTCTTGCCTGTTCCCGGAGGGCCCACCAGAAGGGCGCCATGAGGCAGCTTGGCGCCGATGGCGGCGTAGCGGTCGGGGTTCTTGAGGAAGCCCACGATCTCGGCGAGGGACTCCTTGGCCTCGTCCTGTCCGGCGACGTCACGGAAGGTGACGCCGGTGTCCTCGCCCTTGACCTCCTTGGCACCCGAGCGCCCCAGGCCCCCGCCGATGCCAAAGCCGCTGCCGAAGCTCATGTTGTTGTCATCGCCCATCTGCTTGCGCAGGCGACGGTTGAGCAGGTATCCGCCGCCAATGAAGATGATGAGCGGCATGAGGTTGATCAGCAGGTACAGCCAGAGCTCGCCGGAGGCATCGGGGATCTTTGCCGAGAAGTCGACGTCCTTCTCCTCGAGGCGCTCCACCAGGGTGGCGTCGTTGGGGAACTGCGTGGTGGTGTAGACCTTGGTCTCGGTGCCGGTGCCCGTGGTGAAGCGGATCTCGTTGTCGCCGGTGGTAAGCTCAACCTGCTCGACCTTGCCATCATCGACCATGGACAGGAAGGTGCTGTAGGAGACCTCCTCCACCCGCGAGCTCATGATGCTGGGGTAGAGCATTGTGCGCAGCGCGATGCCCAGCGCGATGCCGATAATGGCATAGACGATAAGCGACTGCCGTCTCTTGTGGTCGTTCATTTCCATGTGTATTGCTCCTTGGTTGACACATTGTGCCAGCTTTGATACTGCTTCTAGCTTAATACCCATTTTGCTCCCGGCCCGCGACATGCAGGCCGGGAGTGTGGTCAAGCTGTGATGAAGGGCCCGCGGCTAGCCGTGGACGATGACCACGGTGCCCACGCTGATCATGTTGTAGAGCTCCTTGGCCTTGTCGGGCGGAAGGTTGACGCAGCCATGGCTGCCCGAGGTCTTGTAGATCTCGCCGCCAAAGGAGCTGCGCCAGTCCGCGTCATGCAAGGCGTGGCTGTTGTTGATGAAGGGCATCCAGTACTTGACGTAACTGATGTACTCGGGCTTGTTGGTCTTGGGGTCGATCTCTCCCCTGAGCTCGACGTTTCCGCTCTGCATGTTGGAGTTGATGTAGTAGATGCCCGTTGGGGTGCTGTGCATCTTGCCGTTGTTCATACCGCCGGAGACGCAGTCGCTCTCCCAGGCCACCTTCCCGTCGACGAAGTAGCGCACGTGCTGGGCTCCGAGGTCGATCTCGATGAGCGTGTCGCCCCACTCGGCACCGCCCGGGTTCCACTTCTCGGCCGTCACCAGCCACGGGATGTCAATGGTTGCCTCCTTGCCAGCCTGGACGTTCTCGGCGATCTGGTCTGCAATCGAGGCGCCATCGATGCTCCAGCCGTACGTGCCGCCCTCCACCGTGAGCTGCTTGCCGTCGGGCAGGGAGAAGCTGCGCTTGCTGCCAATGGTGTCGAGCTTCTCGGAGAGCTCGCCGCGTGCCCACTTGGTGCAGGCATCCTTGTCAAAGCTCACGTTGAGGTCGTCGTCCAGCTTGACCCAGTTGTGCAGCTGGCCGGAGTCGATGGTTGCCACCGTCTGGTCGTGGGTGGTGAGCGTCTGGGTGGCCTTGAGGGCCGCATTGACCTTGTTGACCGCCTCGTTGAGCCTCTCGTCGTCGGAGGTCACTTCGGGCTTCACGAGCTCGTCGTCGCCAAGCTCCACGCCCTGCTCGCCAGAGACGAGCGCGCCACGGACCTTGTCCTGCACGGCCTCCTTGTCGAGCTTGGTGCCAAGCTTTTCTGGCTTAACCTCGTAGAGTGCTGCCTTCTCGTTGTAGGTGACCGACGCGTCCTCGGGCGTGGTGGCGTCCTTGTTGACCGCGTCGACCGCCGATCCCACGAGGTCGGTGAGCAGTATGGTGTCGTAGGTGAGCTTGTAGTCGACGGTGAGCTCATGCTGCGAGAAGGCCTTGAGGGGCCACAGCCATGCCTGCTGGCCGTTGATGGCCGAGCGGACGGCAGCCTTGCTGTCATAGCGGGCCTTGATCTGGTCGGCCGTGACCGAGAGGTCCACCCCATCGCCGGTTACCGTGAAGGGGAACCTGCCGGAGGCATCGGAGCTGTCGGCGGCCACGTCGGAGGCGCCCTTGAGGGACACGTCCGTCCCATTGAGCGTCGTGTTGGGCATGAAGAGGTTCATGAAGGCCACG
The DNA here is from genome assembly GCA_902777325.1 of uncultured Coriobacteriaceae bacterium. Taxonomy (GTDB): domain Bacteria; phylum Actinomycetota; class Coriobacteriia; order Coriobacteriales; family Atopobiaceae; genus UBA1367. Next base: position 21,701 of record CACYTH010000001.1, read on the forward strand.
ACGCCGGCAAGGTAGGCACCAAGCGCCAGCACGAGCAGCGCAAGCAGGAACGTGAGGCCGCGACGGGGCTTGCGCTCCTTCTTGTCCTGCGCCTTGGCCTGGTCCGCCGGAATCATGGGCATGGGCTCAGGCGTCGCGTCCGTCGAGGCTTGGACCACCGTCTCGTCGACATCATCGAAGCCGGGCAGGCTCGCGGCAAGGTCTGCGCGCTGGGGGTGCAGCGTCTCGGCAGCCTGCGCCGCATCCTGCTCGGCGTCGATCTGTGCCTCGTCCTGCTCGGCCGTTGCCTGCGCTGCGTCCTGCTCGGTCACGGCCTGGGCCGTCTCGGTGGAATCGACTTCCTGCCCGTCGTTCTTGTCGAATTCGCTCACGAGTAATACCTCGCGCTTCTGTCGTCGTTGTTCTGCGAAGATGCTACATGGGTGTCTGGTTTGGTTATGGTACCCCACTCGGACACCGTTATGACGAGATTGGTGGCATTGTGACAATAATCCGTATCGACAGCGCCGATGACGAGCGCATCGCCCCGTACACGCACCTCACCGAGCATCAACTGCGAAATCGGCTTGATCCCACGCACGCGACGATGATCGCCGAGTCGCGCATCGTGATCGAGGTGGCACTCGACGAGGGGCTCGTCCCCCTCTCCCTGCTGCTTGACGAGCGTCACCTGGAGAGCATGGCCGACGTCATCGCACGGCTGCCCGAGGGCGCTGACGTCTACGTGGCCAGCCGCGCGGTGATGTCGCAGATCACGGGTTTCGAGGTGACGCGTGGCTACCTGTGCGCCCTGAGGCGTCCCACTCCCCCGCCGGCAAGCGAGGTCCTGGCGGGCGCACGGCGCGTGGCGGTGCTCGAGGGCATCGTGGACGTGTCCAACGTGGGTGCCATCTTCCGCTCCGCCGCAGCGCTCGGCGTGGACGGCGTGCTTCTGGCGCCGGGATGCGCCGACCCCTTCTCGCGGCGCGCGATGCGCGTCTCCATGGGCAACGTGCTCAAGGTCCCATGGGCGCGGTTGCCAAAGCCCTGGCCCAGGGCCGGGGTCGACGCCCTCCACGAGCAGGGCTTCACGTGCTGCGCGCTCGCCCTGCGCGACGACGCGCTGCCACTGGACGACCCGAGCCTCAAGGCCAAGGAGAAGCTCGCGCTCTTCTTGGGCACGGAGGGCACGGGGCTTGCCGCGCGGACCATCGACGCCTGCGACCAGAGCGTCATCATCCCCATGGCAAACGGGGTTGACTCCCTGAACGTCGCCACGGCAGCGGCCATCGCCTTCTGGGAGCTGCGCACGCGCGCCTAGCCGGCGCTTAGCGGCGCGCATACAGCGCTAGCCCGCACGCCAGCCCGTCCGCAGGCCAATTCTGGCGGCTCGCCAATCGAAGCCGAATCGCGACTCATTCTCCCAGCTACCAGCGCTATTGTGAAATCGTTCTCAGAGGGGAGAACAGGCAACTTAGCGAGGAGGATTAACCATGACCATGCTCGTCAAGCTCGACCAACACCATAACTGGCGCCTGAAGTACCACCTGCAGATGCCCGACGGCAACATCACTGACCCCAACGGCCTCTCGCACTTCAAGGGCGTCTACCACATCTTCCACCAGTACGAGCCCCGCTGGCCGCGCGAGGCGGGCCACGGCTGGGGCCATTGGTCGAGCCCTGACCTGCTCACTTGGTACTGGCACGGCGGCGCCATCATGCCGAGCGTCCAGACCGACAAGAACGGCTCCTACTCCGGCTCCGGCATCGTCAACGGCGACGAGCTTTGGCTCTACTACACTGGCAACGAGCTGATGGGCACCCGTGCCGACGGCTACGACTTCGACTTCAGCGGCCGCAAGGCCAACGAGACCCTCGTGCGCTGCACCGACGACGGCGACAAGTGCCACATCACGCTGGGCGAGAAGCAGCCGGTGCTGTGCAACGACCAGTATCCCGCGTACGCCTCCAACCACGTGCGTGACCCCAAGGTCTGGCGCGAGGACGGCTCCTGGTGGATGCTGCTGGGCTGCCGCACCATGGAGAGCCATGGCTGCGCCCTGCTGTACAAGTCCGAGGACGGCATCAAGTGGGAGATGGCCGGCAGTGCCACCAACACCGGTGACGGCCCCTTCGGCTACATGTGGGAGTGCCCGAGCGTCGCGCAATTCGACGATAAGGAGTTCATGTTCGTCTGCCCGCAGGGCGTGCCCAAGACCCAGTACCGCTTCCAGACCATCCACAACTCCGGCTACTTCCCCGTCAAGGGCAAGGTCATCGACATCCTGCAGCAGGACCCGGGCAAGATGGACGCGGACGGCCCGTACCCCTGCATGGACATCGACGACTTCGTCGAGCTTGACTTCGGCTTCGACTTCTACGCCTGCCAGGTGTTCGAGGACGAGAAGGGTCGCAAGATCCTCATGGCCTGGGCCGGTGTCGCCGACATGGAGTTCGAGTACGACGTCCCCACCACCCCCGAGTGGGCCCACACCCTGACCATGCCGCGCGAGCTCACGCTCAACGAGGCCGGCCGCATCTGCCAGTGGCCTGTTGCCGAGATGGAGCAGCTGCGTGACGACGAGGTCGAGTTCAAGGCCGAGCTGGCCCATGGCTCCACCGGCTTCATGGGCTCCTCCTCCTATGACAAGTTCAGCATGGAAGGCGCCATCGGCGCTCGCTTCGACGGCATCGGCGAGTTCCAGATCACCGACATCGAGGGCAAGGGCCACTTCATGCTCAACGGCGACCTCGAGTTCGTCATCAACGACAATGACGCCGAGCTGGTCTTCCACAGCCACGCCGGTCGCTTCCGCTCCGTCCGTCGCCTGCCGTTCTCCGCACTGTCCGCCGGCAAGGTCGAGAGCCTGCGCGTGATGGTCGACACCTCCGTGGTCGAGATCTTCGTCAACGGCGGCGAGGCCACCATGACCACCCGCTGGTTCCCGCTGGACATCAAGAACCTGGCCGTCACCAGCACCATCAAGGGCGACCACAAGGCATGGGCCCTGCACGGCTACGAGTTCCAGAACATCGCGTAGCGCACACTCGCAGACATGGCGTAAAGGCTGGTGCCCCTTCCGCACGCGCGGGAGGGGCACCTCTTTGCATTTATGAGGACGGGCTCGGGCAACTCCAGAGGCGCCGGTGTCCGCCCGTGCGTCACCGTGGCAGACGGCCACGCAGCCGCGGACAGGCCCGTGAAAAACGGGGTTGGAGACTCGCTCCAACCCCGTCATCGCCTGGCTTTGCGTCCGCCGCCCGTTAGAACGGGAAGCCTCCCATGTTGCCGCCACCCATGCCGCCCATGTTGCCGCCGCCCATGTTGCGCATCATCTGGTTGAGCTGGCGGCGCGCCTTGCGGTTGTTCTTGCCGCCGGTCTGGAAGCCGTTGGCCATCTGGCGCATCTTGCCCATCATCTTGTTCATCTCGCTCCACTGCTTGAGCAGCTGGTTGACCTCCTGCACGCTGCGTCCGGAGCCTGCGGCGATGCGCTTGCGGCGCTGGCCGTTGATCTTCTTGGGCTGCAGGCGCTCCTCGGGGGTCATGGAGCGGATCATGGCCTCGATGCGGGTGATCTGCGCCTCGTCGACGTTGGCGCCGCTCTGCGAGAGGGCGCGGTCACCGCCCGGAAGCATGCCGATGATCTTGTTGAGGCCGCCCATCTTGCGGATCTGCTGCATCTGGGCCAGCATGTCGTCCATCGTGAAGCCCTGGCGGAGCATCCGCTCTGCGTCCGCGATCGACTGCTCGTCGGCAAGCTTCTCGGCCTGCTCGATGATGCCCACCACGTCGCCCATGCCCAGGATGCGCTTGGCCATGCGATCGGGGCTGAACACCTCGAGCGAGTCGGGCTTCTCGCCCATCGACGCGAACATGATGGGCTTGCCGGTCACCTCGCGCACGGACAGCGCGCCGCCGCCGCGGGCGTCGCCGTCGAGCTTGGACATGATGACGCCGTCGAAGTCCACGCGGTTGGCAAACTCGCTCACCACGTTGACGATGTCCTGGCCGGTCATGGCGTCGACCACCATGAGGATCTGGTCGGGGCGCACGGCGTCCTTGATGGCCACGGCCTCGGTCATCATCTCCTCGTCGATCTGCAGGCGGCCTGCCGTGTCGACGATGACGATGTCGTTGAGGTGGTCGACGGCCTCGCGGATGGACTCCGACGCGACCTTGACGGCATCCTTGCCGTCGCCGCGATAGACGGGTACGCCGATCTCGCCGCCGAGCGTGGCGAGCTGGTCGGCTGCCGCGGGACGGTGGGTGTCGCAGGCCGCGAGCAGCGGGCTGTGCTTCTGCTTCTTGAGCATGTAGGCGAGCTTTGCGGCCGCGGTTGTCTTACCGGAGCCCTGCAGGCCCACCAGCATAATCACGTTGGGCGTGCGGTTCTGGGCGAGGGCGAGCCTGGCCTCGGTGGTGCCGAGCAGCTGCGTGAGCTGGTCGAGCACGATGCGGACGACGTTCTGCGCCGGTGTGAGCGAGTCGAGCACCTCGGCGGTCATGCACTTCTCTTTGCACGCCTTGACGAAGGTGCGCACCACGCGATAGTTGACGTCCGCCTCGAGCAGCGCCATGCGGATCTCGCGCATGGCGGAGTTGATGTCGTCCTCGGTGAGGCGTCCCTTGCCGCGCAGCTTGTCAAAGGTGTCCTGAAGTCGGTCGGAAAGGCTTGCGAACACTGCCATTGCTTAGATCATCCCCTCTGTCTCGCCAACGAGCGCGCGGCAGAACTCCAGCGCGTCAAAGGTCTGAAGGTCGTCCCTGCCCTCGCCCACGCCAATGCGGTAGATGGGCAGGTTGAGTTCGTGTGCGATGCCCACGGCGATGCCGCCCTTGGCGGTGCCGTCGAGCTTGGTCACGATGAGTCCGTCGATGTCGAGCGCCTCGTTGAACTCGCGTGCCTGGTTGAGGCCGTTCTGGCCGGTGGTCGCGTCGATGACCAGGACCACGGTCACCGGGATGGTCGCACGCTTGCGCGATACCTTGACCACCTTGGCGAGCTCTCGCATGAGCTCGGGGCTCATGTGCAGGCGGCCGGCCGTGTCGATGAGCACCAGCTCGGAGCCGCGGGCCTCGGCCTGGTCGAGCACGTCGTAGCAGACGCTCGCCGGGTCGCCGCCACGCTCGCGGGTGACCACGTCGACGCCCGCACGCTCGCCCCAGACCTGCAGCTGCTCGATGGCTGCCGCGCGGAAGGTGTCCGCGCCGCCAATCAGGCAGCGGACGCCCAGGTCGTGGTAGGCGGCCGCGAGCTTGCCCACCGTCGTGGTCTTGCCCGCGCCGTTGATGCCCACGAAGAGCACGCAGGACGGCAGGCTGGAGAAGGGGTCGCGCTTGGCGCGAGGGAACACCTCCGCAAGGCGCTTTGCCAGGGCGTTGCGCAGCTGCGGGGCCGTGCGCAGGTTCTCGCGCGCGGCCTGCTCCCTGAGGTCGTCGGTCACCTGCATGGCGACCTCGGCACCCATGTCACCCATGACCAGCGTGTCCTCGAGGTTCTCCCAGAACTCCTCGTCGACCTCGCCGCCCATGTAGAAGATCTCCGAGATGGCCTCGCGCGAGCGAGAGAGACCCTTCTTGAGGTTGTCAAACAGTGCCATCAGGCATCCACCACCTTTCCTGTCGCACGGTCGAGGCGCTGGCTCACCACGTGGCTCACGCCGTCGGCCTGCATCGAGACGCCATAGAGGACGTCTGCCTGCTCCATCGTGCGCCTCTGGTGGCTGATCACGATGAGCTGGGTCGTATCCTTGAGCTGCTCGATGGCGTCGAGCAGCTTGGAGAGGTTGGAGTCGTCGAGGGCGGCCTCAACCTCGTCAAACACGTAGAACGGCACCGTGCGCGTCTTGTAGACGGCAAAGAGCAGCGCCAGGGCGGTCAGGGACTTCTCGCCGCCGCTCATGAGCATCATCTTCTGGATGCGCTTGCCACGCGGCTGGGCGACGATCTCGATGCCGGTCTCCGAGAGGTGGTCGGGGTCGGTCATCTCGAGATGCGCCTGCCCGCCCGGGAAGAGCATGGAGAAGACCTCGGAGAAGTTGGCGTTGACCGCGTCGAAGATCACCAGGAACTGCCGGCGCATCTTGCGCTCGATGGCGGCGGTGATCTTGGCGAGTGCGCCACGGGCGCGCTCGAGGTCGGCCACCTGCTCGTCGATGTAGTCAGCGCGCTCCTTGAGGCGGGTGTACTCGTCCATGGCCACCTCGTTGACCGGGCCGATGTTGGCGATGCGCCGCTTGAGGGAGGCAACCTCCTCCTCCATGGCGGCACGGTCGTCGGGCGCTGGCAGCTCGAGGGCCTCGTCGAGCACGAAGCCCTGCTCGACGATGGCGTTGATGGCGTTCTCCACCTGTACCTCGACACGGCCCATCTCGACCTTTACGTCGCTCACGGCCTCGCGGGCGCGCTGCAGCTCTCCGTTGGCGGCGCTCACGGCCTCGCGGGCCTCGCCGATGGTGGCCTTGAGCGAGTCGCTGTCGGCCTCGGCCAGGCGGCTGCGATCGCGCAGAAGCTCTGCCCACTCGATGGCGCGGGCATGCACGGCCTCGTAGCGGTCGTAGAGCGGGTCGACCCTCAGGCGCAGCACCTCGAGGGAGCGTGCGGAGCGCTCGGCGGCGCTGCGACGGCGCTCGAGGTCGGCGACGGTCTTGGTGAGGTCGTAGTTGCGGCGCTCGAGGTTGTTACGGCGCTCCATGGTGGTCGCAAGCTCGAGGCGGGCGTCCGCGACGCGCGAGTTGGCGTCGTTCTCGGCTCGGCTCGCACGCGAGCGCTCCTGCGAGAGCTCCTCGAGCTGCTTGCCGAGGTCCGCCACGCGCTGCGCCGCCTCCCGGGCGGCCTTACGATGCGCCTCGATCTGGGGCTTGGCCTCGTCAGCCTTGCTGAGCGCTGCGGCACGGCGCTTGGACACCTGCGCCTGCTCCGAGGAGGCCTGGTTGCGCTGGGCCTCCAGGCGGCCGATCTCGGAGGTGATCGAGGAGTGCTCGCCACGCAGGCGTGCCACCTCGCCCTTTGCGCGCGCACTTGCGTCGCGCGCGTCGGCCAGGGCCAGCTCCGCCTTGACGAGGGCGTCGCTTGCGGCCTCCTGTGCCTGGTCGAGGGCCCCCATCTCGTCCTGGAGCGCGCGGATGCGGCGCTTGCGCTCGAGGGCGCCATGCTCGGCCGAGGCGTCGGCGCCCACCACCACGCGTCCGTCAGGCAGCACCGTCACGCCGTCCGGGGTCACGAAGGTGAGTCCCGGGGCTTGCATGTGGGCGCCCACGGCCTGCGTGACGTCGTCCACCAGGCGCACGTCGCCCAGAAGCGCGGAGAGAAGCGCCTGCGCCTGAGGGGCACAGCCCAGGCGTGCCACCAGCGGCTCGCCAGGAGCGTCGTCGCGCGAGGCGACATCGGCTGCCGCGAGCGACACGATGGTGGCCCTGCCGTTTGCCTTGCGCGAGGCGGCCTCGCCCGCCAGGCGAGCCGCGTCCTCGCGCGTCGCCACGACGAGCGCAGCCAGGTCGTCTCCCAGCAGGCGCTCGACGAGCGCGTCGAGCTCCGCAGGGACCTCGATGAGGTCTGCGAGGCGGCACTCGACCAGCTCGCGGCCCGTGGCAGACGATGCCACGGCAGCCGTGAGGCCACTGGCGTTCTCGCTTTGCCGATCGACGGACTCAAGGGCCGAGAGCGTCGCCGCGGCCTTGGAATGCTTGCTCTGCGCCTCCGACGAGGCCTTGCGCGCACGGTCGACGTCACCGCGGCAGGAGCGGATGGCCTCCTCGGCATGGCTCGCCGCGTTCTGTGCGGCCTCGAGGTCGGCAGCCAGCTCGCCGGCACGACGCCTGCGCTCGGAGAGCGCCTCCTCGGCCGTGGCCAGCGTCTCGGCAATCTGCGCCAGACGGCTCTCGAACATCTCGTCCTCGAGCTTGGCATTGGAGATCTGGTCCTCCAGCTTGGCGTAGGCGAGCGTCTCGGTGTCGGAGGTGCGCTGCGCCTGGCGCTGCTCGCCCACCAGCTGGGCGTAGCGGTTGCCGAGCTGGCGGCGCGTCTCCGTGGCCTGCTTGGCCTCACGCTGCAGGTCGCGCAGGCGCTCGGAGAGGTCGGAGGCCTTGACGCGGGCATCGGAGAGGTCGGCGTTCACGCGCTCGAGCTCGGCGGCGCTGTCGCTGCGCTGCTTCTCCGCCGATGAGAGCTGCATGCGCATCTCGGAGAGGCGCGACACCATGTTGCGCCCCTTCTCCTCGAGCAGGCGCATGTCGGAGTCCATGCGGCCGAGCAGGTCCTGCATGCGACGGCGCTGCTCGCCGAGGTCGCCCACAAAGAGGCCCTTCTGCTCGAGCAGCGACTGCAGCTTCTCGAGCTCGCGCTCCTTCTCGGTGGCACGGTACTGGGCGAGCTCGACCGCGGCGTCGGCCTCGTTGCCGCGCGCCGTGAGCCGGGCGTAGTTCTCTTGCAAAAGGCGTAGGTCGTCGACGGCAAGCGTGGCAGAGAGCTCGCGCAGGCGCTCGGTCAGGTCGCGATGGCGACGCGCCTTGTCCACCTGGCGCTCGAGCGGGCGCAGCTGGCGCGTGATCTCGCGCTGGATGTCCTTTGCGCGCGTCAGGTTGTCCTGCATCGACTTGAGCTTGCGCTCGGAGCGCTCCTTGCGCCGGCGATGCTTGGAGATGCCCGCCGCCTCCTCGATGAGCGAGCGACGCTCCTCGGGGCGGCTCGCCAGGATGGAGTCGAGCTTGCCCTGGCTGATGATGGAGTGGGTGTCCTTGCCAAGGCCGGAGTCATGCAGGATGTCGGTGATGTCCATCAGGCGCGCGGGCGCGTTGTTGATCAGGTACTCGCTCTCGCCGGAGCGGTACATGCGCCGCGTGATGGCCACCTCGGTGAAGTCGATGGGCAGCGTGTGGTCGGTGTTGTCCAGCACGAGGGTGACCTCTGCCAGGCCGACCGGCTTGCGCGCGGACGACCCGGAGAAGATGACGTCCTCCATGGCCTGGCCGCGCAGCTGCTTTGCGCTCTGCTCGCCGAGCACCCACAGGATGGAGTCGGAGACGTTCGACTTGCCCGAGCCGTTTGGCCCGACCACGACGGTCAGGCCTGGGTCGAACACCATGTGCGTGCGGTCGGCAAAGGACTTGAAGCCCTTGAGGGTTAGCGACTTGAGGTACATCAGGCCTCACCCTCGCCCGGCTCGACGTCCTGGAGGGGCTCCATCTGTCCGTCTGGCCCCTGCTCGTAACCCATCCGCATCAGGGCGTCGAGGGCCGCGTTGGCTTGCGACTCCTTTTTGGTCGAGCCGCTGCCACGCCCCACGCGCCTGCCCTCGACCAGCACGACCGAGGTGAAGGTGGGGCTGTGGGCGGGGCCCGTCTCGCCCTCGAGCTTGTAGGTGGGGCCGACCCGGTAGTCGCGCTGGATGTGCTCCTGAAGGCGCGACTTGGCCGGCACGACGTGGAGTCCCAGCTCGGGCGTGATGCGCGGATGGAGCGTGCGGATGACGAAGTCGTGCGCCACGTCCCAGCCGGCGTCCTCGTAGAGGGCGCCGACGAGGGCCTCGTATACGTTCTCGAGCGCGGAGCGCATGCCGCGGGCGCCAGTGCCCCGCTCGGACTCGCCAAACATGATGAGCTCGCCAATGCCGAGCTCGCCTGCGACCTCCGAGAGCATCTCGCCGCTGACGAGAGCGATCTTGAGCATGGAGAGCTGTCCCTCGTCCATGGCCGGGTAACGGTCGTAGAGGTCCGACGCGATCATCGCGCCGAGAATCGAGTCACCCAGAAACTCCAGGCGCTCGTAGCTTGCCGATACGGCTTTGCCCTCAGCAGCCGAGGGGTGCGTGAGGGCTGATACTATGAGGTGCTCCTCGGCGAAGTGATGGCCGAGGATCTCCTCTATGCGTTTGATTCGCGTGCGAAGCTTCAATGATTACCGCCTAGATGGCCGCCTCGATGCCGGCGACGACGTCACCGACGGTGACGATCTTGTCCAGGCCGTCATCAGGCATCTCCATGTCGAACTCGTCCTCGAAGGCGCTCACCAGCTCGAGCATGTCGAAGGAGTCGGCGTCGAGGGCCTTGAACTCGGTCTCCTCGGTGATGTCATCCGCGTCGACGTCGAGCGTCTCGGAGATGATGGCCGCAGCCTTGGCAAAAATGGCGTCGTGGTCCATGATGGCTTCCTTACCCGTTGTGTCGTTTCCTGAAGGTTGTCTTGCGGGAAACCCCGTGAGCATACAGTACCCTCACACGCAAGCTCATGCCATGCACAATGGGCAATATCCCCAATGCGCACGCATGGGCGGGCGTCTGGCAGGGCAACTAGATTGTACTAGTCGTTGGCCTCCGTGATGGTCTGGGCGATCTTGTCGACAAGCCCGGCGCGCACGGCGTCTGCCGTGGCAATGGTGCCGTTCTTGACGGCGTCAACGGAGGTGGCGCCGTGGCCGATCAGCACCGGTGCCTTGACACCGAGCAGGATGGCGCCGCCAAGCTCGTCGCCGGAGAGGTTCTTTGCGACCTCCTTGAGCGCGGGCTTGAGCAGGAGGGCGCCGATGGCGGCACGCTTGGACTCCTTCGTGAGGCGCTTTACCTCCCTCAGGATGTACTTTGCCGTGCCCTCGAGGCTCTTGAGCGCCACGTTGCCGGTGAAGCCATCGGCGACGATGACGTCGAAGGTGCCGGCGAGCAGGTCGCCGCCCTCGGCGTTGCCCGCAAACCACTCCCCCGCCTCGGCCAGCGCATGGTGATACGAGAGCGCGAGCTCGGAGCCCTTGGTCTCCTCTGAGCCGTTGTTGAGCAGGCCCACCTTGGGGTTCTCGACACCCAGCACCACGCGCGCATAGGCGCGGCCCATCTGGGCAAACTGCACGATCATCTCGGGACGGATGTCGGCGTTGGCGCCAAGGTCGAGCATGACGGTGCGCCTGCCGTCGGCGCCCGGGAGCGCCCCTGCGATCGCAGGACGCTTGATGCCCTTGATGCGGCCCACGCCAAGCGTCGCCGCCGCAAAGATGGCACCCGTGGAGCCGGCGGAGAAGAAGCCGTCGGCCTCGCCCTTGCGGATGGCCGCGCAGCCACGCACGATGGTGGAGTCCTTCTTTGCGCGCACGGCATCGGCGGGGTGCTCGTCCATTGCTATGGCCTCGGTGCACACCAGCGCCTCCGCGCGCTCGTGGCTGGCACAGAAGGGAACGACCAGGTCCTCGGGGCCGGCAGCGAGCACGCGCAGGTCAGTGTCCTGCTTGAGCGCCTCGGCAATGCCCTCGAGCACGACCTCGGGCTCGCGGTCGCCACCCATCACATCGACGCAGATAGTGGTCATATCCTGCCTCCTTTACAAAAGGCCGCCGCAGGCCCCCTCCGGCACGTTGCGTCAGCCTATGAGAAGGAGGCCAGTCCCGGAAGGGACCGGCCTCCTTGGCTTGCGTATCAAACGCGTGCTACTCGGTAACGACGACCTCGCGGTCCTTGTAGTAGCCGCAGTTGGGGCACACGTGATGCGGAAGCTTAGGAGCACCGCACTGCGGGCAAATGGAGCGCGCGGAAGCGGCGAGCTTGCTGTTGGCCGAACGACGGGTGTGCGTGGCGCCGCGGCCCTTCTTTTGCTTAGGTACTGCCATCTTGAACCTCTCTTACACCTAACCGACGCCCGACGAGGCGTCGGACGGTCTTTCCTGCAGACATGCGAGTAGACATACTACCACACCTTGTATCGACTGCGCACGCAACAACTATTCTTCATGAGATGGAACTTCTCCGCCACATGTAAGGACTGCCGCGCACCGGCAATTGCAGGCGATGCGCGGCAGATGACGTTATCTGTATCCCCTCGAAACGCTAGTCGTCAAGCTTGAGGTTGCGAAGCGCCGCAAAGGGGCTTGACTCCAGGCGCTGCTCCTCGATCAGCGAGGCGTGACCGCAGTCATGCTCGTTGAGGTTCTCGCCGCAGACCGGGCAGAGGCCCTTGCAGTCCTCACGGCAGAGCACCACAAACGGGCTCTCCATGAGCACCGCCGAGCTGAGCGCGTCGGTGAGATCGATGGTGTGGTCGTCGCCCACAAGGGAGAAGTCGACGTCGTCCTCGTCCTCCCCCAGGCTCTCGGTCTCAGATGGCGCCTTGAAGAGAAAGTACTCGTCAACCTCGCCCGCCAGGTCGAACTCGGCCCTCTCAAGACAGCGGTCGCACGTGCCGACCACGTGTCCGCTCACGATGCCGGTGACCAGGATGCCCTCGCCCGCATTGGTGAGGATGAGGTCGTAGTCGAGGCCTTCGGGCAAGAGGAAGTCATGCTCGCCCAAGCTGTACCCCTCGTCGGACAGGTGTCCGGCAAGCGGCATGGTATCGCCCGCGTTGGCGAGACGATCGTCAACAATCGCAGTAACCTGTTGCATGTGCGCTACCAGTCGACCCTATTGGATGAGTTGCGCGCGCCGGAGTTCTCGGACAGCGTCTGGCGGACGCGGGTGACCGAGTTGGTGAGCGACTTGATGTTGTCCTCGAGATGGGCCAGCACGGTGTCGGCATACTCCTCGGCGTTGTAGCGCGTGTCACGCTCGTACTGCTGGGCCTGGTCGCGGATCTGCTCGGCCTGTTGCTGGGCGAGACGCACGATCTCCTGGTCGGATGCCAGGATCATGGCCTGCTGCTGGGCGTCGGCAATGATGGAGTCGGCCTGCATCTGCGCACGCTCGAGGGTCTCCGCCTCCTCCTTGACGATGCGGCGGGCGTCAGCGAACTCCTGCGGGAACATGCGACGGATCTCGTCGATGATCTCGTAGATCTCCTGCGCGTCCACGACCTTCTTGCCCGCACCGCCGGCGAAGGGCGTCTTGCCCTCGCTCACAACCTGCTCGAGCTCGTTCACCAAGCTCTCGATCTCCTCGCCTGGCTGCATAGCAACCCCCTTCGTGCCTTAGACGACGCCATTACGGTTGCGCGACATTTGTATCGCAATCCTCATTACTGTAACAGATTATCGGGTGATAAGACTTTTCCACAAGGCATCCTAACAGCCCGAGCGGCCCATCGACATGTCGTGAGGCTGCTGGGCGCCCCCGGACGGCACCCACGGCGGCACCACGCACGGGGGCCGCTCCGTCCGTTACTCCTCTTTGGGACGCCAGAAGAGCCAGGTGAGCACGAACCCCACCGCAAAGGCGATGATCACTCCCGCGGCGGCTATCACCATATGGAAGATTCCCTGATTCGGCAGATAGTGGGCGGTGTTTGCCCATGCCTCGATCTGCTCGGGGGTCCTGGCGTCGATGTAGCTCGTAAGACCGAGGAGGCCCGAGTAGCCCATCATGAAGGATTTGGTGCCCATGAGCCCATAGAAGGCGCCCGACACCGCGCCGCCAATGCAGGAGATGACGAAGGGCAGGCGCAGCGGCAGGGTGACGCCGTAGATGGCAGGCTCGGTGGTGCCAAACAGCCCGGTGATGAACGCCGCGATGCCGTTCTTCTTGAGGCCCTCGTCCTTGGTCTTGAGGATGACGACCAGTACGCATGCAATCTGCGCCCAGGTGCAGCCATACTGCGGGGCCAGGGCGAAGTCATAGTAATAGGTTGCCATGTTGGAGAGCTTGATGGGAACCAGTGCCCAGTGGAAGCCGAAGATGACCAGCACCTGCCAGAGGGCGCCCAACACCGCACCCGCCACCGTGCCGCCCACCACGGGAATGCTCATCAGCGCGTTAAAGAAGATGCCGATGAGATTCATGATGATGGTGGAGACGGGCCCGATGAACAGGAACGTGGCCACACCGCCGAGGATGAGCGTGGTCATGGGGACGAGGAATAGCTTGACCGTTGCGGGGAACTTCTCGTTCGCCCATTTGAAGATGTAGGAGCTCGCCCAGACGGCGATGATCACCGGCACGAAGGTGGACGTGTAGCCACCAGACGAGGCGGGCGTGACGAGGGGAATGCCGAAGAACGTGGTGGCATAGGGCATCTCGAAGAGGGTCCCCCTGAACAGGTACCGTACGCCCTCCGCGTTGGTGAAGGCCTTGAACGAGAGGTCCACGATGCTGGGATAGCACATGGCAGCACCGATTGCGGCGCCGATGAGGTCGTTCATCTTGAAGCGACGGGCGGCGGTGATGCCGAGCATGATGGGCAGGAAGCGCCAGAAAGCGTCGGAGATGGCGTAGAGGGCGACATAGGCGCCAGAGGTCGTGACGCTCGTGCCGGTGATCTGGACGGCGAGGAAGTCCCAAAGGGCAAGGAAGCCCTTGATCATGCCCGTGGAGGCGATGCAGCCAAGGCACGGGGCGACGATGCTGGAGATGAGGTCGATGAGCAGGCCCGAGAGCCCCTGTGGGCCCGTTCCCTCGGTGGCCTTCTTCGCGGTCTCGTCGAGGGTGTCCTTGTCCCACAGCGAGCCCACCTTCTGGATGGCGTCGAAGACGTCGATGACCTCCGGGCCGATGACGACCTGATACTGGCCGTTGGCCTTGATGACCTGCAGCACGTCGTCGAGCGCCTCGAGCTCGGCGTCGCGGGCGTACTGCTCGTCGTAGAGCTTGAAGCGAAGGCGCGTCACGCAATGGCTCACCGATGCGATGTTCTGCGGGCCTCCGACGAGGTCGACGATCGTACGGGCAAGCTCGATGTTCTGGTCTGCCATGGGATGCTCCCTGAGATCGGAATCCTACAGCGTCGGCCTATGCGGCCATCGTATGCATAAGGCAATGTCATGAGTCTACCGCCCTCGCGCCCCCGCTGTCCCCCACGTGTCCACAAACGATGCAGCCCCGTCCTACAGCGGCGGATGCGTGATACAATCACCTACGCGAGGTGGGCCAGGCGACCGCGGGGCGTCTTTGACGCCATGAGGAAAGTCCGGGCTCCACAGGGCAGGAAGCAGGCTAACGGCCTGGCGGGGTAACCCGACGGAAAGCGCCGCAGAAAAGAAGACTCCCGCTGCCCGCTTTGCGGGTGAGAGAAAAGCTGAAACGGTGGTGTAAGAGACCACCAGCGTCGTGGCAACACGGCGGCTTGGCAAGCCCCTTCCGGAGCAAACGCATGTAGGAGCGCTATGGTGTGGCCCGCACTGCGCTCGGGTAGCGCGCTAGAGGCGGACGGTGACGTCCGCAGTAGATAAATGGTCGCCCCCGACAGAACCCGGCTTATAGGCCCACCTCGCATCTTCTTCTCTTCGCAAACCAGCCCGAATCTGTCTGCCGTTGCGTACCCGTTGACCACGGTGACGCACACGCGGACACGAGAGGTCCTAAACCTGCCAGAATCTGTCCGCAGCTGCGTACCCGTGGATCGCAGTGACGCACGTGCGGACATATGGAGAAGCAAGTACGCTCCCGCCACCGTGGTCGATTTACGAAGATGCGTTTCTCAAAACCCGCAACTAGCGATAAACTTGAATACCTACAGCCTGGGTCGCACCGAGGGCCCAAATCGAGCCAGAAACGTGGAAGGGCTGAAACGTGCCTCACCTCATCAACCACAGCAGTCTGCCACAGCGCACCTTTGCCGCAGCTCTCTGCTGCACCCTCTCCCTTGCGGCCTTTCCGTGCTACGCGCAGGCGGCACCCACATCTCAGGAGCTTGCCCAGGAGCGAAAGGAGCTCGAGGCGGAGCTCGCGGAGGCGCAAGGCCAGCTCGACCAGCTTGAGGGCGAGATCGAGGAGATCCAGCAGGAGCTGGCGGAGCGAGAGGCCCAGCTCGAGGCCACGCGAGAAGAGGCCGACGCGACGAAGGTGCAGGTAGACGAGACCAACCAGCAGCTCACGGAGAGGCGCGGCGAGCTGGGCAGCCACATGCGCGACAGCTACAAGATGGGCTCCTCCAACCTGATGCGCTTCCTGTTAGGCGCAACGAGCTTCGAGGACCTCGCAAGCCGCATCTACTACCTCGACAAGGTCAGCGAGGCGAGGGCCGAGGAGATCGACGAGGTCAACAGGCTCGCGGCGGAGCTCGCCACCCGTCAGCAGGAGCTCGAGGAGGCGCAGGCGCGCCAGCAGGCCGAGGTCGAGGAGGTCGAGTCGAAGACCACCGAGTACGAGGACATGATCGCCCAGGCCCAGGAATACTATGACGGCCTCGACGAGGAGGTCCGCGCCAAGATCGCCGAGGAGGAGGCCGCGCGAGAAGCCGAGGAGGCGGCGCGCAAGGCTGCTGAGGAGGCCGCGCGCAAGGCCGAGGAGGAGCAGAAGTCCAAGGACTCCGGCTCTGGCACGGCAGCCGGCGGCGCGACGTCCGCGAGCCCGTCCTCAGAGGCCACTTCCACGCAAGACTTCGGGTCCGTTTCCTCCGTCTCGGTCGCCTCCGGCGTGTACGAGCAGTCAGAGCCCGCAATGGTCGGGTTCAACACCCAGAGCTACACCACCGTCGCAAACCAGTACTTTGGCATCCAGTCGTCCAAGAACTACCAGCACATGGGCAACTACAACAGCAGCAAGCAGCGCCTGAGCTATGCGGGCGGTGACATGAGCCTCGAGTTCGAGACCTACGTCCAGCTTCCCGTCACCCTCGACTACTCCGGTGACCTGGGCAACCCGCAGGCAGTGTGCATCAGTGCGGACGGGTCCACGGCCTACGTCTCCTATCCCGAGGGCCATAGCCACGACAGCTCGCAGATGGGTCGCATCGTCAGATACAACCTCGCCCTGCTGCGTGAGTACGGCGCGATGGAGGGCGACATGTCCGCGTTCGCGACGGGCGTGCGCCTGGGTGACGAGAAGTGGCGCAGCTGCATGACGGTGGGACCGCGGATCAACATGGGCCACGGGCAGTGCATGGCCATCGACCCCTCGACAGGCTACCTGTGGCTGTCTACCAGGGGCGCGTCCGAGTACAGCGACCTTACGCTCATCGACACCGGCTCGCTCAGCGCCGTCCGCCAGATTCGCTTCCACACTGGTGGCACCGACTTCGGGTCCGTCATCACCTTCGACGAGTACGGCAACTTCTACTACGTCAAGCGTTCCGGCTCCACGTGGGGCAGCTCCCCCGCCGGGTCGCTGCGCATCTACCAGGGCCGCATCAGCGACAATCTGGACAAGGTCCTCATCAAGCTCCTTCCGCAGAGCGTGAAGAACCCCGCAGGCACCACGCTTCAGAGCGTCTCGTGGGACACCACCACCGACACCCTCTACGTGATCAACGACTCCGCCATACTGGCCGTGAGCATGAACCCGCTGCTGAGCGGAAGCCTCACCGCGGGAAACGTGCGCACGGAGTTCTTCAGTCCGCTCCGCGAGTTCGAGGGCATGGCCTTCGATGCGGGCGGTAGGGCCTATCTCCTGGTGAACCGCCAGGCCGAGCTCATGTGCCTGGGTTAGGCGCAAGACAACGGAAGACACCCTGGGCGCTTGGCCTCCATCCTTGCCACTGCCCCGCTCCTCGCATAATTATACGTACACCTGTTCTGGTTTTGGAGTATACTGACAGAACAGTTGTACGAGAGGAGCGCGCGTGGACACCCTCGCAAAGCTAGACATACTGGCCGAGGCGGCACGCTATGACGTGGCCTGCACCTCGTCGGGCGTGAGCCGGCCTGCCAAGGCGGGCATGGTGGGCAACGCCTCCCCTGCCGGATGCTGCCACTCGTTCACGCCGGACGGCCGTTGCGTCACGCTGCTCAAGGTGCTCATGTCCAACGTCTGTAGCTACGACTGCGCCTACTGCGTCAACCGTCGGCAGGCCACGTGCGCGCGGGCCACCTTCGCCCCGCGCGAGCTCGCAGAGCTCACGGTGGACTTCTACAAGCGCAACTACATCGAGGGGCTCTTTCTCTCGTCGGGGGTTCTGGGCACGCCAGATGCCACCACCGAGCGCATGATCGAGTGCCTGCGCGTCCTGCGGGAGGAGCTGCTCTTTAACGGGTACGTGCACGCCAAGGTCATCCCCGGCACCTCGCCCGAGCTCGTGGACTCGCTCGGTCGCCTTGCGGACCGTCTCTCCGTCAACCTCGAGCTGCCCAGCGCAGGCTCGCTCTCGCGCCTCTGCCCCGAGAAGCAGCGCCAGCAGGTGCTTGGGCCCATGGGGCAGATCCGGCACACCCGCGACCAGGAGGAGACTGCGCTTTTGGCCTCGGGCAAGCGCACGAGAAGGCGCGCCCTGCCCACTCACGAGCAGGAGGGACTTGCGCTCGGCGCCGGCGCCAACAGGCTCACCCTCCGCCCGCGCTCCCAGGTGTCCGCGCGCAGGCGCAGCTTTGCGCCGGCCGGCCAGTCCACGCAGCTCATCATCGGCGCCACACCAGAGACCGACAACCACATCCTGCAGCTCTCGCAGTCCCTCTACCAGCACTTTGATCTCAAGCGCGTCTTCTTCTCGGCCTACATGCCCATGGTGGCGGACGCCGGGCTCCCCGCGCGCGAGACCCCCGTGCCCCTGCGCCGCGAGCATCGCCTCTACCAGGCAGACTGGCTCATGCGCTACTACGCATTCACGCCCGACGAGCTGGCAACCCCCGAGGAGCCCTGGCTCGACCTCGATGTCGACCCAAAGCTCGCCTGGGCGCTGCGGCATATCGATCGGTTTCCGGTGGAGGTCATGGACGCGTCCCTAACAGACCTTCTGCGCGTGCCGGGGATAGGGCCCGTGGGCGCGCGCCGCATCCTGGCGGCACGGCGGTCGGGACCCCTGAGCTTCGAGGACCTGCGGGCGCTCAAGGTGACACTCAAACGGGCGTGCCATTTTCTGACGGTCGCAGGCAAACGCGACGAGAGCTGCCCCCTTGATGTGGGGCTGATACGCGAGAAGGTGATAGCGGATGCCCGACAGAGTGCCTACAACCGCACCAGGCGCATGGCGGAGGGCCAGCTCAGCCTCTTCTGACCGGCACCTCTCCCCTGCCACGCAGCAGGTGCCTGGCAGCGTTGCCGCCTGCGCCGCCCACGTCTCCTACCAGCTGTCGCTCGCTCGACCGGTGGCGCTCGCCTGCGACGCCTCGGCGGAGGGCGTGCTTGCGGCCATCGGCATCACTTACCTTGCGCACGCGCGCGAGGGACAGCTTCGCCTCGCACGTGCCGAGGGGCTACAGCCCAGGATCGGCGAGCAGGTGGTACTTGCACCAAGCCCCATCGAGCCAGAGACCGTCGCCTTCGCGACGCGCGTGCTCTCCGGCTTTGCGCGCACCGTCACCACGGGCTGCAGGAGACAGCGGGACGGGCTGTGCCCCGCCAGCTGCGACCACCGCTGCGTGTACCGCATCGCCCTTGCCTGCGCCTCTGACTCCCCCACCATGCCCGAGGTGGTGCATCGCTACGTGCGTCTCGGCTTTGCACAGGACTCGCGCGTCCGCACGCTCATCACCGACAGGCGCGTTGCCGACTTCGACGATCTCGCCCGCCACGTGCTCGGCGAGTGCGAGCACACGAGGCAGTTCGTCAGGTTCTCCCACATGGCAGACGGGTCGTTTGCCGCCAGCTTCTCTCCTTCCGCCAACACCATCCCCCTGATGGCACGGCACTTTGCCGCCCGCATGCGACAGGAGCGCTTTGTGATCGCGGACCCTCGGCACCGTGTGGCGGCGTTCCACGCCGAGGGCGCCAAGCGCTGCGAGCTGGCACGCCTTGACGGACAGCTGCTCAAGGCGCTCGTCCGGATGGACGACCTCGCCGACGACGAGCCCTACGTGCGCGCGATGTGGCAGCGCTTCTACCGCGGCACCTCGCTCCCCGGGCGCGACAAGAGCCAGCGCGGATACGACTTGCGCACCAAATGGATGCCCCAGCGTCTGTGGGATGGCCTGTACGAGCTCGGGCAAGATGCGCCAGATGCCCCCGTTCCCGCACGCTACGATGGGAACGCCACAGACATGCCCCGCATACGCGAAGCGGCCCCCTCCTCACGGAGGGAGCCGCCCCTTAGGTGCTCTATGGTGTCAGGTCGCGACTAGTCGAGATCGCCGAAGTCGTCGAAGTCGTCAGCGGCGGGCGCTGCAGGAGCGACGGTCGCAGGCGCGAAGACGGTCGCGTTGGGTGCCGGCTGAGCGGCAGGAGCAGTGTAGGTGGCGCCGGAGGGGGTACCGAGGGTCTGCTCGGGGAAGACGGAGTCCGCGTCGTCCATGAAGTGCTGCAGGAGCTTCTTGTACTCGGAGCGGAAGTCCTCGCGAGACTGCTTGAGGCGGTCGATCTCGTCGAGCTCCTTCTGCTTCTCGGCAAGTGCCTGGCGGATGACCTCGCGGGCCTTGCGGTCGGCCTCGTTGCGGATGTTGTCCGCGTTGTTGCGGGCCTCGTCGACGAGCTGATCGGCGCTCTGCTGGGCGAGGATCAGCACGCGAGAGATCTGGCTCTCGGATGCGGAGTAGTTGTTCTGCGGTGCGCTGACCTGGACGGCGGGCGCCGCGGGGGCAGCCGCAGCCTGCTCGCGCAGCTGGGCGACCTGAGCCTGGGCGGCAGCGGCCTGCTGCTCGGAAGCCGTCAGGCGGTCGCGCAGGTCCTTGATCTTCTTGAGCATCGCGTCGACCTCGGCGGAAAGCTGGTCGAGAAACTCGTCGACCTCATCGGTGTCGTAGCCATGCTTCTTGGCCTCTGAGAATGTCTTCTGCTCGATGTCTGCCGGAGTGATAGCCATGTTTTTGCTCCCTTTCGGTTATGAGTCGGCCGCGCCCGTCTGCTGCCGCATGCCAACCAGTATACAGCCAGTCCTATGCCAACCAGTATACCCGCTTTCCTACAAGCCAATAATCAAACGCTTGACAAGGTCAAGAACAATGATTGCGATCATGGGCGAGAAGTCCAAACGCATGCCCGAGCCGCCCACGCTCGGGATGAGCCTCCTGAAGATGTCGACGAAGGGGTCGACGATGCTTCGGAGGGCCTGATAGAAGTCTCCCACGACGCCGCCCACCGGAAACCAGGACAGGATGCACTCGGCGAGGATGAGCAGCTCGTAGAAGTCGACCAGCCTATAGAGAACGTACGCGAGTCGCATGCCCTACCCCTTCGCAAGCTCGCGCGTGCGCTCGAGCGCGGCATCCACCGCATCGTTGGTGCAGGTCCACAGCTCGCACTCCATCGCGTCGAGCGCGGCGGCCGTGGTGCCTCCCGGAGAGGTGACCTTCTCCATGTAGGCACGGGGATGCTCCCCGGACTGCAGGAGCTGCGTGGCAACGCCACCCATGGTCGCCAGGACCATCTCGCGGCAGGCGGCAGCCGGAAGGCCGGCGCGCACGCCAGCGCGCGTGAGGTCGTCTACGAAGAGGGCGAAGAAGGCCGGGCCGCATCCGGTGATGGCGCCCGCGACGTCAAGCTGCGCCTCGGTCATGAGCTGTGCCGATCCAAGGGCCGCAAAGAGCGCCTGGACGAGACGCCCGTCGTCTGATAACGCTGACGCGCCGGGGCACACCGCCGTGGCCCCGGAGAGGACCTGCAGCGGAAGGTTGGGCATGACGCGTACCACGCGAGCGCCCGGAAGGGCACCCTCGAGCGTGGCCAGCTTGACGCCTGCGGCGATGGAGACCACGAGCCTGCCCTCGAGCGAGCCCGCGAGCTGCGCGAGAACGCCGGGAAGCACCTGCGGCTTCACCGCAAGCACCAGCACGTCTGCGTCAAGGCCGACGAGCTCGTCGAGGTCGTCGCAGCACCTGATGCCAAGCTCGGCCAGAGGCGCCAGGGCAGCCTCGGCAAGGTCGAAGGCGCTGACGGACGAGGCGTCCATGGCACCAGAGGCGACCAGGCCCCTCGCTATGGCACCGCCCATCGATCCCGCGCCCACGACGCTTACGCTTGCACCCTTGAGGTCCATCGTACTACCTCGTCAGGGTTCCGTCGGCAGCGAGGCGGTCGAGGTCGGCCTGCGAGATGCTCAGGCCAGCCGGCAGCACGGCGAAAACGCGGTCGCCGAGCTCCTCGACCGATCCGTTGATGCCGAACGACAGGCCGAAGCAGAAGTCGAGGATGCGCTTGGCGACCTCGAGGTCGGTCTGCTTGAAGACGAGAACGACCGGCTGGTTGGTGCGGACGCGGCGCACGACCATCTGCACGTCGTCATAGGCGACCGGACGCAGCACGTACGGGGGAAGCTGGCCAGAGGAGACGCGCGGAGCCATCTCCTCGCGGTCGTAGTCGTCATAGCGGTCGTACGAGCGACGCTCGGGCTCGTAGGCCGGCTTGGTGGTCTCGTTCAGGGGACGGCCGGAACGGGTGTAGACGGAGACGCTGTCGGCCTCGGGGCGACGGGTGTTGCCCAGGATGCCAGAGCCCGACTCCTCCTCGTCCTCGAGCTCGTCGTAGTCGTCGTCATAGTAATCGTCATCAGGGTTACCGAGGATCCGGTCCTTAAGGTTATCGAGGAAGCCCATTTTGTCTAGCCTTTCTCTTGGGTGCCCCTTGGGGCACTGTCGATACCTATTGAACGTCGAGCGGATAGGCCGGGTCGAACACGACCCTGCCCAGCCTCACGAGGGTCGACCCCTCCTCGACGGCAATACCAAAGTCGTCGCTCATGCCACACGAGAGCGTGTCGAGTGGCAGACCAGAGCGCACGCGCAGCTCGTCACGCAGCTCGCGCAGGCCACAGAAGGTGGCACGCGCCGCCGCGGCGTCGTGGGCGGGCGCCATGGCCATGAGCCCCTCGATCGAGAGGCCCGGAAGCGCAAGCAGCTCGTCGAGCTGCTCGGTCACCTCGGACGGCGCGAAGCCGCCCTTGGACTGCTCGCCGCTCACGTTGACCTCGAGCAGGGTGCGCACGCTCGTCTCGCCCGCCACGGCACGCTTGGAGATGGCCTCTGCCAGGTGCAGCGACGAGACGGAGTGGATGAGATACGCGATGCCGACGACCTGCTTGACCTTGTTGGTCTGCAGGTTGCCGATCATGTCGAGGCGCACGTCCCGCATGCCTTCCATCTCGGCGATGGCCTGCGCCTTGCGGCGAAGCTCCTGGGGACGGTTCTCGGCGAAGCCGGCATAGCCGGCACGCCATGCGCAGACGAGCTTGTCTACGTCGACGGTCTTGGACACGCCCAGCACCGTGACCTCGGAGGCATCGCGGCCGGCGCGGCTGGCGGCCTGGCCCACGAGCTCCATGATCTGGGCGCGGCGCTCTGCGACAAACGCCTCGTAGCCCATGCGCTCCTCGTCCGTCATGCGCTCACCTCCCCCGTGCCGTCGGTCATCACGGCGATGGCGCCAATGCGCCCGCAGGTGCCGCCCTCTGCCCGGTACGAGAAGAACCGGGACGTGGCAGATGCCGTCGAGGGGCACTCGTCCGAGATGGCCTCGGCCCCAACGCCAGCCTCGACGAGCGTCTTGCGCACCGCGAGGCCGAGGTCGAGGTGGTTGTCGGCAGACACGACGTCGCCACCGAACTCGCCGGCAAAGCGCTCGGCAAGGTCCGCGGAGACCTCGTAGTCGGCGGCGGAGATGTGCGGGCCCACGTAGCAGAGCACCTCGGAGGCGCTGCAGCCAACGGCCTCCACCAGCTTGAGGAGCGCCTTCTCGGAGATGCGCGCGATCGTCCCGCGCCAGCCCGAGTGGATCACGGCGAAGCCTCCCGGCGCCACCAGCACGACCGGCACGCAGTCGGCATAGCACAGCAGCACGGGGACGTCCTTCGCCGTGCACACGACGGCGTCGACGCCCTCGCGGGCCTCGCCCTGCGCCTGCGCCACGGCAGAACCGGAACCGTCGCCAATGACAAGCACCTCACTGCCATGCACCTGGCGCGGGTTGACGAGGCGCTCCTCGAGCCCCTCGGCATCGAGCGCGGCAAGCAGCAGGCGGCGGTTGGCCGCAACGGTCGCCGCATCGTCACCACAGGCGTCACCCAGGTTGAGCGAGCCATACGGCTTCTTCGAGTAGCCGCCGGTACGCTCGGTGAACGCGAGCGTGACCCCGCCGGGGCGACGGGTGTCGCCCAGCAGGGTCACGCCATTTGAGGCGTAGCGGGTGAGATGTGGCTTCGCGACCATTAGAGGCGGCTGCGCTTCAGGAAGTCGGGGATGTCGAAGGCACCAGCGGAGCCCTGGTTGCCGCCGCGCTGGGCGCTGGCGGTCGGGCGCGCCTGCTGGCGCGGCTCGGGTGCGGCGAAGGACATCGAGGACTGGGTGCCGCCCTCGTTGAAGCCCGTGGCGATGACGGTGACACGCACCTGGTCGCCCAGGGACTCGTCGACGACGGTACCGAAGATGATGGTGGCGTCGGGGTCGACGTTCTTGGCGACGAGGTCGGCGGCGTCGTTGATCTCCTGGATGCCGAGGTCCTTGTTGCCGGCGACCGACAGCAGGACGCGCGTCGCGCCCTCGCAGCCCGTCTCGAGCAGCGGGCTGGAGATGGCCTGCTCGGCGGCCTCTGCGGCGCGGTTGTCGCCGGCAGCGGTGCCGATGCCCATCATTGCCGAGCCGGAGCCGCGCATGATGGTGCAGACGTCTGCGAAGTCGAGGTTGATCAGGCCGGGCACGGTGATGAGGTCCGTGATGCCCTGGGTGCCCTGGCACAGCACGTCGTCGGCCATGCGGAAGGCCTCGAGCATGGTGGTCTTCTTCTCGGAGAGGTCAAGCAGGCGGTCGTTGGGGATCACGATGAGCGTGTCGACGTTCTCCTGCAGCTTCTCGATGCCACCCTGCGCGGACTGGGCGCGCTTGCGGCCCTCGAAGGTGAAGGGCTTGGTGACGACGCCCACGGTAAGAGCGCCCACGTCGTTCTTGGAGATGTCAGCGACGACGGGAGCGGCGCCGGTGCCGGTGCCACCGCCCTCGCCAGCGGTGATGAAGACCATGTCGGCGCCGGCCAGGGCACGCTTGATCTCGTCACGGCTGTCCTCGGCTGCCTCGGCTCCAACCTCGGGGTTGGCGCCTGCGCCCAGGCCCTTGGTGATGTCGGTGCCGATGTGCACCTTGATGTCGGCGTCGGAGATGGCGAGTGCCTGGGCGTCGGTGTTGACGGCGACGAACTCGACGCCGCGGATGCCCTCCTCGATCATGCGGTTGACGGCATTGGTGCCGCCGCCGCCCACACCTACGACCTTGATGACGGCGAGGTAGTTGCTGGCGATGTCGTTGTCGTTCATGTCTCCTCCTTGTGGGGCCTTGCTCCGGCGGCCGTGCCGCCACTCCTTCGGTTGTAGTGCCTGAGGGACCGTCCGCGGTGTGGGTGCCCCCCTGTCGTGCCTGTGCAATCGTGACGTGATGTCGAGCGACGGTGCAGCGTTTGGAATTCGATCGTTCTACGTCGGTTGCGTGCCCCTCCACGGCCTTCGGAAAACCCTAAACCTCAGGTTAAACCCTATATCCGCTTCAAAGCGCGTTATCTTTACACAAGAAAACGCGGGAAGTCAACAAAAATGTTGTGAATGTGAAAAGCGCAGGTAGTTGGCCTAATTTGCAATCTTTCAAACTTTTAAGCTCAACTTGAGGTAAACCCCATTTTTACGGGATTCCGAGCCTGCTTGAGCCTTTAGAGTCTCAACCCTCGAGTCCCCAGTACTGCTCGTAGGTGTAGTAGACCCCGTCGTCTCCAAGGATCATATCGGAGGTGTCCTGGCCCGTCGAGCCGTCTGTCGAGGTCCCGTCACCCGTCACCGAGCCGTCATCCGAGCCTCCGTTGGCGCCCGTGCCGTCAGCGCCGGTCCCATCGGCATTGGTGGCCGACCCATCGGTGGGCTGCTCCCCTGTAGGTGCTGTCTGGGCAGGTCCTGTGGCGCCATCGACCGTCAGGGCCTCGTCCGTCTGGATGCCCGTGCCCTCGCTCACCGACTCGGTGCCGATTCGCCGATATGACGGCTGGCTGGGCACGCGCACGTTGATGTAGGTGATTTGGTTGGGATGCTTCTCGAGGATCTGGCCGATCACGGCCTCCTTGACGTCAATGTTGGTGGGCGCCCCCAGCGACACCTCGATGCCGCTCTTGAGCGTGCAGCCCACACTCTCGACGCTCGATGCGGTGTAGCAGACGACCTGTGCGGAGAAATCGGCGGAGAACTGCTCGCGATACGCCGCGATGGCCTTGAGCACCTCGTCGTTGGCCATCTTTCCCGCCTGCGGGCTAAGGGAGGTGGGCACCCCGGTGATGAGCAGGGCGTTCATCTTCTGTGCCAGCGCGAGCGCGACGTCGTCGGCAGACTGACCGTCGGCCACCGTGAGGTTGATCGGCTCGATCCAGACGCTGTCCTCCCCCAGGCACCAGCAGACCGAGCCGGTGCTCATCTTGACCAGACAGTCCACCCGGCGTTCCGTTACCTCGATCTTGAGGCGGTCGGGAAACTCCCGCGTGAACGACACAGACCCAACCCAGGGGTTGCGCTTGAGGTTCTCGGTGATGGCGGCCTGGTCGAAGGTGAGCAGCGTGGTGCCCTCCTCGACATTCGCCAGCTTGGCGATGTTCTCGGCGCTCAGGTGCTCGGTCGACTCTGCGTCAATCGATGCGATGGTGAACATGGGCGAGCTCGATAGCGCGATGAACCCCACCAATAGGATGACGAGCAGGCAGGCCATGATGACAAGGGCGACGATAATCGTACGGATGCCCTTGTGGTCGCCGGACCGATCGTCTCCATCGTAGGTAAGGTGACGGGTGCGCGGTGCTTCGTTTTGTGCTGCGTTCCAGCGCTCTGCCATGTGCTTCCTACCCCTCAAACCCGAGGAACTTCACCTCTGGGGTGAGATCGACCCCGTAGCGCTCCTGAACCTGGCCGTGCATGTGGTTGATGACGGCAAGCACGTCGGTGGCGCGCGCGCCGCCCTCGTTGACCACAAAGTTGGCGTGTCGATCGGAGACAGCCGCCTGCCCCACCCGATAGCCCTTGAGCTGGCAGCCCTCGAGCATGGCACCCACCGAGCGGTCGCCCGGATTCTTGAAGACCGAGCCGCAGCAGGGCTTTCCGGTGGGTTGCGTGGCGCGTCTTCGAGCGAGGCGTCGGTTCATCTCGGAGGCAACGGCAGCCTTGGTCGAGCGGGCGAGCTCGAAGGTCGCCTCGAGGATGATCTCGTCGGAGGGGATGGTCGTCCAACGGTAGCCCCACTCGATGTCGGAGGCAAGGTAGCGGCGCATGCCTACCCCAGGACGATAGGTGACGACGTCGCGCACCGCGCGCCCGATCCACTCGTGGCGGCTGCCCGCGTCCATCGACAGGGCGCCACCCACGGTGCCCGGGATGCCCGCACAGCACTCGAGGCCCGAGAGCTCCTCGGAAAGCGACTTGTTGACCAGGCGCGCGAGAAGAACGCCCGCTCCTGCGCTGATGGTTGTGCCCTCCACCTGAATGCGGTCGAACTCAGAGCCGAGCCTGACCACGCAGCCGCGATAGCCAGCGTCCGAGGCGAGGACGTTGGAGCCCCTGCCAAGAATCACCCATGGCACCTGCTCGGCCTCGAGGACGCGAAACAGCGATACGAGACCCGCGTAGGTGTTGGCGACCGCCACGAGGTCGGCCGGACCACCGATGCGGTAGGTCGTGCACGAGGCGAGCGCGACGTCGGATGCCACGCTCACGCCCTCTGTGGTAGAAAGCGCCTTGAAGGCCCGAAGCACGCTCACTCCTCGGAGCCTTCCCCCGCCCGCTCGCGCAGTGCGGCAATCAGGTCCGGGCCGATGGAGGTCACGTCGCCCGCGCCCTGCGTGATCACGAGGTCGCCCGCGCGGCAGACGTCGCAGAGGTAGGCGATGACGTCCTTGCGGCGGTCGATCGACACGACCTCCGCCTTGCCGAGCTTCTGGGCACGGGAGGCCAGAACGCGCCCGGACACGCCGGGGATGGGCATCTCGCCCGCGGGAAACACGTCCATGACGACGAGCAGGTCAGCCTGGTCGAAAGCGCGGGCGAAGTCATCGAGCAGCGCCTGCGTGCGGGTGTACCGATGCGGCTGGAAGACCGAGATGATGCGGTCGAAGCCCATGTCGGCAGCGGCTGCCATGGTCGCCTTGATCTCGGTGGGATGATGGCCGTAGTCGTCCACGACCGTGATCCCCTGGATGTCGCCCACGTGCGTGAAGCGACGATGCGCGCCCTTGAAGGCCGAGAGAGCCTCTGCGGCAGCCACGGCGTCGCAGCCGAGAGCCTCCGCCACGGCTATGGCTGCGGTGGCATTGGAGAGGTTGTGGGCACCGGGATTGGCCGCTAGGGTCACGCTGACCTCGGCGCCCGACGGTGTCTTGACGCTGCAGCAGTTCTCGAGGCGATGGTTGGAGGGCATCGGGGTGCAGACGTAGTCGTTGCCGTCCTCGAAGCCGTAGGTGAGCACGCGACGGCCCGTGGAGCGGGCGAGCTCCACGTAGTGCGCCACGTCGCCATTGATGATCACCGTGCCGTCCTCGCCCACCAGGTCCATGAACTGGCAGAAGGTCTTCTCGATGTTCTCGAGGGTGCCATAGTGGTCGAGGTGGTCCGCCTCGATGTTGGTGACGACGACCACGTTGGGGTCGAGGTAGAGGAAGGAGCCGTCAGACTCGTCCGCCTCGCAGACGAAGTACCCGCCACGGCCGTCGCGGCCGTTGGTGCCGTACTCCTCAACCACGCCGCCGATGAGGAACGACGGGTCCATGTCGAGGTGGTCGAGCATGGAGGCGACCATCGAGGAGGTAGTGGTCTTGCCATGGGTGCCGGCAACCGCGATGGTGGTGGCGCCCACGCCGAGCGCCGCGAGCATCTGCGCGCGGGCCCAGACGGGAATGCCCAGCTCACGCGCGCGGACGACCTCGGGGTTGGTGTCGGGGATGGCCGACGAGATGACCACTACGCTCGGGGAGAGCTCGTCGATGACGTCGGCCGTGTGGCCGATCCTGACATCGATGCCCGCGGCCTCCAGGTCACGCACGTAGCGCGAGGCCTTGAGGTCGGAGCCGCTCACGCGACACCCGCGCTCGTGGAGGACGAGCGCGATACCGCTCATGCCGGCGCCGCCGATACCTATGAAATGGGCACTCTCGATGACCTGTGCCTCGATGTTGTCTGCCATCCTGACCACCTTTCTCGACAGGGACACAAACAAGTGGGTCTCTACTGTAGCGCATGTTTGGCGCCGTCGACGCACCTACACGCAGACCCTATCGCCCCTGGGCCGCCGCCTCGACCTGGTCGGCAAGCACCGCCGCGGCCTGGTCCTGCGCGAGGCCGCGTGCGCACTCGCGCATCTGGTCGCGCTTGTCGGCGTCGTCGATAAGACCGAGCAGCTCGCTCGCGAAGGCAGGGCTGCCGATGGCGTCATCCGCCAGCATGACCGCCGCGCCGGCGTCCACGAGGTAGCGGGCGTTGGTGGTCTGATGGTCGGCCGTCGCGAAGGGATAGGGCACCAGCATGCTCGGCACCGCGAGCGCCGCGATCTCCGCGATCGACGAGGCGCCCGCACGGGAGAGGACGAGGTCTGCCGCCGCGAGGGCCTCCCCCATGTTGTCGATGTACGGACGGACCTCCCAGCGCGCCGCCTGCTCGTCGGTGAGCGCGAGCGCGGAGGTCACCTCGTCGTAGAGCTCCTTGCCCGTCGAGTGCACAATGTGGAGGTTGGGGCGGCTCAGCAGCGCGTCCTTGAGCGCCGAGACGCCCTCGTTGAGGTGGCGCGCGCCGAGGCTGCCGCCAAAGACGAGCAGCATCGTCTGCTCTTCGGTGATGCCGAAGTCCGCGCGGCCGGCATCACGGCTGGCATCGATGACGCTGCGGCGCACGGGGTTGCCCGTGACCACGATCTGGGTGGAGGCACCCGCACGGTCGCGGAAGGCGTCGATGGCAACCGGGAGCGCGACGCAGACCTTTGTCGCCGCCTTGGCAGAGGTCTTGTTGGCAAGGCCCGGCACGGAGTTCTGCTCGTGGAGCACCGTGGGCACGCCGTGGCGCGCGCACCAACGCATGAGCGGCAGCTCGATGTAGGCGCCAAAGCCCACGGCCACGTCGGGCTTGCCGACCTCGGCAAAGCGGCGGTCGAGGTCGCGCTCGGCCCGACGCATGCGGATCAGGGCGGTGATGAGGGTCCAGGGGCGGGAGCGGTCGAAGCCCGTCACGTCGAGCGACGTGAGGCCAAAGCCCGCCTGTGGCACCAGCGTGCCCTCCAGTCGGCGCTGCTGCCCAAAGAACCCCACCTTGTGGCCACGAGCGGCCAGCTCCTCGGCCAGTGCAAGCGCCGGGTTGATGTGTCCGGCGGTGCCGCCTGCGGCAATGGCCACCGAGAGCTTCTTCTCCATGGCGTTACCCCCTTCCGCCGCGGCTTGTGTCGCGGCCCCTGAGCCTATCGGAAGCGCTTGGGCCGAGGTCGATGCGCCTCGTCCCGTTGGAATTGAGTGAGACCCTCCCTCTGGGGCCCTCAGAGCCCCTGGAGGCGCGAATGTCTGCCGGAGAGCCCATACCGCCCTCGATGACGCGCAGCCCCTGCGAGGTGCCCTCGTAGACGGTAAAGCCGCGAGAGCCCGTGGCCTTCGACGTGCGCGCGACGGAGAGCACCAGGCCCATCAGGATCAGCGTGGAGATGACCGACGAGCCACCGTAGGAGATGAAGGGCACCGGCTTGCCCGAAAGCGGGGCCATGCAAAGGACGCCGCACGCGTTCAGGCTCAGCTGTATGGCCAGAAGCGTCATGCACCCGGAGGCAATGAGCCTTCCGGAGAGGTCCGGCGCGCTGCGGGCGATCCTGAAGCCGATCCATACGAGCAGGGCAAAGAGCGCCAGCACCATGAGGGTGCCCACGAGTCCGAGCTCCTCTCCGATGACGGCATAGATGAAGTCGTTGTGCGCCATGGGCAGATAGGAGTACTTCTGCCGGCTGTTGCCTATCCCCCTGCCGAACAGTCCCCCGGAGCCAAAGGCGTAGAGCCCCTGAATGACCTGGTAGCCATCGCCATACGGGTCCTGCCACGGGTCGAGCATGGTGACGATGCGCGCGCGGGAGTAGTCGTCCTTGAAGGCCAGGAACAGGACGAACGCAAGCGCTATCGCACCGACCGTCGCGACATGCCTGACGGGCATCCCTCCCAAGAAGAGCATGATGGCCACTGTGAGGCCAATGATGCAGGTGGTGCCCTTGTCGGGCTCCAGGAGTATCAGCAGCAGCGGAAAGCCGACCATGAGGGCAAGGCGAATTCCAAGGCCGCTGAGGTCGTGGTCGTCCTCGAAGTATCGCTGTGCCACGGACGCAGCGGACAGGATGACGCTCCCCTTGGCAAACTCCGACGGCTGCAGGTTTACGGGGCCTGCCGGTATCCAGCGGGTGGCGCCATAGGCGCCCTGGCCCGCAGGACCGAACACGACCAAGAGCATCGCGACCACGGCCACGCAGATGGGAATGCAGAACTTCTCGGACCAGGTGTGATAGTCGAAGTGCGCGACGAAGAGGGCCACTGCGGCGCCAACGACTATGTAGAAGAGCTGTCGCTTGAGGTAGTAGGCGGGATCGTGACCGGTGGTCTCCGACGTCAGCGCCATGATCGACGAGGCCGAATAGATCATCAGCAGCCCGAAGGCCGTGAGCACGAAGACTATGACCGCAAAGACGATGGGCTCCCAGGTGAGGGAAGCCGCACCGGAGCGCCTCGCGCCCTCGTCACGCGATCTCATGCGCGTGTCTCCTGGGAGGCTATGCGCTCGGCGACCAAACGCTTGAACACGCGACCACGCTCCTCGAAGCCCGAGAACTCGTCAAAGGACGCGCATGCAGGAGAGAGGAGCACGGTATCGCCGGGACGGGCGACGCCACAGGCAACGTCGAGAGCGTCGGCCAGATGCTCGGCACGCAGGACCTCGGCAGAGCCGCCAGCCGCCTCGAAGGCAGACGCAATGCGCTCGCCGCCCTCGCCATAGCACACCACCGCATGGGCGGCGCGGGAGGCGGACGCCACGACGGAGCTGAGGTCGGTTCCCTTGTCGCGGCCACCCATGAGCAGGACCACCGTCTTGGGGGCAAAGGCCACGAGGGCCTTCTCCACGGCGTCGGTGTTGGTGGCCTTGGAGTCGTTGACAAAGCGCACGCCATCCAGCTCCCCGCAGGGCTCGATGCGATGCTCGAGCGGGGCGAAGGCACGCAGCCCCGCACGTACCCCCTCGACCGAGGCACCGGCATGAAGCGCGAGGGCTGACGCGGCAAGTGCGTTCTGCACGTTGTGGTCGCCCAGGATGGAAAGCTCGCCCGCTCGCACCAGCTCGGTCTCCACTCCGTCGATGCGCACCACGAGCATGCCGTCGGCTCGACGGAAGGCGGCGTTTGCGCTCCCTGCGTCCTCGTTCACGCACAGGCGCACCACGCGCAGGCCACGGGCCTCGAGACGCTCGGCGATGGCGACGCACCAGCTGTCCTCGCAAGAGACGACGGCGAGGTCGTCCACGGTCATGTTGGCAAATACGAGCTCCTTGGCGGCAGCATAGGCCTCGAGGCTCCCGTGCCACGAGATGTGGTCGGGCGTCACGTTGAGCAGGGCCGCTCCAAGCGGATGCAGGTCCTTGGTACCGGCGAGCTGGAAGCTGGAGAGCTCCGCGACAAACCAGCGGTCGTGCGGGCGCTCGTCCACCTCGCCGATGGCCATGCGACCGATGTTGCCCACGGCAAGGGCGTCGAGGCCCGCAGCGCGCAGGAGCTCGGTGGTAAGCGTCGTCGCCGTGGTCTTGCCGTTGGTGCCCGTGATGGCGAGCCACTGGCGGGGACTCTCGCGCCAGGCAAACTCGGGCTCTCCGATGATCTCGTCGGAACATGCCGCCGCAGCCTGATAGAACGCGGAGTGCTCGGGAATGCCAGGCGAGGCGACGGTCAGGTCGAAGTGGCCCTCCACGTCCTCGGTACCGAGCACGACACGCACGCCCCTTGCCTCGAGGGCGCGGGTCGCCTCGCCCTCGAAGGACTTGAGCCCGCCATAGAGCGTGACCGACGTCACGCGCCCGCCAAGGCGGTCGGCGCAATAGGATGCCACGGCCTCGCCGGTCTTTCCCAGGCCCAAAACGCAGACGTCACCGAGTGCCTGCTCGGCCGCCACCAGCTGCTTCTCGTCAGCCATAGTCGCCCCTTATCCCAGCTTGAAGTACAAGGCAAAGCCCAGCACGGCAAAGGCCGCGGCCACGATCCAGAACCGCAGCACGACCTTGTTCTCGTCCCAGCCGAGCTTCTCGAAGTGATGATGGATGGGCGCCATCAGGAACACGCGCTTGTGCGTGAGCTTGAAGCTCACCACCTGGATGATGACCGAGAGGGCCTCGATGATGAAGAGCCCGCCCATGACCAGGGCGACGACCTCGGTCTTGGTCAGCACTGCAAGGGCGGCAAAGGCGGCACCAAGCGAGAGCGAGCCGGTGTCGCCCATGAAGATGCTTGCGGGATGCCCGTTGAACCACAGGAAGCCCACGCAGGCGCCGGCGATGGCCGCCGCAAAGATGGACAGGTTGATCTCGTCGTAGCGGAAGGCAACCATGGACATGGCCATCATCACGCCAAAGCTGCAGCCACCCGCAAGGCCGTCGAGGCCGTCGGTGAGGTTGACGGCATTGGAGAGGCCGGCCATCAGCAGGAAGACGAAGATGACGTAGAGCCAGGGCACCTGGATGCCGTTCACGGCGAAGCCAAGGACCCCGAGATCGATCATGAAGCCACCCGGGAAGCGGATGGCAGGCGACACGCCACACATGTTGACGGCCATGAGGCAGAAGACGACCGAGATGAGGCCGAGGCCGACCATCTTCTGCGAGGGAGTGAGGCCCAGCGAGCGCTTGTGCGCGACGCTCTCGATGTCATCGAGCAGACCCAGCGAGCCGGTGGCCAGCGTGGCCGCCACGGCAAGCTTGAGGTCGGTCGTCCAGCGTGCCTGGATCATGCAGGTGATGATGACCGCCGCAAGCATGACCACGCCGCCCATGGTGGGCGTGCCCTGCTTGATGAGATGCTGCTCGGGACCGTCGGCGCGAATCTGCTGGCCGACGCCCTCGTGGCGCATCATGCGGATGAACAGGGGCATCAGGACCATGGTCACCAAGGCCGCGATGGCGGCGGCGAGAAAGACCTGATAGGTGGGATATTGAGGATTGCCAAACATCAGGCAAGCACCCCCTTGGCAAAGATGTCGAGGCCAACGGCACGCGAGCCCTTGGCAAGCACGAGGTCACCCTCGGCGAGAACGGGACCTATCACCTCGAGGGCACGCTCGGAGGTGGGCAGCACCTCGAGCCGGTCCTCGGAAAAGCCCATGGTGCGCGCGGCCTCGGCCATCTCGGCGGCG
Source organism: uncultured Coriobacteriaceae bacterium (assembly GCA_902777325.1). Taxonomy (GTDB): domain Bacteria; phylum Actinomycetota; class Coriobacteriia; order Coriobacteriales; family Atopobiaceae; genus UBA1367. The sequence continues at coordinate 55,733 of CACYTH010000001.1, forward strand.
TTCTCGCCACCGACGAAGACCAGCAGGTCGAGCGGCTTCGCAGCAGCGTAGGCGCCCATGTAGCCGTGCAGGCGGCGCGCCTCGTCGCCCAGCTCCCCCACCTCGCCGAGAACCGCCACCCTGCGCCCGGTGCAGGACATGGTGCAGAGCACGTCGAGTGCCGCCGCCATGGAGCTGGGGCTGGCGTTGTAGGAGTCGTCGATGACGCGGGCGCGCCCGGGGGCCGACAGGACCTCGAGGCGCATGTGGGTCTGGGGCATGTGCGCGATGGCCTCCGCAGCCGCCTCGCGCGAGCCGCCGACGCGCCAGACGATCGCCATGGCGAGCAGGAAGTCGGCCACCACGTGGCGACCGGGAGCGTCGAGGGTGAGCCTGCGGCTCCAGCCGTCGGCGCAGCTCACGGTAAAGCAGGGCTTGCCCTCACCGTCAAGCATGAGGCCCTCCGCGCGGACGGCGCTTGCCTTGGAGAGACCCGTGCGCATGACCTCCACGCCCGCCGGCGCGCAGAACTCGCGCTCGATGAAGCCGCCGAAGTCGTTGTCGTCGGTCAGCACCAGGCAGGGGCGCACGGGGCCCGTCGCCTCGTCGGTCGCGGTCATGCCGCCCACGATCTCGGCCTTGGCGCGCGCGATGTTCTCGCGGCTTCCCAGAAAGCCGATGTGGCTCGTGCCCACGTTGGTGATGAGGGCCACCGTGGGCAGGGCGACCTGGGTGAGCCGCGCGAGCTCGCCCGCATGGTTCATGCCCATCTCGGCCACCACGACCTCGTCGGTGGCATCGGCCGCCAGAAGCGTGAGCGGCAGGCCCATGAGGTTGTTGAAGTTGCCCTTGGTGGCATGGGTCTTGAAGGATGCGGAGAGGCCCGCTGCCAGCATGTCCTTGGTCGTGGTCTTGCCCACCGAGCCCGTGACGCCCACCACGATCCACTGCGGGTTGCGACGGCGCCAGAAGCCCGCGAGCCTCAGCAGGAACTCGGTGGCATCGGGGTCGGTGTCGTCGGGGGTCTCCCCGCCCACGCACGCGGCGCGCAGCAGGGCGCAGCCCTTGGCACGCGCCTGCTCGAGGAGCTCCTCGTCGGGGTCGACGGTGAGCACGATGGCCGTGGCGCCGGCATCGACCGCGGACGGCGCAAAGCGGTTTCCGTCCACGCGCTCGCCCCTGAAGCAGGCGAAGGCCAGACCAGGCGCGGCATTGCGCGAGTCGCAGGTGACGCCGGTGATGCGCGCCTCCCCGCTGCCGCACAGAAGCGTCGCTCCCGTGGCCTCAAGCACTTCGGATATGGTTACGTCAAGCATCTACATCCCTTTCCAGCACTGTCCGCAGATGACCTACGAGGCAGGCAAGACGCCCATGTCGGTGAGCGCCTCACTCATGATAGACGAGAACAGCGGCGCCGAAGAGGTCGCCGCAAGGTACGGGGTTCCGTTGAGACCGACGTACACGAGCACCACCGGGTCTGCCGCGGGGGCATAGCCGATGAGCGACGAGGTGTAGCTGCTCTCCAGGTAACCACCCTTGCCCAGGTCTGCCATCTCGCCGGTGCCCGTCTTGCCTGCGATGTCGTAGCCGGGCACCTGAGCGGCGACACCGGTGCCCTCCTCGATGACCGTGCGCATCATGTCGGTCACCTGGCGCGCGGCCTCGGCGCTCACGATGCGCTCGCCCGGCTCCCACGTGACGGCCTCGGTGCCCTTGCTGATGAGGAAGTGCGGCGTGACGGGCACGCCCTTGTTGGCCACGGCCCCGATCGCGCGCACCATCTGGACGAGCGGAATGGCCAGGCCCTGGCCAAACGCCATCGAGCCGAGACTCGAGCCGTCGTACTCATCGCGCGCCTTGACGATGCCCTCGACCTCACCAGGATAGTCGATGCCCGTCAGGTGCCCGATGCCGAAGGCCTCGACGCCCTCCGCAAAGACATCGGGGCCGATCTCGTCCTGCGCAACGAGTGCCATGCCCGTGTTGGACGAGCGGCGCATGATCTCGCGCAGGGTCATGTACATGTCGTATCCACGCTCGTCATCGTCGTGGACGAGGTCGTCGCCCACCTGCTCGTAGGCGGGGACGTAGAACGTCGACGAGGGATTGACGATGCCATGGTCGATGCCGATGGCGCTGGTGAGGACCTTGAAGATGGAACCCGGCTCGAAGGAGTCCGAGACCAGCTTGAGGCTGGTTGCCCCCTCCTCAACCACGCTGAGGTCCGTCACGTCGAGCAGCGGAGTCGAGCAGGCGGCGAGGATCTCCCCCGTCTTGGGATCGGTCACCATGACCGAGCCGGACTCGGCCTTGTACTCCTTGACGCCCTCGACAATCTTCTCCTCGGCGACGCGCTGAACGTTGATGTCGAGGGAGATGACGATGTCGGTGCCATCGACGGCCTCGGTCACCGACGCCGAGGCACCGGCGATCGGCGTGCCGTTCATGCCGGTCTCCACGATCATCTCGCCGTTGGTGCCGCCCAGCAGGTCGTCGTAGTAGAGCTCGAGGCCAGAGAGGCCGTCGCCGTCGATGCCCACGATGCCCAGCACCTGGCTGCCCACGGCCCCATAGGGGTACACGCGGCGGCTGTCCTGCAGGTAGTAGATGCCCGGGAGGTCCTTGTCGAGAAGGTCGGACTTGATCGCGTCAGCCTCCTCCAGCGAGGCCTTACGGGCCACGTAGGAGAAGGTCGTATCGGCGGTGAGATTGTCGACATAGTCGCTCGAGGTACCGCCGAGGTGCTCGGCCAGGATCTCGGCCGTCAGGTAGGGCTCGGAGATCTCCTTGGGATTGCAGTAGATGGTGCGGCAGTCCTCGCTCATGGCGAGCACGTTGCCGTTGCGGTCGTAGATGGTCCCGCGGCGCGCCACAAGCTCGATCCTGTTGCTGCGGCGGTTCTCGGCCTCCACCGTCAGCTGCGGACCGCGAATGACCTGGTAGTAGACCAGACGCAGGGCTATTGCCACGAACACAAGGCAGATGAGGGCGAACAGCACCTGCAGGCGTCCGTCGCCCGACCCGTCACGGCCTCCCCCGCCACCGTTGGGCATGCGAGAACCGGAGGGCTCCCCAAAGGAGTCCTCCGGCATCAAAGACCGCCTGCGGCGGGTATGGTCGACTTCGCTTCTCACGACACGACAGTCTACGCCATCGAGTCGGCGTCGCTGGCCACCTCAGCGGATTGCGCATCATCTGCAGAAGTGCCGCCGTCCTGCGGCAGCGAGATCGTCTCGACCTCGGAGGCGTACACCATGCCGTAGTTCTCGGTGGCGATGCGCTGGATGCGGTCGGCGCTGGAGAGGGCCGACCGCTCGACGCGCAGCTCCGTGCGGGTATCGAAGGCGCTGTCGAGGGTCGCTTCGGCAACGGAGACCTCCTTGAGCACGGAGACCGTCTGGGCCGTGAGGGCCACGCGCGCGCCGCCGAGCACGAAGAGCATGGCGGTCAGCACGATGGCGGCCTTCGCGAGCGCGAAGACGTCGGCCATCGGATCTGCATGGGGACGAGTGCCTGCGGCGCCGCCCTCATGGACGGAGAGGCCACGTGCGGGAATCTCCCATGCCTGCTGCTCGAAATCAAGCTGGTAAGCGGCGTTGCCCCGGTATGCCATGCCCCTCTCCCCCTTCTAGTGCGTGCCGCCCGCCCAGGTGGGCGGGCGGCAGTGGTACGTTTTTGGTGCGTTTAAGCTGCGTCTGTGCTGCGGTAGTGCTTCGTTTGTGGTGCTCTGCAATCAGCCGCGGGGGCCGTTTGCACGTTTGGTGGTACTGGCGACGTCCAGCTTTGTCGCCACGCGCATGAGGGCGCTTCTGGCTCGGGGATTGTCCCGCACCTCCCGCTCGCCCGCCCTCAGGGGCTTGCGGGTCCTGACCTCGACGATCGGCACGTTGCCGCAGACGCACACCGGAAGGTCCGGCGGGCAGGTGCAGCCCTGCGACAGCTCCGTGAAGACGTGCTTCACGATGCGGTCCTCGAGCGAGTGGTAGCTGATCACGCAGATCCTGCCACCAGGGTTTGCCCAGCGCACTGCCGCGCGCAGGCCCCGCTCGAGCACGTCAAGCTCGTGGTTCACCTCGATGCGCAGTGCCTGGAAGGTCTTGCGCGCCGGGTGTCCCCCGCTCCTGCGGTCCTTGGCCGGTATTGCGGCCTTGATCACCTCGACGAGCTGGAAGGTGGTCTCGATGGGCGCCTTGGCGCGCTGCCGCACGACGAGACGTGCGATGCGCGAGGCGTGCCGCTCGTCTCCGTATATGCGCAGGATCCGGGTGAGGTCGCGTTCGTTGTAGTGGTTTATGACCTCGAGTGCGGTTAGGGTGTTGTTCCCCGGATCCATTCGCATGTCAAGTGGGGCGTCCTCGTGATAGGAGAAGCCCCTCTCTGGGATGTCGAGCTGCGGCGACGAGACGCCCAGGTCAAAGAGAAAGCAGTCGATGCCTGGGACCTCAGCCGTGACGAGAAGCTCATCGAGCGAGCCGAAGTTGCCCTTGAGCAGCAGGTGCTCCGCCTCTGGGGCCTCGCGCTCGAAGCGCTCGGCCGCGGCGGCGAGGGCCATGTCGTCCTGGTCGATCCCAATGGAGAGCCCATCGGGTGCCACGCGGGCGGCCATGGCCACGGAGTGACCCGCTCCGCCAAGCGTGCAGTCGCAGACCACCTCGCCCGGCTTTGGGTCAAGCTGCTCGAGAACCTCTTCGAGCATGACGGGTACGTGCCGATATTCGTCTGTCAAAGTGCCACCCCCTAGTCGGTGCCGTACATCAGTCCGAGCAGGTCGTCCTCGAAGCTGGTGGTCTCGGCCTCCCACTTCGCGGCATCCCAGACCTCAAAGTGGTCGTCGGCGCCGATCACGGTCACGTCATGCCCAAAGCCAAGGGACTGGAGCGTCTTGGCGCCCAGCTTGCCGAGGGCAACGCGGCCGGCTGCGTCCACGTCCACGGTCTGGCAGAGGGCGGTGAGGCCCTTCCTCAGGCGGACGTCATTCTTGTTGCGCGGGTCGTAGTGCTTGCCGTCGCGCTCGAAGAGGCTGTCCACCCATGCCTTGAAGCCGTCGGGAGTGAAGCCGTACAGCGCACCGTCGAAGGGAATCAGGCAGACTTTGCCGTCGAACTCCTTGCGGAACTCGGCCGGAAGGGTGGTGCGAACCTTGGAGTCCAGCGTGCGCTGGAACGTCCCTGTCAGCATGTCCCTCCCCTTGATCCGTCTTGAGAGTCCCCTCTCCTGTGCACGTTTGGAATCATACCGCTTTGTCCGACACTTTGAGACACAAATCCACACTAATCGACACTTTAACGTCCGAACGGTGTGCGAGGCCAACACAGGCATTCTGCGTGCACAAGATATGGTGCGAACGCCTGTTTGTACAACAAGGGTGTTCGAACCTTTTCGGACATCGTCCCGAACATAATTTGTAGATTTTGTGTTTGTGCAGGTAAGCGACCTATAGGCCTTCTACCTGCGGTTTTGTAGGCAAGAATGAGATGTGTGGGCGCCATTGGAGCGTTTTTGTCGCATCAAGGGGCTATCGTGGGGACACTTTGCCCAGTGTTTTGGGCCCATGAGAAGACCTCAGACGGGACCCATATGGAGGCACTGCATGTGGTGGGAGGCCGTCCCACTGGTGGGAGGTTCTCCCACCCTAGAGGCGGTCGTGCGCGCGAGGGTGCGCCTCCAGGTACACCATGCGGATGTGCGTGCGGTCCACATGCGTGTAGAGCTGCGTGGTGGAGATGCTCGCATGCCCCAGGAGCTCCTGCACCACGCGGAGGTCGGCTCCGCCCTCCAGCATGTGGGTGGCGAAGCTGTGTCGCAGGGTGTGGGGATGGAGCCCCTCGCGCCCCGCATAGATGCGCCCATAGCGCTCGCAGATGGCGTGCACCGACTGGCGCGAGATGCGCCCGCCGCGCGCGTTGAGAAAGACCGCCGCGCTCGGGGCGTGCCCCTCGGCCAACACTGGTCGCCAGCTCTCCAGGTATTCCCCCATCGCACGCGCCGCCGATCCCATGATGGGCACCACGCGCTCCTTGGAACCCTTGCCAAGCACGCGCAGCACCTCCTCGTCGAGCATGACCTCGCGCAGGTCCAGGCCACAGAGCTCGCTCACGCGCAGGCCGCAGCCGTAGAGCACCTCCAGGATGGTGCGGTCTCGCTGCAGCGACGCCCGCGCCACGGCGTTGCGGCGCGGGGTCTTGGCCGGGTCGTCGCCATAGGCAAAGTTGGCCTCCTCGAGCATCGCCGCCGCCTGCTCGCGCGAGAGCACGTCGGGCAGCCGAGCGGGCTTCTTGGGAAGGGGCAGGTCGGCCGTCGGATGCTCCTCGCAGATGTGCTCGGCCACCATAAAGCGATGGAAGCCCTTGACGGCAGACACGGCGCGCTCCACGGACGTGGGGGCGAGCCCCACCTCCTGCAGGGCCTTCACGTGCTCGGCCACGGCCCCGCGCGTCACGTCCTCGGGGCGGGTGATGCCCAGCCCGGCAAGGTAGGCGGCGTAGCGGCGCAGGTCCCTGCCGTAGCCCTCGATGGTGTTGGGCGAAGACCCCCGCTCGATGGCAAGGTAGTCCAGGTACTCGTCTATGGCCTGCTCGAGGGTCATGCGCGGCCTTCTCCCTCGTCGCCGCCGGCCTCATGCCCCGAGAGCGAACGGTAGAAGCCCAGGCACTGCCTCAGCTGGTTCTCCTTCGACATGCCCGCAAGGCGCAGCTTGTGTGCATGGCGCAGCACCTCGCCCATGACGGGCCCGGGCTCCACGCCGGCCTCCAGAAGGTCGCGTCCCTGCACGTACGGACGAGCCATGAGCTCCTCGTAGCGCGAAAGCGCCTCGTCGAGCCTCTCCCGCACGCAGGGAGTCGCCGCGCCACCGCTGCCCACGTCATCGGCATGGGCCAGAAGCAGCAGGTCGCGCGGGCAGCATGACTGGTCGAACAGGCGGTTGTAGGCCTTCTGGCGAGCGTGCTGTGACACATTCGCGTTGGGCATCATGTGCAGCTCCACCATGTTGAGCACGTAGTCGCGCACCTTGGCGCTGCCCACCACGCGCCCGAGCAGCCCCCGTGCCACATCCACACCCACCTTCTCGTGCCCGTACGAGATGATGCGTCCCTCGCGCTCGCAGGTGACCTGCGGCTTGCCGAGGTCGTGGCAGAGCGCGGCCAGCATGAACGGATAGGCGTCGCTCGCCTGGCCACGCATCCCGGCGGCCGTGTCGATGACGAGCATCGTGTGGTTGTAGACGTCGCCCTCGGGATGGTAGGTGGGGTTCTGCGGCACGCCAATCAAAGCCGCCACCTCGGCAAACCAGGGCTCGAGCCGCCCCATGGCCCGAAGCTCGTCAAAGAAGACGGACGGCCGCGGCGCCTTGAGGAGGGCCTTGCGCAGCTCCTCCTCCACGCGCTCCGCCGGCAGGTCGTCCAGCCTGACATGCGAGCAGAGCTCGGTCGTGGCGGGGTCCACCCTCATGGAGAGGCGCGCGGCAAACTGGGCAACCCGCAGCACGCGCAGCGGGTCCTGGACAAAGGTCTCGTCGTCGACATGGCGGATGACCCCGCGCTCCAGGTCATCCCTGCCGCCGAAGAAGTCCACCACCTCGCCGGTGAGCACGTCCTCGTAGAGCGCGTTTATCGTGAGGTCGCGGCGCAGCGCCGCCTGGCGCACTCCCACGAAGGTGTCCGCCAGCTCGCGGAACTCGCCGCGCCCGCCACGGCTGCCCGTGTCGGCACGCCTGGGCACGCAGATGTCCAGCTTGTGGCCATGCAGGTTGTATATGCCAAACGAGGCACCGAGCACCTCGAGCGTCCCCAGCTCGGCAAGGACGCCCTCGAGGCAGTCGAGCGAGATGCCGTGCACCTCCACGTCAACGTCCTTGTTCTCGCGGCCCAGCAGCCTATCGCGCACGAAGCCGCCCACGTAGTACACGCGCCCGCCGTGCTCGGCCACCCTGCGCGCCAGCCTCTCGGCGAGCTCGACGTCCGCGAGCATGCTCTCATCCCCTGTCGCCATGGCAACCAAGCCCTCCAGCCAACGATCCGCCGAGCTGCCGCCAGCCTCCGACAAGAGACCGCCGGACCTCACCCGACCTGCACGTACGCACGCGACCTTCTTGCGCGACGCTCCCCCACACTACCACACCACGGGAGAGGTCGAAGCCACGCGCCCACACACAGCAGCCTTCAGATATCGCTGTCCTAGGCCTAAGCCGTCCGCTCCCCTACTTCTCCGGAATCACGGGCACGCCCACCACACTCAGGTCGCGACGGTCCACGCCCTCGTGATGGGCGATCGCCGCGCGCACGAACTCGCGGAAGAGCGGGCAGGGCACGTTGGGGCGGCTCTTGAACTCGGGATGCGCCTGGCTGGCCACGAACCACGGGTGCACGTCCTGGGGCAGCTCGATCATCTCCACCAGGCGCTCGTCCGGGGAGACGCCGCTCACCACGAGACCCGCCTGGCGCAGCTGCTCGCGGTAGACGTTGTTCACCTCAAAGCGGTGGCGGTGCCGCTCGTAGACCAGCTCCTCGCCGTAGGCCTCGCGCGCGAGGGTCCCCTCGGCCACCTTGCACGGATAGGCGCCCAGGCGCATGGTGCCGCCCTTGTCGTCCACGCCCTCCTGGTCGGGCATCAGGTCGATCACCGGATGCGCGCACCTGCTCTCGGGCGTGTCGAACTCGCTGGAGTTGGCCCCCTCGAGCCCGCAGACGTTGCGTGCGAACTCGGCCACGGCCACCTGCAAGCCCAGGCAGACGCCCAGGTACGGGACGAGCTCCGTGCGCGCCTTGTGGGCGGCAAGGATCTTGCCCTCCACGCCACGATGCCCGAAGCCTCCCGGCACCAGGATGCCGTCGTAGCCCTCCAGCACCTCGTCCACATTGGACTCGTCCAGCTCGTCGCCGTTGACCAGCGTGATCTCTACGTGGCGGCCGTAGTACACGCCGGAGTGGTGCAGCGCCTCGATCACCGACAGGTACGCGTCAGGAAGCGCGGTGTACTTGCCCACCACCGCGATGCGCGTGGCGTCGGGCAGCGCGTTTGCCTCGTGCATGGCCTCGGTGAAGCTGTACCAGCTGCTCATGTCGCTCTCGCGCGGGTCCAGGCCCAGGATCTCGCAGACCTTGAGGTCAAAGCCCTGCTCGGCCAGATGCGCGGGCACGTCGTAGATGGAGGGGCAGTCGGAGTTCTCGAAGACGCAGGTCTCGTCCACGTCGCAGAAGCTCGCGATCTTCGCGCGCACCGAGGCGTCCACCTCGTGGTCGGAGCGGCAGACGATGAGGTCGGGCTGGATGCCCATGGACCTGAGCTCCTTGACGGAATGCTGCGTGGGCTTGGTCTTGATCTCGTGGGCTGCGGCGATGTAGGGTACGAGGCTCACGTGAATGACCAGCGTCTCGCCCAGGCCCTTCTCGCGGCGGAACTGGCGCATGGCCTCGACGAAGGGCTGTCCCTCGATGTCGCCGATGGTGCCGCCCAGCTCGGTGATCACCACGTCTGCCGAGGTCATCTCCTCGATGCGGCGGAAGCGGTCCTTGATCTCGTTGGTCACGTGCGGAATCACCTGCACGGTGCCGCCGAGGAAGTCGCCACGGCGCTCGCGCTTGATCAGGCTCTGGTAGATGAGGCCGGTGGTGAAGTTGGACTCGCGGGTGAGGTTCTCGTTGACAAAGCGCTCGTAGTGGCCGAGGTCGAGGTCGGTCTCCTTGCCATCCTCGGTGACAAAGACCTCGCCGTGCTGGAAGGGGCTCATGGTGCCGGGGTCCACGTTGAGGTAGGGGTCGGCCTTCTGCATCATCACGTGGTAGCCACGGGCCTTGAGCAGGCGTGCGAGCGAGGCGGCCGTGATGCCCTTGCCCAGGGCCGAGACGACACCGCCGGTAACAAAGATATGCTTGGTCATGGGAGCCTCCCGTAGACGCGATTCGCTTCCTACGGGACTTCATGATACGACGGGATGCGGGCACGCCGGGGCCTCGCATACGCGTTGTTACGTGATGGAAAATGTGGAGGAAGGCCATCATAGCGGCCGCCAATAAAGGGATTCTGGAGAAGCTCTGACCTTAAACTTTGACGTAAAGTAGCCTCATCGGAACCCACGCGATAGGAGCCGCCATGGACTCTCAGGACTACCGAATCGTCAACGTAGGCGTCGACATGGAGCGGAACTTCCCCGTCGACACCATCTCCGTGAGCATCGACCTCGAGGGCACACACGACACGCGGGAGGAATGCACCAGCGAGTACAACCGGCTGCTGGGTGAGGTGCTTGACGCCCTCGCCGGCATCGGCATTCCCAAAGACGAGGTAAAGAACAGCCGCTTTCACGTCTCCGCGCACACCGAGGCGCTCTTTGCCAAGGACGAGTTTGGGGACTACTACCACGCCACCGAGAAGATCGTCGGCTACGACTACTCCGCCGACATGAGCCTGACAAGGCCCATGACGGACTCCGATGACATCAAGGCGATCTGGGTCGCGCTCACCAGCTGCAGCGAGCCCGTGAACTTCTCCATCGACTTCTGCCTTGACGACATGGAGCAGGCCAAGTCGTCCCTGCTCTCGGAGGCGGTGGCCGAGGGTCGCAGGCGCGCAGACATCCTGGCCGCAGCGGCTGGCGCTCACGTCACCGGCATCCACGCCATCACCTACGAATACGCCAGAGGCTACCCGACAGGCGGCATGGCCGCCCCCATGGCAGCCGCGTACAAGTCCCTCGATTCGGCACCCGACTTCAACCCCGGGGACGTGGGCGTTCGCTGCTCGGTGCAGATGCAATGGCGCATGGAGCTGAGCTAGGGACTGATGCGCACGGAGGCGCGCGAACGTCAGGGCGTCCCGCGCTGCCCTAGAGCATGGCGTCGGCAGGCGCGCTGGCCAGCGCGGCACTGCGGTAGGCCGGGTCGTCGGTCACCTCGCGGATGATCTCGATCCCAGGCGGGAAGTTCACCTCCACGTCGGCGCTCACGAGCTCGATGTGGAGGATGGCCCGGTCGTCCCACTGCGGGTAGATGTCCAGCTCGAAGCACTGGCCTTGGTACGGCAGGCAGTAGCGCGTCCTGGTCAGCTCGCGGCGCGCGGGGTCCGCCTGGCCCAGGATGTTCTCGTACTCGCGCAGCGTGAGGCGCTGACGGCGCACCAGGCGCTTGCGCGCGCCTTCGATGCGCTTCTCCGTGAGGTAGAAGGTGTTCCAGCCCTCCGAGCCGATCTTGCGCACCCGCACCTCCGTATCGGGGTCGGAGCTCAGGTAGGTCTGCGAGATCTCCACGCACTCGCAGCCGGGCATGGCCTCCAGCGCGGCGAGGTCGGGATACGCGACGATGAACGACCGCTTGGTCTGGCGCGGGGCCTCCTCGCCCAGCACGTACGAGATCTCGCGTATCAGCCGGTCCATCTTGCCCTCGAAGTCAGTGGAGTTGTCGATGATCCGCAGGTGGTGGTGGGCGGCCCACGCCTCGATGAAGCCGTCGTCCATCGCAGCGGCCTCCTCCACCGTCTCGTGGCGGGCGGCGTTGTTGTCGTTGGTGTAGTACTCGACGGCACCCTTGGCGGCCGTCACCAGGTGGAACACGGCATCATAGCTGTCGCGCAGCTGGGCCTCGGTGTAGCCCAGGTCGGCAATCACGCGCTGGAACTCGTCGGCCGTCATGTAGTACTTGTTGTCGAGCATGCCGCGGTCGCACACGATGAGTATCTTCTCGTCGCCCATGCCACGGGCCGCGCGCTCGAAGGCGTGCTCGGTGGTGATCTGCACCTTCATCTGGCACCACTGGTACTCCTCGCCCGTGGCGCACTCCCACGGCAGGATGCCGTTGGTCTTGAACTCCGTGGCAGGTTCGGGCACGGTGATGACCTTGTAGCCCAGGCGCGTGAACGACGTGCGGATGCTGGCGAGCGCCGTGGTCTTGCCGCCGCAGACGCCTCCGGTGACGACGATCTTGGTGATGTCGGGCATGCGAATCTCCTCACGGGACAGATGTTGCGATGGCGGTCCCATTAAGGATACACGAAACGCATGTCTGCAGCGGCAAGCCGGCGCCACCGAGGAGTGCCACTCAGTTGGGCAGCGGGCTGGAGGCGGTGGGACGGGGGTGCGTGGGCTCAAACGTCGCCTCGCGCCTGGAACGCGACATGAGCAGCGTGCACGCGATCCACCACAGGAGGAAGGGTACAAACGCGTAGACAAGCACCATGCACGCCAGTGCAATCACGACCGCAAGCAGACCGATCATGGGGTTGGGTGCGCTTGCGACGTCCTCGACAAAGGACGCATGGTACTCCCACCACGCCCGGATGACGGCAGCCAGAGGCACCAGCCATGCCAGGCGCCGCAAGCGGAGCCAGCGGTCGTAGCGGCTCGTGCGCACAAACCGATTCTCTTGTCCCATGTAAATGCCTCGCTGACAGATGAGGTGACAGATAGACCTGCCAGCGCGCCGCGAGCTAGTGGGTGGCTCCCTTCGGCTTGGACGCGATGACAGCGTTGCGGTAAGTGGGGTCGCCTGTCACCTCACGAATCACCTTGAGTTCCGGCGGGAAGGCGACCGGCGTCTCCTCGCTCGAGAGCTCGATCTCGGCGATAGCCTGGTCGTCCCAGCACGGGAAGAGGTCTATCTCAAAGTACTGCCCCTCGTAGGTGAGGCAGTAGCGGGTCTTCTCGATCATGCGCATCTTGGGGTCCGCCTGCAGAAGCAGCATCTCGTACTCGCGCTCGGTCAGGCGCCTCTGGCGCACCAGGTGCTTGTGGGTGCCCTCGATGGCCTTCTCGGTGAAGGTGAAGATGGCCTCGCCCGACGCGCCACGCTGGCGGATGCGAATCTCCTGGTCGGGTTCCGAGCGCAGGTAGTACTGCACGATGGGAACCTTCTGGCAGTTGGGCAGGCTCTCCAGCCATGCCACGTCCGGGTACTCGATGAGGAACTTGCGCTCCAGCTCGTAGGGGGCGAGCTCGCCCAAGAAGTAGCTGATCTCGCGGATGAGGTGACGGAGCTTGCCCTCGAAGTCGGTCTCGTTGCCGATGACGCGCAGGTGCGGGTGGCCCGTCCACGCCTCGATGAACTTGTCGTCCAGCTCGCGGGCCTGCCCGACCGTCTCGTAGCGGGCGCCGTTGTTCTCCAGCGTGTAGAACTCCTCCGCGCCCTTAGCGGCGGTCACCATGTGGAACACCGCGTCGTAGCTGTCGCGCAGCTCGGCCTCGTTCATGCCCAGGTAGTCGAGCACGTGCGAGAACTCCTCGTCAGTCATGTAGGCCTTGTTGTCCATCTCGCCGCGGTCGCAGACGATGAGGATCTTGTCGCTGGACATGGTGGCCGCAGCCTGCTCGAAGATGCGCTCCTTCTGCAGCTGCATGGTCATCTGGCACTTCTGGTACTCCTCGTTGGTGCCGCAGGTCCAGGGGGCCACGCCGCCAGAGATGAGGGCGGTCGCCGTCTCGGGGACGACCAGCACGGTATAGCCCAGGTGCGAGAGCGCGGTCTGGATGCGCGTGAGAGCCGTGGTCTTTCCGCCGCAGGGACCTCCGGTGACGACGATCTTGTGAATCTCAGGCATGGCAGACGGTCCCTTCTCCCCATCATTTGGTGACATGCACACGATACAACATCTTTCCCACGCGCGTGCGCCGATACGGCTTTTGGCCGCCGCCATGTGCCCGTTCGCGCCTGCGCGCGCCCGCGTATTCTGCTGGCAACAACGCTGCGATATAGTCAGCCCATCCAAGGGGAGAGGAGCAGATCATGGCACTGGACCGCGAGACGCTGAGGACCAACTTCGAGAGACACGGCTTTGGCGTCACGTTCTTTGACACCGCAGACGAGGCGCGTGCATACCTGTGCGAGCAGATCCGCGACACGACGGTGGGCATCGGGGGATGCGCCACGGCCGTGCAGATGGGTCTTGCGGAGGCGCTCGGCGCAAACAACACCGTCTACACCCACGCCATCACCAACACGCGCGAGACCCGCATGGCCGAGACCAACGCCGAGGCCTTCGTCTGCAGCGCCAACGGCGTCTCGCTCACCGGCGAGCTCGTCAACATCGACGGCATGGGCAACCGCGTGGCGGCCACCCTCTTTGGGCCCGAGCGCGTGTTCTTCGTCATCGGCGCAAACAAGGTCGAGCCGACGCTCGAGAAGGCCCTCTGGCGCGCCCGCAATGTGGCCAGCCCCAAGAACGCCCAGCGTCTCGGGCGCAAGACCCCGTGCGCGGCCAAGGGCGACCGCTGCTACGACTGCAACTCGCCCGAGCGTCTCTGCAACGGCTTCGTCACCATCGCGCGCGCCATGACGGGCGCTCGGACGGAGCTCGTGTTCGTGGACGAGGAGCTCGGCTTCTAGCGAGCCTGCACCAGCATCTCGCGCGCATGGGCAAGCGAGGTCTCGCTGGTGTCGCCGGAGAGCATGCGGGCGATCTCCGCCACGCGTCGCTCGCCATCGATGGGAACGAGCGTGGTCTCCGGGACGTCGCCGGCGGACTTCTGCACGAGGTAGTGCGTCTGCCCCATGACGGCCACCTGGGCCAGGTGCGTGACCACGATCACCTGGTGGGTCTTTGCCAGACGCGCCAGCACCTGCGCCAACGCCACGGCCGTGGCACCACCGACACCGGCATCCACCTCGTCGAAGACGAGGGTCTCGGTGCCGTCGGCCTCGCCGAGCACCACCTTGCAGGCAAGCATCACGCGGCTCGTCTCGCCTCCTGACGCTATGCGGCGCAGCGGCCGTGCCGTGAGGCCTGCCGCCGGGCGGTAGAGCAGCTCGATGCGGCTCGGGCCGGACGTGGCCCACTGCTTGCGCGCGAGGCGCTCCATCTGCACGGAGAGGGACGCGGTGCCCATCTCCAGCTGGGCCATGACCTCGCTGACCGCGCGGGACAGTAGCGGCGCCGCCTCGCTGCGGGCGGCGTCCAGGGCGTCGGCCGCCACGGCCAGGCGCGCCTCGGCAGCCTCGACGGCCTTGCGCGCCTTGCGCTCCCGCTCACCCCCGTCGCGGGCCGCCTCGACCAGCTCGGCCGCGGATGCACGGCGCGCGAGCACGTCGGACATGGAGGGACCGTAGGTGCGCATGAGGCCCCTGAAGGCGGCCATGCGCGTCTGCATGCGGTCAAGCTCCTCGGGGTCGAGCTCCACCGAGTCGCGATAGCGCCTAAGGTCGGCCGCCACGTCCTCGATGTCGATGAGCGAGCTCTCGAGGCGCTCTGCATAGTCGTCCAGGGCAGGGTCGAAGGACGAGGCGTCGCGTAGCCAGCTGATGGCGTCGCTCAGCACGTCTGCCGCTCCCCCGTCGTCGGAGACCCCCTCGTAGGCACCGGCCACCGAGCGCATGATCGCCTCGGCATGCTCGGCGCGCGGGAGTGCGGCCTCGAGCTCGTCGTACTCCTCCTGGCTGGGCCCGACCTCATCGATGCGGCGCAGGACGAAGGAGGCCTCGTCCAGGCGCTCGTCCGCCGCGCGGCTCATCTCCACGATGCGCTCGAGCTCCTTGGCTGCCGAGCGGGCCTCCGCGAGCGCGGCGACATAGGCGTCGCGGGCCGGTGCGATACGGTCGGACGCCCAAGCGTCGAGCAACGCGACGTGGGCCGCCGGGTCGAGCAGGCGCTGGTGCTCGTGCTGGCCGCAGAGGTCGATGGTGGAGCCGATGGTCTCGGAGAGCTCGCGCACCGACGCCATGTGACCGTCTATCTGCACCCGGCCGCGACCGGCCGCCTCGACGCGGCGGCGCACCACGTTGCCGTCGGGGTCTCCCCCGCGCAGGTACACCCGCGCCTCGACCTCCAGGGCGTCGGCCCCCTCGCGGACGGCGGAGGCGTCAGCGCGCTCCCCCACCAGCAGCTTTATGGCGCTGAGCAGGGCCGTCTTGCCCGTGCCCGTCTCGCCGGTGAGCACCGTCAGGCCCGATGAGGGCACAAGCGACGCCTCGCGGATGAGGGCAACGTTGTGTACGCAGAGCTCGTCGATCATGGCAGCCGCCTAGCGCTTGGCGCGTCCATAGAAGACGCGGGAGACCGACTCGTAGAAGCTGCGGGCGCTGCGGTCGAGCAGGATGATGTCGCCTGCCCCACGCCTCACCCTGGCACGCATGCCCCTCAGCCCCTCCCCCATCGGCTGACCGTCGACAAAGAAGAGCCTGTCGGCGTTTCGCTCGGGGTTGATGCGCAGCTCGACCACGTCGGAGGGCGAGGTGAGGAAGGCGCGCGCCGAGATGGTGTGGCACGCCACCGGCACGCAGACCATGCCCGCAAACTCGGGCGTCACGATGGGCCCGCCCGCCGAGAGCGCATAGCCGGTCGAGCCGGTTGCCGTGGAGACGACAAAGCCGTCGCCACGCAGACGGTCGATGTGGTGCCCGGAGACGGACACGTCGAAGACGATCATGTCGCCACGCACGCCATGGGTGAGCGAGAGGTCGTTCAGGGCAAAGCCGTGCTCGGTGACCACCGTGCCGTCGGGACGTTCGAACTCGACCTCGACGTCCAAGGTCATGCGATGCGAGACGTGGAGGTCGCCCGCGAGGGCGTCGGACACCGTCTGGATGAGGTCGTCCGGACCGCCGCAGGTGAGAAAGCCCAGGTGCCCATAGGAGAGGCCGAGCATGGGAATCTCGGAGTAGCCCACGATGTGCGCGGCTCGCAGGAGCGTGCCGTCGCCGCCGAGGGACACCACCAGGCCGACGCCCGTGGTATCGACGATCTTGTCGGGATAGAGCTTCTTGTCGTGGGCCCACTGGACCTCGACGCCCTCGTTCTCCAGCCAGTCGGACAGGCGCTGGGCCCCCTCGACGGCATGCGGGCGCGAGTAGTTGGGCACGAGCAGGACCTTCATCTAACCACTCCGAAAAATCGAACGTACGTATGCATCCAAGCAAGTGTAGCACACGGCCGGCGGCTGCCGCCCTAGGGCAGGCGACCGACCAGCAGGTATTCCACGTTGCCCTTGTGACCGGTTATGGGGCTCTGGCATGAGCCCCCAAGCGTGAACCCCGCAGCCTTCATAGCGCTGGCCACGCGCTCGAGGGCGGCCTGGCGCACCGCCTCGTCGCGAACGATCCCGCCGGCACCCACCTGCTCGCGCGGCGCCTCGAACTGCGGCTTCACCAGCGTGAGGAAGGTGCCGCCCGGGCCGAGAAGCGCCACGACGGCGGGAAGGATCGTGGTGACGGAGGTGAAGGAGACGTCGCAGACGGCCAGCTGGAAGGCCCCCGCTATGCCAGGGAGTGCAGGCACGTCCACGATGTTGGTCCGCTCCATCAGGCGCACGCGCCCGTCCTGCCTGAGCGACCAGTCGAACTGGGCGCGTCCCACGTCGACGGCAAGCACGCTTGCCGCCCCATGCTTGAGCAGGCAGTCGGTAAAGCCGCCCGTGGAGCAGCCAACGTCCACGCAGGCAAGGCCGGTTGGGTCCACGCCCAGCTCCGCGAGGCCGCGCTCGAGCTTGAGGCCCCCGCGGCTCGCATAGGGCACGTGCCCCCTTACATGCAACTCGACCCCTGGCAGCACTTGCTCGCCCGGAGACGAGAAGCGCCGGTCAGAGGTCGAGACATCACCAGCTAGTATGGCGCGCATCGCGTCGTCTGCACTCGAGAAGAACCCGCGGGCAACCAGCTCCGCGTCAAGTCGCACCCGACGCGGCAAGGTTAGGCGTCCTTCTGGGCGTCCGCGGCAGCGGGCTCGGGAGCATCCTTGAGACGCTCGAGCTCGGCGGGCGAGAAGTCCGTAGCGTCGACCAGATCGACCGCTTTCGACCCAAGCGCGATGGCCTCGTCAAAGAGGTCAAGGGAGCGCTCGAGCGAGGTGTCCTTGCCACGCACCTGGTCGATGATCTCGTCCAGGCGCTCGGTGATCTGGTCGAAGCTCTTGTATGCGGAGACGTCGGGCTTGCGGGCCATGGGTTACTCCCTCACCCAGTCAGGGAGGTCTTCGAGAGCCTCCTGCTCGCTCACGACGGGCTCGGCCTCCGTGGCGTCCTCGGAGTCGTCCTCGGGCTCGAGGGCGGCCATCTGCTCGAGGGCAAGGGCGACGACGTCCTCCCCCGCCTCCATGCGACGGGCGACCTTGCCCAGCACGCCGTTGACGAAGCGGGAGGACTCGTCGGTGCCATAGGCCTTGGCCAGCTCGACGCACTCGTCGATGGCGACTGCCGTGTCGACCTCGTCCTGCTCGAGCATCTCGAAGAGCGCCAGGCGCAGAAGGTTGCGGTCGACCGCCGGCATGCGCGAGACGCTCCAGTTCTCGGAGGTGACCGCAATCACAGCGTCAAGCTCGTGGAGCATGGCGTCGGCACCGAGTGCAATCTCGGTGGCGTAGTCGTCCAGCGGGCCCTCGTCGAGCGCATAGGAGTCTTCAAGCACATCATTGACCGTGCGCCCACAGGCTTCCGCCTGAAAGAGCAGCTGGAGCGCCTGACTACGAGCCAGCGTGCGCCCACCAAACCTTGTTCCTGCCACACTTACTCCTTGGGAAAGACCAGACTGTCGATGCAGACATCGACAGAACCCACCTCGACGCCCACCTGAGACGCAATGGCGACGGCGATGGCCTCGCGCACCGTGGCAGCAAGCTTGGTGAAGGGATAGCCGTAGAAGACCGCGAGGTGCACGCCCACGCGGAGGGCGCCGTCCTCGACGGAGGCGTCGACGGTGCTGTCGGGCGCCATGGAGCGGCTGGTGAAGACGCGCACGAGCGAGGAGGCGATGTCGTTGCCACCCACACGGGCAACGCCCTCGACGCCCTCGGCGGCGCGGGCCACGATTGCCTTCACAACGTCCTTGGAGACGTTGATGCCAGAGATGTTGAGCTCATTGTCAGCCATGATGAGATCCTTTCGGAGCGTGGCGGCGGGAGATGGAATGAGCCTGACTAGACGCGACCGACGAACTTGCCGTCGCGCGTGTCGATCTTGATGCGCTCGCCCACGTTGAGGTACATCGGGACCTGAACGACGGCGCCGGTCTCGATGGTGGCCGGCTTGTTGCCGCCCTGGACGGTGTCACCCTTGAAGCCAGGCTCGGTCTCGGTGATCTCGACCTCGATGAACATGGGCGGCTGGACGGCGTACAGCACGTTGTTAGCGTAGTTGAGCAGACAGACGTCGTTCTCCTTGAGCCACTTGGCGTTGTCGCCCACGAGGTCGTCGCCCACGGGGATCTGGTCGTAGGTCTCCATGTCCATGAACCAGTAGCTGTCGCCGTCGTTGTAGAGGTACTGCATCTCGCGGGTGCGCATGTCGACGCTCTCGAACTTGGCGGACTGCTGGAAGTTCTCCTCGTTGACGCGGCCCGTGCGGATGTTGCGGTACTTGGTGCGCACGTAGGTGTTGCCCTTGCCCGGCTTGACGTGCTGAGCCTCGAGCACGACACAGTCCTGACCCTTGATGTTGACGCCGAGACCTGCGCGCAGGTCGTTCATGCCAAGAGTTGCCATGAGTGATCCCTTCTGTATGTCGGATGCCCGACAGCGAATATCCATACGGGTAAAAAGTATAGCGCAGCATTGTGACAGTTGTCGATTTTGGCTGCGCACTCCATAGAACAAGAGGCTCCGGGAGCGCCTGCGCCCTCCCGGAGCCTTCGACGTACCTATGTGATGAGGCAATGAGCCTTACTCGGCAGCCAAGGCCTTCTTGGCGACGGCGGCGAGGTCGGCGAAGGCAGCCTCGTCCTCGTAGGCGATCTGAGCGAGGACCTTGCGGTCGAGCTCGACGCCGGCGAGCTTCAGGCCGTGCATGAACTTGCTGTAAGAGAGGTCGTTCATGCGGGCGGCCGCGTTGATGCGCTGGATCCACAGGGCGCGGATGTCACGCTTCTTGTTGCGACGATCGCGGTACTGGTACTGCAGGGAGTGCTGAGCCTGCTCCTTCATGCCACGGAAGGTGCGCGAACGCACGCCGTAGTAACCCTTGGTACGCTCGACGAGGGTCTGACGCTTCTTGCGACCCGCCACTGCGCGCTTGACACGTGCCATATCTGATCAACTCCTTAACTGTGCAAACTAGGTAGCGGATGCGCTACTGACCCATGCGCTGGCTGACGGTATGGGCGTCGCCCTTGGTGAGCTCGGTCTCCTTGCGGAAGCCGCGGATGCGCTTGGGCGACTTCTTGGTGAGGATGTGGCTCTTAAAGGCCTTGGCGCGCATGATCTTGCCGGTGCCGGTGCGACGGAAGCGCTTGGCCGACCCCTTGTGCGTCTTCATCTTGGGCATGCTACTTCTCCTTCTACTCGGCGTCGCCCGTGTCCTTCTTGTCGAAGGCACCCTTGATTGGGGCGACGAGCATGTGCATGTTACGACCCTCCATCTTGGGCTGCTGCTCGACGGTGGCGTAGGGCTTGAGGTCCTCCGCCAGGCGCTCCAGCACGTTGAGACCCTGCTCCGGGTGGGCCATCTCGCGGCCGCGGAACATGATGGTGACCTTGACGCGAGCGCCCTTCTTGAGGAAGCGCAGCACGTGGTTCTTCTTGGTCTCGTAGTCACCCACGTCGATCTTGGGACGGAACTTCATCTCTTTGACCTCGACGCGCACCTGCTTCTTGCGTGCGGCCTTGGCCTTGCGGTCCTGCTCGAACTTGTACTTGCCATAATCCATGACCCTGCAGACGGGAGGCTCCGCGTTGGGAGCGATCTCCACGAGGTCAAGGTTCTGCTCGCGGGCGATGCGCAGCGCGTCAG
The DNA here is from genome assembly GCA_902777325.1 of uncultured Coriobacteriaceae bacterium. Taxonomy (GTDB): domain Bacteria; phylum Actinomycetota; class Coriobacteriia; order Coriobacteriales; family Atopobiaceae; genus UBA1367. Next base: position 76,344 of record CACYTH010000001.1, read on the forward strand.
GCACGCCGAACAGACCCAGCTGCGAGCCGTCGACCCCGATCAGGCGACACATGCGTGCCGTGATCTGGTCGTTGATGCGAGGACCCTCGTTCCTGGCTATCTCTTCCACCTTCCCTTCTTGCGCGGCGTGGCCGCTTGTTTTGTGCGGCAAGCCGCATGAAAAAACTCCTGGTGCCATGACAGCATCCAGGAGACACGTAGCGCGTGGAGCGCGAAGAGATACGTTGTCTGACCAGACAGCTGCCGGTTGGCGCCGCAAGGTGGGGGCACGCGTTCTGCCCCGCTTTGGGTGTGGCTTGAGCCACAACAGGAGTATCTTACTCGCTCGCACCCAGTTGCGCAAGTGTGCAGAATAACGCCACATTCGCGCCGAGTGCTTGCAAAAGCACGGTGACGCATGGGCGGACAGAATGCCGCTCGATGTGGCACAGATCTGTCCGCAGCTGCGTCACCGTGCTCAACGGGTACGCAACCGCGGACAAGACAGTCTCTCCTCAAGCAACAGCCCCGAACGGGCCACCCGTCCGGGGCTGTCAGACTCTCTCACATGGTGCCCGGAGCGAGACTCGCCGCGCCGCCCTGCGGGCGACGCTCCCAGGCTTCGCCTTCGGCTCAGCCCTTGACAGCCCACAGGGCTGTCAAGCCCTCACGAGTTCGAGTCTATGCAACAGCCCCGAACGGGCCACCCGTCCGGGACTGTCAGACTCTCTCACATGGTGCCCGGAGCGAGACTCGAACTCGCACACCTTTCGGTAGAGGTTTTTGAGACCACCGCGTCTGCCAATTCCGCCATCCGGGCTTGGTGCGAACGTGCAAGACTATACCACGGAATCGCCCGTCCGCAAAAGACGACTCGCCTACCCTGCCGCAGACTCGCGCTCGGCACCAGGCTGCATGTAGGGGTTGGTCGCGATCTCGTGGCCCATCGTCGTGCCAGGCCCATGCCCGCACAGAAGCGTCACCGTCGGATCGATGAGACGAGAGAGCCGTGCGAGCGTCCTTGCCATTGCGCTCCAGTCGCCGCCCAAAAGGTCGCAGCGGCCGCAGCCTCCGGCAAAGATGGTGTCTCCCACAAAGGCCACGCCCTCCGCGCTGCCGTGCCCGAGAAGCACGATGCCGCCAGGCGTGTGCCCCGGAGCCGCCAGCACCTCGAAGCGCGCCGTACCGACCTCGACCACGTCCCCCTCGACAAGCAGGCGGTCGGGCTCGGGCGGGTTGGAGAGGTCGCCGATCACAAACGAGAGGTCGTGCGATGAGACCTCGAGCGAGCGCACCGCCAGCTCGGCGTCATCCGCCGAGATGGCCCAGGGGGCTCCCGTGGCCTCCACCAGGGCCCTGACGCCGCCCACGTGGTCGTGATGGCGATGGGTGGCCACGATCTGGGTAACCTGGACGTCGGCGAGCGCCTCGGCAATGCGGGCTCCCGACGCGCCGGGGTCCACCACCAGGCACTCCCCCGCACTCACGTACGCATAGCAGTTGGTCTGTATGTCACCCACCACAAAGAGGCGGATCTCGTCCTTGTCAGCCATGGGCTTCCCCTATCCCCTGCGCTTGAGCGACTGGGCACCCTCGCCTGGCTCGATGCGACGTGCGTCGTAGACTGATGGGACCCTACCCACGCGCGCGAGCAGCGGCGCGAGCAGCGAGGCGTTGGAGAGCGAGATGAGGAAGCGCAGGCGCGCGACGCCGGTGGCGCCGGTCTGAGTGGCCGCCGAGAGGATGTTGCAGCCCGCCTCGGAAAGCGCGATGGTCACGTCCTTGAGCAGGCCCATGCGGTCGGTCGCCTCCACCACGATCTCCACCTGGAACTCCGTGGCACCCGAGGCGTCCCACTCGACGTCGATCATACGCTCGGGATGCTCGCGCAGCGCCTGGACGTTGGGACAGCTCGTGCGGTGGACGCTCACGCCACGGCCGCGCGTGATGAAGCCCACGATGTCATCGCCGGCGACGGGGCTGCAGCAATGCGCCAGGTGGACGAGCAGGTCCGGGTCGCCCTTGACCACCACGCCGCAGTTGGACCGCTTGCTGCGCGTCTTGGGCTTGACCAGCGGCTTGTCCTCTGCGATGAGCATCTGGCGGTTGGCGCGGCGCGCCTCACGCTCGATCTCGGTGGCGGGACGCGCCATCGTGATGGCGTCGTCCACGCGATGGGCCACCTGCTTGGGCGAGAGGCGTCCCGTGCCCACGGCAGCCAGCATCGTCTCCACGTCGCGGTAGTCGGTGGACAGGCACACCTTCTCCAGGGCCTTGGTGACGCGCTGCGAGGAGATGCCGAGTCCGTGTTTGCGCAGCTCGATGGCCAGATATCCACGCCCGCGCTCGGCGTCGTCCTCTTTGGTCTCGCTCGCGAAGTACTTGCGGATCTTGGAGCGGGCCGAAGGGGTGGCCACCATCTTGAGCCAGTCGTGGCCGGGTTTGGCGTTCTTGTTGGTGATGATCTCCACGCGGTCGCCGCTCTGCAACTTGTAGGTGAGCGGCACCATCGAGCCGTTGACCTTGGCACCAATGCAGTGGTTGCCGACCTCGGTGTGGACGGCGTAGGCAAAGTCGAGGGGCGTGGAGTCGCGGCGTAGGCTCATGACCTCGCCCTTGGGCGTGAAGACGAAGATCTCGTCCTCGTAGAGGTCGACCACGAGGTTGTCCATGAACTCGTGCGGGTCCTCGATCTCCTCCTCCGTGGTCCAGTCGAGGGTGCGACGGATCCAGTTGATCTGCGTGTCGACCGAGCGGTCTTCCGCGGACATGCGGCCCTGCGAGTTGCCCGTGCTCTTGTAGAGCCAGTGGGCGGCGATGCCGTACTCGGCCTGGTTGTGCATCTCGTAGGTGCGGATCTGGATCTCGACCGGGCGCACGTCGGCGCCGATGACCGTGGTGTGCAGGCTCTTGTAGCCGTTGGGCTTGGGCATGGCCACGTAGTCCTTGAAGCGCCCGGGCAGCGGGTGCCACAGCGAGTGGACCGCGCCGAGCACGGAGTAGCAGTCCCCCACGCTCTCGGTCAGCACGCGCAGCGCGATGAGGTCGTAGATGTCGGAGAACTCCTTGCGCTTGCGGCGCATCTTCTGGTAGATCGACCACAGGTGCTTGGGGCGCCCGGAGATCTGGTATCCCGACAGGCCCACCCGGCGCAGCTCGTCGTCGAGCACCTTGATGGCCTCGGCGGTCTTCTCCTCGCGCTGGGCGCGCGACTCCTGCACCATGCGCGCGATGCGCTCGTACTCCTCGGGCTGCAGGTAGAAGAAGGCGAGGTCCTCGAGCTCCCACTTGATGGAGGAGATGCCCAGGCGGTCTGCCAGGGGCGCGTAGACGTCCATCGTCTCGCGCGACTTGAGCATGCGCTTGGCAGGAGGCAGGGCCGCCATCGTGCGCATGTTGTGCAGGCGGTCGGCAAGCTTGATGATGAGCACGCGGATGTCCTTGCTCATGGCGAGGAACATCTTGCGCAGGTTGAGGGCCTGCTTCTCGTCCATGGAGGAGACCTGCACCTGCGTGAGCTTGGTCACGCCGTCGACCAGCTCGGCCACGGTCTTGCCAAAGCGCTTCTCGAGGTCGGCGAGGGTGGCCTCGGTGTCCTCGACGGTGTCGTGCAGGATGGCCGCACAGATCGGGTCCTCGTCCATGTGGAGGTCCGAGGCCAGGATGATGGCGACCTCGACGGGATGGTTGATGTAGGGCTCGCCGGAGCGGCGCTTCTGGTTGCGATGGAACTCCCGCGCAAACTCATAGGCCTCGCAGACCTTGTCCATGGCCTTGCGGTCGAGGTAGTTTGCGCAGGTCACCTGCAGGAGCCTCCAGTTGTCGGCACCTGGCGCGACGTCGCGCTTGCGCGCCGGACCCTGGGTCTGCATCGTCTCGCCCATTTGAACCCCCTAACCGTCTACGACTCGTCCGAAGGACGGCGTGATTGGTCTGTTGATGCGCGCGAGCATGTCATCCTGGGCCGCCGTGAGCGCCCAGTCGCGGAACTCCGCGAAGGCGTCACGGGCGCGCAGGCCCTCTAGGTAGCGCGTGGAGAGGTTGAGGTCCATGCGCCGAGGATTGTCCACCATGGTGATCCGGCGCGCGGAGCCGTGCCCGCTCGTCTCCAGGAAGCCCAGCTCGCGGAAGATGGAGATGCCGCAGGAGACCATGTGCTCGTCAAGGGCAGTATGCGCGTCGATGCCTGACGCCGCAAGCGCGATGTCGGCGTTTGTCTGGGCAAAGGAGCGGTTGCCGTCGCCCTGCGCCTCGGCGCTGCGCCCGAAGGCCACGAGGGTGCGGTAGAGCGTGACCAGCTCGTTGCGCGAGGGCGCCGAACCCGCAATGACGTGCTCGTTGATGCGGGCGTCGTGCTCGCAGAAGAAGAGGTGGACGCAGGCGGGCTCGCCGTCGCGACCGGCTCGTCCGCTCATCTGGTTGAACTCGATGGCGCCAAACGGCATGTGGTAGAGCACCACGTCGCGTATGTCGGGGAGGTTGACCCCCTCGCCGAAGGCGCTCGTCGAGACGATGCAGGTGAGCTCGCCGGTGCGGAAGGCCTCCTCCACCGCGGAGCGCTCCTCGCGCGTGAGGCCGGCGTTGTAGAAGGAGATGCGCCTGCCCAGCTCGGGGATGGTGCGGCGCAGCATGCGGGCCAGCGAGACGGACTGCTCGCGCGAGTTGACGTACACCACGCACTTGCGCCCGCTGGAGACGAGCGACACCAGTGCGAGTTCGCGGTCGCGCAGCTCGCGGCAGTCCCTGAGCGACAGGTTGGAGCGCACGCTGGCGTCAACCACCACGTCGCGCTCGTCGATGCCGGCAAGCGAGCAGACCTCGCGCGCCACGCCGTCCTCCGCCGTGGCGGAGACGGCCAGCATAACCGGCTCGCCCAGCAGCTCGCGCACCTGCGGGAGCTGAGTGTAGGCGCCGCGGTTGCCGCCCTTTGCGGTGCCCGCGTGATGGGCCTCGTCGATGACGACAAAGCCGATGCGCCCGGTCTGGGCAAAGCGCTCGGCATGGATGGCAAGAAACTCGGGTGTGGTGAGCACCACGTCCGCCTGTCCGTCACGCAACGCCTCGAAGATCTCGTCGCGGGCCGACTGGGGCGTCTCGCCCGTGAGGGTGGCCACGTTGATGCCCAACCTGCCGAGCGCCCTCTCCAGATGGAAGGACTGGTCGGCCACGAGGGCGCGCAGCGGGTAGACGAAGACGCTGGCCCTGCCCCGTGCGATGGCCTCGCGCGCGGCGTGCATGTGGAAGATGAGCGACTTGCCGCGGCCCGTCGCCATGACGCAGAGCGTGGAGCGCCCCGCAGCCAGGCCGTCAAGCGCGGCACGTTGGGCAGGCAGCAGCTCGTGCGCGCCGATCATGGCGCGACGCAGCTCGTCGTCGAGCGAGGCGGCATCGAGCCCGGCGAGGCGGGCACGCTCGCCGGAGGCCTCTGCGAGGCGCTCGGCGTCGTCTGTCCCCTCCTGCTCGCAGCTGACCTCGATGTTGGCCCCGTACGATCGACCCTCGGTGCCACCCGTAACTGCGCTCACATGTGCGAAGTAGCGGACGCCCCCGTCGATGCGCGGCGCCAGCTCGCGGGCTATCTGCCTGCGCAGGAACCCGACCTGCGCGCCGCTCAGGGTGTGCAGGGCGATGGCGTTGACGTCCTTGGGGTTGTTGGCATCGCGCACCACGACGAGCTCGTCGCCCGCCGTCAGGGCCGAGACCACCGTCTGGCGCCCCTCGAAGGTGACGCCGACCACCTTGGTCACGAAGCGCGACGCCTCGCCGATGCCGGCATAGGCGTCACGCGAGAGGATCTGCTCCGCCCGCTCGAAGAGGCTGTCTGCGATGCAGTCAGCCCTCGGCGCCTCCTCAGGCCTGCTCGGCTCGTCGCGATAGATGATGTCACGTACCATGAGCTTGGGCTTCGTACGGCCCTGCCAGGTCTCGTTGATGGCCTCGAAGACGAGGTCGACCGCCTCCTCGCAGGACGCGGCACGCTCGACCTGGGGCACGCGGAACATGATGGCGGCAACGGAGCTCATGCCATCGGTCGCGATGAAGCGCAGGTGGTTGGCCCCGGCGCCCACGCGCGCGCGGTTGCGCATGCACACGCCGCGCGTGCCCAGAAGTGGCTTCTTGTTGCCCTGCCCAAAGGGCTGCAGGACCTCGAGCTGCTCGATGCCCGATATCGTGAGCTCGGAGAGGGAGACCAGGGCGGCGACCTCGCCGGTGTCCTCGAACTGCTCCTCCGGAAGCTCGGCCATGACCTCGCAGAGGCGCTCCCTGAAGGCGTCGAGCTTGCCGACCTCGCAGGTCACGCCCACCGCACCAGAGTGTCCGCCAAAGCGCACCAGCAGGTCGGAGCACTGCTCGACCGCATGGAAGAGGTCAACGGAGCCCACGGAGCGGCCCGAGCCTCGCGCGATTCCGTCGGTCACGCTGAAGAGGATGGCAGGCACGTGGTAGGCGTTGGTGACGCGGCTCGCCACGATGCCCTTCACGCCCTCGTGCCAGCCCTCCCCCGCTGCCACGATCACGCGCTCACCGGCGTAGCTCTGGCGCACCTTGGCCAGGGCCGCCTCGGTCAGGCGCGACTCCGTCTCGCGGCGCTCGGCATTGATCTGCTCGAGGCGCGCCGCAAGGATCTGCGCCTCGGCGGGGTCGTTGGTAAAGAGCAGGTCGAAGGCCACGTCGGTCGAGCCCATGCGTCCCGCGGCATTGAGCCTTGGGATGAGCGAGAAGGGCAGCTCGTCGGCCGTGATCTGCGTTATGTCGACGTTTGCCGTCGCGGCGAGCGCCAGGATGCCCGGTCGCGAGGTGCGCCTCATGTGGGCGATGCCATCGGCCACCAGCGCGCGGTTCTCGCCGGTCAGAAGCATCATGTCGGAGATGGTGCCCAGCGTGGCCACCTCGGTGTAGCGGCGCCACAGCTCCGGCTGGCCCAGCCTGTGGCCGAGCACGTCGATCAGCTTGAGCGCCACGCCGGCTCCGGCGAGCTCGCGCGAGGGGCAGTCGGCCGAGAGCTTGGGGTCGGTCACCGGGACGCCCTGGGGGACGAGGTCGCCGGGCTCGTGGTGGTCGGTGATGACCACGTCGATGCCGTGGGCACGGAGCCACTCCACCTCGCGCGCTGCGGCGATGCCGTTGTCCACCGTCACGACGAGCGACGGATTGCAGCCGCAGATGACGCGGTCGAGTGCCTCCTCGGAGAGGCCGTAGCCCTCGCCGAAGCGGTTGGGAATGTAGGGATGTGCGTTGCCGCCCAGGTCGCGCAGGCCATGGGTGAGCAGGCAGGTCGCGCTCATGCCGTCGACGTCGAAGTCGCCGAAGACGGCTATGGTCTCGCCCGTTGCGATCGCCTGCTGAAGACGGTCTGCCGCCTCGGCCATGCCCGGAATGAGCATCGGGTCGTTCCAGTCACGCTCGAGGGACGGGTCGAGAAACGCCCGCGCCTCCTCTGCGTCAGAGTACCCGCGTGCCACCAGGACACGTGCGACCAGTCGCGATATGCCAAGCGTCGCGACGAGCCGACGCTCGGCCTCGTCGTCAGACGGCAGCACGTCCCATCGTCTGCTGCCTATTAACCCGCTCATGGCTACTCGCCCATCGCAGGCGTAACGCTGGCTGCCGTCGCCTTCTCCCCGTACTTAGCCTCGAGCTTTGCCCACTTGGGCTCGCGCGTCTTCCAAATGGCCAGAAGGGGCGTCGCAACCGCGTAGCTCGAGTAGGTGCCCAGAAGCTCGCCGAGAATCATGGCAAAGGCGAAGTCCTTGAGCGTCGCGCCGCCAAAGAAGTACATGGCCAGCTCGGGCACCAGCGTGGTGATGGTGGTGTTGATGGAGCGGACGACGACCTCGTTGACGGAGAAGTTGCAGATCTGGATGTAGGTGCGATGGATACCGTCGCGCAGGGTCTTGGCGTTGTCGTTGGTGCGGTCGAACTCGACGACGGTGTCGTACAGCGAGAAGCCCATGGTGGAGAGCAGCGCGGCGACGACGTTGGGCGTCACCGGAATCTGCGTCCAGGCGTAGATGCCCAGGATGATGAGCATGTCGTGGATGAGCGCGATGACGGCCGTGACCGACATCTTGAACTCGTAGCGGATGGACACGTAGGCGAGGATGAGCAGGATGGCCACGCCGAAGGCCACGAGCGACGAGCGCGTGACGTCGGCGCCCCAGTCGGGGCCGATGGTGGTGACGGTGTAGTTCTGCTCGCCGAGGCCAAGCGTCTCGGCCGTGGTGGCGGCGTGCTTGGTGGCGTCCTCGGGGTTGGTGGTGCCAGAGCGCACGAGGAAGCCGTTCTCGCCCTCGAGCGTGGTGGTCTGGACCGTCGGGTCCTCCTCGCCGGCCGCCACGAGCGCGTCGCGCATCTGGTCGATGGTGATGTCACCGGTGTCGGTGAAGTCGATCTCGGTGCCGCCCTGGAACTCGATGCCAAAGGTCACGCCGCGCACGGCGAGGCCGACCAGGGAAAGCACGCACATGATTGCAGAGATGGTAAGCAGCACCTTGCGGTAGCGCAGGAAGGGAATCTCGAAGGAGAAGTGGTTACGCATGTGCCACACCCCCCTTCTTGCCGCGCGCAGGCGCGGCGTCGCGAGACTCCTTGAGCTCCTCCGCCTCGGCGAGGTCGGAGGCGACACCCCAGAAGCGCGGATGCGCCTGGATGGTGCCCATGGCCAGAAGGCGCAGCGCAGGCGCCTTGAAGAGGAACATCGTCACCAGGTCGCAGAGGATGCCCAGCGCGGTGGTGAGGCCGAAGCCCTTGACTGGGCCGACCGCCATGAAGAACAGTGCCAGAGCCGTCACCAGCTGGACCGCGTCTGCGTCGAGGGACGTGGAGATGCCCTCCTTGGTTCCACCGATGGCAGCCGCGCGCACCTGGCGGCCCATGCGGATCTCCTCGCGGAAGCGCTCGAGCACCAGAATTGAGGAGTCGGCGGCAGAGCCGGTGGTGAGCACCACGCCCGCGAGGCCCGGAAGCGTGAGCGCGAAGGCGCCCATGCGCGAGAGCAGAGCGAGCAGGCCTAGGTAGATGATGCCGAAGATGGCGAGAGAGCCCAGCGTGAGCAGGCCCAGGCCCTGGTAGAAGAAGAACAGGTAGGCGATGACGATGACGGCGCCGACGCCGATGGCGAAGATGCCCTGGCGCAGGGAGTCCTGGCCGAGCGTGGGGCCGACGACGCGACTCTCGGAGTAGCTCAGCGTGACGGGCAGCGAGCCGGAGTCGAGCACCGTCTTGAGCGCCTTGGCGTCCTCGAGAGTGAAGTTGCCCGTGATGGAGACGTCACCGTCGGAGATGACGGACTGCACGGCAGGCGCGGAGTTGACCACGCCGTCGAGCACGATAGCAATCTGTCCATGGGTGGGGGCAAGCTCGGCCGTCACGTCCGCGAAGGTCTTGGCGCCTGCGGAGTCGAGCGAGACATTGACCGCGTAGGACCCGGTTGCCGAGGCGCTCGACTGCGCGACCGCGGAGCTCTCAATGGAGGAACCGTCCATGAAGGCGGTGTAGGTGCCCTCCTTGAGGGTGACGTTCTCCGTGCCGGCGGCGATCTTTGCCAGCGCGTCCGCGTCACCGATGGCGTCGAGGCGGACGAACTCGAGGTGACCCGTGCGTCCGATGGTCTCGATGGCCTGGTCGGCGTTGGTGGCGCCGGGAATCTGCACCAGGATCGAGTTGGTGCCCTGCTGCTGGACCGTGGTCTCGGCGGCGCCAAGCGCGTTGACGCGGTTCTGGACGATCTCCGTTGCGGTGATCATGTCGTCGGAGCTCACGGAAGAGCCGTCGGGCTTGCTTGCCGTCAGGATGACCGACACGCCGCCGCGGATGTCGAGGCCCTGCGTGATGCGCTCCGCGGGAGGCATGAAGCCCACCGCGCAGGCGACCAGCATGACGACGAGTGCAAGCAGGGTGAAGGTGTAGCGCCTAGCCTGGGCGTTGCGAACGCGCGGGGCGCCCTTGCGCTTGCTGGAGTTGGCGGAGGACTTGGAAGAGCCTTCCGACGCCTTCCACCTGTCGACGCCGGAAGCGGGAGTCGACGAGTCTTTCTTGCGTACCATGAGATGCACATCCGTTTCTCGAGGGTTTAACCGCTCTACAATACCACTGTTGAGCGTCACAAATGTCCACAAGCCATGTTTGACACAAGGCGGCAATCCCTCGAGGCGGAATCTTCTGCTTAAAGCAAGGGCTTATGCGTCGGCAAAGTGCTCCTTGAGCCGCACGGCGACGCAGGCGGGCACCAGCATGTCGACGTCGCTGCCCAGGGAGGCGAGCTCGCGGACGATGCTGGACGAGACGTAGCCATAGCCGGGGTTGCTCATGACGAAGACGCTCTCGATGTCGGGGGCGAGGTGGGCGTTGAGGTCGGCCTGCTGCAGCTCGTACTCGAAGTCGGTCATGGCGCGCAGGCCCTTGACCACGCCTCCGGCGCTCTGCTCGCGGCAGAAGTCAACGAGAAGGCCCGTGAAGGGCAGCACGCGCACCCCACCAAGCCTGATGATGCCCTGCTCCTCGAGCGCGTCGCGCAGCATCTCCACGCGCTCGTCGAGGGTGAAGGCCGTGCCGACGCCGCGCTTGGTGCGCGACTCGGCGACCGCCACGGTCACCTGCGGAAAGAGATGGCGCGCGCGACCGATCACGTCGACGTGGCCGAGCGTCACCGGGTCGAAGGTTCCCGGGACCACAACGTGCTGGATATGGTTCATGATTCGCTCCCCTCCTGGGACTGAAGGCGCAGCAGCGTGACCGCGGTCGTCCCCTTGGCCTTTGACTTGAGCACCTCGCATCCCGCAAGGGCGAGATCGGGCGCATCGGCGGCGTGCTCGTACAGCACCACGGCATCATCCGTCAGCTGGTTGGAGGCGCGCAGACTCTCGACCAGATGCAACACCACGGCGGCGTCAAGCGCGTAGGGCGGGTCGAGCAGCACGAGCGCGAAGGGGCCACCCTGCACCGCACCGCGCTCCGCAAGCTGCAGGACGTCACCAACCTGCACACGGGCCGCCGTGGCTCCGAGCGCCTTCACGTTGGCGCGCACCACGCCGGAGGCCTTCCGGTCACGCTCGACGAACGTGCAGCTCAAAGCCCCGCGCGAAAGCATCTCGAGCCCGATGGCGCCAGAGCCCGCAAAGGCGTCGAGCACCCTTGCGCCCGAGAGGTCGAGGTCGAAGGCCGAAAGCACCATCGACGCCATGGACTCGCGCGTGCGGTCGGTCGTCGGACGGGTGCCGCGGCCCTCCGGCGCCGAGAGGGCGCGTCCGCGCCACTTGCCACCAACGATCCTCATGCGCGTTCGACCTCCTCGAAGTAGGCCCCAAAGCGGTCGCGCACCTCGAGGGCGAGAGCACGGTGCTCGGGGGCGGATAGGGTTGGATCCTCGCGCGCCAGCTCGCGCGCATCGGCATGGGCGGCCTCCACGAGGTCGCCGTCGGATGCGAGGTCCACCACATGCAGGCTCACCCCGCCGTGCTGGCGATACCCCAGCACCTCTCCCTCGTGGCGCAGGCGTAGGTCGAGCTCGGCAAGCTCGAAGCCGTCCGAGGTCGCCTCGAGCGCGTCGAGGCGCGTGCGCGCCGGCGTGCCACGCTTTGCAGCGCAGCAGAGGTAGACCGTGCCCGGGACGGAGCCGCGTCCCACGCGTCCGCGCAGCTGGTGGAGGGTGGCAAGGCCAAAGCGGTCGGCGTCGAGCACCAGCATCACCGTGGCGTTGGGGACGTCCACGCCGACCTCGATCACCGTGGTCGAGACGAGCACCTGCACCTCCCCTGCCCTGAAGCGCCCCATGACCTCGTCCTTCTCGACGGCGGACTGGCGTCCGTGGAGCAGGCCCACAGTGAGGTCGGGATAGGTGCGCTCGGAGAGCTGGGCAAAGGTGCGCGTGGCCGAGTTGAGCTGCGTGGCGCCCGAGCGGGCCTGCTCGGGCACGTCGTCGAGGTCGGAGCCGTCATCGGCGTCGTCCACGAGCGGACAGACCACATAGGCCTGGTGGCCCGCGTCGACCGCCTCGCGGATGGCCGTCCAGGCCACGTCGAGGTTCTGGGGCGCCAACGCGCGGGTGGTGATGCCCGCCCCCGCCACCGGCCGCTCGGTGATGCGCGAGCAGGCGACGTCGCCGTAGACCGAGAGCGCCAGCGTGCGCGGGATGGGCGTCGCCGTCATGGTGAGCAGGTCGGCGCCGGCGCCCTTGCGCCTGAGGGCGGCCCGTTGGTCCACACCAAAGCGGTGCTGCTCGTCGATGACGACGAGGGACAGGTGTGCGAAGGAGATGTCATCGGAGAGTATGGCGGTGGTTCCGAAGGTGACCGTGCACGCACCGGCCGCAATGCGCTCGCGCGCCTGGGCCCGCTCGTCGGCGGGCGTCGCGCCCGTGACGAGCGCCCAGCTGATGCCCGCCGCGTCGAGCTGCGGACCGAGCTTCTCGGCATACTGACGCGCGAGCACCGAGGTTGGGGCCATGACGGCCGCCTGGCTGCGCGTGTCCGCGACCGCCGCGAGCGCCACGGCCGCGACGGCCGTCTTGCCCGTGCCCACGTCTCCCAGGAGGAGTCGGTTCATGACCTGGGGCTCAGCCATGTCGGCAAGGATCTCGTCTGCCGCCGCGCGCTGCTCGCGGGTCAGCTCGAAGGGTAGAGCCCTGACGAGCGCATCCTGGTATGGCCCCGAGACGACGTGCGCCGTTGGGCTCACGCCCGCAAGCGATATCTGCTGGCGCGTGATGAGGGCGAGCTGCAGGCACAGCAGCTCGTCGTAGGCAAGGCGCCTGCGCGCGGGCTCCTTGGCCGGCATGCCCGTGGGAAAGTGCACCTGCCGAAGCGCCCGTGCCAGGGTCGGCAGCTGGTGGCGGCAGGCAAGGCGTGCGGGGAGAAAGTCGCAGACATCACCCACGTCGCCCAGGGCGGCGGCCACGATGCGGCGCATCCACGAGGCGGTGACGCCCTCGCCCACCGGGTGCACCGGCAGGACGCGCGCGTAGCTGCCGCCGGTGTCCGAGGATGAGAGCACCTCGTAGAAGGGCGCCTTCATCTGCTTGAAGCCATAGGCAAAGGTGACCTTGCCCGAGAGCGCGACGGTGTCGCCCACATGCACCTGCTCGGCGATCCATGGCTGGCGGAAGAAGGTGGCCTGCACCACGCCGGTCTGGTCGAGCACGTACATCTCCACGATCTGCATGCGGGGACGCGGGCGCTTGAGCGTGATCTTGTCGACCGTGCCCACCACGGTCACCTCCTGGCCGACGTCGGCCATGGCGATGCTTACCGTGTGGGTGAAGTCCAGATAGCGATGGGGCACATGAAGGAGCAGGTCTCGCACGCGCTCGATGCCGAGGCGGTCAAGCGCCTTGGCACGCGCACCCGAGACAAAGCGGAGCCTGCCCACCTCATCGGACAGCGCAACCGTACGCGACACGCGCTCGGCTGCGCCACCAATGCTGGGTAGCCGTCCCATGAGGTGGTCCTGCCGTTACTCGATGGAGAAGACCACGGGATAGAGGGGCTGCTCTCCACGATGCGAGTCGATCTCGAGGTCGGGCTGGGCCTCCTCGATGGCGGCAAGGAGCTCCTCGAAGGCATCGTCGGCGAGGTCGGAACCAGCCAGGATGGTGAGGGTGTCGCCCTCTTCCTCCTCCTGCATGCGGTTGATGACGCGCAGGGTGACGTCGGCGACGTCGGAGCCCACGACCGTGATGGCACCGCCCTCGATGCCCATGACGTCGCCCGCATGGATGGGCGAGCCGTCGGCGGCCTGGGAGTCGCGCACGGCAGTGGTGACCTCGCCGTCGCGGACGCCCTCGATGGCATCGTTCATCTCGGAGACGTTGTCCTCGAGCGTGCCGTCGGCGTCCACCACGAACATGGCGGAGAAGGCCTGCAGCACCGACTTGGTGGGAACGACCGCGACCTCGCAGCTCTCGCAGGCGGAGGCGGCAGCCTCGGCGGCCATGCGGATGTTGCCGTTGTCAGGAAGCACGATGACCTTGTCTGCGTTTGCGGACTCGATGGCGGCGAGAATGTCGGCCGTGGAGGGGTTCATGGTCTGCCCGCCCTCGACGACGACGTCGACACCGAGCGAGCGGAGGATCTCAGCCTGACCGGAGCCAGCGGCAACGGCCACGAAGCCGAGGGCCTTGCGCGGGCCCGCGGGAGCGGCGGCCTCCTTGTCGGCACGGATGCCCTCGGTGCGCTCCTGCGCCTCGAGGTCCATGTTGTGCACGAAGACGTTGAAGATCTGGCCGCGATGCAGCATGTGGCGCAGGACGCGGTCGGGACGGTTGGTGTGGACGTGGATCTTGTAGTCGGGGTTGGCGCCCACGAGCAGCTCGCAGTCGCCCATGCTCGACAGGTAGCGCAGGTTGGCGTCCTCGTCGAAGTTCTCGGAGTCGGCATGGAAGAGGAACTCGGTGCAGTAGCGGAACTCCGAGCCCGACCAGTCGTCGTTGATCTCAATGTCGACGACGTTGGCAACCTGAGCCTTGGCGTCGCCGGAGTCGACGGTGGTCTTGAAGTCGGAGACCTCACCGGCCCTGCCCTGATAGGCGTTCACGAAGGCCTCGATGAGGGTGGCCAGGCCGTATGCGCCGGAGTCGACGACGCCGTTCTCCTTGAGGACGGGCAGCAGGTCGGGCGTGCGGGCCACGCTCTCGTAGGCCTCGATGACCAGGGCGTCGAGCATCTCGGGCGTGGTGATGCGCTCCTTCTCGAGCTGGTCGGCGCGCGCCGAGACGTCGCGCAGCACCGTCAGGATGGTGCCCTCGACCGGCTTGCGGACCGCCTTGAAGGCGACCTTGACGCCGTTGCGCAGGGCGGCGGCGATGTCAGCGGGCGTGGCGCCTGTGGTGTGGGCACCCACCAGGCCCTCGGCGATGCCGCGCAGGATCTGGCTGGTGATGACGCCGGAGTTGCCGCGTGCGCCCATCAGCGAGCCGTGCGTGATGGCCGCGGCGATCTCGGCCATCGTGGCGTCCTTGGGCAGTGCCTCGACCTCGGCGACAACGGTGCCGAGCGTGAGGGACATGTTGGTGCCCGTGTCCCCATCAGGCACGGGGAAGACGTTGAGCTTGTTGATCTCCTCTGCCTTGTCTGCGACGACCTTTGCCGCGGCGGGGAAGCAGGTGCGAATGACGTTCGTGATCATCTTCTGAAGTCCTCGGTTCCTTGTAGCCGGTGCCCTTCGGGTGGTGCCTAGCGGCTGGTGCGCATGCCCTCGATGTGCACGCGTACCACGACGTCGTCCAGCTCGGCGATGCGGCCGAGGAGGAACTTGACGGAGCTCACCAGGTTGTTGGCGATGGCGGACATGTTGACGCCCTGCTCGACGACCACATGCAGGTCGACGACAAGGTGGCCGTCCTCTGCCGACACGTCAACGCCACGGGACAGGCGCGTAGTGGGAAGCAGGCGCGTGACGCCCTGCTCCTCGTCGGTAACTGCCATGCCCACCACGCCGTAGCACTCGAGAGCGGCGTAGCCCGCGAGGTCGGCTATGCAGTCGTTGGAAACCTTGAGATTCCCGGGAATGACCTTGGCCATGGTATGTCTCCTCTCGCTTGGTCGCTCATGCGACCGACGCACAATCCATGTCAGTATATCCTAGTGTGCGCCAGCTGCGCCGAGAAGCGCCATCCCAACCTTCTCGACACAGGACAATCGCGCAGAATCGCTGGGCAAAGGCAACCAAAAAGGCCCCCGAGGGGGCCTTCTGTCGCACGATGTAAAGCCTAAGCGCTACGCCTGCTGCGGGGTGCGAGCGATGTTGCCCTTCTTGAGGCAACGGGTGCAGACGTTCATCTTCTGGCTGTGACCGTCCTTGTAGACGGTGACGCGCTGGATGTTGGGCTTGAACTTGCGGTTCACAGTGCGGTGGGAGTGGCTGATGGAACGACCAGCAACAGCGTGCTTGCCGCAGATATCGCATACCTTAGACATGACTCAGACCTCCATAGGGCGGCGCCGGTCGCGCTTGGCGCCGACAACTTACAAAAGCCAAACTACTTTATCACAGTGCGGGACGCTTGCAAGTGCCATCCACAGGTTCTTGTGGCGGTTTTGTAGCGCAGACACTATATCTCACTTCGCAGGCTGGCCTTGGCGACACCTTTGCGTCTACGCCAAGGCCACAAATCTCCTACCTCAGCAAGAAGGCCGCCAGAACGCCCTCGTGACAGGTGACGCAGGCGTCCGTCGCCTCCACCACGTTGGACACGCCTTCGTCGGCGAGAGGGGCGAGCGGGCGGCGATCGAGGTTCCAGTGCATCCCCCGCTCCGAGACGACGGTCCCCTCCGCAAGCGGAATGGCCGAGAAGGTCATGCCACTGGCGGCACCCGCCGCGCCAAGCTCCCAGCACGGCGCGCCCTCCGGCGAGAGCACGCGGCACTCGAAGCCGTCCTCCACGAGGCGCGGGCGCGCGTCGCGGGCCCCTGCGAGCCTGCCCAGCACGGCGAGCGCGTGGTCGGGCCTGCCACCCGAGGCGCAGGTGAGCGTGAGCTCGAGCGCCATACCGCGGCGCGCAGCCTCGTGACGGGCGCAGTCGATGGCGAGCGCGAGGTCCGTCGCGTACTTCTCGGAGGGATAGCGCAGCTCCGTGGCCACGCTCTCCTGCGCCCAGGCGAGGGCGGTGGCGTCGATGGAGTCCGCGTCGCCGCAGAGCAGGTCAACGGAGATGCCGGCTTCCCGACAGGCGGCGGCCCCACGGTCGGCCGCGATCACATAGTCTGCCTCACGGGCAAGCGAGCGCAGCAGCTCGGCGCTGCTCGGCTCGGGCGAGCCGTCCACCACCAGGGCGTGCAACATGCCCTCGGTGGGGCCCTCCGCACGCGCGTAGTCTGCAAGGACCGCCAGCGAGAGCTCTCCGTACCCATGGGCGAGGATGTCTGAGTTTGCCGCACAGAAGTCAGGGTCGCGGCCGTCGTGGTCGTTGAGCAGGCAGACCGTCTTGAGACCGAAGTCATGGGCGGTCCTGACCGCAAAGGGTGCGTCCTCGAAGACCCAGGTCTCTTCCTTAGGGGTACCCAGGGCGTCGAGCGCGTACTGGTAGGCCTCCGCATGCTCCTTGTCGGAGCCGGTCTCGCTCGTCTGGATCACGCGGTCGAAGTAGCCCTCGATCCCATGGGCCGCCAGGGCCACGCGCACCTCGGGCTCGGTCGTGGCCGAGAGGATGATCATGCGCACGCCCGTGGCCTTGAGCTCGTCCAGAAAGCGCCTACAGCCGTCGAAGAGCGGGATGTCGTGCACGTAGTGCTCGCGCACGGTCGCGCGGATCTCAGCCAGGAGCGCCTCGCCGCTCTCCCCTATGCCAAAGCGGTCGTGGAACCAAAAGCACATGTCGTCAAAGTTGTAGGCCTCCGCCTCCATGAGCAGCTCGGGCGTCTTGGGGATGCCATGGGCATCGAAGATGTCCTCCACGAGGGAGTTCCACATGGGCATGGAGTCGACGAGGGTTCCGTCGCAGTCGAAGATCGCGCCGGTGATGGCAGGCGTGGCGGTGCGGGTGGCGGTCATGGGCGCTCCTGGGTTGGTATCGGCAAGAAGCAGATTCGATGATAGCAGGGAGGAGTTGGCAAACGCGCGTGACGGATTGCGGCACGTTGGGTAAAGTATCCACCGTTACACCAATGGCGCCAGCGGGCGCCAGGCACCACACGGAGGAACCATGGCCCGTTATGACTACAAGTGCCCCACCTGCGGAAAGCAGTTTGAGGTCGAGCATCCCATGAGCGAACATCCCCGCATCCTCTGCCCCGACTGCGGCATCGAGGCCCAGCGGGTCTTCAGCGCGTCCGGCATCCATTTTGAGGGTCACGGGTTCTACAACACCGACCAGCGCAAGTCCGCAGGCTCGGTGGGCGGCAAGGACTAGCCCCAGCCGCAACTCATGATCGGACCAACAGGGCCGTGCCGGGAGGTGCGGCCCTTTGCTTTGGGGTTCAGGGCGGCCTCGGTGCCTTGGGGTATGGGATAAAGGCGCGTGAATGTGCACGACTGGTCCGCTCCTGCGGACGCAACGGCGGCTCGTTCCGGTCGAATCGACGGACCAGTGGCGCACGAGCGCCTTTTCTTTCCCGGAGCTGTATCACCTAAGCCCTGCGGACGAGACGCACGCAGAAGTGCCCGTCTCCCCCACCCACGACCGGCATGGTGAGAAGATGGCCCCCTGCCGTCTGGTGCGACAAGACAAGGTCCCTAAGCTGCTCGTTTGCGGCACATGCCGGTGCGTCCGCCACTGGTGCCAACTCGAAGGCACGCCCGGCCTCGCTTGCGAGAAACGCCCCCATGACATCCTCGTCCTCCTCACGCAGCACGGAGCACGTGGAGTAGACGAGCGTTCCGCCCGCAGCCACGCGCGCCGAGGCAGCCGAGAGGATCTCAAGCTGCAGCGCGGAAAGCCCGTGCACGTCGGCCTCGTCGAGGGCCGAGGCGATCTCGGGATGGCGGCGCATGGTTCCCGACCCCGAGCACGGCGCGTCCACCAGCACGGTGGCAAAGCGCTCCCCGAGCCCGTCCGGGAGCCCCTCCCCCGCCAGCTCGCGCGCGTCAAGCTCAAGGCAGCTCACCACGCCGTCCAGGCCCGCCTCTCGCATGCGGCGCCTCGAGACGCGCACCTTGTAGGGAACCGAGTCGACGCCCACGACGCGGCTGGGATGCACGCAGCCGGAGGCGGCCGCGAGCAGGACCGACTTGGTACCGCGGCCTTGCCCCACCTCGAGCAGCGCCGACGGCGCCTCGGGCGCAGCGATGCGGCACACGAGCTGGGCAGAGACATCTGCCGCCACGAGGGCGACGTGCTCCATCAGGCCCGAGGTGGCAAGCGGAGAAGAGTCTCCCAGCACGAAGGAGCCGGGAAGGCCGACAAGGCGCTCCGGCGCCATGCCCCTCTCGCGAAGCATCCCCTCAAGGGCGTCCGCGTCGTTTGCGAGGGTGTTTGCGGCAACAAAGACAGGCGCCGGCTCAAGCTGCGCCAGGCAGAGGCCGCGCGCAAAGTCAGCCCCACGCTCCTCGTGCACGCGGCTCACGAGCCAGCGGGCAAGTCCCGAGACGAGCGCGAGGTCGTCGACCTCGCTGCCGCCCTCTGCCACGCGCGTGCGCGCCTGCGCGACACGTGGGACGTCCTGGGCGGATACGCGCCTCAGCACGGCGTTGGCCAGCCCGGCGGCGCGCGGGGCAACCGAGCGAACCAGCTCGACACCCTGGCTCACGGCCGCGGCGGAGGGAGTGTCCAGGTAGCAGAGCTCGAAGGTCGCCATGCGCAGGGCATCGCGCACGCGCGGCTCGAGGGACGACGGCCGGCGCACGTGGGCGTCAACCAGCTCGTCGAGAAGCGCGCAGGCGGAGGTCACGCCAAGGGCGAGCCTGTAGGCCAGCGCACGGTCCTGCGGCGAGAGCGCAGCCGCGGCCGAGCTGTCGCGAGCGATGTCGCGTATGCGCCCGTTGCGACGGCGGCACTCGCCGAGCAGGGACGCCGCAACCTTGCGGGCTGGAGAGAGGGTGCTCACGCGCCTAGGCCCTCTGCCAGCGCAGGTCGTCGCCGCGCAGGCCGGCGGCCCAGGCGGAGGCGTCCATCTCGCGCTTGCCGTCGGGCTTCACGCGGTCGAGCTCGAGCGTGCCGGAGGCGCACCCGAGAAGCACGTGGCCCTTGCGCGCCTGCACGCAGCCCTCGTCGAGCGACGCGACCGCCACATGGGCGGCCATCGCGCGCACGCCCTTGCCTGCCACGACCAGGCGGGCGGGAGCCGCGTCGAGCGAGGCCCGCACGCGGCAGACGTTGCGGCGGGCGTCATCTGCGGGGTCGAGCAGCATCTCCGCCTTCTCCACCTTGGGAGCAAAGGTGACCTGCGTCTCGTCCTGCTCGTGCCACGTGGCCGTGCCAGCCTCTATGGTGGGGAGCGCAGCCAGGAGCTCCTCGGCGCCAAGCTCGGCAAGCTCGGCCATCACCGTGGCGCAGTCCTTGTCGCCGATCTCGATGGAGGCCTGGCGGCAGTAGGGGCCGGCATCCATCTCGCGCACCAGCTCCATGATGGAGACGCCCGCGCGCTCGTCGCCCTCCAGCACCGCGCGCTGGATGGGTGCGGCACCGCGGCCGCGGGGCAGGAGAGAGGCGTGCACGTTGATGCAGCCCAGGGGCGCCAGCTCGAGCACGCGGTCGGGCAGGATGCAGCCATAGGCCGCCACGGCAATCAGGTCTGGCGCGGCCTGCTCGAGCGCCGAGAAGACCTCGTCGGTGATGCGCGTCGCCTCAATGACCTCGATGCCCAGCTCGAGCGCCGTAGCCTTTACCGGGGAGGGCACCAGCTTGCGGCCCCTGCCGCGCACGGCATCGGGACGCGTGAGCACGAGGCTCACCTCGTAGGCCGAGGCGAGGGCCTTGAGGGACGGCACGGCAAAATCAGGCGTGCCCATGAAGACGATTCGCATGGGTATCCCCTCCTGTTGGCGGTGGGCTCTTGTCTTTTGCTGCGCGGCGAGGCTAGTCCACGCGCGTATCGCCGGGGCGCGCGCCAGCCTCGAGCGCGTCCTGGTACTCGTGCATCTTTGCCGCACGCTTGAGGGGACGCAGGTGGTCGACCATCGTGATGCCATGCAGGTGGTCGATCTCGTGCTGCAGGCACACGGCCATGAGGTTGTTCTCGGCCTCGTACTGCATGAGGTCGCCATCGAGGTTGCGTGCGCGCACGATCACGTGGGAGGGGCGGCTCACGCGCACCGTGATGCCCGGGAAGGAGAGGCATCCCTCCGGGAACTCGTGCTCCTCGCCGTCGGCGACGACGATCTCGGGGTTGATGAGCACGTAGGGGTTCCTCTTGGTGTCGGTGTAGTCGACGTCGATGACCACCATCTGGATGAGCTCGCCCACCTGGGGGGCGGCCAGGCCGCAGCCGTCGGTGGCGTACATGTCGTCGAGCATGCGCTTTGCGAGCGCGCGAATCTCGGGCGTGATCTCCTCGACCGGCGTGCACTCGGTCCTCAGGCGCTCGTCAGGGGCAACGACGATGTCGTCAAGTTCTTTGGCCATGGTTCTCCTTGCCTCGAATGTCCATCAGAGATGTTACTACCCTTTTGCCCACGTGCCCAAACGCTGCAAAACAACCACGTCATCGCCCGTCCACGGGCAGGACGGGCGCAGGGTGGCTCACATGAGGTCGTGGCAGTCGACGTCGATGGCGATCGAGACGCCCGGCCGCTGGCCCAGGGCGCGCACCTCGGCGCCGAGGAGCTCGCCCATGGTCGCCGTGGGCGGCGCCTTGACCATCAGATGACGCCGCACGCGGTCCTTGACGCGCGCCTTGAGGCAGTCGCTCGGCCCGAGCACCTCCCAGCCGCGCGCGCCCTCGAGGCGCCTGCGCAGCGCCGCCGCAAGGTCGTCGAGCGCCATGGCCACCGTGCGCGCGTCGCGTCCGGACGCCACCACGTTGGCCAGCCGCGCGTAGGGCGGGTATCCCGCATCCTGGCGGTCCTCGAGCTCGGCCTGGAGGAAGGCCGCGCGGTCGTGGCGCGCCACCGCCTGGATGGCCGGGTGGGCCGCCCAATAGGTCTGCACGATCACCTGCCCCGCGCGCTCGCCGCGCCCGGCCCTGCCCGCGACCTGCTCGAGCAGGTCGTAGGTGCGCTCGCCCGCACGGAAGTCCGGCAGCTTGAGGGTGGTGTCGGCGTTGATCACGCCCACGAGGGTGACCTCGGGAAAGTCGAGGCCCTTGGCGATCATCTGCGTGCCCACGAGGACCGCGCACTCGGCCGCGTCAAAGCGCTCCAGGAGGCGCTGATGGCCTCCCTTGGCCGAGGTGGTGTCGGCATCCATGCGGATTACCTCCGCACGCTCCCCCACCAGCATGGTCAGCTCGTCCTCGACCCTCTGCGTGCCCACGCCGAAGGCACCCATGTAGCGGCTTCCGCAGTTGGGGCAGCGCGCCGCCGGGTCAGGGAAGGAAAGCGAGGGCCACGAGCGGCCACAGGTGTGGCAGGCCAGCTCGTGGGTGCGCTCGTGGTAGGTGAGCGAGGTTGAGCAGTGCGGGCACTCGGGCACGCAGCCGCACTCGCGGCACATGAGGAAGGTCGCGAAGCCGCGGCGGTTGAGCAGGAGCACGGCCTTCTCGCGCCGCTCGAGCACGCCCTCCAGCTCCTCCTTGAGCTCGCGCGAGAAGATGCTGCGGTTGCCCAGCGCAAACTGCTGGGTCATGTCCACGACGCGCACCTTGGGCATCGCCGACGAGCCCGGGCGCTCGGGCATGCTCACGCGCGTCCAGCGCACCCCCGCCCAGCTGCCCGCCCTGCAGCGCGCGAGGCTCTCGATGGAGGGTGTCGCCGACCCCAGCACCAGGGCGCAGCCGCGCTCGCGCGCAAGGCGCGCCGCCAGCTCGCGCGCATGGTAGCGCGGGGCCGACCCCTGCTTGTAGCTGCCCTCGTGCTCCTCGTCGATGATGATGAGGCCCACCTCCGTGAGCGGGGCAAACAGCGCCGAGCGCGCGCCGACCACCACATGGGCGAGCCCTTGGCGCACGAGGTCCCACTGGTCGTAGCGCTCGCCGGCGGAGAGGCGCGAGTGCAGCACGGCCACGTCGTCGCCGAAGCGCGAGCGGAAGCGGCCGACCGTCTGGGCCGTGAGGGAGATCTCGGGAACCAGCACGAGGGCACCCTTGCCCTCCGCCCGCGCATGCTCGATGGCCGTCAGGTAGACCTCCGTCTTTCCCGATCCCGTCACGCCGTCCACGAGGACCACGTCACCGCACGCGGCAGCGCGTGCCTCGTCGATGGCGGCAAGCGCCGCCTGCTGGCCGGACGTCAGACTCTCTGGGCGCCGGGCGACTGCCGAGGAGAGCGTGGTCTCGTCTCCCCCACGGATGCGACGGCGCGACTCGACCTTGACGGCCCCGTGCCTCTCCAGGGTTCCCACCGCCTGTGCGGCGCCGGGGATGGTGGCCGAGAGCTCGGCCATGCGCACCGGGCCCGCCGCCAGGGCCTCGAGCACCGCCTTCTGGCGGCTTGCGTTCTTGCGTGGCACGTAGGGGTCGTCGGAGGTGGCCAGGCTCACCCAGCGCACGTCGACGGGACCGGAGCGCTCGCACACGAGCTGCCACGGCGCGCCGTCGTCCTCGCGCCGCACGCGCACCTGCTGGCCGGGCGCCAGAAAGGGCCTCAGCGCCTCGCACGGGGGGCAGGCGTACTCGCGGGCCATCCACGACGCCACGCGCGCGGCCCCCTGGTCGAAGGCGGGCTTGGCGAGCACCTGCCGCACGGGGCGCACCTTGCTTGCGGGCACCCCGGAGGCGGGCCGCTCGGTCACGGCGACCACGTAGCCCACCGAGGGTCGCCGCGAGAAGTCGACCAGCACGGTAGAGCCCACGAGGACCTCGTCGGCAAGCTCGTCGGGAATCAGATAGTCGAATCCGCCCTCGAGGGCGCGGGTAGGTATGTCCACCACGACGTGCGCGTAGCTCACATGACCTCCTTTCGCGCCTTGGCTGTAGAGGTCATTCTACCCACAAGTCGGGCCTTGGGGCTATCGGATTGTCCTGCCCAGGAAGCGCTCGGCATTGTGCCAGCACATGTCCTCGAGCTCCTCGTCGGTAAAGCCCAGGGACGCGAACCGCTCGTACTCGGCGACGGGCTGCCACATGGGGAAGTCGGAGCCAAAGAGCATGCGGTCGGTGCCATGGGCGTAGACCAGCTCGCGCGTGCGGCGCGGCCCGAGCGAGAACATCGAGCTCGACATGTCCATGAAGCAGTTCTCGTCCTCGAGGTACTCCAGCGCCAGGTCCTGGATGGACCAGCCACCGAAGTGCGCCGCGTTGACCACCAGGTCGGGGAACTCGTGCAGGATGCGCTTGAGCCTGCGGGGGTGCGAGTAGTCGTAGCGGTAGTCGCCGCAGTGGATGGTCAGCGGCAGGTGGCAGGCCTGGGCGATGTCATACACGCGCATCAGGCGCGGGTCGTCCATGTTGACTTCCTGCGTGTCGGGGTGCAGCTTGATGCCGCAGAGGCCCATGCCCATGGCGCGCTCGATCTCGGCGGCCGGGTCGTCGAAGTCCTGGTGCATGGCCATGAAGCCGATGAAGTTGTCGTGGGCGGCGACCTCCTTGGCGATGAAGTCGTTGATGGGGCCCACCGTCTGGGGCTTGACTGCCACGGAGTACACCACGCAGTGGGTGATGGGAGACCCCTTGAGGGACTCCTCGAGCTTGGAGACCGAGCCGTCCTGGGCGTCCATCTCGATGTTGTAGAAGCGCCCGACGCTCTGCGTGGCCTTCTCGGAGATCTTGTCCGGGTATATGTGGACGTGCACGTCAACGACAGGCATGGCGCCCCCGCCTTTCAATCGGTTCATGACGACCCATGGTAGCCGAGGTGAACCCTTGGGGAGACAAGGGGAAACACACCCGTGACAGGAGCGTGCCGTGCCAGCATGGCAAAGGGGGTTACCCCCTGTGGCAGGTCATGGCAAGAGGGGTTACCCCCTGTGACAGGTTACCCCCTGTGGCAGGTGGGAGAGATCAGTCGTTGCCGATGGCCTTGAGCACCCAGTTGACGCGCAGGATGATGAACAGGGAGATCGATCCGATGATGAGGAAGATGGCGATCGGCGTCGCGTAGGTCAGGAAGTTGAGGATGCGCGCGTCGCTCATGGCGGCAAAGCGGCCGATGGCGGCGGACTGCAGCGAGTAGACCGAGATCAGCGCGCAGGACAGCGAGAGCGCCTTGCTCGCGCTGATCAGCGGGTCCTCGAGCTTGCGCCACTTGTGCAGGTTGATGATGGCCGCCGTCACGTTGTACACGGCGAACAGCGCCACGACGACCAGCATGTGCGTGGCGTAGCTGGGGCGATACCCAAAGCGGTTGGAGACGATACCCAACACCAAGATGACCGTGTTGAGCAGCAGCAGCCAGTAGCCCGTGCGCCGGTAGCGCCTGAGCTCCTCGCGACCGTCGGCGGCGAGCGTCTGCATGTAGGTGGCGATGTTGACGCGCATGAAGGTGAGCCAGGCGTAGTAGACCGACAGCGAGGCAAACCACAGCGACTGGCGGCGATACGCGTTGTAGGCCTGGTAGAAGACGAAGAAGAGGTTGATGACGGCGCTCATCTTGGTGGAGGTGGCGGCGCGCAGCCATGGGTCGTTCTGGTAGCTCTCGTAGAACGAGCGCAGGGGCTTCTTGATGAAGGTCTCCATGAACGATGAGCGGTCGGTGCGGATGCGGTTGACCAGCCAACCGGCAGCCTTGGCAAAGTCCTGCGCGATGTCGGCGTTGACCAGCGGGGACTGGCCCATCTCGCCGCCGACGGGATTGTCGGCGGAAAACGTCTTCTTCTCGTCGCTCATAACGACCCCTTCGCACCCTCGCCCATGCGTCAGCCTATTCAACGAATGTAGCAGAACGAGACAGGTGCCACGCGCATGAACCCCCTCGCAGGCCCCAGGGCATCGGCATGCGTCGAGGCGCGAGGGACACGGCCTTACAGGTCGAGCAGGTCCTCGGCGAAGCCCACGCGGTAGTCGCGGAAGACGACCTCGCCGAGCTCCTGCGTCTCGTCCAGGTCCACGTCCGCGGCAATGCCAAAGTCGCGGTCGCCCTCCGGGTCGCGGAAGGTCTGCCGCACGTGCCACAGGTGCGCGCCGCGCTCGTCGGCATCGTCGATGACCAGGTAGTCCCAGGAGTGCGCGTCGGCGTCGAGCAGCACCTCCTCGTGCTCGGCAAAGTACGCGTCGAGGGCGCCCTGCCAGCGGGCGGCACGCCAGCCCCACTCCCCGTCCAGCTCGCCCAGCTCGTCCGTACGCTCCTCTGCCGCCAGTCGCACGCGCCGCCAGAGCGCGTTTCTAACCAGCAGGGTGAGGGCACGCCTGTCGATGACGACCTCGTCCTCGCTGCCCGGGGCGGCAAGCTCGGCGCCAGAGCCGGAGTCCTCGCCCATGCCGGACCACTCGTCCACCAGGCTGGAGTCCACCGTGCGCACCACGAGCCCCAGCCAGTGCACGATGTCATCCAGGCGCTCGTCGCGCTTGTCCAGGGGCACCGTGCGGTCGAGCGAGCGGTAGGCCTCCGAGAGGTAGCGCAGCAGGATGCCCTCCGCGCGCGCGATTCCGCAGCGCTGGATGTAGCCCTTGAAGTCGGAGGCCGTCTCCACCATCTCGCGCAGGACGCTCTTGGGCCTGAGCTCGTAGTCCGCGGCCCAGGGCACCTCGGTGCAGTACTGCGCGAAGGCGGTCTCGAGCAGCTCCTCGAGCGGCTTGGGATACGTCACCTCGGCGATGCGGTCGATGCGCTCGTCGTACTCCACGCCGTCCGCCTTCATCTGGGCCATCGCCTCGTCGCGCGCGCGACGCTCCTGGGCGATGAGGATCTGGCGCGGGTTCTCCAGCGTGGCCTCCACCATGCTGATCAGGTCGAGCGCGTAGTCGGGGCTCTCGGGGTCCAAAAGCTCCAGCGCAGCCAGGAGGAAGGGAGAGAGCGGCTGGTCGAGGGCGAAGTCCTCAGGCACGTCGACCGTCGTGTAGTAGGAGTCGTTGCCCTCCTCGTCGGGCTCGCACACCACCACGCCAGCGCCCATGAGCGTGGCAAAGAGCTCGTCGGCGCGCTCGTGCAGGCGCAGCTTCTGCTCGTCGGTCTGTAGGGAGTCGTCTACGAGCTGGCGCACCCGCTCCCTCGCGTCACCGCCCTGGACCACCTCGGAGAGGACCAGCGAGTTGGTGATGCGCAGGCGCGGGCGCAGGGCCTCGGGCTCCGCCTCGATCAGCCGGTCGAAGGTCTGGCGGTTCCAGCCCACGAAGCCCGCGGGGGGCTGCTTGGTGCGGACCTTGCGCGCCTTCTTGGGGTCTCCCCCGGCCTTGGCGATGGCGCGTGCCTTCTCGATGTCGTACTCGGTGGCCTGCGCGATGACCATGCCCTCGCTGTCGAAGCCGGCGCGGCCGGCACGGCCGGCGATCTGGTGGAACTCGCGCGCGTTGAGCCTGCGGCTGCGCGTGCCGTCATACTTGGCAAGCGCCGTGAGCAGCACGGTGTGGATGGGCACGTTGATGCCCACGCCCAGCGTGTCGGTGCCGCAGATGACCGGCAGCAGCCCCTGCTGCGCGAGCTTCTCCACCAGAAGGCGGTAGCGCGGCAGCATGCCGGCGTGGTGCACGCCCACGCCCGCCAGCAGCAGCCTCTGCAGCGTCTTGCCGAATTGCGTGGTGAAGCGCGTGCCCTTGACCGCGTCCTTGATGGCGTCACGCTGCTCGCGCGTGCTGACGCCGTAGCTCACCAGCGACTGCGCACTCTTGAGCGCGGCATCCTGCGAGAAGTGCACCGCGTAGATGGGCGCCTTTCCCTCGCGGATGGCGAGCTCGACGGTCGCCTCGAGCGGCGTCTCCACGTACTCGTAGGAGAGCGGCACCGGGCGCGGGGCGTCGAGCACGCGCTCCACGTCGCGCTCGGTCTTGCGCTCGAGCAGGTCGCAGATCGCGTCCATGTTGCCCAGCGTGGCGCTCATCAACAGGAACTGCGTGCCGGGAAGCGTGAGAAGGGGCACCTGCCAGGCCCAGCCGCGGTCGGGGTCGGCGAAGTAGTGGAACTCGTCGGCGGCGACGCGCGCGATGCCGGCCTCCTCGCCCCACCTCAGGGCGTCGCCGGCGAGGATCTCCGCGGTGCAGCAGATGACCGGCGCGTCCCCGTTGATGACCACGTCGCCCGTGATCATGCCCACGTTCTCGCGGCCGAGCACGTCCACGAGCTCGAAGAACTTCTCGCTCACCAGCGCCTTGATGGGGGCGGTGTAGTAGGCGCGCTCGCCGGCGCAGAGCGCCATGAAGCACATGCCCAGCGCCACCATGCTCTTGCCCGAGCCGGTGGGAGTCCCCAGCACCACGTGGCTGCCCATGGCAAGACCCATGAGCGCCTCCTCCTGATGGTCCCAGAGGCTGAGGCCGCGTGCCTCGCACCACTGGAGATAGCGGTCGAGGGCCTCGTCGGCGGGCAGCGGGAAGTCGTCATCGTCGGCATAGGGCGCCATCAGGGCGAGCGAGGCATAGCCAAACGGGTCGGAGAGAGCCTCTTGGAGGGCTGAGGTGTCAGTCATGTGCTTCCTTTTGTCGGAATCGGCATCCACCCATTGTAGGCCAGCGGGCGGACTTGAAATGGCAGATGTCAGGGAGGCGAGGCTCGGCCGCGCGGCATGCGGCCCTACTCCTCCTCCAGCGTCCGAATGAGCTCCATGTCCACGCTCTGCACCAAGTCGGCCAGGTCGTGACGATAGGCATCGATGGCTTGCAGCCTCTCCCCCAGCGACTCCTCGATGAGGTACATGGCCTCGTGTGCCTCGGTCGCGCGGCGGCGATGGTACTCGAAGCGCTGCACGAGGAACGCAGTCGAGCCAATGACTAAGGCCAGGACAAAGAACAGCGCATACGTCACGAACATCAGCATGCGCCCACCCCCTCCAGAAGGATCAGCGCCATGGTGCGACCGCCCTCCACTCGCTCGCGCGCGACCACCCCACTCCTGACTCCGGCCTCCCTCAGCACGCGTCGAAGCCTCAGCCTGCCCCATGAGGCCGGCAGGTCCAGGTGGATGAGCAGGCCGTCGCGCAGGGGTCGCAGTCTCAGCTCGAGCTCGGCTCCCATTGCCCCGCGCGACAACACCGCACGCGTGACCACGTCGTCGAGCAGCGCCAGAAGCACGGGTGCCTGAGACGGCGCGTTCTTCGGCGGGGCCACCACCGAGATGTACGCGGTCGCGCCGAGCTCCCGCAGGCGGGCGGCGTGGGCGCTCAGTATCGCGTCAATGGCAACGTCCCCACAGTAGACGCCGCGGGAAATGAGCTCGTAGCGCTCGTTGAGCTGTCGGACGCGCTCTCCAAAGTCGGTCGGCACGCATCCCTCGAGGCGCAGGAGCTTCTCGTCCAGCCCCGCGAACAGCGCCTTGTCGCGTTCGATGGCGGCGAAGTCCCGCTCGATCCTCTCCTTCCAGGAGGCGGTCAGGGCCAGGCATCGCTCGGCCAGAAGCGCCTGCGCACGCGCCTCCCTGACGTTCAGGATCAGGAGGACCCCCATGGGAAGCGAGACGACCAGGACCACCGGGTACAGCCACCAATAGAGGACGCGCATGTCGGTGACCCAGAAGTCCTTCAGCAGCGTGTAGGTGCTGATGCAGAAGGCGGCCGACACGAAAAACAGAATCATGAAATAGGAGACGCGGAAGCGCTTCGAGGCACGACGGATCATCTTGATGGCCAAGGCGATCGGCCCCTTGAGCAGGACGGCCTGCAGGGCAAAGACGGCAAGCGAGAAGAACGTGGAGGCGTGAAGCGGGGTCAGGTAGATCGTGTCAGGTGGTCGGTCGAACAGGAGCAGGCCGGCTTGATGGGAGACGCCCATGACAAGGCTCAGGGGGATGTTGGCCACGGTGAGCCACATGAAGCCCTCGAACAGGCTCAGGCCATAGATGTCCGCCACCTCCTTCGTGGCAAGCAGTGTAAAGAAGAGCGTGCGACCGATGTCGAGTGCCCTCACAAGCACAGAGTGCTCAAGTGCGGCGGGCATCAGGATGGCATCCGTGGTGAACTTGCAGACAAAGATGAGGTAGACAAGGGTCTCGCGACGCCTCGGCCTGTAGGCCTCGCGTATGCACGCCAGTGTCGCATATATGCACGACAAGCCCATGAGGTCGTAGTTGATGACGCTGCTGACGGTCTCGATCACGCGCACCCGCCTCTCGTGCGCGAGCCGGGCGGCGCTGCGGTCGGGCGGCGCCGCAATGGTCATGCATGGCTCGCGTTCGCTCTGTCCAAAGTCTCGGAATAAGCTTTTAAAGCCATGGTACAGCTTCTTCTTGTGACAACTCGAAAGCTGCAACGTGCAGTTCATCCAGGCGGTCAGTCCCGCGCGCGGCTCTCGGCCGCGCGCACCTCCTCGAGGTCGAGCTCCTGCAAGAACGCGGCCAGGTCGTGACGGTACAGGTCCATCTCGTGAAGTCGCTCCTCCAGCGACACCTCCAACACCTGGGAGGTCATGAGCGCCTCCTCGGTCAGACGCTCGTCCCTCTCGCGCATCTCCAGATGCCACGAGGCAAGTCCCAGGATGAGCAGCAGCACCAGAAGCATGGCGGCCTGAAGCACGTAGCTCATATGACTTGCGCCTCCGTCATCACCATCACCAGCCTGCGGTCCTGCCACCTGTGCTCTCGCGCAATGGATGCGCCGTCGCGCGTATACGGCGCAAGGAAGCGGCGCACGCCGAGCGGCCCCCAGGCAGCCGGAACGTCCAGCCGCAGGAACAGCTGCTCGCCGACGCTGCGTATGCGCAGCTCCACCTCAGAGTCCCCG
Source organism: uncultured Coriobacteriaceae bacterium (assembly GCA_902777325.1). Classification (GTDB taxonomy): domain Bacteria; phylum Actinomycetota; class Coriobacteriia; order Coriobacteriales; family Atopobiaceae; genus UBA1367. The sequence goes on from CACYTH010000001.1 coordinate 106,588, forward strand.
GCCCGCGGCGCTCGCTCGGCAGCCTCAAGGGCAAGGTTGAGCAGCGTGAGGACCATCGCCACGGGAACCGTCTCGCGCGCGCGAACGCCAGCGACCGTAAAGCTCGCCTTGACGCCATGCCCGCGCAGGCGCGCGGCACACGAGGTGAGCACCGCGTCCAGCGCTGGCTGGTCGCAGAAGCTTCCCGCGCTGAGCCGCAGGTAGCTGCGCTCGAGGTCGGCGACGCGTGCGGCGATGGCCTTGTCGCCCGCCCCCTCGCCAAGCTCCCGAAGGGTGCGCTCGTGGCCCTCGAGTGCCACTCGGTCGCGTTCGAGGGCTTCCAGCTGCTCGTACATCATGAGGTCGTAGGAGCGAGTGAGCGCCACACAGGATGCCAGAACCTTCTCGCGCTCCTTTACGTCGCGACGATGCCGCAGCAACAGCAGGGCTATGACGAACAGCGCCAAGAGCATGAAGGGAAGGTTGTACGCAAAGCTCGACGGCACCATCAGGTCGGCGTTCACCACGGCGTTGACGGAATTGGCATAGAAGGCAATAAAGCAGACGACTGCCCCGCCCCACAGAAGGCGCCTGCGCAGCACCACCCGACACAGGAAGCGGTTGATCCAAGTGAGCGGCTCTCTCAGCAGGTGGGCGCCGACCAGCATCATGAGAGCGCACACCAGGGTGCGCGGGGAGAAGGGCTCGAGAAAGCCCGTGTTGACGGGATTGCCCGTAAAGAGGTTGCCGAACGTGTGGGTCAGCGCCACCAGAAGGCCCGCCTCGAGGTCGCTCACCGCCGCACAGACCCCCACCTGCACGTAGTCTCCCTTGAAGGTGAAGAGGACCACGAAGAGCGAGACCACTGCCATCGCGTGCGACCATACGTTATTGAAGCCATAGAAGAAGTCGGCGTGATACCCCTGGGATATGCAGTACCACGTGTAGGCATCGACAAACCCCTTGAGCACGAAGTACGCCCAGAAGGGCAGCGATGCGCGTCGCTCGAAGACGCGAGACAGGTTGAACCAGGTGACGCTCACGCCCGCACAGGTCATGAACGTATAGCTCAGCAAGTTGCTGAGCGGGGCGGCACCCAATGCTCCCAGCGGGTTCACGTCCGGACCTCCCGGCAGTCAGGGACGGCGCGCTCTACACGACATGATCATCGGCCCAGTCGAGGTAGCGCTCGCGGAAGCCTCTCGCAAAGCGGCGGCTTATGGGAAGCTCGCTGCCGTCATCCAGCACGAGCGCGTCAGCCCGCACGAGCCGCACGTGGCTGAGGTTGACCGCAAAGCTCGCATGGCAGCGGGCGAAGTCACGCGACGGGAGGCGGTCGAGCAAGGCGGGCAGGCGGTCGGGCACCTCGTAGCTGCAGCCATCGACCGTGTTGACGGTCGTGGCGCGCCCGCGACGCTCGAGCGACAGCAGCTGCGCGCAGGGCAGGACCACCGTCTCGTGAGAGAGCGTGTTGATCATGAGCACGCGACCGTCACTGTCCATCTTCCTGTCGAGCTTCTCCATGATCTCGGGCAGGCGGTCCCCAAACTGGTCCTTGAGGACAAACCAGAGGTGCTCCGTCTCGTAGACCTCGGGCGCATAGCGCAGGAAGTTGGTCACGTAGACGATCTGGCACCGTGGCCAGCGTCGGGACAGCGTGCGCACGAGGTCGATGCCGCTCTCGGCACCACCAAGCTCTATGTCACAGAAGAGCACGTCCGGCGCGGGCTCGCTGGCGTGCAGCAGCTCAGCTGCGCCAGTGTAGCTCGTCACCTTGAGCTCGCGTCGGACTTGCCTTCCGTACTCTGCAAGGATGCGGGTGGCCTTTTCGATCCACGAGGGCTCGTTGTCACATAGCACGGCGCGAATCGCACTCATTCGTCTCTCCTCACGATTGACGCGGTGTTGTCAGCACCTCTGACACGCCTACCTGCCAAGCGCCGCGCGGAGCTCCTCCACGCGGTTGGTCGCCTCCCAGGTGAAGTCGGGGTCGTTGCGCCCAAAGTGGCCGTAGGCGGCCGTCTTCTCGAAGATCGGTCGGCGCAGGCGCAGGTCGCGGATGATGGCACCGGGCCTGAGGTCGAAGACCTCCTGCACCGCGCGCGTGATGAGCGCCTCGTCAACCGTACCCGTGCCAAAGGTGTCCACCATCACCGAGAGCGGCCTGCTGACGCCGATGGCATAGGCGAGCTGCACCTCGCAACGCCTCGCGAGACCAGCAGCCACCACGTTCTTTGCCACCCAACGCGCCGCGTAGGCGGCGGAACGGTCGACCTTGGTGCAGTCCTTGCCGGAGAAGGCGCCACCACCGTGACGGCCCATGCCGCCGTAGGTGTCCACCACGATCTTGCGACCGGTGAGACCCGTGTCGCCCATGGGGCCTCCCACCACAAAGCGGCCGGTGGGGTTGACGAAGACCTCCGCCTCGCCCCACTCGATGCCCACACCGTCAAGCACCGGCGCGATGACCTGCTCGATCATGTCCTGGCGGATCTGCGCGACCTCCACCTCGGGCGCATGCTGGGTGGAGACGACCACGGCGGTGACCTCGACGGGCTCGTCGTCCTCGTAGCGCACCGTCACCTGGGTCTTGCCGTCGGGGCGCAGGTAGCCGAGCACGCCCTCCTTGCGCACCCGCGCCAGGCGCTCCGCCATACGCTGCGCCAGGTAGGCGGGCATCGGCATGAAGGCGTCTGTCTCGTCGGAGGCGTAGCCAAACATCATGCCCTGGTCGCCTGCGCCGACGAGGTCGATCGGGTCGGCCGTGCGGCCAGCCTGGGCATCGTAGCTCTCGTCCACGCCCTGGGCGATGTCGGGGCTCTGGTCGTGGATCATGTTGATGACGCCGCAGGTCTCGCAGTCAAAGCCGTACTTGGCGCGGTCGTAGCCGATGCGGCGCACCGTGTCGCGCACGATCTTCTGCACGTCCACGTAGGCCTGCGTGCGGATCTCACCCGCCACGATCACGGTGCCGGTGGTCACAAAGGTCTCGCAGGCGCAGCGCACGTTGTCCACGCAGGCCGCGACGCCCGTGGGCGAGATGTAGCCCTCGGACTCCAGGCGCGCCTCCTTGGCCAGGATGGCATCGAGGATGGCGTCGGAGATCTGGTCGCACATCTTGTCGGGATGGCCCTCCGTCACCGACTCGGAGGTAAACAGGTAGCTTCTCTTGGACATGTCATGCCCTCCTTCTCCCGCAAAGCGGGTCCCAAAGGGAGCAGAAAGCCCCCTTGCCGCCAAGGGGGCTCAATGGTGTGAACTCCCCCGTCTTCCAGGCCGCACGCGGCCTGCCGAGAATTGGCACCGTTCCTGTTGGCAGGTGGTTGCCGGAGCGTCATCGGGCTCGGTCCCTCGACTCTATGCGCCTCTCGGCGCCTCTTGACGAGCAGAACAAGCCTATGTCATAGACGGTGGGTTGTGGGGCGAGCGTCGCCTTTCCACAGACGCATCACACAGTCGGCACCATGGCGTCAGGAGAGAGCCCCTCACGCACTCATGCCGTGGATGAGCATGCTCATGATCGACGCGGAGAGCGCGTCGGGGTCCTCGCGCGCGGAGCCGGAGGCCACGGACATCGAGGTGGCAAGCAAGCCGCCGACGGAGAAGACCGCCGCCGCCTCGCAGTCCACATCCTCGCGGATGACCCCCTCAGCCTTGGCGCGCTCGAGCTGCGAGGCGATCACCCTGACGGCGCGCCTGAAGTTCTTCGCAACCGACGGCATGGACAGCTCGTTGGACCCACCAAACTGGTAGGTCATCGCCAGCGCCAGGGGCGTCCCCGTATGGAGCCTGCGGGAGAACTCGGCGTAGAGGGCATGCAGGGCGTCTCGCGCGGTCTCGGCCTTGGAGGCCAACTCCTCGATGACGTCCACCAGCTCGGAGGTCGACTCGTCGAAGATGGCGGCAATGAGCTCGTCCTTGTCCGCAAAGTAGTAGTAGAGCGAGCCCTTGGACAGCTGGCAGCGCTCCGCCACCTCGCTCATCTGGAAGTTGGTGTTGCCGCGCTCTGCCATGAGCTCGCTCGCAGCGTGCATGATGCGCTCTTTGGTGCGCATGCTCTTGCGGGTCTTCGAAGAAGAGCGTATGCGCTCGCGGCTGCGCGAAATCTGCTTCCCCACAAGCTCGTGCGCCGCGCTCCGCGCAGCCCTGACCTCGCCCACCAGCTCTGAGGCTCGCTCGTCATTCAAAAGCGACATGGCATTGCTCCTCATACGTCCTCTTTCCTCTCATCGTAGCATCCCCCGCATGCCAGCGCGCATCGGCGTCTGGCGAGCGCACCACATGAAGGCCGCCTCGCAGGCCAAAAGCCTGCGAGGCGGCAGCAACCTTCCTATCTACGCAAGACCTACAGGTTGACCAGCGGATGGAGGTCCATCATGGTCACGGTGCGCTTGCGACGCGCCACCAGGCAGGTCAGGCCGTAGGAGATGACAAAGAAGCCGAGCAGCGCGGCCACCGACGGGCCAATCAGCGAGAGATCGTTGCCTGCCATGGCCTGGCGCAGCGCCTTGACCACGTAGGTCATGGGCAAATACGGGCTCAGGGCCTGGAAGATGGGGAGCTCGGTCTCGATGGGGAAGGTGCCGGCTGCAGTGGTGAGCTGGAGCATGAGCAGCACGACCGAGACGAACTTGCCCGGGAAGCCGAACAGCGCCGCGATCGCCTGCACCATCGCGCAGAACACGAAGCTCGCCAGTATGATGAGCAGGTAGTAGGCCAACGGATGCGCCACGGCGATGCCGCAGGGGAACTGGATGGTAAAGCCCAGCAGCAGCGACTGGATGGCGCCCACGATGAGCCACGGGGCCAGGCCAGCAAAGGCTGCGATGGCCGGGTGGGCACCGCTCATGACCAAGCGCTGGTTGAGGGGCTTGAACAGGAAGGTCATGACCAGGGCGCCAACCCACAGGCCCAGTGCGATGAAGTACGGCGCGAAGCCCGAGCCATAGTTGTCGACAGTGGTGTACTTGACCTGCTCAAGGGTCACCGGCTCGCTCATCATAGCTGCGCGCTTGTCGGAGCCAGACGTTGCGTCGCTGACCTTCTCCACGCCGTCAGCCAGGCCGTCGGCGAGCTCGCCCGAGCCGTCCTGTGCCTTGGCCAGGCCGTCAGTAAGCTCCTGTGAGCCATCGTGCAGCTTGCCCAGGCCATCGGTGAGGTCGGAGGAGCCGGACTCAGCGGCGACAAGGCCGTCGGTGAGGGTACCTGAGCCCGCCTCCAGCTTGTCCAGGCCACTCGCAAGAGCCGCGGAACCCGTCTTGGCGGTAGCGAGACCATTTGTCAATGTGTTGGAACCGGCATAGAGCGTGCCCAGGGCAGCCTTGAGGGCGGCAGACCCACCCTTGGCAGTCCCGAGACCCTTGGTGAGCGTCTGAGAGCCGCCATGGAGCAACGCGAGCCCGTCGGACAGGGAGGCCGAGCCCGCCTTTGCCTTGGCGGCGCCCACGGCCAGCTCGCCCATGCCCGCTGCGAGGGTCTTGGCGCCATCGGAGGCCACGCCCGCGCCGGTGGCAAGGTTGGAGCTGCCCTGGGCCAATGCGCAGACGCCGCCATAGATGGTCTGGTCGTTTGCGACCGTGAGGGAGTTGACCAGCTCGGAGGTGCCCGCCTTGAGCGTAGGCAGCTGCTTCATCTCCTGCTCGCTGGGCAGCATTCCCTGGGCGCTCTCGAGCGTCGTTCCGGCCGTGTTCAGCACCTCGCCCGCCTGGCTCAGCAGGCCATCGATGCCAGACTCCACCTGCGGCATTGCCTTCTGGATGGTGGCAAGGTCCTTGAGGAGCGCCTTCACGTCATCGCTTTCGGTGAGTGCGGCGACTCCCTTGAGCGTGGTTCCCACGCCCTCGAGGCTCGCGGCGCCTGACTGCAGATTGCCTGCGGCACTCTGCACGTCCGCGCCCGCCTGGACCACCGAGGGGCTGGCCGTTGACAGGTCACTCCCTGCCGCCTGAGCCGCACCTGCCGAGGCCGCCGCGCTTTCCTTTGCATCCTCGATCGCGTCTACCAAGGCGTCGAGATCCTCCTTGGTCACGGTCTCGGGATCGAGCGAGCTTGCCTTCTTCTTTGCGGCATCAAGCTTGCTGCAGGCGGCTCCTGCCTCAGAGGCAGCGGTGGCGACGTTGGAACCGGCACTCTCAAGACTCGTCTTCGCACCAGAGAGGCTGGTGCCCGCGGCGGCAAGGTCGCTGCCTGTACCCTCGAGCGACTGCTTCACCGAAGCCATGCCCGACTCCACCGCAGACGGCAGCCCGGAGATCTGCTTTTGGACGGCCGCGGCATGGTCCTTCGCGTCATTGCCCACTTCGACGAGGCCATTTGCCTGTTTGACCAGGGCATCCTTCTGTGCGCTGATGCTCTTGAGGTCCTGTGAGACCTCGCCGAGCCCTCCGTGCAGCGCGGAGATCTGATCCTCCATGCCCGTCATCTTGTCAACCAGCGCGCCAACGCCCGCATCCAGCATGGCGAGCTGAACCTGCTTCTTCTCGATTTCGCCCTTGAGCCTATTGGCACCAGCCGCAAGCTGATCGCTCCCGTCCTTAAGCTGGTCCACGCCATGGCTGACCTGGTCTGCGCCGGCCTTGCCCTTCTCGAGTCCATCCGCCAGATCCGCAAGGCCCCGGTCGAGCTCACCTGAGCCAGCCGCCGCATTGCCAAGCCCATTGGTGATGGTCGCCGAGCCGTTCTGGGCACTGGCCAGGCCATCATCGAGCTGCGAGGCGCCATCGGCCGTGGCTGCAAGACCATCGGTGATCTTCTGCGAGCCGTCGGCGGCATCCACCGTACCGTCAGCCAACTGGTGTGCACCGTCCCGTGCGCTCGCGAGGCCGTCGGTTATGGCCTGGGAGCCATCGTGGGCGTCGGTGAGGCCGTTGTGCAGGGTGGCCGACCCATCCTTTGCGGTCAGCAGGTTGTCGGTGATGGTCTGCGAGCCGTCACGAGCGTCGGTGAGGCCGTCAGCCAGCTCGCTCGCACCGTCAGAGGCAGCCTGCAGCTGCTCACCCGTGTCGGAGATCTGGTCAAAGATCTGCACGTAGTAGTTCTCTCCGATGGCATAGTTGGTCTCGCTCGTCACCACGCGCATGACCGAGGCGCCCAGGATGGACGAGAGGTAGTTGTTGGCGTCATTGACCTTAAGCTCCAGATGCGCCTTCTGGGGGTCGTCGGAGTCTGCCGAGGCAACCTTCTCAGAGAAGTCGGCGGGGATGGTCACCACATTGTAGTAGGTGCCCTTCTCCAGGCCCTCCTGCGCCTCCTCGGCGCTGTCCACGAAGCGCCAGTCGAGCGCGTCAGAGTCCTCGAGCTCGTCAACCAGGTCGTCGCCCGCATGCACGAGGGTGCCATCCTCGGTCTTAACAGGCACGTCTTCGTTGACCACGGCAACCGGGAGCGTGTCGAGCTTGCCATAGGGGTCATAGAACGCCATGAGGTAAAGCGCCCCATAGATGAGCGGGATGAGCGAGATGCCAAGCATGGCTATCTTCATGCCCGTGCTGGAACGCGCCGCCTGAAAGTCGAGCAGCGAGAAGCGCAGGCCACGGAACGGATTCTTCATGGGGGTTACGCCACCTTTCCATAACGATGGCTTTGCAGCCAGGCTGCCTGCTGAGCGCGCGCCTCGTCGGTGAGGCAGGTGGCCGAGTCAAAGCGAGCGGCGAGGTCATAGTCGAGCACGCCGCAGGCAACCGTGACGCCTCGCTCGGCCGCCAAGCCCTTGAGCTCATCGACGAGCTCGAGGGTCTCGCGCTCGGTGAGGTCGCGCTCGATGTCCGCCACGCACAGCAGCTGCGGGTCATGGGCCATGGCAAGTGCGATACCCAGACGGTCATAGTCCATCTGCGACAGAGCCTCAATGGTCTCGTCAGCCTGCTCAAGGAGGCCCCACTCGGCCAAGAAGGCCCTCGTGGGGGCGCTTCCCGACCTTTTGCCCGCCAAGCCAAGCTCGGCAGAGACGATGGTGCGCACCCTAAGGCCGGACTCGACCTCGTTCACGTTGTCGATGAACGCAATGCTCGCCAGCTTGCGCGCGGCATGCATGCCGCGCAGCGTGCGCACGTCATTGCCCGCAACGGTGCAGCTTCCCGACGTGGGATGCATGCGTCCGGCAATGGTGAGCAGCAGCTCTGTCTTGCCTCCCTGGTCCTGTGCGCACAGGGCGTGGGCCTGTCCCCGCGCCAGATCGAGGTCAACGTGCTGGTAGGCCTTCATGCGCAGGTCGCCAAGCGAGAGGTCACGTGCCATCACGAACGGCTCGGAGCCATCGCCAAGCGCCGTAGGGGTCATTGCTGTACCCATCCTCGCTCCTTCCTCTGAGTAGATGAGACTCCCTTGAAGTCTTATGTGCCAACCAGAAAGTTTATGCCCATTCGGAACATTTTTAAAACCGAGTCAAAATATTGAGATATTTTCAAACACTCTTCAAATTTTGAACCAGATCCGCCGTATCACGGCAGCCGTGGTGCGGCAAACTTATGAGCACCCTACGCCGCACCAACTGCAGAGCTATACTGGATAGGTTGCACATTCAGACGCATCACGAGAGGAAGCTCCATGTCCGACAACGCACCCGTCCGCGTGCGCTTTGCGCCCTCCCCCACCGGAAAGCTCCATGTGGGCGGCGCACGCACCGCTATCTACAACTGGGCCTTTGCCCGCGCCAACGGCGGCACCTTCATCCTGCGCATCGACGACACCGACCCCACCCGCTCCACCGACGAGAACACCCAGATCATCCTGCGCGCCATGCGCTGGCTCGGGCTCGACTGGGACGAGGGCCCGGAGGTCGGCGGCGAGTCCGGCCCCTACTGGCAGACTGAGTGCCTACCCCTGTACCGCGAGGCGGCCGAGAGGCTGGTGGCCGAGGGCAAGGCGTACTACTGCTTCTGCACGCCCGAGAAGCTCGAGGCCGACCGCAAGGCCGCCCAGGAGCGCAAGGACCCCTTCCAGGGCTACCAGCGCACCTGCCGCGACATCGACCCCGCCGAGGCGCAGGCGCGCGTCGACGCCGGCGAGCCCTACACCATCCGCATCAAGGTCCCCCTCGACCGCGGCGACGTCATCGTGCATGACGCGGTCCACGGCGACGTGACCTTCAACGCCAAGGAGCTCGACGACTTCATCATCTTCCGCTCCGACGGCACCCCCACCTATAACTTTGCCACCGTCGTCGACGACGCCCGCATGGGCATCACCCACATCATCCGCGGCGACGACCACCTGTCCAACACCCCGCGCCAGATCATGGTCTACGAGGCCCTCGGCGCCCCCACCCCCACCTTCGCGCACATCTCCATGATCCTTGGCACGGACGGCAAGAAGCTCTCCAAGCGCCATGGCGCCACCTCCGTGGAGGAGTACCGCGACGCCGGCTACCTCTCCGACGCCTTCGTCAACTATCTCTCGCTTCTGGGCTGGGCCCCCGACGGCGAGTCCACGGTCATCTCGCGCGAGCGTCTGGCCAGCGAGTTCTCGCTCGACCACGTGTCCAAGAACCCAGCCATCATGGATCCCAAGAAGCTCGACTACATCAACGGCGAGTACCTGCACGCCATGGATGACGACGAGTTCGCCCGCCAGATCCTCGTGCCCGAGCTCGTCAAGGCCGGCTTCGAGAGCGACGGCGCGCTGAGCCACGACGACGCGTGGTACGCCCTGCTCGCCCGTGCCCTCAAGCCGCGCTGCACCCTCAGCGCCGACGTGTGCGCCCAGGCACGCTACCTCTACACCGCAGACGACGAGCTCGCCCACGACGAGAAGGCCGTCAAGAAGTGGCTGGCCAAGGCAGGCGCGGGCAACGCCCTCGACGCCGCCAAGGAGGTCCTCGCCGGCTGCGACTGGACTCCCGAGGCCATCGAGGCCGCCCTCGACCCGCTGCCCGAGCAGCTCTCCATGGGCAAGGGCAAGGTCTTCCAGCCCATCCGCGTTGCGGTGGTGGGCAGCGCCGCCTCCCCCGGCATCGGCGAGACCCTCGCGCTCGCCGGCCGCGACCACGTGCTGGCCCGCATCGAGCGTGCCCGTTCGCTGGCTGGCTAGGACATTCATCAGGCACTGAGACAAAGCCGCCCGTCCGCATTGCGCGGACGGGCGGCTTTTCGTCGTCCCATAGAACCCGAAGAAGGGCCTCACACAGAGTGGTTACTCGTGCTTTGCGGCCTTCTCGTCGACGGTCCTGCCGCTCAGCTTGACTCCGCCGCCGCGGCCCCTATGGCCGGACGAGCCTCCCTTGTGACCGCCGGAGAGCCTGCGCTTGATGCGCTGCACCCTGCGGTAGATGCTCACGGTGCGGTTGCGCGTGGACAGGCCCAAAAGCGGAGCCGCGATGATCGTGGGCGCGAAGAAGGTGACGATGCGCCAGACGAGGAAGCCCGCGGACGTGGCCGGACCAAACATGTTCTTGTAGAACATCACGAAGCCGCCCTCGGCGCCACCGGTGCCACCCGGCAGCGGCACCGCGGAGGCGACCATCTGGACCATGGAGCCCGCGGCGAGGCACTCGATGAAGTCGCCGCGCACGCCAAAGGCGTTGAGCACAAACCACGGGATCATGTAGAGGCTCGCCAGCTGAGCCATGGTGACCAGCAGGGTGAGGCCCATGGACGGCAGATCCTGCGCGGCGCGCTTGAAGGCGTCAGAGAACTCCATCACCTGCACGTTGACCATCTCGTCCCAGTGGGCGCGGTCCTTGAGCAGGTTGCGACGGGAGAGCAGCTCGATGGCCCAGTTGCCAAAGCGCATGACCAGGTTGGGGCACAGGCAGATGACAAAGAGCCCGATGCACTCAGCCAGGTGCACGCCAAACACCACGAGGTTGAGCACCACGATGTTGCCATAGGCCTCGAAGAAGAACGACAGCTTGGCGATGAGCATCAGGGCCGCAAAGAGCACCACGGCCAGCTGGAACATGATGAAGCGCGTGAACTGCGTGGCGCTCGCCTCGCCCACGTCGAGGCCGGTGCGCGTGAGGCGATAGATCTGCGAGGGCACGGCGCCCGCCATCATGGGCGTGAGGTTGCCAAAGAACACGCCCGAGGCCTCGACGCTCATGAGGTCGCGGATGCCGACCGGCGAGTCGTGGTCGAGGTAGACCGCGATGGCATAGGCGATGACGCCAAAGATGAAGTAGAAGACGTAGCAGAGCGCCGCCCCGGCGACCCAGCGCATGTCGACACCGGACAAGGCCTCGATGAAGGTGGCGATCTGACCGGTGAGCACAAGATAGACGACGTAGGCGATCACCACGGCACCGAGGAAAATGGCGCCCTTGCGCGCCTGGGAGTTGTTGTCCCCTTGCTGCGAGGTGCCCTGAGCCTGCTTGCGAGAAGAACCACCGACCTTGATGGGAACCTTCTTGGCTACGTTTTTGTTATCCGTGTGGGGCATAAGCCCTCCTTGGCATTCGACCTCCGACCGGAGGAGGAAGGTTCTTGATGCAACCATTCTACTCATTCGTGCATTAAGGCATACTATCCACAAACGAAGTTCGCTCTCCGCATTCGGAGGACACACATGGCAAAGCATGCACGCATACGCACCGATGAGCAGCGGCAACGCCTCGAGCGCAACCGCGAGACGATGCTCGCGGTGCTGAGGGGAGCCACCGGGCTCCACGACGGTTCCATCCAAACTGCAGGTTTGACCCTCGTGCTCGAGCGCATCGTCTGCGACCACGCCACGGGACGCCCCGTGCCCTTCGAGGGCGCCTACGGCGTCGAACAGGTGCTCTACCAGTTGGCAGCAACCTACGTCGGCGGCGAGAACTTCTGCGAGGGACGCCTGGTGGGCGTGCGCGGAACCCTTGCCATCGAGGGGCGCGACGAGCCGATAGGGCTGCGCGCCAGCGTCGGCGTCGGCGCGCAGCTCGTGCTGGAGGTCGGCCCCTCCCCGAGCATCACTGGCCTCATCGATGCCATCCGCGTCTTCGACCGGCAGGCCCACCTCGCGGCGCGTGCCTTGGGCAAGGAGTACGACCTCGTGGCCCAGGGCCTGAGCCCCGTGGACTCCCCCTCCGACATCGTGCCGGTGCCCCTCCCGCGCAACGTGTTTATGGGCACCTACCTCGCGCGGTCGGGCCGCTTTGCGACGGACGCGCTGCGCTGCTCGGCCATGACGCGCCTGCGCCTTGCCATGCCGCAGGACGAGCATGAGGCCGTGGCGGCGTTTCGCCTGTGCTCGGCGCTGGCCCCGCTCCTCACCTTCCTATGCGACAACGCGTTCTCGCTGCGCGGGTGCGCACCCTCCGACACCCCCAGCATGGCGCGCTCGCTCGTCTGGCAGCAGATGGACCCCACCCGACACGCCACAATGCCCTCCGCCCTGCGCGAGAGCTTTGGCATCGCCGCCTACGAGCGCTGGCTGGAGGGCGTGCGCCCCATCCTCTTTGAGAGCGACGAGGGCATCGTCTTCTCCACGGGCACCGACACCTGCGAGTACGTTATGGAGGAGCGCGACCTGACCCCTGCCGAGGCGCAGAGGCTGACGCACGCGGTATGGCCCGACGTGCGCTGGGACGGGCAGCTCGAGCTGAGGTGCGCGGACTCGCTTGCCCCGCGCCTTGCGGGCGGCTATGCGGCGCTGGTCAAGGGGCTCCTCTCGACGCCCGAGACACGCCTCGCCGTGGAGCGCCTTATTGGCATCGACGAGCTCACCGAGCTCGACCTCGAGCAGGCCTACCACGACCTCAGGGAGATGGGATGGAACGCCCGCGTGTACAAGCGCTGGGTGGACCAGCTGGCAAACGAGCTCGTCGTGATCGCCCTGCGCGGCCTCGACGACATCGAGGAGCGCGGGCTGGTCAACGAGCTCGCACAGCTGTGGGAGGCGCGCATGGTGCCGCGCGACGTGCTGGTGGCCAACTGGGAGAGCAAGCGACGCAGCGACCTCGACGCCGCCATCGCCCTCTACGGCGAAGGCGCGGTCATCCCCTATGACGAGCTTGGCGGAGAGCCCCCTGCGGGGCAGACCGCCGTCATGAGGCCGATCGGCCAGTAGCGCCGCGGGCAAGGCCCCTAGGCGCGCCTCACCAGATAGCAGTGGTGCTCGTTGGCACGTCGCTCGAAGCCATGGGCGAGCGTCCGGGCACCCGCGTCCTCGACGGTCAGACCCGCCTTGAGCAGCGCCCCCTCGTCCAGCTTGAACCCCTTGTCCTCGCAGGCAAACACCAGCGTCCCGCCGCGCGCGAGGAGGGCCGCCACCTGGCGGATGAGGTCGACGTGGTCGCGCCTGAGCTCGAAGTCCGATGCGCCCGGCCTGGGCGCGGGAAGCCATGCCGGCGGGGTGCAGGCGATCACGTCGAAGCTCGACCCCGCCTTGCGCCTCTCGCTCACCCAGCCGCCGACGTCCTCGCACACGCAGGCGTGCGCGGCGCCCGCAAAGCCGTTTTCCGCCAAGGCGCGCTCCGCCCACTCGATGCGGTCGGGATAGGCGCAGACCGTCGTCGTCCTGCGGGCTCCCCCACGCGCCGCATGCACGGCCGTCGCCGCCGATGCGGCAAAGAGCCCGAGGTAGCGAGCCCTCTTGGAGAGCGCGCCCACCTGCTCGCGCACCCCGCGCAGGGCGAGCGGCAGCCCCGTGTCCGGCTTGCCCTCGAGGTCGACCTCAAAGCGGCAGCCGTCCTCGTAGGCCGGCACCAGCCGCCGTGCGGGAGTGCCCGCCGGACGCCTGTCCGCCTCTGCCTGCCAGGGACGGCTGACCACATGCTCGCTGGGAACGTCCATGATTGCACCGGTCAGCGCGACGGCATCGGCAAAGCGGTGCGTGGCACGCAGCTCGTCGACCGAGCCAGGCCGGCGGCGCTCCTCCACCACCACATGGCTGCCGCTTGCGTCGTCAGAGAGGTAGAGGTCCACCGAGAGAGCGTAGTCGGGCAGGTCGGCATCGTACACTCGCACGCAGCTCACCTGGTTGCGCCTTGCCCAGCGCACGGACTCGCGCGCCACCTTGCGCAGGCGCGCGGCATACTGCTCGCTCGACGCATCGGCCACGGGCACGCTCCTGCGCACGCCCGCAAGCGACACCACCTCGCAGCTCCTGCGCTCTCCCCCGCCGTGGCGGTAGATGCGCACCCATGCCTTGATGGGCCCGTTGTAGCAGGCAATGAGCTCGTCCGGCGCCATGCCGAGCGCCGTGTCCACTCCCCCGTCGGGCGTGATGAGCGCCGTCGACCACCCCGCCGGCAGCGCCTCGACCGCGGCGCGCAAGGCCGCGTTGACCTTTGGCAGCTCGTCCTTGGAGAGCAGACGCTGGCCATAGGGCGGGTTTGCCACGAGCAGGCCGCCGGGGGCCTGCGCGATCCGTCTGCCGCGCAGGTGACGGGCGAGGCGCGCCGCATCGTCGACCGAGAAGCGCACGAGACGGGCCACGCCGGCCCGCTCCGCGTTGTCGCGCGCGATGGAGATGGCCCCTGCATCGAGGTCGCTTGCGAGGATGAGCGCGGCACAGTGCTCTGCTGCGCCCCCGGCCTCCGCCGCCTCGCGCACGCGGTCCCATAGTGCCTGGTCATGACCCTGCCAGCCCTCGAAGCCCCAGCGCTCGCGCAGGAGCCCCGGGGCAATGCCCGCCGCCATCAGCGCGCCCTCGATGGCCAGCGTGCCCGAGCCGCACATCGGGTCGACGAGCACGCCGCCCTCCCGAGCCAGGTCGGGCCACCCGGCCGCCAGAAGCAGCCCGGCCGCCAGCGTCTCCTTGAGCGGGGCCTCGGTCTGCACGCCGTCGGCGCGATACCCGCGCCGGTGCAGCGAGGCGCCAGAGAGGTTGAGGTAGAGGGTGGCCTTCTCGCGATGCAGGGCCACGTTGACGCTCAGGTCGGGGTCGTGGGGGTCAACGTCAGGACGCCAGCCGACCTGCTCGCGGAGCCGGTCGCAGAGGGCGTCCTTCACCTTGAGCGCCGTGAACTTGGTGTTGCGTAGCTCGTCATTCTCGCCATGGGCGTCAACGGCAATGGTGGCGCCACGGCGCACCTGTCGCTCCCAGGCATAGGCCTTGACCGCGCGATAGAGCTCGTCGGCATCCGTGGCCCCCACGCGCGCAAGCACCAGCTGCACGCGCGTCGCCGAGCGCAGCCACAGGCAGGCGCGGTACCCGTCCTCGAGCGTGCCAAAGAAGGCCACGCCGCCACGCAGGGGCCGTACGCGCCTCATGCGCAGGCCCTTGAGCTCGCCGGCAAGCACCTGCTCGAAGCCGCTCGCGCAGCGGGCAAAGAACTCGAGGTCAGCGCCCTCGGATCGGGACCCCTTTGCGCGCGCCACTAGAGCGCCCGCAGCATCGACGTCGCCACCTCGAGCGCACCGAGGGCCGCCTCGCGGGCGTCCACCAGCGCCTCGTAGGGCAGGTCCTCCGAGAGCACGCCGCGCTCGAGGCCCTCGGGCAGCTTGCCGCGCTCGTCGGCCTCGAGGTCCTTGTACCAGTCCTGGCTGCCATAGTAGGCGGAGAGCGCACGCACGCTGTCGAGCGCGACGGCCTGCGCCGCCACCGCCTCGCGCAGCTGCTCGGCCGCATCGCGCGTCTCGTTGAGCGCGGCCTCCATCGCCTTGATCCTCTCGATGCGATCCATGGTCTCTCCCGTCCTTGGTGGGTGTCAGATTGTTCCCGCAAGATGCTACCGCATCCACAGGCGGCGTAGTCCGCGAGACGGCCGCCATCATCTCCAAACCCCATGACTTGGGCATGGTGCTACCCTATGGTCTGCGCCATCGCAAGGACAAGGAGAGGAGAGCCGTGCTCAACGTCGTGCTCGTGGAGCCTGAGATTCCCGCCAACACCGGCAACATCGGTCGCACCTGCGTGCTCACCGGAGCGCGCCTCCACCTGGTGGGGCCCTTGGGGTTCAGCCTCTCCGACCAGGCCGTGCGCAGGGCGGGCCTCGCCTACTGGGAGAGCCTCGACGTGCGCACCTATCCCAGCTGGGATGCCTTTGTCGAGGCCAACGGGCGCTTTGGGAAGGCGCTTGCCTCGCCCGCGTCTGATGGGTCCTGCGTGCACCTGCTCACCAAGCGCGGGGCCAGGACGTATGCGGAGAGCCGCTATCACGATGGCGACTACCTCGTCTTTGGCAAGGAGAGCTCGGGGCTTGACGCCGAGCTGCTGGGGGCGCATGCCGGCCTCTGCGAGCGCATCCCCATGCGGGGCGACGACGCACTTGACAACGCCGAGAGCTGGCACGAGGCACACGAGCGCCTGCACCCAGAGCTCGAGCGCGACATCTGCGGCAACTTCGTTGACAGCCGCGCGAGCCAGATCACCTCGCTCAATCTCTCCAATGCGGCCGCCATCGTGATCTACGAGGCGCTGCGCCAGACGGGCTTCCCGGGGATGTGAGCTTGCGCAGTGCGCCACCGGTCCGTCGATTGGGACGGAACGAGACCCCGTTGCGTCCGTGGGAGCGGACCAGTCGCATCGCCCAGTCCCTCTTGCCCGACAGGACAAGCTGTCACACAGGACGTCTCTGCCCAAAGGAAAGGGCGCCGGAGCCCAAGACTCCGGCGCCCTTGCGCGTCTGTGAATGCAGCCGTTACTGGATGCGGGTGCGGCAGTAGGGGCACACCTTCCAGTCGGCGTTGAGCGGACGGTGGCAGGTGGGGCAGACGTTGCGCACCTGCGTGTTGCAGATGGGGCAGACCACGAAGTCGCGGTCGATCGGGGCGCCGCACTTGGGGCAGATGCCGTAGTGCGAGAGCTGATGCTCGCGCAGGGCGATGTCGAGGTCCTGCTCCTCGCGGTCGACCAGGTAGGAGCTGGGGCGCAGGATGACATAGGCGAGGATGCCCACGATGGGGATCACCGAGATGATGGCCCAGACCCACCAAGGCTCGGCACCACGGCGCTGGGCGTCGCGGATGACGTAGACGATGGACAGGATGTACACCATAACGATGCATGCAACCATCAGGTACAGCACCATGCGTACCTCAGGCGTCATCAGCTGGTCGAGAAGTTCACGCATCTGCCTCGTACTCCTTCAAATCTAACGGCCGACAAACTGCCGAATTGAGTCATGGACGTTGAGATTGTAACAGAAGCTACCGCATCAGTCCCGCAACCTCGCCAGCTAGCGTGATTGAACCGCACGCAATGAAGGAAACTTCACACAAGCCCTTCACGGCAGCGTCCACACTCTCGAAGACGCCAGCCACGTCCGCGCCGGCCGCACGGAAGATCTCGGCCAGCTCGGCGGCGGGCAGCGCACGGGGCGAGGAGGTCTGCGTCACGTAGACGCAGGGGAACTCCCGCGCCAGAAGCGCGACGATGCCCTCCACGTCCTTGTCGGCAAGGACCGCCGCGAGAAGCGCCGGGCGCTCCGCGACCTCGGGCGATATGGCCCGCACGGCAGTGAGGAAGGTCTCCACCGACTGGGGGTTGTGGCAGGCGTCGATGAGCGCCACCGGCTCGGGACGCACCACGTCAAAGCGCCCGGGCGTGGGGCAGCCCATCACCGAGGCCCTGAGGGAGACTGCGTCGAGCGCGCGGCCGAGGTAGTTCTCGCAGAGCACCACCGCACAGGCGATGTTTGCCGCCTGGTAGCCGGGCTTTAGGGCCGCAAGGCCGGGATAGGTGGCCCGAGGCGTGGTGACCGTGAGCTCGAGCGGCGAGCCGATGCGCGAGGGGCGCTCGCTCACCAGGAAGGAGGCGTGGGGAAGCCCCTCGTGGGCGCGCGGGACGCCGGCATGCATCTCACCGGCCGCGTCCTCGAGGCGCTCGGGCCTGAGCAGTACCGGCGTGACGTCCTCGGCGGCGCACTGGTCCAAGAAGACGTCCTCCACGGAGTCGGGGGTGGCGGTGCCCACGCCGAGCACGCAGCTGCGTCCCGCCTTGATGACGGCGGCCTTCTCGCCCGAGATGGCCTCCAGCGTGTCGCCGAGGATGTGCGTGTGGTCGAGTCCCACGCCGGTCACCGCGACGGCCTTGATGTCGCTGACGGCCGAGGTCGCATCCCAGCGGCCACCCATGCCCACCTCGAGCACGGCCACGTCGATGCCTGCCTCGGCATAGGCCACGAGCGCAGCCACCGTGAGCAGGTCGAACTCGGTCACGTCGTAGGGTCGCTCGCCCGCGGCGCTGCGGCGGGCATTGACACGCCGGCCCGCCTCGATCGCCACGGAGAGCCCGTGCGCGAAGGCCGCCTCGGAGATGGGACGGCCGCCCACCTCCATGCGCTCGGTGTAGCTCACCAGCTCGGGGCTGGTGTAGAGGGCGGTGCGCAGGCCCTCGCCGGCAAGGATGGCCGCCGAGTAGCGCGACGTGGAGGTCTTGCCGTTGGTGCCAGCCACCTGGATGCAGTCGTAGCAGCGGTCCGGGTTGCCGCACTCGGCCAGCATGTCCACGACGGTCTCAAGGAGCGGCTGGATGCCAAACTTGAGCGTCGCGTGCAGCTGGCGCAGCGACTCCTCATAGCTCAGGTCGACGACGTCAAACGGCACACGGTATGACATGGGTAACCCCTTCCAGAGATGATCTGCCTGCGGCGACGCGCACCCTACGGACGGTAGAAGGCCCGGTTGTTGGGCGTCTCGTCGCACTCCACCTCGCTCACGGGAAGGCCCTCCGCCATCAAGCGCTCCGTCACGTAGCGAGCGAGGTTCTCGGCCGTGGTGCGGAAGGGCAGGATGGTGAGCGAGAATCCCTCGTCCTCAAGCGCCGCGACCGTTGCGGGCTTGAGCGAGCCCTCCTCCACCAAAAAGGTGTGGTCGAGCGAGTCCGCAAGCGCGCGCACGGCACGCTTGAACACGCCGAAGTCGAGCACCATGTCGCGCATGGTGCCCTCCGTCTGCAGCTCGTCCTGCCCGATGGTCACCACGATGCGCCACCGGTGCCCGTGGAGGTTCTCGCATTTGCCGTAATAGTCGGTCAGAAAGTGGGCGCTGTCAAAGCTCGCCTCGGTCTGCAGTGCGTACATGCTCACGCGCCCTTCTTGTAGGCCATCCAGTACATGCCGGCGACGATAACCGCGCCGCCCACGATGTTGCCCAGGGTGGCGGCGCTCAGGTTTGAGAGCAGCCCGCCCAGGTTGAGCGCTACCGTGTCGACGCCCTCCGGCGCCACGCCAGCCGCAAAGGTGACAAGTCCCATGGGGATGAAGAACATGTTGGCCACACAGTGCTCGAAGCCGCAGCCCACGAACATCGTCACCGGCAGCGACGAGCAGAAGAACTTGTCGACCACCGTGCGGGCGGCAAAGCTCATCCAGACGCCCAGGCACACCAGGATGTTGCACATGATGCCGCGCCCGAAGGCGACCGTCCAGGGAAGCGCGCACTTGGCGGCCGCGACGCTCACCATCGTGTTGCCCACGGCGCCCGAACCCATCCCCGCAAAGTTGGCCAGCTTGAGCAGCGCCACCAGCAGGAGGGAGCCCAAAAGGTTGCCCGCATACACCACGAGCCAGCTGCGCAGCAGCGCGGACAGCGTGTACCTGCCGGAGAGGAAGCCCATCGTCATGAGGTTGTTGCCGGTAAAGAGCTCGGCACCGGCGATGAACACGAAGAACAGTCCGAAGCTGAAGACGAACGCACCAAACACCGAGGACGCGGCAAAGCCCAGCGTTGCGTCACTCTTGACGAGCAGCATGAACATGCCGCCCATGCCGATGAACAGGCCCGCCAGGATGGCGAGAAGGAAGGTGCGCAGCAAGGGCATCTTGGCCTTGCCCTCGCCCACCACCTCGGCCTTCTCCTCGATCTGGGCAGCCGCCAGCGCGTCAGGCCTGATGGCAGCAATCTCCTTGTTGGTCATACCCTAGTCCCCCATTCCGATGAGACGGAGCGCCTCCTCGCGCGCCTTGAGGTCGCTCTTGAACCAACCACGCACGGCACTGGTCACCGTGAGCGAGCCCGCACTCCGGATGCCGCGCATGGTCATGCAGGTGTGCGTGGCCTCCAAGACCACCAGCACGCCCAGCGGGTCGAGACGGTCGACGATCGCGTCGGCGACCTGCTGGGTGAGCCGCTCCTGCACCTGCGGGCGATGCGCATAGCCCACCACGCAGCGCGCGAGCTTGGAGAGGCCGGTGATGCGGCCGTCACGCGGGAGATAGCAGATGTGCGCCTTGCCCGTGAAGGGCAGCAGGTGATGCTCGCACATCGACGAGAACGGGATGTCCTTGACGATGACCATGTTCTCGTTGCCAGGCTCGCTGAACTGTCTGAGCAGGTGCGTGCTTGGGTCCTCCTGCATGCCGCCAAAGATCTCCTCGCAGGCGCGGGCGACGCGGTCAGGCGTGCCCAGCAGGCCCTCGCGATCGGGGTCCTCGCCTATCGCGGCGAGAAACTCCCGCACGGCCGCCTCGATGCGCGGCTTGTCCACAGGCCCGAAGCCCTGGCTGTTGATGATGCGTTCGTCTGCCATGGTTCCCCCTACCAGACCAGAAAGGCGACAGGCTCGGCACCTGTCGCCCGAACCACCCCTATGTTAGCCGACTGTTCGTTGCGCGGCCTCGACCACATGCTTGGCGAGCACGGCCGTCGTGACCGACCCGACTCCTCCGGGCACCGGCGTTATGGCATCCACCACGGGCTCGACCTCGTCGAAGAGGACGTCGCCACAGAGCTTGCCAGCCTTCTCGTCCCAGTTGACACCCACGTCGATGACCGTCTGGCCGGCGCGCACGGCATCTGCCCCGACCGTACCGATATGGCCAGCCGCCACCACCAGCACCTCGGCCTTACGGCAAGCGGAGGCCAGATCTCGCGTGCGCGTGTGGCACATGGTGACGGTCGCGTTGCGCGCCTGCAGCATCATGGAGACGGGCTTGCCAATGACCAGCGAGCGGCCCACGACGGTGGCTTCCGCGCCCGTGAGGTCGTAGCCATAGTAGTCGAGCAGCTGGATGCATGCCTCGGCCGTGCAGGGCGGGAATCCGATCGGCCTGTTGGCGAAGACGCCAAAGAGCGAGCGCTCGGTGGAGCAGTCGATGTCCTTGGCCGGATCGAGCGCGTTGCAGGCTGCCGGCTCGTCAAGATGGGCGGGCAGCGGACGGAACATAAGGCAGCCATGGATCGAGGCATCGGTATTGACCTCGGCGATCGTGGCCATGAGCTCGTCCTGCGTGCAGTCGGCGGGCAGCGAGAACTTGCGCACGTCGATGCCAATCGCATCGCAACGCTTGGTCGCCCCGCGCTCGTAGGACAGATCGTCGTCGCGCTCGCCTACGCGCACGATGGCGAGCGTGGGCACCACGCCCCTCTCGCGAAGCTCTTCCACCTGAACCTTCAGCTCCTCCGTCAGCGCCTTGGCAACGGGAAGCCCCTTGAGCAGCTTGGCCATGTACTACCTCCTCGTCCGGCGCAAAACCCAGGGGATTGCCCAACCGAGCGGGCAATCCCCTGGCATCATGCGCGTTTTGCTACCCCCTGATGCGTTTCATCACTGCCGCGGCGCAGGCCTCTGCGCGCGGGATGTAGGTCGTAAGCATCTCGTCGCACTCGGCCTCGGTGGCCTCGGCAAAGTCGCGGCTCTTGAGGGTCTTGGTGTTGACGAAGACGTTGAGGCTCGCCGCCTCGAGCGCCGCACGGCACAGGAGCGCGCCGCAACCGACGTCGGAGAGGAGCATCTTGGAGCCCTTCTCCCCCATCTCCTCGAGCAGCTCGATGGCGCGGCAGATCTGCCGCATCATCTCGAGCGGAGCGGCACAGGCCGCCTTGGTGGCCTCCTCGAGCACCACGGCACGCTTTGGGTCGTCGCGCGGGATCGCGTATGCCTGGGACAGCGGATAGAACGCCTCGGCGTCCTCCTGGACAAGCTGGATGAGGCGAAGGCGTATGTCGGTGGCGTCGGCGAGCATGCGCTGGACGTCATCCTCCACCGCCGCATAGGTCTTCTTGCCCGTGGTGAAGTTGCCCACCATCGAGCAGAGCGCCACGCCAAGCGCGCCTGCGAGCGCGGCCGCACCGCCGCCGCCCGGCACGGACTCCTTGGCGGCCAGCACCTCGGCAAAGGCCTCGCAGGACCTATCAGTGAGCTTCTCGGACATGGACACCCCTCGCCTTTCTCCGTTGCTTTCGGACAGACGCTTAGAACAGGCCGACGATCTTGCCGTCAGCGGTGACGTCGATCTTCTCGGCGGCCGGGACGCGCGGCAGGCCGGGCATCGTCATGATGTCACCGGTGAGGGCCACGATGAAGCCGGCGCCGGCGCTGATCTTGAGGTTGCGTACGGTGAGGCGCCAACCGCGCGGGGCGCCAAGCTTGTTCTGGTCGTCGGTGAAGGAGTACTGGGTCTTGGCCATGCAGATGGGCAGGTTGCCAAAGCCCAGCTCCTCGAGCTGCTTGAGCTGGTTGCGCGCGGAGCCGACCAAGTCGACGCCATCGGCGTGATAGACCTTGGTCGCGATGTCGTTGAGCTTCTTCTCGATGGAATCATCCGTGTCGTAGGAGAAGCGGAAGTCGTTCGGCTCGTCGCACAGGCGCACGACCTCGTCGGCAAGCGCGACGCCGCCCTTGCCGCCCTTGGCCCACACCTCGGAGAGGGCCACGTTGACGCCGAGCTCCTTGCACTTGGCCTCCACCAGGTCGAGCTCGGCCTTGGTGTCGGTCGGGAAGGCGTTGATGGCCACGACGCAGGGCAGGCCGTAGACGTCCTTGATGTTGGAGACGTGCTGCAGCAGGTTGGGCATGCCGGCTTCGAGCGCCTCGAGGTTCTCGGTGGTGAGCTCGGCCTTGGGCACGCCGCCGTTGTACTTGAGAGCGCGGACGGTTGCCACGATGACGACCGCGGACGGCTTGAGGCCGGTGGCGCGGCACTTGATGTCGAAGAACTTCTCGGCACCGAGGTCAGCGCCGAAGCCCGCCTCGGTCACCACGTAGTCGGCCATCTTCATGGCGGTGGTGGTGGCCATCACGGAGTTGCAGCCATGGGCGATGTTGGCGAACGGGCCACCGTGCACGAAGGCGGGGTTGTTCTCGAGGGTCTGCACCAGGTTGGGCTTGATGGCGTCCTTGAGCAGTGCGGTGCAGGCACCCTCGGCGTTGAGGTCGTGCACGGTGACGGGCTTGCGGTCGTAGGTGTAGGCGACGACCATGCGGCCCAGGCGAGCCTTGAGGTCGTCGAGGTCGGAGGCCAGGCAGAAGGCGGCCATGACCTCGGAGGCGACGGTGATGTCGAAGCCGTCCTGACGGGGCACGCCGTCGGGGATGCCACCCATGCCGTCAACGACGTTGCGGAGCTGGCGGTCGTTCATGTCGACGCAGCGGCGCCAGATCACGCGGCGCGGGTCGATGTTGAGCTTGTTGTCCCACTTGATTGCGTTGTCGAGCATGGCGGCGATCAGGTTGTTGGCAGCGCCGATGGCGTGGAAGTCGCCGGTGAAGTGCAGGTTGATGTCCTCCATGGGAACGACCTGGGCGTAGCCGCCACCTGCGGCACCGCCCTTGACACCAAACACGGGGCCGAGGGACGGCTCGCGCAGGCACAGCATCGTCTGGCGACCGGTGAGGTTCATGGCGTCGGCGAGTCCGACCGACGTGGTGGTCTTGCCCTCGCCCGCAGGGGTGGGGTTAATGGCGGTCACGAGAATCAGCTTCGCCCTGCTGGGCATGTCCTTCATCGAGTTGATGTCGACCTTGGCCTTGACCTTGCCGTAGTGCTCGAGCTGGTCCTCGGTGAGGCCCGCCTTGGCAGCAACCTCAGAGATGGGCAGCATGGTCGCTTCCTGTGCGATCTCGATATCGCTCTTGTACTCTGCCATCTTTGCTCCTTGTCTAAGAAAGGCGCGATGCGCTTGCTTCCTCTGCCTCCATGCCCTCATGGAGACCCTCCTGGCTGCTGCATTTACGTCATTGCATCATGCAACGCCGTAATCAAGCATAAGATACCGAGTCTGCCGTTGGTGCATCATGCTCAAAAGTGCGTATCTTTGGCACGTAATTCCCTACGTTTCGTCGGATTCCCGTGCTGCGACCATCGTAGCAACGCGTTTTCGGCACCACCAGAGCACTTCGTCACAAAACGCAGCGGGGAGTTTTGGAACAAATGCCCATAGGCGGGCTGTGGTGCTCCTATGGGCAGATCGATATGGGTCAATCCGTCACCACGAGCTGGGCGGGCAGGTCATGGGCATCTATGATGCCCTCGGCACGAAGGTCGCGGCTCAGCTGCGCCCTGCGGCAGAGACCGACCGAAACGCCCCCGAAGCGCGCGAGGAAGGTGTCATAGAATCCGCCGCCATAGCCGAGGCGATACCCTGCCAGGTCGAAGGTGAGCCCGGGGACAAGCGCCAACATGCGCTCGCCTGTATCCAGCAACTGCTCGCTGGCCTCGTCGGGCACCGGCTCCTCCACGCCAAGCCTGCTGCGAACGAGGGCGTCGAACGACGTCACCTTGTACCAGCGCATCTCATGCGTACCTGGCACGCACCACGGCAGGGCTACGGTCTTTCCCGCATCCCACGCGCGCTCGATGATGCCGCGCGTGCGCACCTCGGGCCCGAAATCGAGGTATGGGAGGAGCACCTCGGCCCACTCGAACTCGGGAAGCGCGCAGAGCCGCTCCTCGATGAGAGCGTCAGCCGCAGCGCGGGCCTCCTCCCCCATGTCCTTGCGGATGGCGCGGAACCTTTTGCGCAGCTCGCGTTTGCGAGCATCGACGTTAACGTTGCCCATGACTTCCTCCCCTGTTGCCACCAACACCACGATAAGCCAAGCCATGCGCACGTGAACATACCCAAATGTGGGCATCCCCGCAGACGATATGGGTGTGCGGAACATGCGGCGCAGCATGAGTTGCCCCGCCCGCCAGAGCGACGAACGGGGCATTCTGTTGCAGGAATGTGAGAGCCAGCTTCGGTTTACACCGTGCTATCGCTACACCGCTGTGTAGCCGCCATCCACCGCGATGGCCTGGCCGGTGACGTAGCTGGCCTCCTCGGAGCCCAGGAAGACCGCGGCCGCGTTGAGCTCGCCCTGCCTGCCGTAGCGCCGCATGGGCACCGACTGCTTGGCGAAGGCCTGGAAGTACTCGGTGTCGAGCGTCTCGGTAGTGAGCTCGGTGTAGAAGTAGCCCGGGCAGATCGTGTTGACGGTGATGCCGAGGGGCGCGAGCTCCGCCGCCGCTCCGCGCGAGAAGTTGACGACGGCGCCCTTGGATGCGTGGTAGGCGATCGTCGGGATGGCCGTGTTGCCGACCAGGCCGTAGATGGAGGCGATGTTGATGATACGGCCGTACGTCTGGCTGCCTGTCTCGATGCCCTTTGCCATGTAGCCGGCGAACTTCTTAGTCATGGTGAAGACGGAAGACAGGTCGAGGTTCATGGTGAAGTCCCAGTCACCGCGATCGAATTCGATTAGCTTGGTGCCCGTGCCCCTCTCGCCGCCGGCGCAGTTTACGAGCACTTCCACGTGGCCGAACTTCTCGTCGGCCGCGGCGAGGGCGGCGTCGATGGACTCCTCGTCGGTTACGTCGCACGCGCAGGGCAGCACCTGGACGCCATACTTCTCGGCGAACTCCTTGGCGGACGCCTCGAGGCGCTCGACGCGGCGCGCGAGCAGCACAAGGTTTGCCCCCTGCTCCGCGAAGCCCTCCGCCATCTGCTTGCCAAGACCCGAGGATGCGCCCGTCACTGCGACAACCTTGCCCGTATAATCGAACATCTATGCCTTCCTTTCAATTGAAAGCCCTTCGCCCCAAGGCCGAAGCGCCTCCGTGCGCTCTGCCATTTGCACGAACATGCCGATGCCAGGAGCCTTTTGCCATCTTCATCATATGCGCAAGCTCGCCCTTGTCCACCCGGCTAACTGTCTCATTTCTTATATCTCTTATTGGACGTTTTGCACTAACCCCCGCTAGACCACCGCTGACATCCGGCCGCTAGTGAGGCTTGGCCAGCATGTCATACGCAGACTCTCGGTGCTAAAGGGAGGCGGCGCGCCATGAACGACGCGCCGCCCCGGAGGAACGCTGGATGTGCCTCAGAAGGCTTACGCCTCGAACTCGTCCATCATCTTGTTGAACTTCTCGAGCTCCTCGGGATCCATGTGGTAGCCATGCTTGTCCTCGGGATAGTCGCCGTCGCGCACGAGGTCGGCCCAGTCGGCGTAGGCCTCGCAGAGGAACGGCAGCAGCTCGGCGGTGCAGACGGCGTGGGACGCCGGCTTGGGCATGACGCCGAAGGTGTCCATGTCAACCATCTCGGAGCCGTCGCAGGGGGCGCCACCGGCGATGGAGATGACGGGCACGCGCAGGGTCTCGGCGATCTTCTGGGAGACCTCCATCGGCGTGAGCTCGATGGTCATGGCGCCCATGCCGTTCTCCTGGTACTCGTAGCCCCACTTGAAGATCTTGAAGGCCTCCTCGGCCGTCTTGCCGACGCGCTTGTAGCCGGTGGCGTTGGTCTGCCAGCCGGAGATGGCGCCGATGTGGCCGAAGGTGGGGATGTAGTTGTCGGACATGTGCTTGAGGACGTCGTTGGTCACGCCCATGGGCAGCATGGAGTCGGCACCGTCAAAGACCCACTCGCCGCCCCAACGGACCGCCATGTCCTTGTTGGCGTAGGCAGCGATGGGCATGTAGAAGTTGATGTGGATGATGGAGGCGTACTCGCGGAACTTGCGGATGGTGAGGCCGGAGGTCTTGAGGGCCAGGTCGAAGTCGGCGGAGGTGCGCAGGCTCATCATGTCGGGGATGCGGCAGATGTCGCAGCCGACCATCTCGGCGGCCATCGCAAAGAAGGGGCCGAGCTCTGCGGGGCACATCTGGACGAGCTTCTCGCCCTTGTCCTTCTGCTTCTGCAGGTAGGCGAGGTTCTTGCGGGTGCGATGATGGGTGGACATGGAGATGTTGGCGGTCTTCTCAGCCATGGTGGCTCCTTTCGAGAAGTGGTGCGCTTGCGTGCGAAGGCGCACCTGGGCACGACCGGCCTCCCAGGTGCGCAAATGGTTGACGTTACTCGGCGTCGAGGGCGTCGAGACGGGCGATGATCTCGTTGATGGTCTCCTTGGGAAGGCCGACCTGCGGGAACTTGAGCAGGGTCTTCATCTTCATGCCGGCGACGGGGCCGAGCTCGGGGTTGTCAACGAAGCCAGGGACATACTCGTCGATGATGGCGACGGCGCGCTCGTCCTTGAGGACGTCACGGAGCTTGCTCTTGCTGTTGATGGCCATGGTGCTTCCCTTCTCTTATCTTGCTTGCCGCTCTTCTCCCGTTTGCACGGGGTATTGCCAAAGTTGCGTTGCGATCCTAGGCGTGCAGGCCGCCCTCCATCGTGTAGCTCCAGGGCTTCTCCTGGAAGGAGAGGCCAGCGCCACCGCAGACGTCGACGACGCTGCCGTACATGAAGTCGGAGACATGCGTGCACATGGTTGCGATCATGCGGGCCATCATGTCGGGCGTGGAGGCCACGGGGGCATCGGCCAGGGTCATCTGGTCGTGCTGCCAGGCGGCGCCGTACTTCTCGACCGTCTTGATGCAGTTGGCGATGGCGCCCGGGGTGACCATGCCGCCGGGGGCGACGCAGTTCACGTTGATGCCGTACTGCTTGAGCTCCTTGGCGATGCCGCGGGTCATGCCAATGACGCCGGCCTTGGCGGCGTTGTACGGGGTCATCATGGCGAGCTTGGCCATATCCTGGCCCTTGTAGGCCACCGATGCGATGGTGACGATCTTGCCGCCGTGCTTGGCGCGCACCATGGAGCGGGCGCAGGCCTGCACGAGGAAGTACTGGCCCTTCATGTCGGTGTCGATGATGTCGTCGTAGAGCTCCTCGTCCATGTCGAGGAAGGCGCGCGCCTGCCAGGTGGCTGCCACCGGCACGCAGATGTCCACGGGGCCGAAGGTCTCCTCGGCAAACCTGACGAGCTCCTCGGAGGCGGCCACGTCACGGGTGTCGTAGGGATGATAGACGATGTCCTTGCGACCGAGGTCCTCGAGTGCCTCGGTGGCCATCTCTCCCCACTCCTCGGAGCGCGCGCCAAAGACGACCTTGGCGCCAAGCTCGGCCAGGCGGTTGACCACGAACATTGCCAGGCCCACCGAGCCCGAGACGACCGCCACCTTGCCACTCAGGTCCATAAGCTCGGAAAACGGCTCGACGTCCTCCAGGCTGTCGGACGACATGTCAAACAGATCCTCTTTGTCCATGGCGGTTCCTTTCCCCAAAGCGAGTACTGCGACCTTGGGAACAGTATCCCGCCCCGCCGTTTGCCGGGTTATGGGCAAGAGTGGGTATAGCTCATACCTAGTATTCAGTATTTGCACAGGTAAACGGTAGTTTTTTTCGAGCTTGCGTCGAATGCTGGCACAGGTCCCACCCCAAGCCCTACTGTGCGCAGGCCCAGATGCGGATCTTGCGCTCGCGCACGTCGCGCTCGAGGAAGGCCAGATCCTGGCCAAAGAAGCGCTTGACCTCGTCCAAGGTCGAGTTCTGGCGCCTCGCGATGGCCTCGCCCTCGGCGAGCAGCTCCTCGGGCGTCACCGTGAAGTCCAGCTTCTTGGTGAGGTCCTTAAGCACGAGCGGCTCCTTGACCTCGAAGACCGCCGCCTCCACGAGGGCGTCCTTCTGCTCCTCGAGCTCCATGTCGGGAAAGAGGTGCGTCTCGGCCCCCGTCATCTGGGCGTAGATCATGCGGTGCTTCATGTCGGCGCGCACGCGGTAGAGCTCCTCCTCCACGTCCTCCTGCGGCACCTCGATGTCGTAGGCGAGCACGTAGGCGCGCCACGCCTCCTCGCTGTAGCTCATCGCGCACCTCCCACATGGAACGCCTCGGCAAGGCTCGGGGCTTCGCCCTTGACCGGCGTGACTCCCGCCTCGCTCACCAGCAGCGTCTCCGCCACGGAGAAGGCCGCCTCCAGCGCCGAGCGCGTCACACGCACCGGATCGATGATGCCCGCCTCAAGCATGTCGACGTAGCGATTCCTCGAGGCATCGTAGCCCGTTCCCGCAGGCGCGTCACGCAGGCGCTCGACCACCACGAGGCCGCTCGCGCCGGCGTTTGCCGCGATGCGCAACAGAGGTGCCTGGCAGGCCCCGATGGCAATCCGCACGCCCGTGCGCTCGTCCCCCTCGAGGCCGCGGGCCAGCTCCTCGAGCGCCGGCACCACCGTCAGCAGCGCGACGCCTCCACCGGCCACCACGCCCTCCTCGAAGGCGGCGCGGGCCGCGTTGACGGCGTCCTCCACGCGCATCTTGCGCTCCCACTGCTCAGCCTCGGTCACGCCGCCCACGGCAATCGTGGCAACGCCCGAGACAAACGATGCCAGGCGCTCTGCATGGCGCTTGCGGTTGAACTCGTACTCGGTGCTCTCCGCACGGAAGCGCAGCTCGGCCACGCGACGATCGATGGCCTCCTGGTCGCCCTGTCCGCCCGAGATGATGGTGCGCTTGCGCGTGACCTTGACGCGCTCGGCGGAGCCCAGCATCTCGCGCGTGACCTCGCGGATGGAGAGGCCCATCGCCTCGCTCACAAACATGCCGCCCGTCTGTACGGCGATGTCGTCCAGACGCCACTGCCGGCCCTCGCCGTATGCCGGGGCCTGCACGCAGGCGACGTTCATGTCACCCTCGATCTTGTTGCGCATGACCAGCGCGAGCGCGTCTCCCTCGATCCCATCGCAGATCACCAGGATGTCGCGTCCGTCCTCCGCCGCGCAGATGAGCGCGGGGATGATGTCCTGCGCATCCTCGAACTTCTTGTCGCAGATGAGGATGTAGGGTTCCTCGAGCACCGCCTCGCCGGAGCGCGTGTCGGTGGCCATGTGCGGCGAGACCAGCCCGCGGTCGAAGACGATGCCCTCGTCCACGGTGAGTGTGGTCTCCATGCGCTGCGAGTCGTCCACGTTGACCACGCCCTCGAGCCCCACACGGTACAGGGCCTCCCCCACCATCGCGCCGAGCTTCTCGTCCTGGCACGAGATGGTGGCCACATGGGCGATGTCCCCCTCGGTCGTCACGGGAACGGCCGAAGCCGCGAGCCTGCTCACAGCCAGCTCGCCCGCCCGCTTGATCCCCCGATGCAGCGCCAGCGGGTCGGCTCCCGCGGCAATGTTGCGGAAGGCATCCTGCAGCAGCGCCTGGGCAAGCACGATCGCCGTGGTGGTCCCGTCGCCCGCCTCGTCGTTGGCCTTGACAGCGGCCTCCTTCATGAGTTGGGCACCCATGTTCTTGACCGGGTCGGCAAACGAGATCTCCTTGGCGATGGTCACGCCATCGTTGGTGATGAGCACGGGCGCACCGGCGCCGGCACGCTCGCCGTAGTCGGCCCCGTAGCGGCTGGCCTTCTGGTGCATGGCAACGTTGCGACCCTTGGGCCCCAGCGTGGCGCTCACCGCGTCCGCGAGTTCGTCGATACCTGCGAGCAGAGCCTGGCGAGCCGCCTCGCCCTGAATGATTGCCATGTGAAACCTTCCGTCCTACTTGCCCAGGAGCTTGACCAGCAGCTCCTGCTTGTTGTCCACGCCCAGCTTGCGGTAGATGTGGGCGATGTGCTTGTTTGCCGTCCCCAGCGATATGTGCAGCTCGCGCGCGATGTAGACCGGCTTTATGCCCTGGCAGAGCAGGTCGAGGACCTCGCACTCGCGCGGGGTGAGGTCAACCGCTCCGGCCACGCCGTCCCACATGCGCACCTGCCCGGTGGGCCGCACGAAGAGGTTCTTGTAGAGGTTGCTCAGGTGTGCCGTGAGCAAGCGCACCACCTCCACCTCGCGAGCCGCGAACGAGCCGTCGTTCAGGCGGTCGAGACAGAAGGTGGTTGCTGGGGACCCCTTGAGGTCGAAGAGGGTGAACGAGAGGCTCTGCGAGAGGTTGCGCGGCTTGATGTAGTTGTCCATGAAGTCGTCGTGGATCCAGTCGATGTCGTGCCAGTCGATGAGGTCGATGTAGCCCCTCCCCTCGATCTCGAAGGCGTCGCTCGAAAGGCTGAAGTCATCGGTCACGGACTTGGAGTAGTAGTTGAGATACATCCGCGACCAACGCTCGGGGAAGCCCACGAAGTGCTTGCGCACGATCTTGCGGTTGCCGTCGAGCATGAGGAAGAGTGCCTGGTCGTAGGGCACGAGGTCGGCGATCCTCTCGATCACGCGCCTGCAGAATCGGTAGGGCTCGTGCACACTCCCGCAATCCAGCACAAAGTCGCTGCACTGCTTCCAAGGTATGGACGTCCTCTCGCTCACCGCCACTCGCCTCCCACCGCGGCTGACCCCCATCGGACGTGCAGGGCCATTGTCTCAGCATATGGGCAGAAATGAGATACCCAATTCTGACCATATCCGCATGTGGTGATAGCGGTCCGTCCAGCAGCTTTGCTTCCCGCGCCTGCCGTCGGGTGACAGCCCATGGCGTCCCCCGGCTCGCACCATCCGGCGTTGCCGGTCGCCAGGACTGCCATGGGACGCACGACCTCGCAGATGGAGCGTACGATATGGGGGTGCCTGGCCGTCACAACCCTACAAACCGCCCCGCCCCTCACCACAAGAACGGCCACCCGTGATCAAGGAGGAAGTGTATGCAAGTCTCTGACGTGAGAGAAGCCCTCGTACGGGCCGAGCGAACCTCCCCACACGAGGCGGCCGTGCTGATTCCCCTTGTGGAGACCCCCGACGGCCTTGGAATCCTGCTCGAAGTCCGTGCACTCACCCTCGACGTACAGCCTGGTGAGGTGTGCCTCCCCGGAGGCCGTATCGAGGCAAGCGAGACACCCCAGGAGGCTGCGGTCCGCGAGACCTGCGAGGAACTCCTCGTATCGCCCGGGCAGATTGAAATCGTCGGCTCCATGGGCCCTCAGCCCGGACCGGGTGGCATGCCCCTGCACGTGTTCGTCGGAACCTTGGGCGGGTACGAGGGCACCTGCTCGGCCGACGAGGTGGACCGCACCTTCGCGCTCTCGCTTGACTGGCTGCTCTCGCACGAACCCGAAACCTATGACGTCACACTTTCGCCGAGCTATCCCGATGACTATCCATGGGAGCTGGTCCCGGGCGGACGAGGCTATCCTTGGCGCGCACGAACGAATCGTGTGCCCTTCTATCGGGAAACCGAGCCGCTCGTCTGGGGTGCCACCGCACGGGTGCTCGCTCGCTTTGCCAGCCTTCTCAGGGCCTAGGACAGAAGGGCCTCACGACCGCAGGCACCCATGTGGCGCCTGCGGTCGGCAACCGCCTCGACAGGCTGCTCCGCGGCAGGAATCGCGCCGAACGTCCGGCACGCCAATGCTACGCACGGCTCACTCCCGTAGAAGTCGTTTGACTTCGGCGCAGACGCGTTCGTCGTCGCGAGGCCAGAGGTGCCGCAGCTCTGGCTCTATGCGCGTGCGCACCAGGCGCTCGCGGTCGGCATGCGCGAGTCCCTGCGCCAGGGTTCGCCCCTCGGCAGCCGCACGGCTCATCTCGCCGAAGTTGTGATACGGAAGCCGGCCCTCCCCCATCTCCTGAGTCAAGAACGCCACGAGCGAGAGGTATTCCATTGCGTCCTCGGGAAGGTCGTCCTCGGCAATACCCAGCCCTTCCGCAGAGGTGAGCAACCAGAGCGTAGGCCCCGACAGCACCAGAAAGCTGTCGGGGCGCAATGCTGACAGACGCTCAGTCAGACTGGCGAGGGGCAGCCCCGCGTCGAGCGCAGCCTGAAGCGCATCCACAAAGGCACGCCTGCTGGGATGCGGCATCATGCCAAGCGCATGGTAGTCCGCCACCTCGCAGGCAGCCTCACCCAAGGCCTCGAGCAATTCCTCACCCTTTGCCATAACGCCTCCTTTGGAAGAGGGGACGCCTGCTTAGGGCGCCCCCTCGATAGTACGTCTCTGCGCGATCAGATCACGCGCACATCCGGATGTCTCCAGCCCTAGTGGACGTCCTTGTCCACCATGTCCTTGAACTTGGCGAGCTCCTCCGGATCCATGGAGAAGCCGTGCTCGGGCAGCGGGTACTTGCGTTCCTTGACCTCGCTGATGAACTCCTTGTAGGCGGCGACGGCGATCTGCGGGAGGTTGGCGTACTGCTTGGCGTGCACGGTGACCGGCGGGACGATGCCGAGCAGGTCCCACACCACCATCTCGGAGCCGTCGCACGGGGCGCCAGCGGCGACACCCACCACGGGGACGGTGAGCTTCTCGGCGATGGTCTGGGCGACCTCGGCGGGAACGAGCTCGATGGTCATACCCTTCATGCCGCACTCCTGATACTCGTAGGCAGTGCGGTAGACCTTGAAGGCCTCATCTGCGGTCTTGGCGATCCGCTTGTAACCACCGATGTTGCCGGTCTGCCAGCCGGAGAGGGCGCCGACGTGACCAAAGATGGGCACGTGGTTGTCGGCGAGGAACTGCAGCTTGTCGTTGGTGATGCCCATGATCAGGATGGAGTCGGCCTGATCGGCCATGAGCTTCGTGGTGGTCTCGAGGGCGCTCCTGTTGTCTGCGACGGTGAAGGTCTCGCACACGACGTTGAAATGCGAGTACGGGGCCATCTTGCGCACCTGGCGCAGGTGGCTCTGGAGGTTGGCGGAGCGCTCGATGGCGTTCTCGCCGGGAGCCACGAAGCGGATGATGTCGGCACCGGCTGCGTCGGCCCATGCGCTGAACAGGGGATCGAGGTTGCCGGGGCCGACCATAGAGATGAGCTCACCCTTGTTCTTCATCTGCTGGAGGTGCCAGATGGTCTTGCGACCCTTGTGCATCAGGCTGGTCTCGACCTTCTGAGTGTTCTCTGCCATGGTGGTGCTCCTTTCGCTTGTTGTCGGGCAAATGCCCGCCATTCGATAAGTTGGTGAGGCCCACAGGGAGCCTGGTCAAGAGGGACTACGCCTGAGGTCCGGGGATGCAGCCGGGAACGGTGGTGGAGAAGGGGCGGAGCTGGGCGTTGAGGAGCGCGCCTCCGTTGACGTCCACCGTGGCGCCGTCCATGAAGTCGGAGGCGTGGGTGCAGAGCACGTAGACCATGAGCGCCACCTGGTCGGGGTTCATGGCCAGCGGCACCCGCTCGGACTCCCAGCCCATGACCTGCTGCTTGAAGGCCGCGTACTCGGGACCGTAGGCGCCGCCGTTGTCGCGGCCCTCGAAGAAGACGCCGTGAGAGAGCATGCCGCCCGGCGCCACGCAGTTCACGTTGATACCGTACTGCTTAAGCTCGGCTGCAGCGCCCGTGGTGAGGGCACAGACGCCCGCCTTGGCAGCTTGGTAGTAGGTGTTCATGCCAACGCCGCGCGGGCCCTCGCCCAGGTGGGCGGCGCTCGAGATGAAGACGATCTTGCCCTTGGTCTTGTTGGCGACCATGTTGCGCGCGACGGCCTGACCCATGAAGTACGAGCCCTTGAGGTCGACGTCGAGCACGCGGTCGTAGGTGGCCTCGGTGACGTCGAGATAGGCCTGCTCGTCCCATCCTGCCGCGGAGGTGACGAGAATGTCCACGTTGCCGAAGGTCTCGACGGTCGCGTCGACGAGTGCGTAGCAGGACTCAACGGAGCTCACGTCGGTGGAGCGGAAGGCGGCTGTATAGCCCTTCGTCTCGAGCGCAGCCACGGCCGCATCGCCACGGGCCTGGTTGCGGCTGGCAATCATGACCTTGGCGCCAGCCTCCGCGAGGCGGTTGGCGACGCAGAAGCCTAGGCCGGTCGCGCCGCCGGTGACGATGGCGACCTTGCCATCGAGGTTGGTGAGCGCGTCTCCCAGAGGCATGCTCTGGGCCAGCGACATGCTCGCGAGCTTCTCTGGATCGGGCATCTGACGTACCTGCTCTGCCATGACGTGGTCCTTTCGCTTGAGGATGGTCCTTCTCCTTGAGCGAAAGGTACCAACATAAAGGCTGCGGCGTCCTACGCATAATTGCGTAGGACGCCGCAGCCTCCGCCGTTTGGCAGCGCTATTGCTCCGATAGCTTGGCCACAAGCTCGAGTTGCGAGGAAACGCCCAGCTTAGCATGCACGTTTTGGACGTGCTTGTAGACGGTGCGCACCGAGAGCCCAAACATCTCGGCGATCGCCTTCGGTGACATGCCGCGCACCAGCAGCGTGCAGACCTGTCGCTCGCGCTCGGTGAGTCCCGAGGTTCCCGTGAGCATGGCGATCTGGTCGCCGCGCACCGAGGGGACTTGCACATAGAGCTTCCTGAACATGTTGTCCACATGCGTCGCGATGAGCCCGAGCATCACGGTGTCGTCCCTCGTGTAGGCGATATCGTGCGTACGGTCGAGACAGAAGAGGGCGCGCGTCCTGTCCTCCTTATCGTGCAGGGCAAAACCCGTAGAGTGCTTCAGGCCCTGAGGAGCGATGTACTCCCGATAGAACCGCGTGCTGTGAGGTTCCTTCGACCAGTCCACCACGTAGATGCGCTGGAAGAGTACCTCGCGCCCCTTGGGCAGCGTCTCGTCGATAGCCCTCTCCCGCATGCCGCGCTCCTTTTCCTTGGCGCGCTTCGTGACGGAATACCGGTCGCCATCGACCTCGTGGTAATAGCCGTGGTAGGCTTTCGTGGTCTTCTTGCTCACCCCGATCAGGTACTCGTCAAACACCTTGCCGTCCGCATCCATGAAGTAGATGCGACCTTGGTCAAAGAGCACGAGTTTGCGCAGTTGCAGAAGGGTGTTCACCGCCAGCGACATGGGGTCGTCAAGCGCACCGACCTGCGCGAGAAACTCGTTGAACTTAGACCATTGGACCTGTGTTGGCATGACTCCCCCCCCTGGCGGCCGACGTCCCGTTACGCGCGGGCTTGATACGCTCCGAAACGCCGCTAGAGCTTGAGCACGACCTCGATGCCCGGGTCAACGAGACCGGCGAAGGTCCTCCCGTCGTCGGCAGACCCGGCAACCGTACCGTAGTGCTCAGGGATGGCGACGGAAGGCTTGAGGGCATTCACGAATGCGGCCGCCTCACGGGCGTCCATGGTGTAGGTGCCGCCCGCGGGCACGAGCGCGATGTCGCAGGCAATCTCGCGGTTCTCTGGCAGATCGTCGGTGTCACCCGCGATGTAGACGCGCACGCCATCGATACACACCACATAGCCCAGCCAGCCGTTGCCCTTGGGATGGAAGCGTTTGTTGGCGTTGTATGCAGGTACGGCCTCCACCTCGACTCCCTGCAGCGTCACACGCTCATAGGGAGCAAGGAAGGCCGCATTTGCGCTGGTGAAGCCAGCCTTGGCAAAATCCCCTTTGCCAGTAGCAGGCATGGCGAAGGCCGTGTGGGGCCTCCTAACCCGCACGATGTCCTCAGGGGAGAAGTGATCGAAGTGGGTGTGCGTCACAAGAATCAGGTCTGCATCGTGGGGCTCCGTCGTAAACCCGTATGGGTCGACATAGATGACCGTCCCC
The DNA here is from genome assembly GCA_902777325.1 of uncultured Coriobacteriaceae bacterium. GTDB lineage: Bacteria > Actinomycetota > Coriobacteriia > Coriobacteriales > Atopobiaceae > UBA1367. The sequence continues at coordinate 142,770 of CACYTH010000001.1, forward strand.
TGCTTGGTCTCCAGACGAATGGAGCTGTGGGTGTTGATGGTGATGAAGCTGGTGTCCATATGTGTCCTCCTCGGTAGTATCCGCCGCTTGTCAGGCTCAATGTCGCAGAGAAGAGGCGCCTAGCACTGGCGCATCAAGCGCGTGTAGAACTCGATGGTGCTGCGCAGCGCATCGAGACGGATGCGCTCGTTGTTGCCGTGAATGGTAGCCAGCTCCTCCGAGGTGGCGTCGTAGGCAGAGAACTTATACACGCGATCAGAGAGGTCGCAGTAGTGGCGGCTGTCCGAGTACTGCACCATAACGTACGGGCTCACGATGCAGTCGGTCCACGTGTCGGCGACGGCTCGAGCGATGCGCTCGTATCCCTCGCAGTCGGTGCGCGAGACGGGACTCGGGTTCCAGCCCTCGATCATCTCCACCTTCACCTGCGGGTCGTCGATCTCCTTCTCGAGGTAGGTCAGCACGTCATCGACCGTGTCCTCGGGATTGATGCGCACGTTGGTGATTATCTCGGCAACCGGCGGGATTACGTTGGGAGCGTTGCTGCCCTTCATCTGCGTCAGGGCGATGGTCGTGCGCATGAGCGCGTTGAGGTTACCACCGGTCTTGCGGCAGATGATGTCGAGCACCGGCATGAAGACGTCCAGGTTGGCAAAGAGCATGCGGTAGACCGGAGTGGCGTGACGGCCAAGGGTGTCGAACATCTGCGCGACCGGCTTGCTCAGCTTGATGGGCATGGGGCTGGTCTCGATGGCGTCGACTGCCTCGGCAAGGACGGCCACGGGAGAGTTCGGCTTTGGTGCGGATGCGTGCCCGCCACCCGACTTGGCGGAGAGGCGGACGAACATGTTACCCTTCTCGGCGATACCGATGAGACCGCAGCGGCGAGTCACGCCAGGGAACACGTCCCCCACCACGGCGCCGCCCTCGTCGAGCACGAGCTCGGGGACGACACCCTGCTCGGCAAACCAGTCGGCTATATGCTTGGCGCCAGGGCCGCCCACCTCCTCGCAGCCGGAGAAAGCAAAGTAGACGTCATGCTCGGGCGCGAAGCCCTGGGCAATGAGGGCGTTGGCCGAGAAGAGGACCCCGTTGAAGGTAGCCTTGGTGTCGAGGCAGCCGCGCCCCCAGAGGACACCGTCGATGACCTCGCCACAGAACGGGTCGTGATCCCACTCTTCCTCGTCCACCGGCACCACGTCATAGTGGGCCATCAGCACGGCGGGGTTTCCCTGCGTGCGACCGGGCCACTTGTAGAGCAGGGCACGACCACCGAAGCGCTGGAGTGTGCAGGCTTCGTACACGTGAGGGTACAGCTCGGGAAGCATGCCGACAAGCTTGTCGAACTCGGCCTCGTCCTCGAGGGAGTGATCATAGTACGAGACCGTCTTGCAGCGGATGAGGCTGGAGAAGGTGCTGACGAGCGAGTCCATGTCCACATCCACGGGCTCGGGGTTTCTGGGAGCCTCCTTCGGCGGAACGAAACGTGCTGTGCGAACCGCGATGGCCCCCAGCGCACCGCTGCCCAATGCACCAACCGTACCAGCGACGATCTTCTTCACATCCAAGCCCATCATGGTCTCCCAGAATTGACGAATAGGTGCGTCCGCTCGCGACCATCATAGCGCCAAACAGGATTGGCCCCTCCATTCCGCTGCCGCAGGTTCTACGCACGGCGCACATGGCACAGCGAGGCACCGGCAGACTTCGGGGGCGTCTGGTTCGAAGCGCGAAACGAGGGGTCCAGAGCAATCTCCGGACCCCTCGCGCGAAGTGACGTGATATGGCCTAGAAGCTGGTCCAGCCGCCGTCCACGTTGAGCTGGGCACCGTTCACGTAGTGGGCCTCATCGCTGATGAGGTAGAGAATCGCGTTGGCGATGTCCTCGGGCCAGCCCGTGATGTTGTTGCCGTCCCAGTCCACGCCGAGCGCCACCGCGCCGCGCACGTTGTAAAGCTCGTTGCCCTCGAGGTCCATGATGTCGCGGTCGGGCCACTTCTCCATGGCGTTGCCCAGAATGTCCGTCACGCAGGCACCCGGATTGACCACGTTGGTGCGCACGTTACGGAAGCGGTAGCTGTGCGCAAGGTTGCGTGCCAGACCCAGCACCGCGTGCTTGGACGTGATGTAGGCCGCACCGGCAGAGCTGCCCACCTGGCCGCCCACGGAGCCCACGATGACGATGTTGGCCGGAAGCCCCTCGTGGTCCCAGAGCAGCGGCAGGCAGTCGCGGCACATGCGGAAGCAGCTGTTGACGTTGACGTCCATGACGTAGTCGTAGAGCTCGTCGTCGGTCTTGTGAGCGGGGCACATGAGGTCGAGCACGCCCGCGATGTAGAGCAGGCTGTCGAGCGTGCCGTACTTCTCGCGGACGATATCGATGGCCCGCTGGCGCACCTCGGGATCGCACACGTCGCCACCCACGAAGTCGATGGTGCCGGGGCCGTCGGTGAGCTCCTCGTCCTCGACGAGCTCCTCCCAGGCCTCCTCGTTGAGGTCGAGCACCACGAGCTTGGCCCCCTGGCGATACAGCGCGCACACGGTCGCCGCACCCATGCCGCAGGCACCGCCCACGACCAGGATGACCTTGTCCTTATTGGTTGACATGTCCATGCCTCCTTACAGCCAGCGCGGCTCGACGATGACGGCGGGACTGTCGTTGGGGCCGATGGTCACGCGGGTGCCCACCGGGCATCGCTTGGCGTCGACCACGGCAAAGCCGATGTTCTTGTCCACCGTGTAGCCGTAGATCATCTGGGTGACGTATCCGCGAGGCACGCCGCGCTTGCGTAGGATCTCCTTCTGCGCGATGTCCTCGTAGCTCTCGCGCTCGATTTCGACGCCGACGAAGGCGCGCTTCTCCCCTTCGGTATGTGCGGCCTCGAGGGCATCCTTGCCAAAGAAGTCCTTGTCCATGCGGACGGACCAACCGAGATTGGCCTCGTACGGCGTGAGACCCCGGTAGTCTTGACGCAGCGCCAAGCCCTTCTCCATGGGAAGCGAGCGCACGTAGACCTCAAGCGTGGTGAGGCGAGGCGCGTCATACTTGGCTGCGGCGGCAGTGATCGCCTCTGCGACGGCCGCAGAGTCAGCGCGCGAGCAGTACAGCTCGTATCCCAGCTCGCCTGTGAAGCCGCCACGGTCCACCACGACCGCAACGTCTCCCAGCTTGGCGTCGACGATCTGGAAGCGTTTGAGCGCGTCGACGGGCTCGCCGAGCAGCGCTTCCATCATCTTCGCGGAGTTGGGACCCTGCACGGCGTACATGTCCCACGCCTGGGTGACGTCCTCATACGTCACCTCATACGCGCCCTTGTGAGCGTCAAACCAGCGTACGTCATGGGGGCCGTAGAGCGTGGAGAGCCACCACACGCCATTCCCGCGGTTGAAGACCATGAGGTCGTCGATGATCGTGCCCTGCTCGTCGAGCATCGTGGTGTACTTGCCGCGTCCCTCTGGCGTGCCTGCGACCCTGTTTACCAGCATCCAGTCGAGGAACCTCTCGGCATCCGTGCCAGATACCGTGACCAGGTCGTGCGTCCAGCGATACCAGCCTGCGTTCTCGCGCACGGCCTTGGCCTCAGCGCGCGCGACGACGTCATCCTTGAACAGCATTGCTATCACTCCCCTCCTTAGAGCGCACGGTCATCGACCTTGCGGCCGACCGTGATGATGTAGTCGTCATCGTCCTCGTCGATCCAGACCGACCACTCTGGTGACACCAGCGTGTGGCAGGCGCCGTTCCACTGCGCCTCGTAGCCCATGGTGATCTCCTCAAGCGGCGCCATCTCGAAGCGGCCCTCGAAGTCCTCCTGCGAGACGCGAATCTCGACGCCCTCCGCGTCGAAGGCCTCCCACTCGTGCGGCACGAGCTGGCATCCCAGCATGGCGTCGATGTAGGCTCCCATCACGCGCGGGTCGTTGTCGCCGATCTCGCGCGGAATGTCGAGCCAGCTGCGCAGGCCCTCGCGTGCGAAGAAGTCGATGAAGGAGTTCTTGCCGGCGGTTGCGAACACGATGCGCAGCAGGCGCTCGAACTCGTCATCGTCGTCGGCCATGTCGCGGATGGCGATCAGCGGGAAGCTGCAGGACCAGACCCAGCCCATCTGCGCTACCCAGTTGTACTGCCACTCGAGCGAGTTCTCCTCGCCAAAGGCCTGCACATACTGGCCGTTACGCAAGCCCTGGCCGTGGCGAACGCGACGCTCGGGCGGCGTGTCGTGCACGGGTGCATGGGCCTGCCCACGATGGTCGAGCCAGCCCTGATGCTCCAGATTGAACGCATCGAGCCTCTCGGCCACCACGCGGCAGTGCGGGTTGCCGCAGCCGCGCGCCTCGCACATGTTGAGCTGCACGTCGTTGGTGATCGCCCCATGCTCGCCACCCGCGGCGATATCAAAGTTGGCCGTGAACATGCCCGTGGTCATGTTGCACATCTCGGAGCCCACGATGTCCCACGGGCAGGTGTCAAGCTCCTTCTCCACGCGGTTCTCGGTGAACTGGATCACGCGACCGGCCATGTCCTCGGCCTCGTCGCCGTAGTCGCCCCAGATGGCACCGATCCACGCGGCACGCTTGACCAGCTCGGGAATGTTCCACTCGTCATAGAAGGCGTCGAGATACTGGAACAGCTCGTCCTCGCCACCGGCGCAGGCCGCGCAGTTCATCATGTTGGCGATTTCGGTGATGGCCTCGGTGCGCTCCTCCCAGCTATCGTTCAGGATGCGCATCACCTGGAAGATGTTGGCCGAGAAGGCAGCGATCGTCCTCAGACAATAGCTATAGGCCTCCTCTTCGGGAATGATCTTGCCAAAAGCCGTCTTCACGCCCCGATGCGTGTCGACGTGTGCGAGCAGGGCCATGTCCTCTCCTATCCCTCGAAACCCGTCGGTATCCACCAGCGGCATGTCTCCGCTTGGTGAGACATATGGAGCACCATCCTCATGCTGATGGGTACCGACGCATCTTGGTAGACGCATGATGGTTGGTGGATAGGCAGCGATGCCCCAACAAGTTGTAGGGTCTCTTACCGAGGAATCGAACCAACAGCCCACAAAACGCACTGTAACCGCCACTTATTCGGCATCAGACCCTACAATGTGCCGCAGACACCGTCGAGAAGCGAGGGAACCATGCACCTCAGCGTAAGCGCCATCGTGGACAACCTGCCAGCTGGCCTGTGCCAAGACGTCACGGGAATGCGCGACGACAGCTTGCTCGTAGGCAGGCCAGAGCTCTACGAAGGCGGCGAGAGAACGTTTTTGTCAGGTCATCTGTATGTGATGCGTTGCGAGCGACTCCCAGCACACGCAGCCGTGCAGGCCGGTGCCGTCATCATCTGCATCGGCGACGCCCCGCGCCTGCACCGCCTCCGCGAGCGTTGTTGCGTCGTTACGCTCGAGCCTGCGGACTTCTTTGCCACCTTCAACGCCGTCCAGCGCATATACGACACGTACGACACATGGGAGCATGACTTGAGGCGCATGGTCGACGAGGAGGGCGACATCTCCCACATGCTCACCCGCAGCGAGGAGATCCTCGGCAACGCGCTGCTCGCCATAGATGGCAACTTCACCATCCTTGGCACGTCTGACCTCGCACGACGCGACGCGGGTCTCTCGGGCGGGGACGGCAGCGCGCTTCCGCTCAGCACCTTCGACCAGTTCCTTGGCAGCCATGCCCTGTCCACCGAGGTGAGCGACCCCTTTGTCATTGACGTATTGGGGACGCACACGCTCAACTGCAACCTGCACCAGGGACGCACGTACTGTGGCTGCGTGACGCTCATCTACGGTACGCGTGACGAGCGGCCCTCGGACCGCTTCGCGCTCTCCTTCCTCGCCCAGGCCGTGCAGCGTGCCCTGGGGCGCCTGTCAAGCACCACGCCCCATGGCCCCGCCTCCTTAAGGCAGGCGATACAAGACCTGGTCAACGGCTTGCCGCTCGACCAGGTGACCAAGGCTGCCGTGGACAACGCCTCGCGGGAGCGTTCCTTCGTATGCATGCGCCTCAAGATGTCGAGCCGCATGGCGACGCTTCCGCTCGGCTATGTGCGCACCATGGTTGAGAGCACCTTCCCCCACAGCTTCGCCTTCGAGCACCATGGCAACTCAGTGGTTGCGTTCATCGACCTCGACCAGCTTGGCCCCGGCGACCCGACCGAGGACATACGTGCCGCCATCGAGCCCTTCACCGGCAGCATGGACATGCGGGCGGGCCTCTCGGATCGAGTCGAGGACCTGATGCAGGCAAGGCTCTACTACCTCGAGGCAAACAGCGCCCTCGAAAACGGAACCCTGCTCGGCGGTGCAGAACGCCTTCACCGCTTCCAGGACTTCGCGCTTCAGGACATGGTGGTGAGTTCCCTCGGGGAGATACCCCTCGAGCTCTGGTGTCCCGAGGGCTTGCGCAGGCTCATCGAGCACGACCTCACGTCAAGCACAAGCTACCTCGAGACGCTGCGCGTGTACCTTGCCTGTGACCGAGGCGCCACGCAGGCCGCAGCAAGGCTCTACGTGCATCGCAGCACGCTGCTCGAACGCCTTGCGCGCATCAATCGGGACCTCGGGCTCGACCTCGACGACCCCGACGTCCGCCTGCGCATCCAGCTGCTGCTCAAGGCTATCGAAATCAGGGGTCGCATCATGGGCGACACGTCGCTCTAAAGAGCCATACGAGAAGGGGCCAACCGCGTCTCGTGTGCGGTTGGCCCCTAAGTGGCGTTGCCGTGACGGACTTAGCCCTCGATGGCCTTCAGGCGGGCATCAATCTCGTCAAGGTGATCGGCGAGCTCCTTGGCCTGCGGGAAGCTGGCAAGCTTGCGCAGGGTGAGCCCCATGACCATCTTCATCTGCGGATCGGTGGTGAAGCCGGCAGAGTACTCAGAGATGATGGCTGCGGCCTCAGCGTTCTTCGCGAGCTTCCTGCACTTGTCGTCAACCGAATAGCCCATGATTCCTCCTCCATCGGGGCCCTTCTCGTCACGACAATTGTCGTGCCCCCTCGAGAGTCTGAACACACGGCAATCCGAGGATAGTTAACGCTCGTACCCCTACAGAAAGAGGGGTACTGGCCACCCGGGGCGACCTACAGTTGCTCGAGCGCGCTGATTGCCGCCATCAGCCCTCGCGCCATGCACCCGGCATCAAGCCCCTGCGCCGGCACATGCACGAAACCACAGGGCACGCCCGTTCCCGCCAAGTGGTGCAACATCAGGTACATGAGGTCGTTGCAGACGTAGGCTCCGGCCGAGTAGGAAACGTCACCCGGCAACCCCGCCTCGCGCACTGCCTCCGCCATCGCACGCACGGGCAGCGTCGAGAAGAGCGCGCTCTCCCCGCCTTCGAGCACCGGTTCGTCGAGTGGCGCATTTCCCTCGTTGTCGGGAATGCGCGCGAAGCGCAGATTGATGGCAACCATCTCCGGGGTGATCGCAGAGCGACCGGAAGCCTCTCCCACACACATCACGACATCCGGACGGAGGCGTCCGGCCTCTGCGAGCGCGATTTCCGCAGCTCGGCTAAATACCACAGGTAGGCAGAGCCTCTGCACCTCGAAGGTGCCTGTCACATCCGGCAGCGCAAACACCGCGTCGCGCGATGCGTTCACCAGGCGGCCACCAAACGGCTCGAAGCAGGTTATGAGTAGTCGTTTGCGTTCCATACAGCCATTAAAGCAGCTTTAGGACCTCAGCACATAGTGCAAAGTAATATGTGCTCCCTCAGCATGGCACTACCGCTCATTGAGGGGCGGGCCTGTCAACATACCGAAACAGGCCCGTCCCTCTCGAAGAACGTTGTTAGCCAGCTTGCGTCAGGCTCGACGACCTCAATGCGCACCGCCATTCGGACTCCACTTATGCGAGTACGAATGGCGGTGCCTAAAGAGGCGAAGTCTATCGCCTTATCCGCAGGGAACCCAGCTGGTGCTAGAACACGGGATGCGGAATGGTCTCGGTGTCAAAGCTCTCGTTGCGGCCTTCCTTGATATAGGGGAACAGGCTCACGCGGCACTTGATGCGCACCTGGTCGGTACCCTTGTTGCCCCAAAGGATCTCGAGCTCCCGGCCCTCTTCGACAAGGCCGTGGTAGATGGTGCCGATGGAGATCATCTGACGCGTCTTGCTGGAGAACATACGGCCAGAGGAGCATCCCACAAAGGTGTCGCCGTCGTAGACCTCGTCGATGTGCAGGGTGCCATTGCCCAGCACGTAGTCGTAGTCGCAGGGGAACTCGATGGGGTCGACGCGACGGGTGCCGTCCATGGACGCCTTGACGGCCTCGGCCACGCTGTCCACATCCCAGATGAGGGTGCAGGCGGTCTTGTAGTTGCCCGCCAGCTCGGCCTCGATGGCCTCCTTGCCGATGAAGTCGTGGTCCATGCGCACCATCTTCTGCCAGCCGTTCTCCATGGGCGTGCGGTAGACGAGGTCACTGTCGGCAGGCAGGGAGCCGGCGATGTTCCACTCGAAGCCCGGGATGGGGAACGCGTAGTGCTCGGTGCCCTGCGGGATGGAGCCCTCGCAATGGCAGGTCACGTAGGGCAGCTTGCCGAGCTGGCGGATGCCGTAGGGCTCGCCCACGCGCAGGACCTCGCCCAGCACCTCCTGGCAGTCCTTGGTGAGGCCGTGGGTCTCGTAGCCCAGCGTGCCCGCCATGCCGGTGCGCAGCACGAAGACCTCGTGGCCGGCGATCTTGAGGCCCTGCTGAAGCCACATGAATCCCAGGTCGTGCAGGTCGGTCTTGGTCGCCTGCTCCACGACCTCGAGCGAGCGCGGTCCGCACATCTGGTAGAAGAAGTGGCTCTCGGTGCAGTCCTCGACCTCAAAGTTGAACCTGTCCTGGAAGAAGATGTGGTTGAGCATGGCCGGGTCGGGCAGGAACATGGAGTAGAAGGTGTCCTCGGCCAGGCGCATGACGATGCCGTCGTTCATGATCTTGCCGTTGGGCTGGCAGATGATGACGTGGCGCGCCTTGCCCACCGGGTACTTCTTGAAGGTGTTGACGCTCGCGGCGGTCAGGAAGTCCAGGTACTCGGTGCCCTTGATGAGGTAGTTCATCGCGGGGTTGAGGCCGCCATGCACGTAGCAGGTGTCGTACCACGAGAGCTCCTCGTCGAGCCAGCCGCTGTAGGAGAAGGGCTGGATGGGGAAGCGTCCGTCGTCGGCCATCGGGGTGAAGACGCCCTCGTGGCTGGTGAACGTGGTGTTGCGCGGGATGAGGTTCTGTGCGAAGGGGCTGGGCTTGAACTCCGGTGCAGACATGGGTTCCTCCTTGTGCGATGACGTCATGGCGACGCTCCTGCTTACGCCTCACATGATGGGGCCCTGCAAAAGCCCCGTCATCGGGCTGCGGTATGGGAAGAACCTCTTGGACTGTTACTTTGTCACAGGGTCGCCTCGCCAGGCGAGCACGCGGCGCATGCGCAGGGACAGTGCCAGCGACTGGCAGGTCTCCCCGCTCTCCAGGTCCACGTCAAAGAGCTGCTGGATCCGCTCGAGGCGCGCGTACATCGTGTTCTTGTGAATGCCCAGAAGCCGTGCGGCCGCCTGTGCGTTGTTGGCACAGCGGAGATAGGCATCGACGGTCTTTATGAGCTGGGTCCCCTCACGTCGGTCGTGCCCTGCCATGCGCTCCGTCACCGGGTCGATGTAGTGCGAGAGATCCGTCAGCTCCGCCACCTGCATCAGCAAGTCGTCCAGACGCCAGTCGTCATAGTTCGCCAGACCCGCAGGCAGTCCCGCACGCTGCGAGAGAACCATGGCGGCACGCGCCTGACGATAGGACTCCTTGATGCCCCCTCTCGAGTCGAAGGCGCCACCCACCCCCACGCGCAGGGGAAGGTTCGCGAGGCATGCCTCTAGGTCGCGGAGCGGAACCTCCTCGTATCTGCTCAGGTCAAGGAGCATGACCAGTCGGCCATGGCGCACGATGGTGGGAGATGTGGGAAAACGCCGGGCCAGAAGACCCTGCGAGAACGAGAACACGACCCCCGAGTGGCCCGACTCGAGAGCGATGACCAGCACACGGCTGCGCGAGGGAAGTCCCAGGCGGTCGCCGCGAGCCATGAGGTCCAGCTCTTCTCCCGATGCCGTCCCCTCGATGGCTGCGGTCACCACGTCAAGGAGGGCTGACGAGCTCCTCACCTGCATGTCCTGCCAGGTCATCTCCAGCACGATGGCCTGGCAGAGGACGACGAGCAGATCCCCGTCGCACTCGCCGAGCGGCTCGCGCTCTACGAGCGTTGCCATGCCGACGACATCGTTCCGAAGGCGAATGCGGGCACCCACAAAGCGGCCCGGGTAGAAGTCGAACTTGCCCACGACGGGGGTATCGTTCGAGAAAACGCGCTCGTAGATACCTGCGCGCCCGACGTCCGCCGCGTTGTCGGGGTCCATTCTTCCCCCGGGAAAGAACTCGTCCCAAAAGGCACGGTCCTCCTCTGTCGCATGGCTCATCGCCATGACCCGTGCCGCAAGGTCGCAGACGAACACGGGGTTGCCGATGACCTCAGCGCCGACATCCACCAGATGCTGCAGGCCGCCATGATCGAGCAGCGCATCCATGATGCGCGCCTTGCCCTGCCTGAACTCCATGTTGCCCCCGTTCTTCGACCTTCCCCTGTGAACTTATCACATCAATGGGGCACTTGGACGGAGGGGCTTTCGGAGTGTTGCAGGGACCCTACGCCACAGTCTCCAAACGATGCGTATACACATACAGCATGGATGCGACAGCGGCTCCCAGGCAGACCAGCAGCACGATGATGGGCAGCACGTAGCCACCGGAGAAGTCATACATGAAGCCGACCACGGACGAGAAGATGGCGTTGGCGAAGTTGCCCGCCAGGCTGATGGTGGGATAGGTCTTGTCGTAGTTGGCAACTCCAAAGGCGTCGCGCGTGATCATGGTAATGGCCACGGTGCCCAGCGAGTAGCACAGACCGCACAGGGCCGCTGCCACGATGAGCATCTGGGGGCTGCGAATGATCAGCAGCATGACCAGCGACGAGGCAACGACTGCGGCATAGATCAGCGTGGAGATGCGGGTGCCCAGACGGTCGATGAGCGCACCGAGCACGATCTTGCCCAGGCTATTGGCCACCATGGAGGCGGACAGCATCGAGGCTCCCAGCGCCGCGCCAAAGCCGTAGCTCTCTGCCATGCCAGGGAAGAACTGCGGTATGGCAGTCACTGCAGTGGCGAGAACCGCGTAGCCGATGACCGCGCCAAGGATGACCATGCTCACCGGAGCGGCGGAGACCGCGGAGCCCGTCTCTGCCTTTGCATTGGATTCACTTGCGACGGTACCCGCACCGAGCGCCTCGAGACCGGCCGTTGCGGGGTCGAGCGAGGGCAGCAGCAGGATGGCGGGCAGGTTGAGCAGCACGGTGAAGGCGGCAATGGCGACGTATCCCATGCGCCAACCCACGCCACCGATGATGCCGTTGACGATCGGCGAGAAGAGCGCACCCGCAAGACCGCTGCAAGCCATGGCGATGCTCGACGCAAGGGCAACGTTGGTCACGAACCAGCGATTGATGACCGAGGTGACGAACACGAAGCCGATCATGCCGGCAACCAGGCCGCGCACGACGCAGAGCGCGTACATGGGCATGACGCCCTGGCAGAACGAGAAGCCCACCGTCGCAGCCGCATTAACAGCCGTCGCGCCAATGAGCAGCGGTTTCAGGGTCTTCTCGGTGAGCAGGCGCGGGGCGATCATGCCACCGAAGGCGAACGAGATGTTGGTGATGGTGAGCATGAGGCTCACCTGTCCGCGCAGGACCCCAAACTCCTCCGAGACCGGGGTGAAGAACAGTCCCGCAACGTTGGTCACCAGGCCAACGCCCGACGCCAACAGGCCACACATGGCCACGACCACCAGCAGGTGCCTACCAGAGAGCTTCATGCCATCTCCCCCCAACGATTCCAATATCCCCAATTTGATGATACGTAAGAAAATGGTATCACGCGACATACAATCGCACTGATTCGTCTACTTGCGCGGCCTCCAAAGCTGCTCTCGATTGCGCGCGCTGGCGTGGCAACCTACGATGACCTTATGAAGGGTTTGTAACATGCGACAAAGTCCCTCCGACGATCGTATTAGGGGTAAGGCCAGCGCAGGTCCAAATAAGAGAGGAAGGTTTGCCATGAAGAGGATCGCGGCACTTGCAACAACCGGAGCGCTCGCACTCTCCCTGTCCCTCATCGGATGCGGCGCCAAGCCAGTTGCGGAAGACACTCCGTCGGAAGCCAGCCCCGAGGCGACCGAGGTCGTCGGTGGCTACACGGCCTCTGACGAAGCGCCGACCTCCACCCTCACCGATCATGAGCAGGAGGTCTTCGCAGCCGCCACCAAGGAGCTCGTCGGGGTCACCTACACTCCCGTCTCCACACTGGCCACGCAGGTGGTGGCGGGTACCAACTACGCCTTCCTCTGCAAGGGCGAGGTCGCAGACGCTCAGGGAACGACTGGATGGTACCTGCTGGTCGTCTACGAGAATCTCTCTGGCGAGGCGGAGCTGACCTCGGCCGAGCAGATCGACCTTGCTGACGTGCACGTCACCGACGAGACCGCCGATGGCGAGGCCGTCGGTGCCTGGGCCGTCGTGATGCCCGAAGCCACCGAGCTTCTACCCGCCGATGCTGCCGAGGCCTTCACCAAGGCGACCGAGGCGTATGTGGGCGTGAGCCTCAAGCCCCTGGCAACGCTCGGAACGCAGGTCGTCGCTGGAACCAACTACCTCGTGCTTTGCGCCGGAGAGCCCACCACTGCCAACCCGGTGGCGCAGCTCTACGTGGCCGAGGTCTACTGCGATCTCGACGGCAACTCCGAGTTCACCAGCGTCCAGACCTTCGACCTGCTCTCCTACATCAACAACTAACCAAGCGCCCGGGACAACGGGAGTCGCCCGCATGTCCTAGAAAAGTGCGCCGTGAACGCGGCTATTCGGACTCTTCCAGGAAGGCTCCGAATAGCCGCTTTGTTGTGCACTCTTTTGTCAGGGAAGCACGAGTGATGACATGAGACAAATAGGTGTCCACTAGGTCTGTGGGTGGTCGTTAAGGAGGCTGGTCGGGACGGCGTGTCAGTTGGTACCAGAGAGCGAAGTGAAGCCGTTCCCAAAGGCCTCGTGAATCTTGCTCACGACAATGGTTGCAGACGGGTCTATCTCGGCCACGATACGCCGCAGGTAGGCCATCTCCGAGCGCGTGAGTACCACGAGAAGAACGGGACGGTCCCTGCCCGTATAGCCACCGCGCGCAAGCAGCTCCGTGCACCCGCGATCAAGGTCGGAGAAGACGTGTGCCTTTATCTCGTCATGCTGGTCGGAGATCACGTAGGCCGCACGCTGCGTGTCGAAGCCATCGATGACCATGTCGAGCACGCGGGTACCAAGATACATTGCTATCGTTGCATAAAGTGCGTTCTCTATGCCAAATACCGGCACCGAGAGCGCGATGACCGCTGCATCTGCGGCAAGCGAGGCCATACCGGTCGAGAGCGACGTGTGGGCTGCTGCGATCTGCGCGACGATGTCCGTCCCCCCGGTGTTGCCACCGGCGCGAAAGACCAAGCCCAGCCCAATGCCGCACACCACACCACCCCAGAGGGCACACAGCAGCATGTCGCCGTTGCCCAACACGGGAAGCACGGGTGCGAGCGCATCGGTCGCAACCGAGGAGACCACGATGCCCAGTATGCAACGCGCGGCATAGCGTGCACCACCCTCATGCAAAACAGCACCCATGAGCAGGACGTTCATCGCAAGGACCTGCATGCCCACCGGAACGACCGGCAGCGAGGCCCGGCGCAGCAGCTCGGCGATGACGGTTGCGAGGCCCGAAGCGCCGCCCGCAGCGATACCGTTTGGGATCTCGAAGCAGTCGAGACCGACCGCGAACAGAATCGACCCCAAGACGATGTACGCCGAGTCGCTGATGAGACCGCTTCTGAGCACCCTCTGCGCCATGGCTCCCCCAAACCAAGTGGACGTCGTTTGGGCCATACTCCACCTGGCAAAGGGAAAACACAATATTAATCATACTTTATACACGTATTGCCAAGTATCGCACGCGGTCTGGAGGCAGGTCAGTGGCTACAGCTTGAGCACGATCTCGATCTCGGGGTCGACAAGGCCGGCGCAGGCGACGGAATCTCAAAGGCGTCTGGTCCAGGTCACAACAGCAGGTCACGCAGGCTCTGCACGGTGCCGTCAAAGTGCCAGGCGCGCATGCCCAGCATCCGGGCACCGAGCACGTTGTCGCGCGCGTCATCGACAAGAAGGCACTCCCCCGCCTCCAGCCCGTAGCGCTCGAGCAGCGTGCGATAGATGCGCGCGTCGGGCTTGACCACCCGCTCGCGATAGGAGACGACCATGCCGTCAAAGCACTCTCTGCCAGGCAACTGCGCCTCGTAGCGCTCGAAGGGCTCCCCCGCGTTGGTGAGCAGGTATATGCCATATCCCGCCTGCTTGAGGTCTCCGATAAGCCCACCCATGCCCTCCACGGGCACGCGCTCATCGCACCAGTGGCGCACGAGCTCGTTCACAGCGGCATGCAGCCGGCGCGGAAGGCGCGCCTTTGCCGTCCAGGCAACGGTCCCCTCGTCCACGGCGCCAGCGTCCATCAAAGCCCACTGCACAGATCCAAAGACGGCGTCGGCCAGAAGGCGCACGTCCTCGTCGCTCTCGCAGAAGCGGCGGGCTTGCCCGAGCGGCTCCCACCTGAAGAGCACGCCCCCCATGTCAAAGACGACGTTTCTCACAGGCACGACGGAGCCACGCGGATCGAGCGCGAGCGTGGGAATCTCCAATCTGCAAGCCTCCACCAGCCGGGCCAAGCCTTTCTCGGTGGTCACGATTGCATCGACGCCATGCTCGACGGCGTCGGACAGGAGCGCTGCCAGGCGACGGAGCTCTGCATCTGGCAGGCTCGCGGCATTTGCAGAGGAGAGGCCGGCAATCCATGCGCGCTCGTCCTCGGGTGGCACCAGCACCTGAAAGCCCCACCGGGCGAGCGCCACCCTGAGGCCCTCCACCCCCATGTCGCCCTCGTTGCCCAAGAGCACCACGCGGCGGCAGCGCATGTGGGCAAGGTCGATGCGCAGGGCATCTACCAGCCATTCTGTGGGAAACTGAGACATATGGGGCCCTTCCGGCAGGTCGGCTCGCGGCCTAGTAGAGCGGCCTGAAGTCGTACTCGCCCTCGATCACGTCCACGTCACGCGCCTCCTCGATGCGGAAGCCCGCCATCCAGCGGCGCCCGTTGTAGTAGCGCTCGAGACCGTCGATGACCGCCTGCACCTGCTCGCGGATTCCCTGGATCTCAGCCGTGACCGAACCATCCCGCTCGTTCATGACCCATCCCGTCGCTCCGACCGAGCTTGCAAGGTTGGTCGTAGTCCAGCGGAAGCCGACCCCCTGGACACTACCGACAAAACGGTAGCGTCGGCGAACCTTGGGGCCTAGCACGGTGTCACCCATGGTCGCCTCTCCCTTCTCGGCCACCACAGTCATCTTGCGCACCTGCTCGAGTTCCATCTGCTCGAGCTCGTTCGCCGCGCCCTGGCCTTCAATCATCTTGCGAATGTCCGAGAGCAGTCCCATGGCCACCTCGCCTCCAGCAATCCGTTCGCGCCCATCGTATCATGATGGCCGCCGATACGGGCTGATGCCCCGGGACTCTCGGCGAGGTTCCGGCACGTGTTGTCAACGGCAAAAGCCGTAATCTGCCCCTATGTACAAGACCACTCTGCGATACTGTTCGCTAACAGTCGCTTTGGAATCGAGGCCGCTGCTCGCAGCGCTTACGGATCAGAGGTTAACAAAAGGAGTCGCATGCACTACGACGGAATGACCTTCAGACCGCCCTACGAGGCATACTCGCTGCTGCTGCAGGTCACGCGCGGATGCAGCCACAACGCCTGCACCTTCTGCAGCATGTATCGTGACGTGCCGTTTTCTGTCTCGCCGCTCGAGGAGATCGTTGACGACATCGCCGAGGCCGCATATCGCTACCCGCGCGCAAGGCGCGTGTTCCTCGTCAATGGCGACGCCTTCTGCCTGCCAACGGATGCTCTGCTCAACATCGCGGAGATGATCCACGAGGCGCTTCCCACTGTCGAGTCCATCGGCTGTTATGCGCGCATCACCAATATCGCAAGCAAGACAGATGACGAGCTTGCCGCACTTGCGCAGGCAGGCTACGCGGACATAAACATCGGTGTGGAGAGCGCCCTCGACGACGTGCTCACCTTTATGAACAAGGGCTACACTGCGGCAGAGGCACGCGAGCAGCTGGCTCGGCTCAACGCAGCGAGCCTCCCCTTCAACGTGAACATCATCAATGCCGCAGCCGGACCAAACCGCATCGCCGAGCATGCCGCCGCAAACGCCGCGCTCGTCAATGAGGCCAAGCCCACGCTCATCTTTGTCTCTCCCCTGCACGTAGACTCAGGCACGCCCCTTGAGACGCTACTTGACCAAGGCGCCTTCGAGGAGTGCACGCTCGGACAGTATGTTGAGGAGGAGATCGCCTTCTTGGAGGGGCTAGAACTGGACGAGTGCGTGTTCTTCGGAGCGCACGTCTCCAACCCCATCCCTGCAAACGGCTTGCTCCCGCGCGACAAGGAGGCGTTGCTGACCATACTGCGCGAGGGATTGGCAAGCACACCGCAAGAGATGCACAACTCGCATCCCTCTAAAGGCGCAGAGGGCAGCCTCCGGTAGAGCCTGGTAGGTCAAGCCTTACCGGAGGATGATTAGCCCTCAATGAACATGTACGAGTGAGACAGCCCGCCCTACAGGATGGCCTTCTCCTCCCCACGCACCTGTGCGACAGCCTGCGCGATGAGCTCTTCGCTGACACCAAGCTCGAGAAGCTTCTGCGAGAGCTCGTTTATGCCCTGCTCGAGACCCTGCTCGAGGCCCTGCTCACGAGCCTCACGTGCTTCGCGTTCGACACGTTCGACTCTATCAGCCCACAACTCAAGAACCTCGCCGCCCATGACAGCCCTCACCTTCTTTTGCAGCGTCTCGTAAGCTGCCGTGATATGGTCTGCGTGCGGCAGCGTGCATGGGCATCCTCTGGGGGACGAATACGGGTGGTGCATGTATTCGCTCGAGAACGCCCGCCACGGAATGAAAGCCCCGGCTCCGCGGAACGAACCTGCAGGTGAGTCAGCCGGAAACCCCGTATAGCCGCGGGTTTCTGCGTATGAGGGTACACGGTCCGGACCGGACGTGGACACGTATCGACAACCGCTCCCTCCAAGCAGCTTTAGTGTATCACGTTAATAAGTACATTTGTTCGATTATTTTGAGATTCTTCGCATGCCGCAGGCATGACGAAGTGCCGAACCGATCATCTGCCCTACAGCACGTAGCTCATCAGACGATGGAATGCCTCTTGCAAGCGCGCGGTGGGCAGGGCGAGGTTCATGCGGATGTGCGTGGGTCCATGGAACATGGCACCGTCCTGCCAGGCCACGCCGACGCGCCAGGCCGCCTCCTCGAGCTCTGCCAGCGTCTTGCCGTGCCTCTCGAGCCAGCCGGCAAAGTCGATGAAGAGCATGTAGGTGCCCTCGGGACGCATGAGGCTGACCCCGTCGATCCCCGCAAAGAAGTCGCACGCCACGGTCATGTTCGCGTCAATCACCTGCAGCAGCTCATCCAGCCATGCGGCGCCTTCGTCGCTGTAGGCGCCGACGAGCGCCTCCTGCGAGAGCACGTTCATGCTGTTGTAGTGCGTGGCGTCTGACACGGAGCGCACGCGGTCACGCAGGCGCTGGTCATAGATCACATGGTAGCTGCCGATGAGGCCAGCCAGGTTGAAGGTCTTGCTCGGCGCATAGAGCGCGATGGTGTTGTCGTGCGCCCACTGGCTCACCTGCTGGGCCGGGATGTGGGTATGGCCGGGCAGGATGAGGTCGCTCCAGATCTCGTCGCAGATGACGGTACACTGGTACTTCTCGAAGAGCTCCATGGCGCGCTCGATCTCCCAGCACTCCCAGACGCGCCCGCAGGGGTTGTGCGGCGAGCAGAAGATGGCCAGGTGGATGTGATTCTCGGACAGTCGGCGCTCCATGTCCTCGAAGTCCATGCGCCAGACGCCCTCGTCGTCGAGGACGAGCGGGCTGTGTTCGATGACACGGCCGGTGCGCTCGACCGAGCCGGTGAAGCCGACGTAGGTGGGCGAATGCAGCAGGATTTTGTCCGCGGGGGCGCTGAAGGCGCAGATGGCAGAAACCACGCCGCCGAGCACGCCGTTCTCGTAACCGATGCACTCGCGGGTGAGGTCGTCGACGCCCTTGCGACGCCTATGCCAGTCGATGATCGCGTCGTAGTAGGCGTCCGAGTTGAGGAAGTACCCAAACAGCGGGTGCCCCACGCGGCGCGTGATGGCTCCGGTGATGCAGGACGGCGCGGCAAAGCTCATGTCGGCGACCCACAGCGGGATGGCGTCAAAGCCCTCCTGGGGCGCGGCGGGGGCAAAGCCTCCCGGCATTCCCAGCCCGTCGACGGCAAGCGCGCCGGTGCCAGTGCGGTCGATGATTGACGTGAAGTCGAACTGCATGAGCGTCTCCCCCATTGGTCGCATTTGATGTCCAGGCAAATCGTAGCGCAAGGAGAGGCGCCAGCGCACGCTCGAGTTGCACATGTCGGCGCCCAGAGAACAAGGGCGGCTCCCCGAGCACTGCTCTGGGAGCCGCATGCATGTCATTGATTAGGGTCCGGCCTACACCCTGTTGTAGGCGGCAAAAAACTCCTGGGTCTCCGGGTCGGTCGGGTGGTCCATGACGTCGTAGGGGCTGCCGTTCTCGGCGATCTTGCCACGACGCAGGAGCACGATGCGGTCCGCCGCATCGTGGGCAAAGCCCATCTCGTGCGTAGCCATCAAGATGGTGGCGCCCTGCGCCTTGAGCTCGCCCACCATCTCGAGCACCTCGCCCACCAGAAGCGGGTCGAGGGCGGAGGTGATCTCGTCGAGCAGGAGCAGCTCGGGCTCCATCATGAGTGCGCGGCAGATGGCCACGCGCTGCTGCTGGCCACCGGAGAGGCGGTCGGGGTACTCCTTGGCCTTCTGGTCCATACCGATGCGACGCAGCAGCCCCATGGCCTTCTCCTCGGCCTTCTCGCGCGGCCACTTGTGCACCTTGCGCGCGGCGAGCGTGACGTTGTTGAGCACCGTCATGTGCGAGAAGAGGTTGAACTGCTGGAACACCACGCCGATGCGCGAGCGCTGCTTGTCCATGTTGATGCTCGGGTCGGTGATGTCGGTGTCGCCCAGCCAGATCTGGCCGTCGTTGACCTGCTCGAGCAGGTTGACACACTTCATGAGCGTGGACTTGCCGGAGCCGGAGGCGCCCAGAAGCGCCACGGTCTCGTGCTGGTGCACGTCAAAGGAGATGTGGTCCAGGACGGTATTGTCGCCAAAGCGCTTGACCACGTTATCAATGCGCAGGACTTTCTTGTTGTTGGTGAGATCAGTGCCAGCCATCAGACCATGCCTCCCGTCTGCTCGCGCTTGCGCAGCCTCTCGGAGTACCAGTCGTTCAGCAGGATGAACGGCACGCTCATCAGGATGAAGACGATGCTCGCGACGATATAGGGCGTGAAGTTGTAGGTCTTGGCGACCACGATCTGCGCAGCGCGGACGGCGTCGACGGCGCCGAGCGTGGAGATCAGGCCCACGTCCTTCTGCATGGCAATGAAGTCGTTCATGAGGGCGGGCGCCACCTTGCGCAGACCCTGCGGAATGATGACCAGGCGCATCGTCTGGGTCTGCGTCAGGCCCAGCGAGCGAGCGGAGGCGCGCTGCGAGGGATGCACGTCCTGGAAGCCGGCGCGCAGCACCTCCGCGATGTAGGCGGAGTAGCTCATGACCACGGCGATGGTACCGAGCACGGCCTTGTCGATGCGGCCGAAGAGCCCCAGTCCGGGGATGCCGAAGCCGATGAGGTAGAGCACGACGATCATCGGGATGCCGCGCATGATGGTGGTGTAGAAGCGCGCCACCACGCGGAGCGGGAACATGACCGCCGAGGTGGTCATGCGGATGAGCGCAAGCGAGGTGCCCAGGATGGCCACGCCGATGAGCGCGACGCCCAGGACGCGGATGTTGAGCCAGAGGCCCTCAAGCACCTGCGGCCAGGCCTGTGCGAAATACTCGGGCGAGAAGAAGGACTCTTTGACCCGAGGCCAGCCGGGAGAGTTCTTGAGCACGATGACGACGATGGCCACAAACAAGAGCGACGACACGACGCTCGTGAGGTGCGAGCGGAGGTTCTCCTTGCGACGGTACTCCTCGCGATCCCGCTCGATGTCGCTGACGTCGTAGACGATCTTTTCTGCCATAGGTGATGATCACCTCGTTCATGTGATGGGAGGACGCACGCCAGCTGCCCGACAGGCTGCGCGGCCGCCCTTGTGCTGGCAAGCAAAACGCGGCCGGCTGGATGCCCCAACCGGCCGCGCAGACACAAAGCTACTCGGCGAGCGTGGGAATGTCGGTGGTGTAGGCCTTGAGCCAGGTGTCGATGAGGCCGTCAACGGTGCCGTCGTCGAGGATGGCGTTCATGGCGTCGGTCACGAACGGGGTGAGCGGGGAATCCTTGACCAGGGTGATGCCCAGACCGTCGGGATCCTCGGTGCCGGGGATCTGGCCCACGACGACGCCATTGGCGAGCTGCTCGGACTCGACCATGTACACGCACTGCGGGGTGTCGGTGACGAGCGCGTCGGCCTGGCCGTTGTCGACGGCGGCCACGGCGTCGGAGTTGTTGTTGAAGATGTCGATGCCCTCTTCGGAGCCGCCCTTGATGATGTCCTTGACGTAGTCGATGGCGGTGGTGCCCATCATGACGGCAAACACGGCGTCCTTGAGGTCTGCACACGTGGTGGCGCTGGCAAACTTGCTGTCCTTTTTGACGATGATGGACTGCGTGGGACGGAAGTATGCGGGCGAGAAGTCAACAGCCTTCTTGCGGTCCTCGTTGATGGAGACCTGCTGGATGTTGAGGTCCCACTCGTGGTCACCGGGGGCGCAGGCCTCGTCGAACTCGGTGCGGGTCCAGACGACCTCCTCCTTGGCGAAGCCCATCTTCTCTGCCAGGGCGTAGATGACGGCAGCCTCGAAGCCCTCGCCGGACTCGGGGTCGTCGTTCATGACCCAGGGCTCCCATGCGGGGTTGCCGGTAGCAACGGTCAGCTTGCCGGGCTCGAAGGTGAGGTCCTTGACGTCGCCGGAAGCCTCGGCGGCACCGTCGTCGGAGGCACCAGAGTTGGAGCCACAGCCGGCAAGGCCGAGGACAGTCGCGCCAGCACCGAGCTTGAGCATCTGACGCCTGCTGATGATGAAGTCCATGACGGGGTTCCTTTCTGTCGCGCCCCACCACCGTGGTGGAACAATCCTCAGGATGGATAGCTACATAGTAAATGTTCGAAACAGCTCACGGGCACGCAAATGGCAAAGGTTTTTGATGCTCTGGCGTCATGGGCCACAGGCATGCACCTTGGCCCTACGCCTTCGAGACGCGCACGTCCCAGCCGGCGCCAAAGCCAATGCCGTAGCGCTCGACAATCGATGACTGGTTCATGGTGAACGAGACGTTCATGAGCTCGTTGGTGTAGGCCAGAAGCTCGCCGGGTCCGACGTCGCCAAAGGCGCGGCAGAGGGGCATCTCCTCGTCCAGCACGAGCTCGCCTGCATGACGCACCTCGATGCGCAGGACGTCCCCATAGCTCACGCCAAGCTCCTCGAGGAGGGCTAGCGGGATGTTGGTCCACGCGTTGCCGAAGTTGGGGTCGACGATGTCGACGATGCCCGTCGCCACCCCGCCAGAGACCTCGGGCACGGCAAGCGGCAGCATCACGATCTGGTCGACCGGGTAGGCCGGACCGACCTCCTCCCAGGAGATAATGCCGCTGGCCAGGCGCGCGGCGCAGTAGCCAAAGAGGTCGCGGCCGTGGAAGACCGAGGTGCCGCGCGTGTCGGGGTTGCGATTGACGGTCTCGTCGATCTCGCGGACCTCCGTGATGCCGATGTGACGGGCCACGTGCGTGAGGGCGCCGTTGTCGGGCGTCACGATGACGTGTCCGCTGGCGGTCTTTGCCACGCAGGCGCGCCGGGCCGTGCCCACGCCGGGGTCGACCACGCTCACGTAGATGGTGCCCTCGGGCCAGAACGGCATGCTCTGGTACAGCCGGTAGCTGGCGCTCCACACGTCGTAGCGCGGGATCTGATGGGTGCCGTCAAAGATCTCCAGCTCGCGGTCCATGCGCTTCACCACGCCATACATGGAGCTGACCGCCCCCTCCGCATAGGTGAAGTCGGTCTGGAACACCAAGATGGGCTTGTCGTATCTGCTCATGCGACCTCCTGCTTGCGAGTCTCTGCCATTGGGTAGCATAGCCCGACGCGGGACGGCCGAAAAGGAGAATGCGAGCTATGTTGCCTCATGTCTCCATGCGCAGGGCAAGGTAGAGCTCGCTCAGGCCGTCAAGCACAAGCGCCACGCCGCAGATCACGGGCAGCACATGGACGCCGGCAGAGGGGACGAGCGTCAGGAAGATGCCCACGGCAATGGTGATGATGCCCACGCGCAGGGAGAACTTCTCCGCCTCCTCCTCGTCGGCGGTCTTGGTGAGCGAGCGCGCCACGTCCCCCAGGCCCGACAGCACGACGAGCACGCCCAGCACCGAGAAGAGCACCTTGGCAAACATGTCGGGGAAGACGCCCACCACGGCGCCGATCAGGATGAGCACGCCCGAGACGACGACGTCCTCGAACGGGATGAGGTCGATGCTCTGCGCCCGCAGGAGGTGTCCCAGGAGCGTGACAACGCCAAAGGTGGCGGTCGCGCATCCGACGAGACGCACGATGAAGGCGGTCACCTCGCCGGCATTGGAGAGGACCGCGGCGCCGAGAAAGACGAGCAGGGCACCTGTCATGGTGACGGTGAACCTCGTGTGAACGGTGCGATTCTCCATGGAGACTCCTTGCGACAGGCATGTCTAGCTTCTTTATGGTACAGGCTCGCGGGGCAAACGCGGCCCACGGTTCGGGGAGCTGCGCCATGAGGTTGGTGTGCAAACGTTTCAAGCGTGCGGCTATTTTCTCCATGGGCGGTTGTTGTTGGTAGAGTTATTCACCAACGCGCATGAAGGGATGCCCATGAACCGTCAGCAGCAGCTTGCGGCGATCTTCGCCGACACGCAGGACATGATTGCCAACACGCCCCAGCTCAAGGAGGCTGCCCGCCGCTCGGCCGAGGCATCGCGCCTCTACGAGGCAAACGACTGGCCCGAGCTGGGCGAGCCCGCTGGCGAGGGAATCGTGCGCGTGACGGGCCGGCGCAGCTTCGAGGCGGCGCAGGCCATAGCCGCCGAGCGTCCCGATGCCCGCATTGCCGTGCACAACTTTGCCTCGTCCGTCCACCCGGGCGGCGGCGTCAAGGCGGGAAGCTCCGCCCAGGAGGAGAGCCTCTGCCGCTGCTCCACGCTCTATAGCGCCCTTGACCAGCGGCGCTTCTGGAACGCCTACTACAGCCCCAATCGCGGGTCCGGTGACGTGCTGGCAACCGACGCCTGCATCTGGACGCCAGACGTCGTCGTGTGCAAGAGCGACGAGGCGCTTCCGGCGCGCCTGGCGCCGGAGCAGTGGATCTCTGTGGACGTGGTGACCTGCGCGGCGCCTGACCTGCGCCGCACCAGCGCAAACCTGGCCCACCTGCACATGGGACGCACGACCAACGTGTCGCTGACCGAGCTCTTTGACCTGCACCGGCGGCGCGCGCGTCACCTGCTGACCGTCGCCGCCGCCGAGAAGGCCCAGTGCCTGGTGCTGGGCGCCTTTGGCTGTGGCGCCTTCTGCAACGATCCCTACCTCGTGGCAAGCGCCTGGCACCAGGAGCTCGAGCCCCTGCGCAGTTACTTTGACCTCATCGAGTTTGCCGTCTTCCACATGCCCTACGAGCGCGAGAACTACGACGCCTTCTGCGCGGAGTTCGAGGGTTGACGGTAAGCGCGGGGTGAGCACCACCGGTCCGCTCCGAGAGACACAACGGGGGCTCGTTCCGGCCGGATAGACGGACCAGTGGCGACTGGTCCGCTCCGGGTGACGCAACGGCGGCTCGTTCCGGCCCGATCGACGGACCAGTGGCGCACATAAGGTAACGCTACAAGCCATCTACCTGCGCAAATGCTTGTCGCGCCACAGACACATCATCTCATTGGTGAGCGAGAGGTCGTCGGGCTGCCCCGGTATCTCGGTCGGGCCCGCCCAGACCGCACGGCCAAGCTCCTCCTTGTCCATGTGCAGCGTCGGGTCGCCCACAACGTCGCACCAATAGCCCGACAGAACATCGCCCGCCACGCCCCACGGTTGCGACTTGTAGTAGGTGATGTTGGTGACCTCGAGGCCAAGCTCCTCGCGCACCTCGCGCCGCACGCAGTCCTCGATGGTCTCCCCTATCTCGACAAACCCCGCCACCAGAGCGTCGATGGGCATGTAGCGCCCGCGGGCGTAGCGGGTGAGCACGATCTTCTCGCGCTTCGGGTCACGCACGCAGACGATGACCGCGGGGTTGATCCGCGGAAAGACGACGTTGCCGCAGCTGGGGCACGTGAGCGCACGGAGCGTCGCATGGTGCGCCGTCGGAGTGCCACATGCGCCGCAGAATCGATGGTTGGCATACCATCCGCCCAGATGGACGGCTGTGTAGACGACGTACATCAGCTCGCGAGGGCCGCGCCCGTCCATGCGCAGGACCCGATTGTGGGTGAGCTCGAAGCCAGCGGGAGGGTCGGCAAGGCCGCGGTCGGGCGCAAGCCAGCATGACGTGCCGTCCAGCGCAAAGAGGTAGGTGAGCCCCTCCGGACCGACATCGACGCCCACCTCGGGCAACGAGAAGCTCGGCTCGGGCTCGTCGATGCAACGCACCGCCACGTCCTGCCCCCGCACAAAGAGCACGGGGTCGCCCTTTGAGGGCATCGTCTGCGGCTGATACTCGTTTTTGAGCGCATGCGGCGCGATGTCCTGAATCATGTGACTCCCCCTCGGTCTCCCCTCCCCACGCCGAGCCGGCACAATGGGTCACCCACTCGGCGACGACGCATCCATGATAGCGCCTACCAGCGCATTTGTGGATTATCGTGCGTCACTCTGAGCGGATGCCAGCCGGGCCCTGCCCTGCCGGACGAGGGGGCGCGTGTTGAGGGCGGCGATGCCCACCGTCGAGAGGTTGTGCAGCGTGGCGGCCGTGGTGAGCGGAATGACCGACGCAACGCCGAGAGCAATCAGAGCCGTGTTGAAACCCACGATGAGATGGTAGCGAGAGGAGATCCTCCTCTGCAGGCGCATGCTCAGGACGCGCGCGTGCACCAGCTTTTCCAGCGAGTCGTCGCGCACCGACACGTCGGCCACCGTGCGCGCGATGTCGGAGGCGTCCGCGAGCGCGACCGAGACGGACGCAGCCGCAAGGGCCGGCGAGTCGTTGATGCCATCGCCCACCATCACCACGCGATGCCCCGCCGACTCGAGCCGCTCGACCTCGGCCGCCTTGTCCTCGGGAAGCACCTGCGCCAGATAGTGGTCGATACCTGCGCTTTTGGCTACCACACGCGCGGCCTGCTCGGCATCTCCCGTAAGCATCACGATACGAGAGAGTCCCAGCTCGCGCAGGCGCGCGATCAGAGCCCTTGTGCCAGGACGCAGCGGGTCGTCGACGCAGAGGGCCCCAAGCAGCCTGCCGGCAAGCGCGAAGTAGATGTGGCTGGCCCCGGGTGCCTCGGTCTCGAGACACTCCTCGAAGCCCTCCGGCACCGGCACGCCCTCGTCCTCGAAGACGAAGTGCGCACTGCCGATGACGGCATGCTCGCCGGCGACGTTGGCCGCGATGCCGTGGGCCACCACGTAGCGCACCTCGGCATGGAGCTCGCGGTCGTGGGCAAGCCCGCGCTCGCGTGCCCCCTCCACGATGGCGCTGGCAACCGAGTGCGGGTAGTGTTCCTCGATGCAGGCCGCCAGGCACAGGATCTCCTCCGGCTCGACCTCGCCCGCCGAGACCACCGACACCAGGCGCGGAGCGGCCTCGGTCAGGGTGCCCGTCTTGTCGAAGACGACCGTGTCGGCCGTCGCCAGCGCCTCGAGATACTTGCCTCCCTTGAACACCACACCCTGCGCCGCAGACTCGCGCATGGCGCTCATCACGGCGATGGGCGTAGAGAGGCGGATCGCGCAGGAGTAGTCCACCATGAGCACGGCGAGCGCCTTCTTGATGTTGCGCGTGGCCAGGTAGATGCCAATGAAGCTGGCGAAGGCGACGGGCACGAGCCCGTCTGCCAGGCGCTCGGCACGCCCCTGGCTCTCCGCCTTGAGCTCCGAGCTGCGTTCCACCATCTGTGCGATGGCATCGATGTGCGCCTTGCCGACGGGGGCGGTGATGCGCACCGTCAGCTCCCCCTCCTCGACAGCCGTGCCGGAGTAGACGCTCGAACCCGCATCCTTGTGCACGAGGGCGGCCTCGCCGGTCATCGACGCCTCGTTGACCTCGGCCTCGCCGGAGACCACCGTACCGTCCACGCCAAGGACCGCCCCGGCGCGCACGCGCAGGCAGTCCCCCACCCGCACGTCCTCTATGGGCACCTCGCGCTCGGTCTCGCCCTCTACAAGCCACACGGTAGCCGCGCGCACCACCAGGCCCTGCTGCAGGGCCAGGCGAGTCCGGTTGGACACATGGCGCTGCAGCACGTCGGAGAGCGCGAGCAGGAACATGATGGTGTCAGCCTCGCCATAGGTACCACGCTGGACCAAGGCACCTATGGCCGTCGCGTCTAGCACCTCCACGGTGAGACGTCCCGCGAGCAGCGTCTGCAGGCCCTCCAGAGCATGGCGGACAAATCTGACCACCATCCAGGCGGTGCGCAGCGGCGCGGGCAGCAGGAGGCGGCGCAGGGCCGTCCACATCATGAGGTTGCCCGCCTCGAGCGAGAAGCGCTCGTCCTCCAGGCGCAATGCGAGGTCGGTGTCGTCGGGGCTTCCCTCGGCCACGGGAAGATGCAGGACGTCGAGCCCCGCCACCCGCTCAAGCACCTCGGTGCGGGCACTCGGCGCCATGACGACCAGAAGCGATGCGTTTGCGGTGTGTGCCTCCGCCCTCTTGACGCCCTTGACGGACCCTATGGCGGCCTCGATGCCGCGGGCCTCAGGCGCGGAGATCGTGCCGGCACTCAGATGCAGGCGCAGGCGCCCCGGCATCTCGCGGACTACGGTGTAGCGCATGGGCGGCTATTCCTCTTCCGCCTCGCCGTCGATCTCGGCGATCACCTCGGCGCGAACGTCCTGCTCGAGCACGTCCATGCGCTCCTTGACGGCGGCGTCGATACGGGCCTTGCGGCGTGCCTCCACATTGATGTCGGCAGCCTCGTCGGCGATGGTCTGGGTGGCGGACGACATAACGTCGGCAGCGCGCATGCCTGCCGCGACGAGCCTCACGGCTGCACCGTGGGCCTTGTCTGACACCTCGGAGCCCCTGCTCTTGTCCGTCGTAGCTGCGCCACGGACCAGGCAGGCTGCGGCAATGCCGCCGACGGCATAGACGATTCCGGGAATAGCCATGGTTGCTTCCTCTCGCGATACGCCCCTTGGTTATCTTCCACCAAAAGGTTTACCGATGCTAACTAATGATTTACCTAGTCTAACATCTTTTCGCGAGAGGTTGACGGACGAGGCACGGCCCTCGGATGCCCGTCTGCCTACGAGGCAGCCTCGTCCATGCGACGCCTGAACTCCGCAGCGGCGGCCGCAGGATCGTCTGCGGAGAGTATCGCACGGCCCACCAGCAGGATTCCCGGCTTGGTTGCCAAGACCGCATCCAGGTTGTTCAGGGTGATGTTGTCCACCACCGCCACCTGAGCCGACCCGCTGAGGGCACGCTCGATGTTGCGCACGAGCGCAAGCGGCATGCCGCCGACGGCACGCGTGTTGCGGTGGAACGCGTCGTGGTCGTGCAGCTCGTCCTCGTACACCCGCAGCCC
Source organism: uncultured Coriobacteriaceae bacterium (assembly GCA_902777325.1). Lineage (GTDB taxonomy): Bacteria > Actinomycetota > Coriobacteriia > Coriobacteriales > Atopobiaceae > UBA1367. The sequence goes on from CACYTH010000001.1 coordinate 170,811, forward strand.
CGACGGCACCACCATGTAGCGCACGCCCAGGTCCTCGAGCTCTGCCGCGCGTTGCATGAGCCCGCCGCGTCCGTCCGAGAGGTCGGCGACCACCACGCCGCCGCAGTCCTCGGCCACGTCGACGACCGCCTCGATCTCCTGATCGGTCGCAGCGGAGAGCACGGTCACGCTCGACGCGCCGTGGGAGAACGCCGAGTACGCGATGCGCGCGCCGTTATGCCAGATCTTGGTGTCGGCCATGATGTTGACCGTGGGGAAGGCCTCTTTGATCCTGTCGATTGCCGACATGCCGGTCTCAAGCAGCAGCGGGGTGCCGACCTCGATCACGTCGAGATAGTCAGCGACTCCCCTCACGAGCGCAATGCCATCGTCAATGCTGTAGGTATCGAGCGTCACCTGAAGCTTCATGCCTGCACCTCGATTCTTCCAGTCGACGGCGTTCAGACGGGTCTTCAGACAACATATACATGAGTGCCGCGCCCCAAGCGGCGCGCGCAGGCCCTCAGTTCCGCAAAAGGCGCTCGTTTTGGTCTTGAGTGTTCAAAAAGGAGACGCACTACGCGCCAGACGAGTCCCTTTACATGCGCAAACGAGCGGAGACGCCCTGTCCCCCGAGCTGGGCGGCATAACAAAGGCGACCCCGCGGCAGGCCATGCCGCGGGGTCGCCAGTCGAGGCTCTGTGTCTTCTGGCCTACATCAGGGCGCAGACGTTCTTGGCAAACTCCACAGGGTCGTCCACCGGCAGGCCTTCGACCAGGAGCGCCTGGTCGTACAGCAGGCTGGAGTAGAGGGCGAGCTTCTCGTCGTCCCCCGCCTCCTGGGCAGCCACCAGCTTGTCAAAGACCGGATGGGAGGCGTTGAGCTCAAGCACGCGCTGGGCGCGCGGGGCGGCCTCGGCGTCGGGGCCCTGCATCATGACGCGCTCCATCTCCAGCGAGATCGGGCCCTCGGTGGTGATGCACGCCGGCGCGTCGGTGAGGTTGGCCGACACCTTGACCGCGCTGACCTTGTCCTGGAGCTTGGCGGCCATGGCGTCAAAGAGGCCCTGGTTGTCCTTGGTGGCCTTCTCGGCCTCCTGCTTCTCCTCGTCGGTAGCGAGGTCGAGGTCGGCGGTGGAGACGTTGGCCAGCTCGAGGTCGCGCGCGTCGGTGCCCGCGTTCTCCGCGTCACCAGCCACGGCGTCCATGTGGTAGGTGCGCATGGCCTGGATCATGAACTCGTCCACGTCGGCCGTGCACAGCAGCACGTCATAGCCGCGCTTGAGGGCGCCCGTCACGGCAGGCAGCTTGGCCAGGCGCTCGCGCGAGTCGCCGGCGGCATAGAGGATCTTGTCCGAACCCTCGGGCATGGCGAGCGCGTACTCGCGCAGCGTGACGTACTTGTCCTCCTTGGCACTCCAGAACAGCAGCAGGTCGGCCAGCTCGCCTGCGTTCATGCCATAGCTGTTGTAGATGCCAAACTTGAGGCCCCGGCCAAAGTTCTCGAAGAACTTCTCGTAGGCCTCGCGGTCGTCCACGAGCATCGTCTGCAACTCGCTCTTGATCTTGCGCTCGACGCGCTTGGCGATGGCGCGCAGCTGGCGGTTCTGCTGCAGCGTCTCGCGGCTGATGTTGAGGGTGACGTCCGGCGAGTCCACCACGCCGCGCACGAAGTTGTAGTAGTCGGGCAGAAGGTCGGCGCACTTCTCCTGGATGAGCACGTTGGAGCTGTAGAGGGCAAGGCCCTTCTCGTAGTCCTTGCTGTAGAGGTCGAACGGTGCCTTGCTTGGGATGAAGAGCAGCGCGTCGTAGCTGATCGAGCCCTCGGCGTGGAAGGAGATGGTGCGCGCCGGCTCGCTCCAGTCGTGGAACGTGGACTTGTAGAACTCGTCGTAGTCGTCCTGCTCAACCTCGCTCTGGCGCTTCTTCCAGATCGGGGTCATGGAGTTGATGGTCTCGAGCTCCTGGTGCTCGACGTAGCGCGGGGCATCCTCGGGCAGGTCCTCGGGGTTCTCCACCGGCTCGCTCTTGGTCACCATCATCTGGATCGGGTGGCGGACGTAGTTGGAGTAGCGCTTGATGAGGTCGCGCAGACCCCACTCGGAGAGGAACTTGTCGGTGTCCTCGGCCTCGCTGGAGGCGCGCAGGTAGAGGATGACGTCGGTGCCATGCTCGCCCTCGCCGTCGCGCTCGCCTGCGGCGGCAGGCTCGATGGTGTAGCCCTCGATGCCGTCGGACTCCCAGGCAAAGGCCTGGTCCGAGCCAAACGCGCGGCTCACCACGCGCACGCGCTCGGCAACCATGAAGCTCGAGTAGAAGCCCACGCCAAACTGGCCGATGATGTCCATCGCGTCGCCCTGGGCGTCGGAGTGCTCGGCCTTGAAGGCCTCCGAGCCGCTGTGGGCGATGGTGCCGAGGTTCTCCTCGAGCTCCTCCGCGCTCATGCCGATGCCGTTGTCGGAGATGGTGATCGTGCGCGCGTCCTTGTCAAAGGAGACACGGATGGCGAGGTCGTCCTGGTCGATGCTCACCGAGCTGTCGGTCAGCGCGGCAAACGAGAGCTTGTCGATGGCGTCGGACGCGTTTGAGACAAGCTCTCGCAGAAAGATCTCGCGGTTGGTGTAGATGGAGTTGATCATCAGGTCAAGGAGCTTCTTGCTCTCGGTCTTGAACTGCTTCATGAGGTTGGTCGCTTCCCTTCAATCACATGTGCGGCACACCGTCCGCCGATACTCACAGATTCCTTTGTACCCATCGGCGGCGCCAGATTTCACTCGAATTCAAATCAACCAAAGTGCGGTGGTGCGCTTTTGGCAGAGCTTGGTCGCCATCGGTGGGTGCGTGCTACATTTGTCCAGATAACAAAGCGACCAGCAACGAGCCGGGAGGCCTCCATGGGAATCCTCATCAAGAACACCCTCGCCATGCTTCCGTCCGAGGACGGGCACGCCGCAGGGCGCCACGACCTCTATGTCGAGGGTGCCGACATCGCAGGGATCGACGAGGCCCCGGAGGGCTTTGTGGCCAGCGAGACCATCGACGGCTCGCGCCGCCTGACCATCCCCGGCCTCATCAACGCGCACACGCACACCTACATGAGCATAATGCGCAACGTGGCCGACGACCTGTCCTTCCCCGACTGGCTCTTTGGCACCATCGAGCCGATCGAGGACCGTCTGGAGCCGGAGGACGCCTACTGGGCCTCGCTGCTCAGCCAGATCGAGATGATCCGCACGGGCACCACCTGCTTCAACGACATGCAGATGCACATCGGGCAGACCACGCGCGCGGTGACCGAGAGCGGCATGCGTGCCGTCATCTGCCGCGGACTGGTTGGCGGCGAGTACGACCTAGACGAGCGCCGCATCCGCGAGGCACTCGAGGAGCGCGGCGCCTTTGCCAGCTGCGACCGTCTGACCTTCCGCCTGGGACCCCACGCCCCCTACTCCTGCGGACCCGACTACCTGCGCGGCGTCGCCGAGGTGGCCAGGCGCGAGGGCATGGGCATCCACATCCACATCGCCGAGTCGCAGAGCGAGACGGACAACATGTGGAAGGACCATCACTGCACGCCCGTCGAGTACGTGCGTGACGCAGGCGTCTTCGAGCTGCCCACCATCGCCGCGCACTGCATCCGCGTGAGCGAGTCCGACCGCGCCATTCTGGCGGAGCACGGCGTGAGCGTGGTCACCAACCCCGCGTCCAACATGAAGCTGGGCAATGGCTTCGCCCCCGTGCCCGAGCTCATGGCAGCAGGCGTCAACGTGTGCCTGGGCACCGACGGCGCCGCCTCCAACAACGCGCAGAACATGTTCCGCGAGATGGCGCTGCTCGCACTCATCCACAAGGGCACCCACGACACGCCGCAGTGCGTCTCGGCCGACGAGGTCCTGGACATGGCCACCCGCAACGGCGCCGCGGCGCTGGGGCTTCCCACCGGCTCGATCGAGGTGGGCAAGAAGGCCGACCTCGTGATGCTCGACCTGGACGCCCCCTCGCTCACGCCGCTGGGCAACCCGGTTGCCGCCCTCGCCTACTCCGCAAACGGGTCGGAGGTGACCGACGTCATCATCGACGGAAAGCCCGTCATGCGCGACCGTGCGCTTCTCACCATCGACGAGCAGCGCGTCCATCACGAGATCGACCGCATCTGCAAGAGGCTGGGGCTGGCGTAGCGGGCACGCCTGGCCAAGACACCCACGGGAGCAGACAAGGGGAGCCGCCATGCGACACGACGAACACGATGGAACCCTCACCATCTGGCTCGAGGGGCGCATAGACGCCTCCAACGCACCAGACGTCGAGAAGGCCGCAGGCGAGCTTCTGGACAGGCTCTCCCCCGATCGCGTGCTCCTCGACTGCGGGCTGCTCGGGTTTCTCTCGAGCGCCGGCCTGCGCATCGTCATGCGCCTGCTCAAGCGCTGCCCTGACACGCGCATGGTCAACGTCACGCCCGAGGTGTACGAGGTGCTCGACATGACGGGCCTCACCGAGATCGTGCCCGTGACCAGGAAGCCGCGCGAGCAGAGCCTCGATGGCCTCAGGCAGATTGGTGCCGGAGCCTTCGGCCGGGTCTACCGCCTGGACGCCGAGCGCGTGATCAAGGTCTACGCACCCGAGGTCAACCCGTTCGAGAAGATCGAGCGCGAGCGCATAGGCGCGCGGCAGGCCTTCATCCACGGCATTCCCTCGGCCATCCCCTTCGAGACCGTGCGCGCCGGCAGGGAGCACGGCATCGTCTACGAGCTGGTGGATGCGCGCACCCTGGGCGAGGCGGTCACGGCCGAGCCCGACCGGCTCGATGAGCTCGCCGGGCGCATGGCGGACCTCCTCAGGCAGCTCCATGGCACGCGCTTCGAGGAGGGGCAGCTGCCCGACGCGCGTGACATCCTCTATGGCTGGGTTGACGTCGCCGAGAAAAGCGCCCTCTACGCGCCGCGCACCATCGAGCTGCTGCGACAGTTCGTGAAGGGCATCGGCACCGGTGACACCTTTGTGCACGGTGACTTCCACCCCGCAAACATCATGGTGATGCCTGACGACGAGCTGCTGCTCATCGACATGGGCGACGCCTCCATGGGCAGCCCCAAGATCGACCTCGCGGGAACCTTCCACGTGCTGCGCATAGCCGCACGCAGGCCCGGCGGTGCAGAGCGCCTGTGCGGCATGTCGCAGGAGGCGCTCGACCGGCTGTGGATGGCCTTCGTGCGCAGCTACTTTGGCGTGGAGAGCCGGGCGGACATCGAGTCCGTGGAGAGCCAGCTGAGGGTGCTCGCCCTCCCCCGCACCATGGGCAGCACGGCGCGCTCCAAGCTCATCGACGACGAGACGCGCAGGCGGCAGGCGCGCGAGCTGGAGCAGCAGTTTCTCGCGGCATACGCCAACGCGCTCTAGGCCCCGCCGCTCACGCCCCGATAAGGGAGCTCGTCTTTTGGTCAGGTCGCACGACGAGGTACCCGTCGCCCATATCGACCAGTGCCAGCAGCGAGCCCTCCTCGGGCATGAAGGCATTGCGCATGTAGGCGATGCAAAACATGAGAGGCCCGTCGCCCCCTCCACATAGACCTCGGCGCGTTGCGGCGGCAAGCCCGTGACGCGAACGACCTCTACGGTCAGGCCCTCCCTGCCCAGCAGCCTCCGCAGCTCGCGGTCATACCCATACGCCTCGTCATACCTCCTCTTGACAAACAGACAAGGCCACGGCGAGAAGGCGCAGACGGCGATGTATGTCAGGCACGAGAGCGTGGGGGCACTCTCCACCCAAGCCAGAAGCGGATCCCACAGAAAGATAGCCTCCGCAAGCAGAATCATGGCGACAACGGATATGACCAGCAGAAACACCACGGGGCTGAGACCGGCGTGTCGTTGCGCAAACATGACGAGCCCGGGGTTCTCCATCAGGGTCTGACGCTCCCTCTGCGTGATGGGCCGTGCCACAGATAGCCTCCCCTGACAATGCGGGCGTGTCGTTGCATTTCTCAGTGCAGCGCGTCGCGGTGCCGCAAGCGATGTGCCTATTCTGCTCAAATGGCATCATCGTGCCGCATGCTCTAGACTGTTACCGTTGCATTTCGCGGCAGATACCGCATCAAGGATTGGAGCAATCACCATGGCAAGCGAGATCCGTGACATCGCCCTGGCTGAGAGTGGACTGCGCAAGATCGAGTGGGTGAGGCGCAACTGCCCCCTGCTCACCATGCTCAAGGAGGAGTTCAGCGAGACCAGGCCCTTTGCGGGACAGAAGGTCGCCCTGTCCATCCACCTCGAGGCCAAGACGGCCTACCTCTGCGAGGTGCTGCAGGCAGGCGGTGCCGAGGTCTACGCCACCGGCTCAAACCCGCTCTCCACGCAGGACGACGTCGTGGCGGCGCTGGTCACCGAGGGCATCGAGGTCCACGCCTGGCACGCCATCTCCGACGAGGACTACATGCGCTGCATCGACGACGTGCTGGCCGTCGGCCCCACGCTGATCATCGATGACGGCGGCGACCTCGTGAACCGCGTCCACACCAAGTACCCCGAGCTCATCGACAACATCATCGGCGGCTGCGAGGAGACCACCACGGGCATCATCCGCCTGGAGGCCATGAACCGCGAGGGCAAGCTCCGCTTCCCCATGGTGCGCGTCAACAACGCCCAGATGAAGCACTTCTTTGACAACCGCTACGGCACCGGCCAGAGCGTCTGGAACGGCATCAACCGCGCCACCAACCTCGTCGTCGCCGGCAAGATCGCCGTCGTCGCCGGCTACGGCTGGTGCGGCAAGGGCGTCGCCATGCGCGCCAAGGGCCTGGGCGCCCGCGTCATCGTGACCGAGATCGATCCGGTCAAGGCCATCGAGGCCATCATGGACGGCTTCGACGTCATGCCCATGGCCGAGGCCGCCAAGCTGGGCGACTTCTTCATCACGGTCACCGGCTGCGAGAAGGTCATCGACGAGGAGGACTTCCTCAACATGCGCGACGGTGCCATCTGCTGCAACGCAGGCCACTTCGACTGCGAGGTCGACATGGCCTGGCTGCGCACCAACGCCGTCGAGCAGCGCGACATGCGCGAGAACATCGTGGGCTACAAGCTCACCAACGGCAACTGGATCTACGTGCTCGGCGAGGGTCGCCTGGTCAACCTCGCCTGCGGCGACGGGCATCCCGCCGAGATCATGGACATGTCCTTTGCCATCCAGGCGCTCTCGGCCAAGTACCTGGTGGAGCACCAGGGCAAGCTCGACGAGATGCTCATGGACGTGCCCGACGAGGTCGACTACGACGTGGCCCACAAGAAGCTCGCCTTCATGGGCAAGGCCATCGACGTGCTGACGCCCGAGCAGGAGCGCTACCTCAACGAGTCCGGCGTGTAGGCCAGCCGCCATACGACAAGAGCAAGGGGACGAGACCGCGAGGCCTCGTCCCCTTTCCTTTGCCTTGAGCTGGGAAGCCTGCCCGATGGGAGCCCCTCATGCCAGGGTGCTGCCTACCAGCGCGGCGCCTTGGCCAGGGAGAGCTTCCAGCCTGCGCCCGTGCCGATGCCGTACGCCTTGGCAAAGCTGCCCTGGTTGATGGCCACCGCCATGCAGTCGAGGCTGTTGGCGTACACCAGCGGCTCGCCCACGTAGACGTCGGCAAAGCTGTGCGCGTACGTGAGGAAGTTGCGGTAGACCGTGCGCGTGCCGTCGGAGATCGAGACCTCCACGCGGTCGCCGTAGGCCACGCCCAGCTGCTCGAACTGCGTGCGCGGGATGTTGGTCCAGAGGCTGCCAAAGCGGACGTCGAGCACGTCGATGGACCCGGTTGCCGTCATGCCGTCGCAGGTCGACTCCATCACGGGCAGCTCGATGAGGCCGGCGGGATCGATGGCGGGACCCACCTGCTCGAAGCTTATGACCCCAGATGCCAGGCGCGCGCCCGTGTAGGCAAAGACGTCACGGCCGTGGAAGGTGTAGCTGGCGCTCGACCCAGCCAGACGGTTGACCGACTCGTCGATGACGCGCGCCTCCTCGATGCCCATCATCCGCTTGGTGTGCGTGAGGGTCCCGTTGTCGGGCGTCACCACGTATTGGCCGCCGGTCGTGCGCACCACCACGCTCAGCCGGTCCGACCCCACGCCGGGATCGACCACGCTGACGAAGACGGTCCCCTCGGGCCAATAGGACAAGGTCTGGATGAGGCGATATGATGCCTCCCAGATGTCGTAGACAGGGATCTCGTGCGTCAGGTCGAACACGCGCAGGGTGGGCGACACCCCCAGCGCGACGCCGTACATCGCACTGACGGCACCGTCGGCGGTACCAAAGTCTGACTGTAGAACCAAAGCAGCGCTCATGTGACATCTCCCCATGCAGCAGAACCGACAGCCGTGCCCGTCGCACCGCTGCCGTGGGCGGTGGCAAAGCCGATCCCATCTTCACACCGATACCGGCCAAATTCAACGCAGGTTCTTCAAAAAATGGCGCAAATGTCTCCATTCCCCTTGTGACCTCGCCCTTCTTCCATGCATACTTTGAGCGTCGAAAGGGGCCCGTATGTTTGTGTGTCAGCTCTTCGTTTGGTTTGTCCTGTACAGCATCGTGGGTTGGATCTGGGAGTCGGCCTACTGCACCGTCATAGAGCACAAATGGCAGAACCGCGGCTTTCTGTATGGGCCCTACTGCCCCATCTACGGAACGGGCATCGTGGGCATCATGCTGCTGTGGCACACCGTGCTCGAGCGCGGTGAGACCCCCGCCTGGTACCAGGTGTTTCTCGTGGTCATGGTGGGCAGCGCCATCCTCGAGTACGCGACCCACTGGGCCTTGGAGAAGCTCTTCCACGCCTACTGGTGGGACTACTCCAACATGCCCCTCAACCTCAACGGGCGCATCTGCCTGCCCGCCTCGGTCTTCTTCGGGCTGGGCGGCCTTCTGGTGGTCTACGTCCTCTACGGGCCGACCACGCGCCTGATCACCTCGGCCGACCCCCTGGCAACCGAGCTGTTCTCGCTGGTGCTGATGGCCATCATCGCGGCAGACACCGCCATCACCGCATCCTCGCTGGCAAGCATCGCCCGGACCGCCTCCAACATCAACAGGAGCGTCAACGCGCACATGGACCGCTTTGTGGCCAAGGCCGAGGACAAGCGCCAGTCCATCGCGACGGAAATCAGCGAGCAGCGCGAGCAGGCCGCGCAGGCCATCCGCGATGCCGGCGAGTCGCTGCGAGGACGCGAGGAGGCCATCTACCGCGAGGCCGAGGACCAGGAGAGGGAGCGCTCGCAGCGCATCGCCCAGGAGCGCGAGCGCTTTGCCTCGCGCGTGCGCAGGCGCCAGCTCAACCAGATGGGCGCGGCAGCCCGCCTGGCGGCGCAGCGCGCAAAGGGCGCCGTCACCTCCATCGAAAAGGCCGACCTGCCCGGATACGACCAGCTCACCGAGCTCTGGCACGACCTTCTCGAGAAGAACTAGCCGAGTACCAATACGACCAGAACGCGCGGGCTGGAGGCGATCGCCTCCAGCCCGCGCGTCACGTAAGGCCTGTGTCCGAACCTACCCGCTCAGGGCCTCCCTGCGCTTCTGCATGATGAACGCGGTCATGTCCTCCATGGACAGCACGCAGCCGCCACCGACCCACTGGCAGATGACCGTCGCCGTGCCGGCAGCCATGTACGTGCGCTTCATTGCCTCGAGCGCCGAGTCGTCCTGCCCATCGGCGGTCGGAAGCGCATCCAGCGTGAAGGCAAAGAGGCGGTTCCTGAAGGTCTTGTCGGCACTGCCGTCGAGCAGCATCTGCAGCTGGTCGGCATTGTCGTGGTACAGCTTGAGGATCTCGAGGAGGGAGCGCTCGAACCGCTCCGTCTCGTCGTCCCCCGACAGGAGCTCGCCCCGCGGGGCAAGCGACTCGACCTCGGCAAACAGCTCGTCGAGCGCATCGTCGACGACACTCTGCAGCGAGCCGTATGCCCGATAGTAGCTCGTGCGGCTCACGCCCGCCCTCTCGACCACCTCGCTCACCGCGATGTCATCGATGGAGCGCTCCCTCAGCAGCTCGAATAGTGCCCTCTGTATGCGACGCTTGCTATTGAGTTTTACCATCTTGTTCCCTCCCAAGCGCAATGTTACAAGATGCAACGCAAAAAAGCGACAGGTGACAATGCCAACATGCAATGGGTGCCGCGCGGCTGGCACGCCAGGCAATCTGGTCCTACAATCCAAGCTGCACGAACCCGCCAGAGCATGGGAGCAGCCAATGAGCGCCATCGTCGATCGTCTGGTCAAGTATTGCCGGATTCCCTCGCAGTCCAACCCCCAGACGTCAGCAACCGTCCCCTCGACGGCGAGCCAGTTCGCCATGGTCGAGGCGCTTGCCGAGGACCTCCGCGCGCTTGGCGCCCTTGACGTGCGCGTAGACGAGCACGCCTACCTCACCGCCCACTGGCCTGCCAGCCCCGGCCTGGGGGACCTGCCGGCACTGGGCTTCTGCTGCCACGTCGACACGGCCTTCCAAAGCTACGGCGATCCCGTCTTTCCGCAGGTCCGACGCTACGAGGGAGGCGAGCTTGTCATAGGCACCGGGCGCGACGGGCGCACCGTGGCCATAAGTCCCGCCACCAACCCGCAGCTTGCGCACATGGTGGGCTGGGAGCTCGTCACCACCGACGGGACCTCGCTTTTGGGCGGTGACGACAAGGCGGGTGACGCCGCCTGCCTCGAGCTTCTCGCACGGCTCAAGGCGGACCCGGCCCTCCCCCACCCACGCCTCTCCCTTGCCTTTGTCCCCGACGAGGAGATCGGTCACGGGGCCGCGCTGCTCGACCTCGAGGCCTTTGGCGCGCCGTGGGGCTACACCATCGACGGCGGACCCCTGGGCGAGATCTGCTACGAGACCTTCAACGCCGTGGAGGCCCACGTGCGCGCGCACGGGGTATCGGTGCACACGGGCACGGCCAAGGGACACATGGTCAATGCCTCCGAGGCAATCATGCGCTTTCACCAGCTCCTGCCGGCAGCCGAGCGCCCCGAGTACACCGAGGGCTACGACGGGTTCTACTTCCTCGAGCGCCTGGAGGGAAGCTGCGAGGAGGCGGTGGCCGACTACATCATCCGCGACCACGACCGCCGCAAGGTGGAGCAGCGCATGCAGGTCATGCGCCAGGCGGTGCGGCTGGTAAATGGCCAATATGGCTCCGAGGTGCTCGAGATCGAGATGAGCGAGCAGTACCGAAACCTGGCCGACGTTGTCACGCGTCCGGAGAACGCGCACCTCATTGCCAACGCGAAGGCCGCCTTTGCCGCGTGCGGCGTTGAGCCGTACTGCGTGCCCATGCGCGGAGGCACGGACGGCTCACAGCTGTCGTTCAGGGGGTTCCCGTGCATCAACCTCTCCGCCTGCTACTACAACGCCCATGGTGTTCGGGAGTTTGTGCCGGTCCCCGAGCTCGAGCGGCTGGTGGACGTGCTGGTGGAGCTCGTGGGGCTCTATGCGCGGCCTCAGCGGGGATAACGGGACTCCAGCGATGCTTTTTCTCCTGTTGGCGACAATCGCAAGCGCGGGCAACGCGCTCACCATGAAGTTCACGGGGTCGCGCAGCGACAACGCGTGGGCGCTCTTGCTCTTCAACTACCTTGCGGCAACGGCCCTCTCCGCAGCCTCGGCCTTCCGGGTAGGGCTCGCCCTTGCACAGGTTGCGCCCCGAACGTGGGCATTGGGCCTGGTCGCGGGCGCGTTCTTTGTCGCGACCTTCGCCCTGTTGCAGCACAACGTGCGCATGAACGGGGCGACTGTCTCCTCCTCGCTCTTCCGCATGGGTGCCGTCATCCCCATGATCCTCTCGATAGCGCTGTTCGGCGAGTACCCCACCTTCGTCGGTGCTTGCGGCATCGCAGTTGCGATCGCGGCAACCACGTTGCTGGCAATTCCACCGAAGGGCAAGGTGACAACAGACGCGGTCACGCCTTCCGCCCGAAGGTTCCTCATCCCCATGGTCCTCGCCGGAGGTCTCGCCGACACCATGCCCAAGGTCTTCGAAACCGTCGGGGACCCCGCGCACGAGGAGGCCTACATCCTCATGACCTTTGCGACGGCGTTTGCCGTCTGCCTCGCGATGCTTCTCAAGGAGCGTGAGCGGCCAGCCGGGGTCGACGTCGCCTGTGGGACCATGCTTGGGATATTCAACTTCTTCTCGACCGACCTCATGCTCCGCGCGCTGATCGAACTTCCCGCCTACGTGGTATACACGGGTTTCAGCATGGGAGTCGTCCTCATCGTGTATGCGGCAAACGTCCTGGTCATGCATGAGCGGCTCACGCGGCGCGACCATGTCGCCCTCGCGCTCGTCATTCTGGCGCTGGCGCTCATCAACCTGCCAGGCTAGGGCCTCTGCCCGGAGAAGTGCGCACTTTTTCCGTACGCGGATGCCTTGACGCACGCCATGACCTGTGCCAAGGTATCCTAGAACGTCACCGGACTCGGTGGCGAGATAGTCGGAGGGTCTAGAAGACCGGAGAAGACACGCCGTTTTGGCACCGTCTCTTCGGCCTTTTGTTTTAGGGAGACATTGTTCATGGCTGAGCTTGAGCTGTCACAAGAGGACGAGCTGCGGGAGCTGTACCTGGCGACCGCGCCAACTCACCTGTTTCTCAAGGCTGCGGCGCCGGGCGCCATCTCGATGCTGGCATCGGCGCTCTACGACGTGCTTGATGGCGTCATCGTCGGCCAGCTGCTCGGATCGACGGCGTTTGCCGCAGTCAACCTTGCCATGCCGTTTGTGATTCTCGTCTTTGCCGTGGGCGACCTCATTGGCGTGGGCTCGTCGGTGCCCATCGCCATCGCGCTCGGTGCGGGCGAGGAGAAGCGCGCCAACAACGTGTTCACCTGCGCGGTGCTGGGGATCTTTCTGCTTGGTGCGGCGCTTGGGGCCGCCTTCTGGATGGCGGCGCCCGCCATCATGGCAGCCCTCGGGGCCACGGGCCAGCTCGCGGAGGATGCCGTCATCTTCCTGCGCGTCTATGCCGTGGGTGCGCCCGTGACCTCCATGATGTTCGCCATCGACAACTTCCTGCGCATCTGCGGCAAGATCCGCGGAAGCCTCGCCCTCAACGTCTTCATGGCGGTGTTCGGCGCCATCTGCGAGTACAGTCTCGTGCGCTACGCGAGCCTCGGCGTCTTTGGCGCCGCTCTCGGCTATGTCCTCGCGCTTACCGTGAGCGCGGCGATCGGCATGGTGCCCTTCCTCCTTGGCCGCTACCAGCTGCGCTTCGTGCGACCGCAGCTCTCCCCCGAGCTCGTGCGCGAGATCACCAGCGCGGGCATGCCGGCCTTCCTCAACAACGTCGCCGGACGCGTCACCTCGGTGCTTCTCAACGCGGCGCTGCTCGCGCAGGGCGGCGAGGACGCCGTCGCGGTCTACGGCGTGCTCATGTACGCGAGTGGCGTGATCTTCCCCCTGCTCTATGGCACCTGCGACTCGCTGCAGCCGGCCGTGGGCTACAACCTCGGGGCACGGCGCATCGACCGCGTGGTCAAGCTCGAGAAGCGCATCTTCGTGGCCTGCGCGGCACTCTCCGTCACGCTTGCCGCGGCGATGCTGGTCTTCCCGCGCGAGCTCACGCTGCTGTTTATGGCCGACGCCTCCGACGCCATCCTCACCATGGCGGGCCCGGCGTTCCGGCTCTTCTCGATCGCATACTTCCTGCGCTGGCTGCCCATGGCCACGCAGGCCTTCTACACCGCCATCGAGCGCCCCAAGCCCGCGTCGGCCTTCTCGCTCTTCTCGGTGCTGGTGGCCCCCGTCGCCGCGCTCGTCATCCTGCAGCCCCTCGGGCTCAACGGCCTGTGGCTCAACCTTCCCGTGGCCACGCTGGCGAGCACCGTGGTGGCAGCCTACATGCTCGTGGAGCTGCGCAGGGAGCTTCGTGGCGAGCGCTAGCACCTAGGTGCGCAGCTCGTCTCAGAGGCGCATCCCGAAGACGAGTCCGTCCTCCTCGTAGTGCGGCAGACGGCTGAAGCCCATGTGCTCGTAGAAGCCCGCCGCGCGCTGGTTGGCCGCCGCCACGCCAAAGGCGATGCCCGGCACGCCCGCCTCGCGGAGATGCGCGAGAAGCGCCTCGATGAGCGCACGTCCGCTGCCACCACCCGTGTAGGGCTCCTCGATGTCGATGTGCAGGTGCGCGGGATACTCGTCCGCCGTGACGGCAAAGGCCTTGTACTCGCCCGCAACGCGCGCTGCATACTCGGGGCCAAGCGCCTCGATCTGCCTGCGATACGGCTCGAAAGTCCGCTTCCAGGCCTCGAAGTCCTCGGCGCAGAGCGTGTAGCCATGCGCCTTGCCGTCATCGCCGAGCAGCATGAAGCAGGTGCCGTGCTCCAGGTAGGGCTCCAGGTACATGAGCAGGGTAAAGCGGCCGTGCGTCTGCTCGGTGCGCGCCCGCTCGCTTGCGGTCGCAAGGCACACCGCACGCATCTCGTCGGCATGGTCTGGGGTGTAGGGCACAACGCGCATGCCGGGGTCCCTTCTCTCGCATGGCACACCTGCTCCGTGGGGGCTCGTGCGCCGCACACCATCAGTACGGCGAGCCCGTCTCCGCATTGCTGACGCTGTACTGCGCACCGTCCGACGGGATCGTGCACAGCCCGGGTATGGCGCTGGTGATGGCCCAGAAGTGCGTGCCATCCGAGCCGTAGTTGTAGCTGCCCGGGTAGTCGTAGCTCTGGCTCATGATCGCCGAGTAGGCGGGCACCCACGAGCCGCCGCCCGCGGAGGCACGGAAGTTCCAGAGCTCCATGGTCCTGACCTCGGAGGCCTTGTTTACCAGGTAGTCCTCCAAGAAGCAGACGGCGCGCGTTATGGACGTGTTGCCGTAGCCGAGGTCGTAGGCCACGAGCTCGTCCCAGCGGCCCGTCTCGAGGTCCATGACAAAGAAGGCCAGCTCGCAGGTGCCCTTATCGGTCTGGGAGCACTGGATGAGCGCGCGGTAGGCATGCCCTTGCTTCCAGTCGTAGTCGACGATGGTCTGTATGCCGGACCCCTCGCCCGCAAACGGCTGGCTGACCCGGTAGGTATCGGGATAGGTGCGCGTGGCATGGATGATCGACTCCGTGCCGGAGGAGTCCGTCACGTAGGTGTCCCACACGGACATGATGGCGACCTTCGTGCCGTCGTCATGCACCTGGAACCCGGCGTAGGCCGCCACGCCCGAGTAGTCCCTGTGCACGTTGGTGTACTGGCTGTTGAGCGAGCTCATGTCGAGGTCGAGGTTGCAGATGCTGAGGTAGGTGCCGCGCGGCTGCGAGTCGGCCTTGAAGTCGACCGCGTACTCGATGATGCCGTCGATGCCAAACTGCGGGTCGCACACGATGTACGGCGAGCGCGTGGTGGCATGGTAGCCCGCCACCTCGTCCGCGGAGGGCAGGCGCATGCGCTCGCCCCAGGTGCCGGCATTGAGAAGCTCGCTGGACTGGCCCGACGAGACGGGCGCGCTCGAGGTGGTCTGTGTGCCGCCACCAGAGGTGGTCTGCGCGCCGCCACCCGAGGTGGCCTCGCTCTCCCCCACCGATTCGCCAGACAGCTCGATGGCGGAGAGCGCGCTGTCGTCCTTCTCGAACTCGAGGGGCTCAAGCTGCAGTGTCGGGGAGGCCGCGGGGACCTCGGGTGCCGGACTCAAGGCCTCGTCAATAAACACCATGGCACAAGAGACGATAAGAAGAATGCCCAGCCAACGCAGTATCTGATTCACGCTCATCCCCCTCCGACCAATGCCCATCGCCGACCATCGTAGCATGAGGTCGCGACGCAAAGGGGCTGGCAGCACGGCCAGCCCCTAGGTGCTCAATCTGTCGCGCTCGCCCACCTCAGGCTGCGCCTCCGTGCCCTACTCGTAACGCTCGTCGTAGACGCGCTTGGTCTTCTTCTCCGAGCGCGGGAGCATGCCCAGCTCGACGATCTTGACCAGCGGCGTGAAGCCGATCTTGTGCTTGACGCGGCGGGCGACGCGACGACGCAGGTCCTCCCAGTCCACCGAGCCGTTGGTCTCCACGTAGATGCGCATGGTGTCGCGCCCGTCGAGGTGCGAGAGGCGGATCTGGTACTCGCTGGAGCACTCGGGGAAGGTGGCGAGAATCTCCTCGATCTGGGCCGGGAAGACGTTGACGCCGTGGATCTTCATCATGTCGTCGGAGCGGCCGGTGATGGTGTCGATGCGCGGGTGCTCGTTGTGGCCGCAGGCGCAGTCGCCCGGGATGATGCGGGAGAGGTCGTGGGTGCGGAAGCGGATGAGCGGCGCCCCCTCCTTGACCAGCGTGGTGAGGACGATCTCGCCCCACTCGCCATCGGGCAGCACCTCGCCGGTCTCGGGATCGATAATCTCGAGGAACACGTAGTCGCTCCACACGTGCATGCCATGGCTATGCTGGCAGCTGATGCCGATACCGGGGCCGTAGACCTCGGTTAGGCCATAGATGTCGTAGTACTCGACGCCGAGCGCGTCGATGATGCGCTGGCGGATCTTCTCGCCAGAGCGCTCGGAGCCGGTGATGAGCTTCTTGAGCTTGATCTGGTCCTTGATGCCGCGCTTCTCGATCTCCTCGGCGAGCAGCAGCGCATAGCTCGCGGTGGCGGTGAGCACCGTGGACTCCATGTCGATCATGAACTGCAGCTGCTTCTCGGTGTTGCCCGGGCCCATGGGGATGGCCATGGCGCCCAGCAGCTCACAGCCGGCTTGGAAGCCGATG
This sequence comes from uncultured Coriobacteriaceae bacterium, assembly GCA_902777325.1. Taxonomy (GTDB): domain Bacteria; phylum Actinomycetota; class Coriobacteriia; order Coriobacteriales; family Atopobiaceae; genus UBA1367. The sequence continues at coordinate 187,487 of CACYTH010000001.1, forward strand.
CCGGCGGTCCACAGGCCGTAGCCCGGCGTGATCTGCACGCGGTCCTCGGGCGTCACGCCCGCGTACTCGTAGCAGCGCGCGAACTGGATGGCCCAGTCGTCCACGTCCTTCTGGGTGTACGGGATAATGACGGGCGTGCCGGTGGTGCCCGACGAGCTGTGGATGCGGACGATCTCGCTCTGAGGCACGGCCGAGAGTCCCAGCGGATAGGCGTCGCGCAGGTCCTGCTTCTCGGAGAAGGGCAAGGCCTGGAAGTCCTCGACCGAGGAGACGCCGGTGATGCCGGCCTCGCGCAGGCGCTTGCCATAGAAGTTGTCGGCGGCAAGCAGGCGCTTGATCTGGGTGTCGACCTGCTTGAGCTGGGTGTCGTTGATTTGCATGGGAAACCTTTCCGTCAGGGAGGCCACGGAGCCACACCCCGGTACAGTCACTGTGCTTGAGCATGATAGCCCAAGGGCGGACGCGCGCAGACTCGCGCGGCCATTCCGTAACCCGCACGTGATACGGACGATTGCGAGGTCGTGGGCAAAAGATGCGCTGACGACCGGAAGCAGGGCGTGGGCAAGGCCCCAGTCTCACCCAGAAAGAAAAATGCGCACCTAGTGCACCGGAATCTGGGTCCGAGTGCACCAGGTGCTGTTTTTCTTTCCGCGGCGCCTTCCAGAGTGCACCAAGTGCGAATACTCTTGCCCGCACAGACGGGCAGTGCACCAAGCGCTGATTTTCTTTCCGACCTTGGGCCGCCAGTGCGCCAGCTGCGAATTATCTTGCTCGCAAGACTGGTTCACGTGGCACACGGGCTCCCGCGAGGAAGCGACATGCGTCGCGTCAGCCTACGTAGGCCAGCGCGCGCTCGTTGAGGGCCCAGAGCTTCTCGGGAAGACGGCCGTGGATGGCGTCGAGAAGGTCGTCCTCGGCAAGGCCGAGGGCTCCCGAGCGTGCCGCGGCACCCAAGAGCACCACGTTCAGGCACTTGGCGCTGCCGAGGTCTGCCGCCGCCTGGTCCGCGTCCACCACCACGAGACGCTCGCCCACCTGCGCGCGCAGGTAGGACATGATGCCCTCGTAGTCGTAGGCGGGGCCGCCCGTCATGGCACTCACGGGCACCACCGGGCGGGCGCTCACCACCACGCGCCCGTCGGGCTTGAGAAAGCCCAGCTGGCGCACGGCCTCGGCAGGCTCGAAGGCGATGATGAGGTCGGCCGCCCCGCGCGCCATGAGCGGCGACGCGACGCCCTCCCCCACGCGCACGTGGCTGAAGACGCTGCCGCCGCGCTGGGCCATGCCGATGGTCTCGGCCGTCTTGACGGGGATGCCGCGCCCCATTGCGGCGCTCGCGATGAGCTTGGAGGCCAGAATGGTACCCTGTCCGCCGACGCCGCACAGGATGATGTTGGTCTTGACGCTCACAGGCGCTCACCTCCGCTGATGGCTCCAAAGGGACAGGCCTGCTCGCAGAGGGTGCATCCCGTGCAGAGCGAGTCGTCGATGACCACCTTGCCGTCGCGCGGCACGAGGCCCGGGCACCCGAGCTGCCTGACGCAGCGCTGGCAGCCCACGCACTTGTCGGGGTCGACCACGCTGCGCGCCTGCGGCTTTGCGAGCACCACGCATGGGCTCTTGAAGATGATGGCCTTGACGCCCGGCTCGTCGGCCACGCGACGCACCGTCTCCACCGCAAGCTTGTGGTCGAGCGGGTCGACCGTCTCGACCGTGGTGAGGCCGATGGCCCGAAGAATCGCCTCGATGGAGACCTTCTCCACCACCTCGCCCATCATCGTGCGACCAGTGCCGGGATGGGGCTGGTGGCCGGTCATGGCCGTGGTGGAGTTGTCCAGCACGACAAGCGTCATGTTGGCCTGGTTGTAGAAGGCATTGATGGTGCCGGTGATGCCGCTCGCAAAGAAGGTGGAGTCGCCCACGAAGGCAAAGCAGGCGGTGTCGGGCTCCACGTGGAAGACGCCTTGGGCGATGTTGATGCCCGCGCCCATGCACAGGCAGGTGTCCACCATGTCGAGCGGGGCGGCGTTGCCCAGCGTGTAGCAGCCGATGTCGCCGCAGTAGATGGTCTTGCGGCCCTTCATGGCGCACTTGACAGCGTAGAAGCTCGCACGATGCGGGCAGCCCGCACACAGCACGGGCGGGCGCACGGGAAGCGTCGGGGCCTCTACCGGAGCAGGTGCCTTGGACGCGTCCTCGCCCATAAAGACCGCCAGGGCGGCGCCCACGCTCTCAACGCTGTTCTCGCCGGACGGGGCGATGTCGCCGGTCAGCTTGCCGCGGATCGCGACGTCCAGGTGGTGCTTGCCACAGACGGCGATGAGCGCGCGCTCGATCACCGGGTCGAGCTCCTCCACGCAGAGCACTTCGTCGAGGCCCTGCAGGAACTCCACCGCCTTGCGCTCGGGGAAGGGGAACGGCGTGGCCACGCGCATCAGGCGCGCATGGTTGGCCTCGTCCAGGTTCTCGCGCACGTAGGCGTAATTGATGCCATGGGTGGCGATGCCCACGCGCCGGCCGTCCGCCGCGCGGAAGCCGTCCGTCTCGGGCACCACAAGGTTGCGCTCGTAGTCGCTGAGCTCGTCCGACAGCGCGGCGTTGCGCGCCTCGATCTTGGCGTGGTTGACCACCGAGAGCCGCGGGAAGATGACCCAGCGGCCGGGGTCCTTGACAAAGCCCTCGGGCTGGTTGTGGAGCCACTCGTCCGTGTCCTTGACCAGCGTGGACTCGTATCCGTGGTCCACGCGCGTGGTGGCGCGGAAGAAGACCGGCGTGCCCAGGCGCTCGGAGAGCTCGAAGGCCTCCTGCACCATCTCGTAGGCCTCCTGCACCGACGACGGGTCAAAGATCGGCAGCTTGGAGAACTGCGCGAAGGTGCGCGTGTCCTGCTCGGTCTGCGACGAGATGGGGCCGGGGTCGTCGGCCACCATGACCACCATGCCGCCCTTGACCCCAATGTACTCGAGGCTCATTAGCGGGTCGGAGGCCACGTTGAGGCCCACCTGCTTCATCGTCACCATGGCTCGGGCGCCGGAGTATGCGGCACCGGCCGCCACCTCCATGGCCGCCTTCTCGTTGATGGACCACTCGACGTAGACGTCGTCGGTCTTGCGACGGGCAATGGTCTCGAGCACCTCGGTCGACGGTGTGCCGGGATACCCCGACACCACGTTGACACCGGCAGCCAGCGCGCCAAGCGCAATGGCCTCGTTGCCCATGAGGAATTCCGTATGCATGCACTCCCCCTGCGTGTGCAATGCGTCACGCCCGATGCGTGAGCATCTGTGACCATAGCAGGTTTGATGGGGCCTTGCCACTTTGTTCACAGAGGCGAGACATGCCCGGCGCGGGCCTAAGGAGGCTAGCCCTTCTCGCCCTCCACGAGGAAGGACACCTCGTCGAGGTCGTCCACATGCAGGCGGATGAGCGCCTCCACCTGCTGCTTGTTTGCGTCGTCGAGCTCCTCTTTGGTCTCGACCGTGGCCACGACGCGCTGCTGCAGGGCGTCGCTCTTGAGGTCGTAGCTGTCCTCCACGCCCACGTGGTAGCTCGTGAGGTCGGGACAGACGATCTCGAGCTCCTGCGTGACCTGCTCGGTGTCGTAGGTGTCCATGACCTCAAAGACGGTGCCTGTCTCGGCGATGGACTTCTTGACCACGCGCACGGAGAAGTAGCCGCACGGGAGGGCAAAGATCAGCAGGGTCACGACGAGCCTGTGGCGGAAGGCTGACCCCTCGCGCACGGCTCGCTCCTTCTCCTCCTCGTCCTCCTTGCCGTCGCCGTCGAGGTCGCCCACGATCGGCATGCGCAGCCACAGCAGGACCACGGTGGAGCCAAAGGCGATGAAGAGCACGTTGATGAGGTACTCGTAGAGCGCCGAGAGGGCAAAGAGCGCATCGCCGTGCGCGAGGCCGTAGCCCACCGAGCACAGGGGCGGCATGAGCGCGGTTGCCACGGCCACACCGGAGACGAGCGTGGAGGGCTCCTGCCTGCGCGAGAGGCCGAGCGCGCCGGCAAAGCCGCCGATGAGGGCGATGAGCAGGTCCCAGATGGTGGCGCTCGAGTTGGTGAGCAGCTCGGAGGTCTGCGTCGAGAGCGGCGAGATCCGGAAGTAGATGGTGGAGGTGAGAAGCCCGATGCACGTCTGCAGGAGCAGGCTGGACATCACGCGGTTGAGCATGCGCATGTCGATGGTGGCCACCGAGCACGAGATGGCGAGCACCGAGCCCATGAGCGGACAGATGAGCATGGCGCCGATGATGGCCGTCGTCGAGTCGGTGTTGAGGCCGATGGACGCGATGAGAATGGCGGCGCCGAGCTGGCACAGGTGGATGCCGTCGATACGGGCGCCCGAGACTATGCGCTCGCGGATGGTCGAGTACTTTGCCCTGCCGCGCGAGACGTCAAAGGCGGCAATCACCTTTTGGCCAAGAGTCAGTTGCTGTTGCATATGCTCCCTCACTTGATACTCTGCCTAGCGTACCCCACGGCGCGGCAAAGCGCCACTGCCGCGCCGGACACGCGCCGTCCGCACCGCATTCGCACCAGCCCCGCTCAGGCGACGAGCAGCAACGCGCAGGCGTTGGCGAGAGGGACCGTGATGGTGTCATACCCGCGCCTGGTGATGAGCTCGACGTAGGCGCCGACCGCGGAGGTCGCGGCGGAGCGCACGAGGCTGCCTGCAAGCGGCATGCCCGCCACCGTGAGAACGACCATACCGACCAGGCACGAGACGGCAAACATGGCCCCCGTGCCCTCCCAGGTCTTCTTGGGGTCGGCGAGAGGCAGGCCGGTGTGGTGCCTCCCCCACCTCGTGCCCACGAGCGCCGCGGCTGCGTCGCCAAAGCCCCACATGAGGATGGAGGCGACCGCCACCTCGGGCTTGCCGCAGAGTCCCCAACAGAGGGCCACGACCGTCGCATTGCCCCAGAACATCACAAGCAGACTCCGGCGCACCTCGTGTGCCCGACGCTGGACAAAGAGGTCCGCATACCAACCCGCACGCTCCGCTACGGCGAGCAGGGGCCACACGACCAGGCCAAACAGCACCAGCACGAGCACGCTCACCAGCCACGAGCCAGAGGCCCACATGATCATGGGCGGCGACGTGAAGGCAGCCACGTGCAGCATCTTGCGAAAGACCTCGCGCGGGATCTCCAGGAGAAAGTGCGCCACCACGAGGGCGGCCGCAAACGGAATGATGTAGCAAAGGTAGCGCAGCAGGCAGACGAGCACCTCGTGACCGAGGTCCGTCGCGACAAGGGAGCTTATGTGAACCATATGCTGCATATGCCCAGTATACGGATTGCGCGCCGCCTGCACCCGCGGGGGTTTCGGGTGCAGGCGGCGCGCTCATGCCGAAGTCTTATTATGGCCCGCAAGGGACCGGAGGGGCCACTCCCTAGGCGCGATAGAACTTGCCGGCGTTGGTGGCAAACGGACCCCAGTCCTGGTCGTTGGGACGCGGCATGTGGCCGCCGCCGAGGATGTGGATGTGGAAGTGCTTGACCGACTGGCTGGCATCGTCACCGGTGTTGACCATCAGGCGGAACCCGTTGGTGAGCCCCTCCTGCTCGGCGATCTTCTTGACCACGCTGAAGCAGTGGCCGAGCGTCGCGGGTGGCACGTCGTCGGTGATGTCGCGGTAGTGGTCCTTGGGGATGACGAGCACGTGCGTGGGCATGAGCGGCTCCATGTCGCGGAAGACCATGCACACGTCGTCCTCGTAGAGCTTGTTGGTGGGAATCTCACCTGCGCCGATCTTGCAGAAGATGCAGTTAGGGTCAGTCATGGTGACTCCTCGGTAGGGTTTTGCAATGGACGCACTCTACCACGCCGCCGCACCACGGGCGCAAATGGTCACAAAGGGGTAACCCCCACCCAAGGCCACCGCGACCTGCCAAGAGGGGTAACCCCCTGTGGCAGATATCTGCCACAGGGGGTTACCCCTCTTGGCAGGTCCCCTGCGCACGTGGCGGGGGACCTGTTGTCACGTTCGAACTTAGGCGAGGTCTGCCGCCTGGATCTTGAGCTGCGCCACGCGCTGCTCGAGCTCGGCCTGCTGGGCACGCTTCTTCTCGATGACCTCGGGCGCGGCCTTGGCCACAAAGCCCGGGTTGCCGAGCGTGCGCGCGACACCTGCCAGCTCCTTCTCGGCCTTGGCGATCTCCTTCTCGAGGCGCTTTGCCTCGGCAGCGAGGTCCACCAGGCCACCGACCACAACAAACACCTCGAGGCCACCGTCAACGGCACTCACCGAGCCGAGCGGCTTCTCCTGGTTGGCGCCAAGGGCGAGCTGGTCCACGCGACCGACGCTGCAGATGAAGCCACGCTGGCTCTCGAGCACGGCGGCATCCTCGGCGCTGGAGCGCACGGCCACGTCGAGCATGGTCTTGGGCGACAGACGGTAGCGGGCGCGCGTGGCACGCACGACGGAGACCACGCGGCGCGCGAGCTCGAAGTCATGCTCGGCCTTGTCGTTGACAAAGCCGGCGAGCTCCTCGGGCTCGGGCCAGCTGGAGACCATCAGGAACTTGGCATCGTGGGCGTCAAGGCCGCTGGCGGGCAGGGCGTCCCACACGCTCTCGGTCACGAAGGGCATCACGGGGTGCAGCAGGCGCAGGGCCACGTCGAGCACGTACACGAGGTTGCGCTGCACCTGCAGACGCTCCTCTGCGGTGCCGTCCAGCAGGCGGCCCTTGCACAGCTCGATGTACCAGTCGCAGATCTCGTTCCAGAAGAAGGCCTGGATGTCGCGCGCGTAGTCGCCGAGCTGGTACTTCTCCAGCGCCTCGGTGGCAGCGGCAACCATCTTTGCCAGGCGGGAGAGCATCCACGCGTCCTCGGGCGTCTCGGCCTTGGGCGCACCCGGCTCGTAGCCCTCGAGGTTCATCTGCACGAAGCGGCTCGCGTTCCAGATCTTGGTCACAAAGCCGCGGGCCTGCTCGGTGCGCGGGCTGTCGATGAGCTCGTGGGTCTTCTTGTCGATGTTGGCGTCGAACTTTACGTCCTGGTTGTTAGTGATGAGCGTGAGCAGGTTGAAGCGCATGGCGTCCGCGCCGTACTTGTTCATCAGGTCCATCGGGTCGACGCCGTTGCCCTTGGACTTGCTCATGCGGCTGCCGTCCTTGGCGAGGATGGTCGCGTAGATGTAGACGTCCTCGAAGGGGATCTCGTCGCAGAAGTACAGCGAGCTCATGACCATGCGGGCGACCCATAGCGCGATGATGTCGCGCGCGGTGACGAGCACCTTGGTGGGATGATGGCCGACCATCTGCTCGGGGTGGTCGGGCCAACCCTGCGTGGCAAAGGTCCACAGCTGGCTGGAGAACCATGTGTCGAGAACGTCCTCCTCCTGGTGCACGTGATGGCCGCCGCAATGCGGGCAGACGTCCGTGTCCTCCATGAGGGCATCCTCCCAGCCGCAGTCCTCGCAGTGGAAGACCGGGATGCGATGGCCCCACCACAGCTGGCGTGAAATGCACCAGTCCTTGAGGTTCTCCATCCAGGTGAGGTAGGTGTCGGTCCAACGTGCGGGATGGAAGGTGACCTGGCCGCTCTTGACGACCTCGATCGCGCGCTCCTTGAGCTTGTCGACCGCCACGAACCACTGCTCGGACAGCCACGGCTCCAGCGTGGAGTCGCAGCGGTAGCAGTGCATGACGGAGTGCTGGTGCTCGTCGACCTCGCCGAGCAGGCCATGCTCCTCGAACCACTTGACGACTGCCTCGCGGCACTCGTCGCGGTCCATGCCCGTGAACTCGCCGTAGCCCTCGACGACCACCGCGTGCTCGTCGAAGATGTTGATCTGCGGCAGGTCGTGGGCCTGGCCCATAGCGTAGTCGTTGGGGTCGTGCGCAGGCGTGACCTTGACGAAGCCCGTGCCAAAGCCGGCGTCGACGTGCCAGTCGGAGAAGATCGGGATCTCGCGGTCCACGATGGGCAGCATGACGGTCTTGCCGACGAACTTGGCCTTGTCGGGATCCTGCGGGCTGACGGCGATGCCCGTGTCGCCCAGCATGGTCTCGGGGCGGGTCGTGGCGACCTCGATGTACTCGATGCCGTCGACCGGCTCGGTCAGTGGGTAGCGCAGGTGCCAGAGATGGCCCTTCTCGTCGTGGTACTCGGCCTCGTCATCGGAGATGGCGGTGCAGCAGCTGGGGCACCAGTTGACGATGCGCTTGCCGCGATAGATGAGCCCGTCATGGTACCAGTCAACGAACACCTTGCGGACGGCCTTGGCATAGTCCTCGTCCATGGTGAAGCGCTCGTCCTCGAAGTCGATCGAGCAGCCCATGCGCTTGATCTGGTTGACGATGGTTCCGCCGTACTCGCGGCGCCAGTCCCAGCACGCCTCGAGGAACTTCTCGCGACCGATCTCCAGACGCGAGATACCCTCCTCCTTGAGCTTCTTGTCGACCTTGGTCTGCGTGGCGATGCCGGCGTGGTCGGTACCGAGAATCCAGCGGGTCGAGAAGCCGCGCATGCGGTAGTAACGGGTGAGGGTGTCCTGGATCGTGTCGTCCATGGCATGGCCCATGTGCAGCACGCCGGTCACGTTGGGGGGCGGAATCACGATGGTGCGATCGCCTACGCCCTTGCTGCGTTGATAGCAGCCGGCCTCCATCCAACGCTCGACGAGCTCGGGCTCCGCGACTTGCGGATCGTAGTTCTTGGGCATCTCCTCCACGATGTGCACCTTTCTTGCAGCTTGAACATGCAATCTCATAGGATAGCACGTCAGGAGGTATAAGCTCTTCCATGACACAAGATGTGAACGTGGCTGCGCATGCGCTCCATGCTTGCCGCCACCCTGTTGACGGGTGCGGACGCGGCGTGCCGGCCGGAAAAAACCAATCGGAGCCTCCATGCTTACAGCACTGCTAACCCTCCTGCTCGTCAACCTCGCCCTGCGCGGCATCGCGTGGTGCGTGCGTGCCTTCCTGCGCTGGATGGACGAAGGCCCGCAGCTGCGGCGCCTGGTGGACGAAGGCCTCATACCCCAGGAGCAGGTAGAGAGCGCCGAGGCCGCAGACATCCGGAAGTTCGTGGACGCCTGCGACGAGTGGCGTCGCGAGATGCGCCTGGGCAGGCGCACGCGTACCGACCGCCCGCGCCTCACGCGCGAGCAGCGTCGCGTGGTGCGCGAGGTAGAGCGACAGGCGCGCTCCGCCTACCTCGACAACATGACCCTCAGCTGGTTCCACATCGTGAGCCTCTTCGTGGTGGCAAGCTTTCTGGGCCTCGTCATCGAGCAGGTGTACAGCTTCGTGGTGCGCGGGGCCACCGAGAGCCGCGTGGGGCTGGTATGGGGGCCGTTCTCCCCGCTCTACGGCTTCGGTGCGGTCTTCCTCACGCTCATCTGCTGGCAGCTGCGGCAGCGCAATGCCAGCAACGTCACCATCTTCGTGGCCGGCATGGTGGTGGGCGGCGTGCTGGAGCAGGTGACGGGCTGGGGCATGGAGACCTTCCTGGGCGCCAGCTCGTGGGACTACACCGGCTACCCGGGTGCCCTGAGCAAGTGGGTCTGCGTGCCCTACCTCTTCTTCTGGGGTGCGCTGGGGCTGGTGTGGGCCAAGCTTCTCATGCCTTCCATGCTCTACCGCATTGGCATGCCCTCCACCGTGCGGCAGGTGACGTTCGTAGCGCTTCTGGCGCTGTACCTGGGCACGGACATCTTCATGACAGTGAGCTGCTTCGGCCGCATGGCGGCACGCGACGCGGGCATCCCGGCGCAGACGCCCTTCCAGGAGTGGGTGGACGAGCACTACAGCGACAGCTTCATAGCCGGACGCTTCCAGAACCTCGTCATCGGCACGGACGACCGGGCGGCATAGAGATCAGAAAGGGACCTCATGGAGACCATCAACGACCGACTGCTTCTCATCCTGGGCGACGAGCGCCTGGCCACGTTGCGTGCCTCGCGCGTCATGGTGCTGGGGCTGGGCGGAGTGGGCTCGAGCTGCGCCGAGGCGCTGGCACGCGGGGGCGTGGGCTCGCTTGTGCTGGTGGATCGTGACGTGGTGGCACCCAGCAACATCAACCGCCAAGCGCTGGCCTTTACGAGCACGCTCGGACGCCCAAAGGCCGAGGTCATGCAGGACATGGTGCGTGACATCAACCCCAGCTGTGACGTGTGTGCGGTGCAGGCCTTTATCGACAAAGACCGCGTGGCCGAGCAGCTCGGCGCACTCCCCCGCCCCGACTACGTGGTTGACGCCATCGACACCGTGAGCCAGAAGCTGGCCATCGCCACGTGGTGCCAAGGCCAGGGCATCCCCGAGGTCTCTGCCATGGGCGGCGCCAACAAGCTCGACCCAACCCGCCTACGCTTTGCCCCCATCGAGAAAACGCAGGTGGACCCCCTTGCGCGCATCGTTCGCAAGGAGTGCCGCAAGCGGGGCATCCGCGGGCTCACGGTACTGTACTCCGACGAGCAGCCGCTGGAGGCCGAGGGCAAACGCGACGCCATCGACGAGCACGGCTTTGTACGCGAGGGCCAAAGCATCCTCGGAACCATGAGCTACTTTCCGCCCATCATGGGACAGATGCTGGCAGGTTATGTGCTGCGCGGGCTGACGGGACTACTGTGATGGGCCCAACGCTCTGGGACATGCATGTGCATCTTGACTTCATGCAAGATGCAAGGGGTGTGGCCGCCGAGGCGGAGCGGCTTGGCCTGGGGGTGTTTGCGGTCACCGTCACGCCAGAGGGCTACGAGCAGACTGCGCGCGAGCTGGTGGATGCCCCCAATGTGCGCGTGGGCGTGGGGCTGCATCCGTGGTGGGTGGCAGACGGACGCTGCGACACCGGTGACGTGGCTCGCGCGGCAGAGTTGGCACGGACGTCGCGCTTTGTGGGCGAGGTGGGGTTGGACCTCTCCCCTAAGCATGTGCCCGATGGCTCGCTGGAGCGGCAGGTTGCGGCACTCGAGGCCGTGGCCGGCGCCTGCGCAGAGACGAGCGACGGCGCCAGGCCCAAGGTGCTCTCGCTGCACTCCGTGCGTGCGGCCGGCCTCACGCTAGACGTGCTCGAACGCACTGGCGCACTGGCAGCATGCGCCTGCATCTTCCACTGGTTCAGCGGCACGAGCGATGAACTGCATCGCGCCGTCAAAGCCGGCTGCTGGTTCTCGGTCAACGAGATGATGCTGCGCACGCGGCGCGGCCGCGAGTACGCACGGCAGCTACCCGCAAGCCGCCTGCTGCTGGAGACGGACCTGCCCCCTGGAGAGGACGTGCCCTTTGCCGCGGGGGAGATCGTAGCGCAGCTCGAGCGCACCCTCGAGCAGCTGGCCGCCATCCGCGGCGCCGACGTCAGCCAGCTCGCCTGCGACAACGCCCAGCTTCTGCTGGCAGGCTAACGCAATGCGGCGCACCAACTCCCTCGGAGTCAGTGCGCCGCTGGGCTACCTTAGTACGCCGCCGGGCTACTGCTCTTGCGCCTTCTTGGCCTCCTCGGCCACCAGCAGGTCGCGCAGCACCGGAGCGCTCTGCGAGAACTCCGACGGCAGCACCACCGTGGAGGCGCCCGCCTGAGCGAAGGCCTCCATCATGCCGATGTGCTGCGTGTACTCGAAGAGGCGATTGGCCTCCTCGCTCGTCAGCTCGGAGCCCTGGATCACGTCGATGGAGTCGCGGATGCCCTGCGCGATGGCCACGCGCTGGTTTGCGATGCCGCGGCCCTCGGCCTCCATGGCCTCGGCCTTTGCCTGGGCTGCGATGACCGTCTTCTGGCGGTCGGCCTCGGCCTCGTTCTTGGCGGACTCGAGGTCGTTCTTGGACGCGATGATGCGGTTCATCGACTGCTGCACGTCCTTGGGCAGCTTGATGGAGGTGATCAGCGTGGTCACGATCACGTAGCCGTACTCGAGCATCTTCTCGGAGACGACCTCGTCGATGGCGCGGGCGATGGCGTCCTTCTCGGTAAAGACCTCGTCGAGCTTGCGGCTCGGGATCTGCGAACGCAGCGCGTCGGCAAAGTAGTCCTTCATCTGCGCGACCGGGTCGGTCAGGGTGTAGAGGCTCTTGTAGATGCCGGACGGACCCTCCAGCGGCTGGCTGTAGTCGACGTGATACTGCACGGATACGTCCAGCTCGATGGTCACGTTGTCCTCGGTCTTCGCGTCAAAGGTGATGTGCTCGTCCTCCGTCATGAGGTTGACGTCGCGCACGCGGTCGATGATGGGCACGCGCACGTGGAAGCCCGGCCCCACCACCTGGTTGAACTTGCCGAGGCGCTCGATGACGCCCACGTGCTGCTGCTGGATGACGTAGAAGATGCCCTGGTAGCCATCGCTGACGGTGCCATGTTGGTTGCGTCCTGTGGCTCCGGCGATGCCGGCGACGACCTTCGCGATGACGATGAGGGCGATAAGCGGGATGAGCACGCTCGTGACGATGGCGATGAGCTCCCCAAAGTCGTAGTACATGGTTCCTCCTTGAGTAGGCAATACGACTTGAGCGGGAGTATACCCATTTCCCCTCTCGGCCAATTGTTTGTGACACGACAACAATTCCTACACGGATCCGCCACCTGCCAAAGGGGGTTACCCCCTGTGGCAGCTCCGAGCGAACCTGTCAAAAGGGGTTACCCCCCGTGGCAGGTCAAAGGAAACGGGCGACCCGAAGGCCGCCCGTTATCTCATGCGAATATGCCTCTCGCGCCTATGCGCCGAGCTGCACCTCTGCGCCGTCCTTGTCGTAGAGCAGAGGCAGCGTCGGGGTGCCCACGCTTTCGGGCGTGACCACCACGCGCACGATGCGCTTGTCGCTCGGGAGGTCGAACATCGTCTGCTCCAGCGTCTGCTCGCAGATAGCGCGCAGGCCGCGGGCGCCCGTGCCGCGATCGACGGCCAGGCGGGCAATCTCGCGCAGGGCACCGTCGGCAAACTCGAGCTTGACGCCCTCGATCTCGAACATGCGCTTGTACTGCTTGACCAGCGCGTTCTTGGGCGTGGTGAGGATCTCCACCAAGTCGTCCTCGGTCAGCTCGCGGGTGGAGCTGATCACCGGGATACGGCCGATGAACTCGGGGATCATGCCAAAGTTGTGCAGGTCCTGCGGCATGACCTGGCTGATGAGCTCGTCGGTGTTGTCCTCCACGCTCTTTGCCAGCTCGGAGTTGAAGCCGATGCCCTTCTTGCCGATGCGGTCGGCCACGATCTTGTCCAGGCCCACGAAGGCGCCTGCGCAGATGAACAGGATGTTGGTGGTATCGATGTGGATGAGCTCCTGCTGCGGATGCTTGCGGCCGCCCTGCGGAGGAACGCTCGCCTCGGTGCCCTCGAGAATCTTGAGCAGCGCCTGCTGCACGCCCTCGCCCGACACGTCGCGCGTGATGGAGAGGTTCTCCGCCTTGCGGGCGATCTTGTCGATCTCGTCCACGTAGACGATGCCGATCTCGGCACGCTCGACGTCGTTGTCGGCGGCGGTGATGAGCTTGAGCAGGATGTTCTCCACGTCCTCGCCCACGTAGCCGGCCTCGGTCAACGTGGTGGCGTCGGCGATGGCAAAGGGCACCTTGAGGAAGCGTGCCAGCGTCTGGGCCAGCAGCGTCTTGCCGGTGCCGGTGGGGCCGAGCAGCAGGATGTTGCTCTTTGCCAGCTCGACCTTCTCCTCACCCTCGGCCACGTCGTCGTTGCCCGTCACGATGCGGCGGTAATGGTTGTAGACGGCCACGCTCATGGCGCGCTTGGCCGCCTCCTGCCCCATGACGTACTGGGACAGCTCGTCGTAGATCTCGTGCGGCGTGGGGAGCGCCTCGAGCGGGCTGTCGGTAAGGTCAAAGTCCTCGTAGCCCGCCTCCAGCTCGTCCTCCTCGAGCCCGGTGATGATGCTGCTGCACTCGCGCACGCAGTCGTCGCAGATGCAGACCCCGTTGGGGCTCTGGACCAGACGGTTGACCTGGCTGCGCGACCTGCCGCAGAACGAGCAGTGCATGTTGTTTTGGTCGTTGTCGTAGGGCATGTACGCTCCCTGTATGGTTGTGGGGCACCGCAGCGGCTGCGGTGCCCCACGGTTTTTACAACTGCTCGGTACGAGAGGTGATCACGCGGTCGACCAGACCATACTCCATGGCCTCCTGGGCGCGCAGGTAGTTGTCGCGCTCGGTGTCCGCGTTGATCTTCTCGATGGGCTGGCCCGTGGCGTCCGCGAGAATCTGGTTGAGGTGCTCGCGGATGTACTTGGTCTCCTCGGCCACGATCTGGATGTCGGTCTGCTGGCCCTCGACGCCGCTGGAGGGCTGGTGGATGAGCACCATGGAGTTGGGCAGGCACAGGCGCTTGCCCTTGGCGCCACTGGCAAGCAGCACGGCTGCCATGCTGGCGGCCATGCCGACGCAGATGGTGGAGACCTCGGGCTTGATGAAGTTCATCGTGTCGAGGATGCCCAGGCCGGCGTAGACCTCACCACCAGGAGAGTCGATGTAGAGCGAGATGTCCTTGTCCGGGTCCTGGCTCTCGAGGTGCAGGAGCTGCGCGATGACGAGGTTGGCGCTCTCGCGGGTGATCGGCTCGCCGATGAAGACGATGCGGTCGTTGAGCAGGCGAGAGTAGATGTCGTAGCTGCGCTCGCCGCGCGGCGTCTGCTCCACCACGTAGGGAATCAGCGGGATGTTGGTGGGGTTGTGGATGGACATGGGTGCCTCCAATAGTTGAGCATGCCCCAGGTGCAACGGCGCACCTGGGGCATGCGTTGCCATACAGATAGGCTTATACCCTACTCGGCGTCCTCGGAATCGCTCTCCTCAGCATCTGCAGCGGCGCGACGCTCGGCAACCTCGTCGACCTCGGTGACCTCGGCGTTCTCGACGAGCCACTTGACGGCCTTGGAGCGGCGGATGGACTCGCGGATGGCGGACATGCGGCCGTCGTTGCGGAACTCCTCCATGGAGGCCTCGACGTTCTCGACGCCAGCCTTGACGAACTCGTCCAGCACGTCCTCGGCCGTGGCGACAAAGCCCTTGGCCTTGGCCAGGGCGTCGAGGGCGAGACCCTGGCGGGCGCGCTCGGCAGCCTGGGCGTGGAGGTCGGCCAGGAAGTCGTTGGTGTCGATCTGGCGGGCACCAAGGTACATGTCGAGGCTCATGCCCTGACGCTGCAGCGAGGTGAGGAACTCGTTGGCGAGCTCCTGGAAGACCTGGTTCTCGTAGGCCTCGGGGACCTCGACCTCAGAGGCGCGCTTGCCGAGCTCCTCGACGACGCGGTCCTCCTTGAGGTTGGGCAGGCTGCGCTGCTTGTCCTCCTCGATCTCCTCCTTGACGGCGTCGCGGAGCTCCTCGACGGTGTCAAAGCCGAAGCTCTTCTTGGCCAGCTCGTCGTCGAGCTCGGGGGTGACGGCAACCTTGATGGCGTTGAGGGTGACCTCGACGTCGTAGTTGTGCACGTGCTCGTGGTCGCCATGCATGTGGCTGCGAGACCAGGTGACCTCCTTGACCTCGCCCTTCTTCATGCCGACGATGCCGTCGACGAGCTCCTGGGGCAGGCTGTCGGCGGTGAGGGCCATGGTGCGGTTCTTGCCGGCGAGGTCGTCGGCGCCCTCCTTGTTGGCGATGTCGACGGTGATGATGTCGCCAACCTCGGCGGTGCGGTCCTCGTCCTCGACGTCCTCGTAGGAGACCTGGTAGGCAAGGAGCTGCTCGATCTGGAGGTCGATCTCGGCCTCGGTGGCCTCCTGGGGAGGCATGTTGATGGCGACGGCGTCGTAGGAGTCAAGCTCGACCTCGGGCGGCACGGTGACGGTGGCGGTGACCACGTAGTCCTCGTGCTCGACGACGAGGGACGGGTCCTCGCCAAAGTCGGGACGCTCCACCGGTACGAGGTCCAGCTCGTCAAGCATGATGGGCTGGGCGTCGTTGAGGAGGTCATTGGTGGCGTCGGCGAGGATGGCCTCGCGACCCACGATGCCGTCGATCACGGGACGAGGGGCGCGGCCACGGCGGAAGCCCTGGAACTGGTAACGACGGGCGATGCTCTTGTAGGCCTGGTCAACGTAGCTGTCGACATCGGCAGCCGGTACGGTGATGGTGACGACAACCTTGTCGTTCTCGGGCCTCTCGGCGGTGACAGAGATGTTCAACGTTCCTCCTGGTAGTGCATCCTGGCAGCTCAAGGCTGCTCCTACAGATCTTTTGCCTGCCCAAAGGGCAAGTGGTGCGGGCGAAAGGGTTCGAACCTTCACGGGATCACTCCCACTGGAACCTAAATCCAGCGTGTCTGCCAATTCCACCACGCCCGCGCATGGTCACACAGCTCAAGAATGATAGCAAACGTTTGGACTTTGCCCAACGGGGATAAGTCCTTTTCACGATTGCTGCAGCTAACCAATACGTTTTGCGAGAAAAAGAGACCCGCCACGCGGGCGGGTCTCCCCTCTCCTCTGAGATCATGCCGAGCGCTACTTGAGCCAGCCCTTCTCGCGCGCGGCGGCATCCCACTTATCAAAGGCGGCGTCGCCCAGATCGGCGAGGTCGTTCAGGGCCTGGCCCACGGCGTCCTCGTCCACGGACCCGATGAAGTGGCGCGCGATGGCCTTGACGTGGTCGTTGGCGTTGGCCACGGCCACGGGATGGCCCACGGCCTTGAGCATCTCGAGGTCGTTGTCGGAGTCTCCGAAGGCCACGATCTCGTCCTTGTCGATGGCCATGAGGATCTGCAGCACGCGCACCGCGGAGGCCTTGGACCAGCCGTGCGGCACGACGTCAAACATGCGGCTGCCCGGCGAGAGCAGGTCGAGTTTGGGGCAGGCCTCGCGGATCTTCTCGCCCCACTCCTCGTTGTCGATCATCTCGGAGCCCTCCTCGAAGTGGAGGCCTGCCGTCACGATGGTCCAGTGCGGGATGTCCTGCGGCTCCACGAGCTCGCTTGCGCGGCGGCCGCCCCAGGTGGTGCCCAGAAGGCTCGGCAGCGTGGAGCCGGTAACAAAGCCGCCGCCCTCGCCGCGGCCAGAGACATAGACGCCGGGCAGGTCGTAGACCATCTCGGCCATCTTGACCATGGAGTCGCGGTCGACGCCGGTCTGGTTCATGAGCGTGCCGTCGACAAAGATGCGCTTGCCGTTGGAGAACAGCGCCGTCTTGACGCAGTCGGTGTCGCCGCGGAAGGAGATGACCACCGAGTCGTAGTCGCGGCCAGACGCCGGTCCAAAGAGGACGCCCTTGTCGAGGAGCTTGTGGATGCCCTCGATGGCGCGCTCGCTGGCAGGGATCTCGTAGGCAACGAGGGTGTTGTCCATATCGGTAAGGACGAGTTTGACCATGACGCTCTCCCGTCAGTCGTGGGTATGGAATCGATTCCATCGTAGCAGCGCCCGTGCCGCACGGGGCCAAGGCATAGGCAGACGGCATCGTGCATGCGCAGCTGGCAGACGATGCATGTGGCACCAGTCGCAGCAAAAGGGCCTCGGATTGCTCCGAGGCCCTCAGGCATGCGTTGCAACAGGAAGCACGGATGGGTTTATTCCGGGGGTACTCTTCCCACTTACCCGTCTTCTTGTTGTAGTAGTGGTATCTATTGCATTCGCGGCACTTGTAGTAGAACCACTTCCCACCACTCATATTGGTGCTGTATTCAAATTGACATGTGTACTTGGCGTCGCAGAAGATGCAGGAATGATCGATAGGCATAATGTTATAGCTGACGTTAGAGAACGTGCAGCCACCATCTGTGCCCCAGCAGCTGCTGCCTGGCTCGACGGTTGCAGCACAACCGTCCGCGATCCAGCTTCGGTGTTCCGCGCCGCCCGCGACGGCCTCCAGCTCGTCCAGGGAGAGGTCCTCGCCCTCTTTCTCCCTCCGTCACAAGTTGCCCAAAACGCGAAAAGGCCCCGGCGAACCGGGGCCTCAAGGCTCTTGCAGTGATGCTTTGGCGGAAGGGTTACACGATGCCCTGGGCCATCATTGCCTCGGCCACCTTGAGGAAGCCGGCGATGTTGGCGCCAAAGACCAGGTTGCCCTCATGGCCGTACTCCTTGGCGGCGTCGGCCGCGGCACGGTAGATGGAGGCCATGATGCCCTTGAGCTTCTCGTCGACCTCCTCGAAGGTCCAGGAGATGTGGCCGGCGTTCTGGCTCATCTCGAGGCCGGAGGTGGCGACGCCACCGGCGTTGGCAGCCTTGCCCGGGCAGAACTTGACGCCGTGCTCGATCAGGTACTCGGTAGCCTCGGTGGTGGTGGGCATGTTGGCACCCTCGCCCACGATCTGGCAGCCGTTGGCCACGAGCTTCTCGGCATCCTCGAGCAGCAGGGTGTTCTCGCGGGCGCACGGAAGCGCGATGTCGCACTTGACGCCCCAGACGCCGCGGCCGTCCTCGGCGTGCCAGATGGCAGACGGCTTCTCGTCGGCATAGAGGGCCAGGCTCACGCCGGCGTCCTTGCCGGAGCGCTTCTTGGCATAGATGCCCTCGAGGATCTTGTAGTCGATGCCCTCGGGATCCTCGACCCAGCCCTTGGTGTCGGAGCAGGCGACGACCTTGGCGCCAAGCTCGGTGGCCTTCTGGACGGCGTAGATGGCGACGTTGCCGGAGCCGTGGACGACGACGGTCTTGCCCTCGAAGGAGTCGCCGTAGTCCTCAAGCAGGTTCTGGACGAAGTAGACCAGGCCGTAGCCGGTTGCCTCGGTACGGGCGAGGGAGCCACCAAAGGTGAGGCCCTTGCCGGTGAGGACGCCGGTGAACTCGTTGCGCAGGCGCTTGTACTGGCCGAACATGTAGCCGATCTCGCGGCCGCCGACGCCCAGGTCACCGGCGGGAACGTCGGTGTCGGGGCCGATGTACTTGGAGAGCTCGGTCATGAAGGCCTGGCAGAAGTGCATGATCTCGTTGTTGGACTTGCCCTTGGGGTCGAAGTCGGAGCCGCCCTTGCCGCCGCCCATGGGGAGCGTGGTCAGGCTGTTCTTGAAGATCTGCTCGAAGCCCAGGAACTTGAGCATGCCCAGGTTGACGGTGGGGTTGAAGCGCAGGCCGCCCTTGTAGGGGCCGATGGCGGAGTTGTACTCGACGCGGAAGCCGCGGTTGACCTGGACCTTGCCCTCGTCGTCCACCCAGGGGACGCGGAACATCAGGATGCGCTCGGGCTCGACGAGGCGCTCGAGAAGGGCGGCCTCCTCGTACTCGGGATGGGCATCCAGGGCGGGCTGCAGGGTGGAGAGGACCTCCTCGGCGGCCTGGATGAAGACGGGCTGGTCGGCGTAGCGCTCCTTGAGCTCATCGATGACGCGCTGGGAATAAGACATGGTGTTCTCCCTTCGGTATCATGTCGCACTTCCAACTTTGACAATGGAAGGTTACGAGCCAAACATAACGGGTTTGTTTCACCTTTGAGGTCGTTACAAACTAGACACGCGCTTGCAACGGGACATGTCAGAAACGGAAACGGTGCGGCTGCATTTTACGCCTGCCGACTGGTCCCGCACGCCCTCAAGGAGCTGATAAGGATAAATGTTACCCTCTTCGTAATATTATTGCGAAGATTGGAGCCACCATGTCGCGCGCCTCTCGCCTTGCCCTCTCCCTTGCGCTTTGCCTCTGCCTGCCGCTTGCCGCCGGCTGCTCGTCCGATGAGGGCGGTGCAACCGACGACACCAAGAAGGAGGAGGAAGTCGTCCTGACCGATGAGGACGTGAAGGAGACCGACCTCACGGACGAGGCAGAGGATGAGGACGACAAGACCGATGCCGCCGAGGCTGACGATACCGATGACGCGGACGAGCAGACGCAGCACGTGGGCGCCGACGGCACCGGCTTTGTCGACGTGCCGGCCACGTGGGTCGAGTTCCACGACACCGACGGCAACGACTCCATCCAGTGGTGCGACGGCACACCCTACACCATCATCTCCCTCAACACCTTCAACGTCGACAGCGTGCCCGAGGAGGAGCGCGCCGACTTTGACGCCGAGGACGCGGCTAACTCCGTCTGGGCGAACATGCTCAACGATGGCTGCGAGGAGGACTCCGTGCAAGGCGCGCGTGTGACCCTGGCCGGGCGCGACGCAGTGCAGGTCTATGGGGTCTACCCTGACGGCAGCTTCTTGGTGTGCTGGCTGCTACAGGACGACGCGGGCGTCATCCGCTACGTGGCAGCCGAGGGCACGCAGGACACCATCACGGACTCGGTGGAGATCGTCGAGAACACCTACGCCCTCTAAACAGCACCGAGTGACACACAAACTCCCGGGGAGCAAATGTGTCACTGCACCCTACGATGCAGTGACACATTATCTCCCCGGGAGTTTGTGTGTCACTCGGCTACGAAGACCAGCCGCGAGGGACGATGACGCGCAGGGCACGCGGCTCGATGCGCACGGCAAAGCTCGTGCCGCAGAGCTTCTCGCCATCCACCTGGCAGGGCGGCTCGTCCTCGGGAAAGCGCAGGGTTATCTCGCGCGCCTGCGCGAGACGGATTGCCGCAGAGCGCGTGTGGAGGCCAAAGCGCGCGAGGCCGAGAAGGACGAGCAGGTGCGGCACCCGGGGGTGGCGCACGTTGTAGCACACGTCGAGCCTGCCGTCGGTCGGCATGGCAGCGGGGCAGATCCTGAAGCCACCGCCATAGGTCGGGCCGTTCTGCACGGCAAATATGAGGGTTCCCAACCGCAGGGGCTCTCCCCCATCGATGATCGCCTCGCAGGCAAGCGCCTTGCGCGCCTTCGAGACCAGCTTGATGCTGGAGGTGAGAAACAGCCCCGAGCCCTCCTGCCTGGTGCCGGCTTCGCGTCGGTCGGTTGTGTCGATGGCGATGGCCGCGTCCAGGCCAAACGAGAGCGTCTCCATAAAGTAGACGCCCTCCGGGCAGGCGTCGCTGGTCACGTGGCCGAGGTCGAGCACGCGCTCGGAGCCAGCCAGAAGCTGCGCCAGTGACGCCTCGGGATCGTTGGCCTTGAGGCCAAGCGTGCGGGCAAAGTCGTTGCCGGAGCCCAGCGGCACCACGCCCAGGCGCGGGCGAGCGGAGGCGTCCACCTGCATGAGGCCGTTGACCACCTCGTGGATGACCCCATCCCCACCGAGCGCGATCACCGTGTCGTAGTCGGCAGACTCGGCCGCCATCCGCGTGGCGTCGCCGGCCGCCTCGGTAAGCCGCAGGTCAAAGCCATCGGTCGCGGCATCGTAGGTCTCGAGGACCCTCCGCACCGTCTCGGCACCGGCGGCTCCCCTGCCGCTGTGCGAGGTGGGATTGGCGATAATCAGCGTGCGAGCAAGACGTGAGCGAGACATGGGACCTCCTGTGCTGGACTGGTCCCATTGTAGGCGCGGACGGCATCTGGCGCAGCCCGCTCCCCCAACGGTTGGCGGACCAGGCCGGCCTGCCCGCCGCAACTACCAGATGAAGTTTGACTTGAGCATCTCGCCGTTGTCGACGAGGATGTCCTCGCCGGTGATGGAGCGGTTGCGCACCGTGAGGAAGTACGCCAGCTCGGCAATCTCCTCCGGGTCTGCCCACTTGCCCAGAAGCGTCTCCGCCAGCACCTGCCGGTAGAGCTCCTCGTCGTCCAGGATGTGGCTGTTGGCAGGCGTGATCACGCCGCCGGGAGAGATGGCGTTGCAGGTGATGCCGCGCGGGGCCAGCGCCAGGGCGAGGTTCTTCATGTAGCCCACGATGCCGGCCTTGCTCGCCACGTACTGCGGGAACTCCGCGCCGTTGCGCGCGGAGGCGGACGCGATGAAGAGGACCGAGCGCAGGCGAGGGCTCGTCACCATGCGGTCGGTGAAGCGCATCGTCCCGGTGAGGTTGACGGCAATGGCGTCGGCCTCCTCGAGGGTTCCCGCGTTGTTCACGAGAATCTCAGGCTCGGGAAGCTCGGGAAGCTCGGGCAGCTCGTCCGCGCAGATGTCGGCCTGCACGTGCTCGTATGCCGGATGCTCGATGCTCGCAGGTGCGATGTCGATGCCCCAGACGCGGTGCCCCTCCTCGAGGAAGGCCCGTGCGATGGCGGCGCCGATGCCGCTCGATGTGCCCGTGACGATGACGTCCATGCGCTACGCCGCCTTGGCGGGAGACGAGACCAGCGTGCGGGAGATGCGGTAGCCCACGGGCGAGAAGAAGACCTCAAAGACCAGCTCGAGCACGGCGCCGGTGATGGCGCAGGTCACGCACTGCAGGAGCGTCCAGCCAAAGAAGGTCCTGCTCACCAGCAGGGCAAAGGTCATGTTGTCCACAAACTGCGCCAGGAAGGTGGAGACGTAGCTGCGCAGGGCGAAGGAGCCAAAGCCCTCGTTGTCGCCCAAGTGCTCGCCGATGGCCCAGTTGAGGAAGTTGTTGAGCACCGCGGAGACCGCGTAGGCGATGGAGCTGCCCAGGATGATGAACCAGGTGCCGCCGAAGGTGTTGTCCAGGGCGCCGTTGATCACCTGCTCGCTGCCCTCGACAAAGCTCTCGCCCCACACGCCGGGGATGCGACTGGCCACAAAGAAGACCGCGACCATCACCAGGTTGAGCGCCAGTGCGACGAGCGACACGGCGGTTGCGGAGCGCGGGCCGTAGCAGTGGGTGGCCACGTCCATGGAGAGGAACGCGAGCCAGGAGAAGAGGATGCCGCAGTCGAGCGCGAGCCACGAGAGTCCCGTGTCGATGCTCTTGTTGGCAAGGAGGTTCATGCCAACCGTTGCCAGGACGGCAAGGGTGAGCACGAGCGGGTGCACTTCTGTGAGCATGCGGTTGAGTTCGGAAAGGGCCTTCTTCATGAGGCAACACTCCTTGTTTTTTAGAGGTGGTTATCAAGTAACACCTATGGCCATATATGCACTTGTGCGGGAGCACTATAGCACAGGACATGGACTGCCTGTCCCTAGAATGTGCCTCGTGCCAAAGAATATGAGCGGCACGCACACGAGCATAGAGTGCAGGCGCGGATATTACCGTGCGCTGTCACCGCCCGGCAATCCCTTCTCTTCCCCTTACATACCTGCTTTTACCAGCGGATATCATTGCCAAAACAGGCCATAGAGGTGAGGGGGCGCATCACCGCCAAGCTCATGGTGCAGGTGGCCGAGGAGCGCCACAAGAAGGCGATCCTGAACGACCTGCTCTCCGACGGCGAATCGTCCATCTACATGAAGCCCATCACGCGCTACGCGCTCGTGGACGAGCCCGTGGATTTCTACACGCTGGGCGCGTCAGCGGCCCGCTACGGCGAGATTGCCATCGGGTACAAGCGCTTTGCCGATGACGGCAGGTTCGAGATCGTGGTCAACCCCAAGAGCAAGGCGGCAAGCCACTTTGGCAGGGGCGACGACCTGATCGTGGTCTCGCGCGGGTAGCGCGAAGGGCGGCGACCGACCGTAGACAGGAGCGTGCGGCTCGTGTGGAACCTGTCCGCCAAACAGGTGGTTATTGCGGCGGAGGCGTGCGCTGTGCTAGTATGAATAATCGCTTTGACGCATGCGGGTGTAGTTCAATGGCAGAACTTCAGCCTTCCAATCTCTTTACAGCGTACTCAGATGACCCCAGTTAGCCCCACTAGCTGGGGTTTTGTTATCACTCGTTGTCACCAATAGTCACGAGTTGTCAGACGAATGTCCCCACAAATGTCCCCACGAAAAAGGGCCTCTCCGAAGAGAAGCCCTTCAATCTTTTATGGAGCGGGTGACGGGAATCGAACCCGCGTGGTCAGCTTGGAAGGCTGAAGTTCTACCATTGAACTACACCCGCGTGAATCAACACTCTACCATACTGCAGTTTGTTACCGCAAGAATCAGTTGCACCGGCTGACACACTTCACACGATTGTCAGTTCAGCCCTGAACTACCACCATGGCCGCCGAGAACGCCACCAAGAGCAACTTCAAGCATACTCCGAACGTGAACAGCAAGCCGATCAGCAAGGCTACAGCTATCGCTGGGCCAGGGCCCCCGAGGTCATCCCCCATAGGCGCTCACCCCCATGACGTTGCCGGAACGGTCCAACCGTGGACAACAGCCCCCACGGTCGTTCACCAGATACTCGACATCGGTGTCCGGGTCGACCAGCACGTACCACCGGATCACCTCGCCGTCGTAGGTATAGGTCGGAGCAAGGCTGTCATGCGTGATGGGATGCGACGGCAGCTCCTCCACTTCACCCGCCTCGGGGAAGGCATGCGACAGCCCCCACAGCACGGCCCCGCCGATCAGAAGCACCAGCATGAAGCAGAACAGCCCCACTGCAAGGTCCGTGCCCTCGTCGAGCTTCCTCCGGGCAGGAGGCCTCCGCTCGCTCACCACGACCACGCCCCTCCGTTGAGAGAGCGCTGCAGGGCCTTGGCGGTGAGGATCCCCAGCACGCCGTCAACCGGTCCGCACTGGTACCCCTGGTCGCCCAACCACACCTGCAGGCAGCGCACCGTCTGCGGCCCCATGAGCCCGTCGCGCTCGGCCCCGACGACGCCCTGCACCGTGCGGACGAGCGAGGAGCCCGTCGGCCAGTACGTGCGCTCAACAGCCACCAGGCGAGGCGTGTAGGGAGCGTCGGCCCACCCCTGCGAGCTCACGTAGCCGTCCACGGTGGTCTCCAGCTGCGTCTGCCATGCCGATACTGTCTGCACGCCCACGTAGCCGTCGACCTCAAGCTCGCCCGTGCTCTCGTAGACGTTGCTCGGCTCGGTGGCGACGTCCTTGCCATCCGCCAGGCTCCACTTTGGCACCCCGTAGCCGGAGATCTTGGAGTCCCCGCGCGAGTAGGTGCGCCTCAGCACCGCGCCGCCGGAGTAGCCGGCGCTGTATCCGGTGTTGCCCTCGACGGTGTAGACGTGCGCCGAGTCGTAGCCGACGACGATTCCCGTGTGGTACTCGCTCCCGCGCGTGCCAAAGAAGATCTGCGCGCCGACGGAAGGCTCGCTCGACCACTGGTTCGCCGCGCGATAGTAGCTCGCGCTCCAGGGGCACCCCGCCCCGCATCCGCCGAGTGGCTGCGCGATCATGCGCACGGCGGTCTCCAACCCGAAGTTGCTCACGTAGTCGCAGTCCGCGAAGCAGTCGCACCAGTCGTACCCGTTCTTCGGCCCGTTGTAGATGTTCGTCTTGTCTAGGTACTCCGCGTACTTGTTGTACTTGCCGGAGCTGGGCACGTAGCCCACCTCGCCCAGCGCCCAGTCTCGCACCATCTCCTGAGGGGAAGCCAACTCACTCGCCTCCCTTCCCGAGCTCGGACATCACCGGCGACAGCACCGCCATCACCAGCGCGACCACGAGCCCGCGAACCGCCGGGTCAAGCACGCACCACCCGACGATCAGGTCCACGTTGGCCACCAGCACGCCGATCACGCCCTGCACGATCGTGCGCGCCAGCCTCCACTGCCACTCGTTGCTGTTAAGGAACTCACCCATGTCACATCGCCTTCCTCAGCTGCTCGATGTCGTTGGCGAGCACGGCCACGCGCTGCTCCAGCGCGTACTGCCGCTCGATCATCGAGTTGTGCTTCTCCACCTTGGCCGCCAGGGCATCGAGCTTCACCTCGATGACCGCCTGGCTTCTTGAGTTGGAGACGAGGACGCCGATGAGTGTCAGCACCCCCGTGACCACCGCAGTGACCACAGACTCCATAAGGGCTCCCTTCGCTTGGTTTGGATTGGCCAAGCGAAGTTTCTGATGCTGTCACAAATCGTTTGGTAAGAAGAAGGGCCCGATGTATGCCATCGGGCCCCGGGCTGCTGTATCAGTTAGCTTGCTTGTCTATTGCATGAGATAGTCAAACAATGAGGGCGCAACGAGTTTGGGATGGATGCCGCCTATTGTGACGAAAACTCTGCCATCCTGGTCTTGCCATGCCGTGGCGCCGTCGATACCGATCCTTTCGATGACATACCAGGAAGCATCGACTGCCTCAGATATCTTCCTCTCACCCAGGGTCACCTTCACAACATCGAGCCGGTCTGCCTTAGTAATCCCTGTCAGCTCATGTCCGTTAGCTGATGCTATGCCATAAGTCGCGACATAATCCCGATAGTCCTGGGCAAACGACAGGCCCAGCTTCGATTCTGCGTTAGCGACCGCCTCCTGAGAAGCGCCATCCAGACCATAGAAATCTGGGAGGGTACTAAGATCACTCATGTGGACCACCATTCTACTTCGCAAGAATACTGGCAAGACTCTGCCAAAATGCTTTTCTCTGAGCTGCCCAGGCAGCCTCGTCGGCATGTACTAGGGACTCTTCGACCAAGTGCCAAATCTTGTAACTATCCCCAAGGCGATGCTCTTCCTGAGTGAGGATGGCAAGTGTGGACTCTATCTTCTGTCCGATGTGATGCAACTCGAGAGGCTTTCCAGTAGCAGGATCGAGAGCAGCTAGGCCTTGCTTCATCCGCTCCAGATTGGTTCGACCTAGCTCATCCTTGAACTTGAGATCAATTTTTCTGATGAGTGCAGTTTTGCCACCAACAGACTTCGCAAAGACGCCTGCCTTCTTGAGAATCTCGTACTGCTCCATGGATGTAAGCTCTTTGATGACGTCAATCGGTATCTTTGACTCGCACTGAATTAGCGCAGCTTGTTGGGGGGTAAGACCGTTGAGTTTGATTCCCTTGAACAGCTCGACAGCCTTGCCGTATTCCTTTGCTGAGCCAACGGTTCCTTTTAGTGCGCCGCCAATTGCGCCCCATTTGAAACCCTGGCTCGCTCCGAGAGCAGCAGATTTCAGGGTCTCTTCGATGTTGCCACCCTGAAGGCCAGTGACGGCAGCGTCAATCGCGCCTCCGATTAACGCACCAGACAGGGCGGCCTTTCCGGCCTCCTTGGCACCCACAGCGAAGATCCAGCTCGCAGCAGGCATTCCCGCCCCTGCGGTGACTACCGAAATGGTCACACAGACCAGTATCACGCCACCACCGATAGCCACGTTTCTGATTATCTGGTCGTACGTGTCGTCATAGTCCTCGAAGGCCTTAACCACAGTCTTGCCATTGTCGTCGACCGTGAAGACGTATTTCTCGCCTTCGAAGCTCTCCTCGATGTCAGCCAGGGTGTAGCCGAAGTAGATATTTGCCTGAGTGTTGTAGGCCAGCTCGTCGAGGTACTCCTGCGAAACGTATACCGCCTGTACACTCTCAACAAGGTATTCGTCACTATTGAGGTCCGAGACCAAAGTGTTGTAGGTGTAGTCCTCTATATGACGCAGGAGGGCAGCATCGCCCATCTGCTTGAAGCCGAGCGCCTCGATTTCATCTTCGGTCACATACGGAATCTCGTTGCCGCTCTCGCTAAGTACAGGCTCGTTTTCCAGCTTTCCTGCCGCCGAATCGCTTGTGTCACCTCGGTTTGCGCAACCCGTGGTCATAAGGACAAGTGCGATCGTGAGAATAACGCATAGGGCGTCATGGAAGAGCTTCCTCACTTCTTCTCACCACCCCTCCTTGCACGGAATATGGCAAAGATGATGGCCAGTATCAGCAGAACGATGAATACCGGGCGTACTGCAAAGATTGATTTCTTGGGTGAATTGCTATCAGCCTGGTCGGAAGAATCCGAATCCGATACGCTCTCGACTAGGCTATCAAAGCCCGAGGAAGCTTGTATAAGAGTGCCGTCCTCAGCGACCGTCGCCCCCTCGTCAAGCTGCTTCTGCACCTCCGAGACGCTCATGCCGTTGGCAACTGAGGCCTTGAGCAGGTCATCGTCTCCGACATAGATGACCTTGGTTGTTGGCTCCTCGTTTGTGCTTGGGTTGCGAATCGTCACGGTGTAGATCCCGGGGTCGGTAAACCGGGAGCCGTCGGTGGCGGAGCGATTGAATCTCGTGTCCTCCACCAGCCCGTCCCTCGCCTCGTTCAGGATCTCCTTCTTGACGTTGATCTCAAGGTAGTGTGACCCGGCGGTGTCGATGCGGAAGCCGTTCGGTGTCACCTGCCCGTTGAACAGTTCCTCGCCCGTCTCGGTGTCGAACAGGAACGCCATCGTATTGCTGTTGCGGACCTTGAACTTGAAGTGGATGTGATAGTCGGTCTGCTTACTCCATATGGCAACGCCTGGCGACTCGACGGTGTAGTTGAGGGTGACCTCGTAGTCGCCTTCCTCGAAGAGCTGCACCTTGGTCTCGGCACCCTTCTCTACGCCTTTGAGGTAGTCGGTGTAGACCTGCGGCTCCGTCGAGTCGTTCTGGTAGTCGGTCTGCTTCACGATGAGGGCGCCGCGCCCGAAGTTCGTCTTCTTCACCTGGAAGTGCTCGTCATAGCCCTTCTTGTCGACGATGACCTTCTTGTTCTCGTCACCGTCAAGGGCGTTTAGGTCTTGTTGAAGCTCGAAGGTGAGCTTCACCTCGTCACCCACGTTCTTGAGGAAGACAGGCGTTTCGCCTTCCTTGTTCTCGGTGAAGCCGGAGATCACGAACCTACCGAGCTTCCACCCGTAGTGAGGGTCGTCCTCCTTGATTGGATTGTCGTAGACGTAGCCATCGTCCTTGCCGGCGTTGTACACGTCGCTGTAATACCAGTAGTTGTCTTCGGATCCGTTGCCGGCCCCCAACGCAGTGCATGGCAGCGAAAGCGCCAGCGTAATCGTGGCAAGGATGCAGAACAGGCGTCTCTTGAACATGCGCAACCCCTAGCTTGTGGTGCCTATGGTCAACCTTAGAATTCTACAGGGTCTTGCCGCAATTTCACTCAGCTATCAGCGTAATCGGACAGCTTGAGGGCCCAATCGTAACGTTTCGAGCTCCAGTCATCTATGCATTCGACGATGTCAGATATCCCGGCATCCCCGCTGTATCAATCACCATCATCGAGCACCCCGTCGCCGAGCTGCTGTAGCTTGTCCCGTTCCCGCCTCTGATCCGAGCGCATCCGTAGAACGTCCCCATGCCGGAGCACCCCGTCGGCAGAGCCCAAGTCGCGTCCACGTAGATCGTCTCAAGCCCCGAGCACGACGCGAACGTGAACCCAAGGTCCGCCAGCGAGCTCGGGTCCAGCCCCATCAGGTATAGAGCCGAGATCCCCGAGCAGCTGTTGAACGTCTGCCGCATCGACGCCAGCCCACGTACGTTCTCCCATCCCGTCAGGAGCAGCAGCGACGAGCACGAGTAGAACCAGTAGTCCAGCGATGCCAGCGTCACCGATGCCAGGTCAGCCTTGAACGTGCACAGCCGCAGCCCGGCCCGCCCCTCGTACCAGGGAGCGCATCCCACGGCCAGATAGTGAGCATTGACGCAGATCCGCCCCGATACCTCGACCACCCGGAGGGCGCTCGTCGCCGAGCTCGTCGTGATCTCCAGCTCGCCGTCCGCGTAAAGGTGCCCCCACACCCAGACCCGCTGGTCCTGCGCCGGGTTGGTCAGCACCCCTGAGCTCCCGAACGACAGCGCCGCAGCCCCCGCGCTGTTCGGAGCCACGTATCCCGTCTGCCCCACGAGTCGGTAGCACCCGTTCAGCGGATATACGGCACTCACGATCGCCGACCCGTCGAAACTCGTGGCCCAGATCGTCTCAAGCCGCGAGCAAGAGGTGAACGCGTGGTCCAGGCAGGTCGCCCCCGAGCAAGCCTCGAACCCCACGACCTCCACCAGGTTCGTCATCGAGTGGAAGAAGTACCCGTAGTTGGTCATCCCGGCGCCGGCCCAGTCCGCGTCGAACACCACGCGCCTCACCTGCGCCCGAGCCTCGTGCCAGGGCCGCGCCATGTCAGAGCCGTACCCTGCGACGTCGACCTCCCAGCACTGCACTATGGTCCCCAGGTCCGACCTCCGCCCGTCGCGCCAGTTGAGCTCCAGCGTCCCGTCGTCCAGCAGCAGCGCCCGAGCCTTCACCCCGGTGTCCCACGTCAGCGCCCGTATCGCCGCCGCCATGTCCTCCGGTGCGTACCGCGTCTGCGAACCGTTCTGTGCCCGGATCGCGTCCCCCAGCTCGTCGAACACCACCGACGATAGAACCCCGGCTTCAAGCTGCATGTATGGCTCCACCCCGGCCGGTCCCTCGCGCGTCCCGTCGAGCGCCGCCACGGCAGCCGACATCTGCGACGGGTGGTACAGCCGCGTCACCCCTGCCTGCCAGCGTATCGCGTTGGCGATGTCGGTCAGCACCGACGTCCTCACGGTCCCCAGCGCCATGTCAGCTCACCGGGTAGTCGCTCAGCGCGTGAATGTGCGCGGAGCGGTCGGAGAGGTTCTGGGCGGCCTGGTAGCCGGCCACCAGCGCGTCCCTCACATAGATCTCGCAGCCGGCGGGTACGTCCGCCAGGGAATTGCTTGTGAAGCTCGCCACCACGCCGAAGTCGAGCACCAGCTCCATCAGGGATGTGCAGCCGCCAAGGGCACGCACGGCGAAGGATATGGTCGATGCGTCGCTCTTCAGCTTCACGCTCCGCAGCGCGGTGCACCCGGAGAAGCAGTTGCCGGGCACGTAGGTCGTGCCGCTCTTGGCCATGATCTTCTGGTCGACGGTCGCGAGGCTGGTGCACATGCTGAACTGCGACCCGTACGAGTGCAGCTCCACGACGCGGTCCAGCGCGAGCGAGGTCAGCTTCGAGTACATGAACACGCCCTGCCCAATGCTGAGGATCGTGCTGCCAGAGGCCACAAGGCTCTGAACGCTCGAATAGTAGAAGGCACGGTAATCGAGCTGCGTCACCCATGCGGGGAACTCCACCGAACGAAGGCGGTTCGAGCTCTGGTATGACGCGCTTTCGCAGCCGAAAGCATACGCACGCACAACGGTGTTCGTCCCGTCAGAGGAGCCCCAGTCACCGGCGGCGATGTCGACGCGCGAGTCTGGCGTCGTGTTGTACCCCGCATAGAGCGCCTGCTCCGCGATCGAGCCGCCACCCCCGGAGGGGATCGTCGCTATCGCCGTGGCAATCTGGTCGAGCGTGTATCTGTCTTGGCTCCCCAGCTTCGCCCGCAGCGCGTTTGCGATGGCCGTGAGCTTGGATCCCGTAACGATGGTGTCTACCGCCATGAGTCCCCCTAGCTGCTCGGCGAGTAGTTCTCAAGCGCCGAGAACCTGCCCGAGAACGTCGACCAGTATTGGTCCGCCTCGTAGCTTGCGATGAGTGCCTGCGGCACGTAGATGGTCAGGTTCGCCGGCACCTTGGGCGTGTACGCGCCACCGTTGTAGTCGGTGCCGAAGAGCCCCGCGTGGTTGAGGTAGACCATGGTGGTCGCCCTCAGCACGAGAGACTCCATCGCACTGCAGTTCCGGAACGTCCCGTTGGAGTACTGGTGCCCGTAGAGTCCCAGCACGTCGGCGGAGAGGTCGGCCATCCTAAGAGACGTGCAGTTTGCGAATACCGAGCTCGCGCTGACGTTGCCGGAGGCCGTCACGCACCAGCCAGGCGGCAGGACGATCTCCGTTAGCGACGTGCATTCCTGGAAGTCGCCCTGGTTCAGGTAGATGACGTTCCCCGTCAGGTCGGGAAGCGACAGGCTCGTCAGCTTCGAGCACCCGTAGAACATGGGGCTGTTGGAGTAGTGCGCGATGCTCGTCGCCTCGCTGATGTCCACGGACTCCAGGTTCGTGAGCTTGAAGAAGTACTGCAGGTTCAGGCTGCTGTAGGCGTCGTCCGAGGTCATGGGGGTCGTGAGCGACCACGACAGTCCGTCCGTGCGGGGCGGCAGGGTGATGCTGCGCACGCCCGAACCCATGAACATGCCGGTGGTGAGCGTGGTGATTCCCGGCTTGTCGTCGGGGAAGGTCACGTCGCGCACCCACTTGTCGCCTGCGAAGGCGTAGCGGTTCAGTCCCTGCGCGGGCGAGTCGAGTATCGCGTCCCAGTCGTCCTTGCCGATGCTGTACGCGAACTGCCCCTCGTAGGTCGACCCGTTGAGCTTCCCCGCGAGGTGATTGAACAGCCGGTCCGTCGCGCTGATTCCCGCGATAGCGGTAGCCATCTGGTCGAGCGTCATCTGGGAGCTGCCGCCCGTCTTCGCGCGTATCGCGTTTGCGATTGCCGTGAGCTTGGAGCCGGTCACAATGGTGTCTGCCGCCATGGTAAGGCTCCCTTAGTAGCTCTGGCTGTCGCCGTTGGTGAACATAGCCGCGACGAGCGTAGCAATGTCTGATTTGTCCTGGTTGGTTAGCGTGTAGTCATCGCCGTCCATAACGTTGAACGACTGCGTCTGGATCGCGTCGGTGATGCTCACAGTGTGTCCGCCGGTGATGGTGGTAACGCTCACACTCGGGCTCACGCCGTCCGTGCCGTTGGCTCCAGTGGCGCCCGTCGCACCCTTGAGGTCGGCCGAGCTCGTGCCCGATGCGCTGGTCACGCTGAGCACGGTCCCATTCCACGAGTGCGTGCAGGATACGCCATCCTGCCCGTCGTCACCGTCGGCGCCAGGGGAACCGTCGCTTCCGTCGGCACCGTCCATCACGTCGAACGTCTGCGTCCCGTCTGAGTCGGTCACGCTCACTCGATGTCCGCCGGTGATGGTGGTCACGCTCATGCTCGGGCTGAAGCCGTCCTGCCCGTCGACGCCGTCAACGCCATCGA
Source organism: uncultured Coriobacteriaceae bacterium (assembly GCA_902777325.1). Lineage (GTDB taxonomy): Bacteria > Actinomycetota > Coriobacteriia > Coriobacteriales > Atopobiaceae > UBA1367. Next base: position 219,865 of record CACYTH010000001.1, read on the forward strand.
CCCCGTCGACGCCGTCAGCCCCGTCGAAGTCCCCGCGCTCGGCAGCCGCCAGCAGCTCAACCCTCGCAGCATCGGCAAGCTCCGCAGCGGCATTGGCCGCCACGGCCGCGTCCGTGCAGATCTCCTCCGCACCCTCGTATGCGTGGATCGCCCCGACGAACAGCGTGAACCCGTCCAGCTGCCCCGTGTCGCCCACGAGCACCTGCTCCACCCGCACACTGAACACGCGCGTAGACAGGTACTCGCCGTCACCCAGTGAGAGCATGATCTGGCAGTCCACGACCCCCGCCGCCTCGCACATCGCAGCCGGGTAGTACACCGCGAACACGCCCGTAGAGGCGCTCGCGTCGTCGAACACGACGGTGCCCCTCTTGCCGGTCACGCGATGCTTCCACAGCAGGTAAGCCACCACCCCCGTAAGGTTCGGCGAGCTCCCGTCCCGCTTCACCTTCAGCAGGATCCCGCGCCCCTCCGCGTCGGCTGGTGATGCCACCATCACCTGCGAGAAGCGCTGGTCCACCCAGTTCCATGTGATCGTGTGAAACCCGTAACCGTCGAGCATGCGCCCACCTCCTCGTTGTCCGCAAGAAGGGTAGGCCCGTGTCACAAGCGCGACGCCCGCATCGTTGCGCAAGGCAGGCACTCACCTGCACAGCATCAGGCGCAACGTCCGGGTCCGTGCGCGCCGCAATGCGCCCCGTGGCCGTGCGCCCCCCAGATCCGACCAGGCGCATTGCGTCACGCCCGCACCCGCTCAATGAACATGCAGGGGCATACAAAAGGGCACGGTCGCACCTGCGACCCGCTGCGGGCCCCGAACACCCTCAGAACTCCAGGTCCTCCAGGTCCGGCAGCTCGTCGATCGCCTCGGCCACAACGTCGTCGACGTACTCCGTGCTCGTGGCCACGCTGATCTGCCCGTCGATGCCCGCGACGTCGTCCTGCAGCGCCGCAACGTCGGCCACAAGCGTGCTCTGCACCTCGTAGTCGGCAGCCTGCGCCGTCCCGATCGTCACTCTGCACAGCACCGCGTCCCCGAAGGTCCGCACGCGCCGCACCACCCGAGCCCGCAGCCTCCACGCCGGCGACCTGCTCGTGTCAATCACGGCGACCTCGTCGCCCAGCCCGGCCTCGGAGCCCTCCAGGGCCGCCACGTTCACCTCGTAGCTCACCTTGGGCTGCACCGCGTTGACCAGCGCCGCGCGCGTCAGCGCCAGCAGCGAGCTGGGGTCCTGGCACTCGGGGAAGTCAACCTTGCCGAAGGAGTGCACCCGCGCCGTGCGGTCCGCGTTCCAGCGCCCCCACACCTCAAGCGCGTCAAGGTCCTCCACGTAGTTCACGCCGCCGTTGACCTCGCCGAACGTCAGCTTGCGCCGGTAGCCGCCCTGGTAGCGCCCGTCCTCGTCCACCAGCGGCAGCCCCATGCCGAAGCCGTAGAGCGCCGTGTAGACGTCCTGGTCGAGCACCGTGCGCGTGCACGCCGTTATATTTTTGGCGTAGGTGAACCGCAGCCCCCGCCACGCGCCGTGCCTCACCTCGAACTTAACGGCCCGCGAGCTCACGCGCCCGTCGGCCACGGTGATCACCGGCGTCACCTCGCCGTGCCAGACCTCGGCCACGCGCCGCAGCGCCCAGAGGGCGTTCACGTGGTAGAGCACGCACCCGGCGACGGTCGCCACGTCGCACTCCGCCACGGTCCACCTCGTCGGCGCCAGCGCGAACCCCAGCGCCTGGAGCGCCGTCCTCGCCGTCAGGTGCTCCTCCTCGATGAAGTCGTCCAGCATCTCGCAGAGCGACGACTCCGCGTAGACCGAGCAGAGCCCTCCCAAGGGCTCCTCGGTCCGCACGACGACATGCTCGCGCCAGATGTCGCCATCGCGCCACAGCAGCCGGTCGCCCTTGGCCGGCACCTCCTCGCAGTCGAACTCAAGCGTGTCCTCGCCGTTGAGCTCCTCGGTGTGCACGAGTTCGCCCACCACGGGAAGGATCCCGATCCGGTCGTCCCAACGGTCGAACCAGTACAGCGTGGGCACCATGCCGGCCATCACGCCCACCTCTCGAAGAAGTAGCAGTCGTGCGCCGAGCAGCCGGTGTAAGACAGCAGGGCGTAGCCAGGATCCAGCGCGAAGAAGTCAGAGCCCAGCGTCACGTCCACCCGCGCGTCGAGCCCGTCGACCTGCACGAGCTCCTTCGCGCAGTCTATGGCCACGTACTCGCCGCCCAGGAAGGTGCGCTCGATCCGCAGGAAGCGCTCGCCCAATAGGTCGTCCACCTGCACGGCGGCGCCCGCCTCGGCCACCAGCGAGAAGCACGGCAGAGTCTCTCGCGACCCGCCCACGTCGAACGCCTCGCCGGTCTCGCAGCGCCTCTTACCCCAGGCCACGGGGTCGAACAGCGTGAAGGTGAGCTCGCACGACCCGCCCTCGAAGAGCGAGTCCCAGTCCGAGCAGCAGGTGAGCAGCGCGTCGCGGTACTCCACCTCGGGGTCGTCGGGCAGTACAAGCGTCCCGCCCTCGGGCACGGTCAGCCAGGCTCTCAGCTGGTGCCGGGCGTCCGCCAGCCGCATCATGTCGCCCTTCATCCCGATGTCCAGGAACAGCCGCACCCGCACGTCCATCGGCGGCACGAAGCCAGAGACCAGAAGTACCCCCGCACGCCCCGGCACCTCGTAGGCGTCGGCGACCACGGCACAAGCCGCACGCTCCACCAAGTCCGCACGGCACCAGTCGGCAAAGTCATGCCCGCAGTACACGATCGAGCTCATGCGCACCCCCTGGCCCTGCCATGCGAGCTCGCACGCCGGGCACGCTCGACGGCCCCACGCCGCGCCTGGTCGCCAAAGCGCACGATGCGCGGGCCGCGCCTGCGCGCCATGGTGCACGGCAATACGGCGGTGATTGACACCTC
>CACYTH010000002.1:0-13817 GCA_902777325.1 uncultured Coriobacteriaceae bacterium
ATCACCTACAAGGTCAACTTCCAGAAGAAGGGGGGCAAGAGCGATGTTTAGCCTCGTCTCGTTCATCCCCAGGGCGGTTGCCCAGAGCATCCCCCTTTTGCTGGGTAGCACCGGCGAGATCATCACCGAGAAGTCGGGCAACCTCAACCTGGGCATTCCCGGCGTCATGTACGTGGGTGGCATCTGCGGCGTCATCGGCTCGTTTCTCTATGAGCGCAGCCTGTCCGACCCGTCCCAGATCAACGCCTTCCTCGGCATTGCCATCCCCGTGGCCTGCTGCCTGCTGGGATCGCTGCTCATGGGTCTGCTGTACTGCTTCCTCACGGTCAACCTGCGCGCCAACCAGAACGTCACCGGCCTTGCCATGACCACCTTTGGCGTGGGCTTCGGCAACTTCTTCGGCGGCTCGCTCATCAAGCTGACCGGCGCTGACGTGCCCACCATCAGCCTGGGCACCACCAGCCAGCTCTTCCGCACCACCCTGCCCTTCGCCGGGTCCACAGGGGCCTTCGGCAAGATGTTCCTCTCGTTTGGCTTCCTGGCCTACCTTGCCATCGCCATTGCCCTTGTTTCGTCTTACGTGCTCAACAGGACCCGCATCGGCCTGCAGCTGCGCGCCGTGGGCGAGGACCCTGCGACCGCCGATGCCGCGGGCATCAACATCACGCGCTACAAGTACATTGCCACCTGCCTCGGCTGCATGATCGCCGGCCTGGGCGGCCTGTACTACGTCATGGACTACGCCAATGGCATCTGGAGCAACGACGCCTTCGGCGACCGCGGCTGGCTGGCCATTGCGCTGGTCATCTTCACCATCTGGCGTCCCAGCGTGAGCGTGCCCGCCTCCATCCTGTTTGGTGGCCTGTACATCCTGTACCTGTACATCCCCACCGGCAAGAACCTGGCCGTCAAGGAGCTCTACAAGATGCTCCCCTACATCGTGACCATTGTCGTTCTCATCATCACCAGCATGCGCAGCAAGCGCGAGAACCAACCGCCCGAACATCTGGGCTTGCCCTACTTCCGCGAGGACCGCTAGGGATACGCGCACACAAAACGCAGCTTATTGCAATGCGGGGCTGGGATATCAATCCCAGCCCCGCATCACTTAGGGTTCGCCATTGCATGGACATGGCAATCCATGGCTTACCCAATCGGCCCCTCGGCGTAAGCACACTATAACAAATGCCCAAACGAATTCAGCTAAGAGCAGCAACAATTGATATTGTTGAAAACCTTTCATACGTAATGTTTAAGCTTTATAGCAATTACATGCACAACACTTGTTCGTGTCATGCATCCAGCATTTCGAACAGCCATCTATGGCTTCCTAGCGAATGCATAAGCATAAAAGGAGGGGCTCCACATTGGAGCCCCTCCCATCAAAAGCGCTTGCAGCGGATGCCTACTTGGCAGCAGCCTGCAGGGCGGCCTTGACCTCAGCGTCGGTCTTGAAGGTCATGATCTTGGCGACCAGAGCGTCGGCCTCCTCCTTGGTCCACTGGGAGATGATGCGGCGGGCCTTGAGGATGGACGGAGCGGAGACGGAGAACTCGTCCAGGCCGAAGCCGATGAGGACCGGGATGAACAGAGGATCGGCAGCAGCCTCGCCGCACATACCGACCATGATGCCAGCCTTGTTGGCCTCGCCGATGATGCGCTGCAGCGAGCGCAGGACGGCCGGCTGATACGGATTGTACAGGTAGGCAACCTTATCCTGGCCACGGTCGGCGCACATGGTGTAGCCGATGAGGTCGTTGGTGCCGATGGAGAAGAAGTCGCACTCGTCAGCGAGGACGTCGGCGATCAGGGAGGCGGCAGGCGTCTCGACCATGGTGCCGATCTCGATGTTGGGGTTGTACTTGACGCCGCGAGCGTCGAGCTCAGCCTTGCACTCCTCGACGAGGGCCTTGACCTTGCGGATCTCGTCGATGCAGGTCACCAGCGGGACCATGATCTTGACATCACCAAAGGCGGAGGCACGCAGCAGGGCGCGCAGCTGGACCTTGTACTCCTCGGGGTTGTTGAGGCAATAGCGGATGGCGCGATAGCCCAGGAACGGGTTCTCTTCCTTCGGGAGGTCCATGTAGGGGATCTCCTTGTCGCCACCCACGTCAAGGGTGCGGATGATGACCGGCTGGTCCTTCATGCGCAGGGCGACCTTCTGATAAGCCGCGAACTGCTCCTCCTCGGAGGGAAGCTCCTGGGCGTCCATGAACAGGAACTCGGAGCGGAACAGGCCGACGCCCTCGGCGTCATGCTCGACGGCGGCGTTGGCGTCGTTGGGGTTGCCGATGTTGGCGACGAGGATCTTCTCGATGCCGTCAGCGGTCTTGGTGGGGACGCCACGGAAGGCCTCGAGAGCGGCTTTCTCCTCGGCCAGCTTCTTGGCCTTCTCGCGGTAGTCGGCGAGCTCGTCGTCGGACGGGTCGACGAGGACGGTGCCCTTGGCGCCGTCAACGACAACCAGGTCGCCCGGCTTGATGTTCTTGGTGGCCTCGGCCACGGACAGAACGGCAGGAATCTCGAGGGCGCGGCAGATGATTGCGGCGTGGGAGGTACGGCCACCGGTCTCGGTGACGATGGCGGCGACGTTGTCCTTGTCGATGTCGGCGGTCATCGAAGGGGTGAGCTCCTCAACGACGACGATCGAGTTCTCGGGCAGCGAGGAGAGGTCGACGACCTCCTTGCCCAGCAGGTCGGCAAGCAGGCCAACCTTGACGTCGGCGACGTCGGCGGCGCGCTCGCGGAACAGCTCGTCCTCCATGGCGGAGAACATGTTGTAGTACATGTCATAGGCCTCGGTGACGGCCTGCTCGGCGCAGACGCCGCCGTCGATGGAGCCGAAGACCATGTCCTTGATGCCGTCATCGGTGCCAAACTCGATGTGAGCCGTCATGATGCCGGCTTCCTTCTCGAGGCCGTTGGCCTTCATGCGCTCAATCTGGGCCTCGGTGGCGGCAACAAACTTGTCGCGAGCGGCAACAAAACGTGCCTTCTCGGCCTCGGGGTCGTCAATCTTGACCGGCTCGAAGGACAGATCAGGAGCAATGGCGACCTGCGCGACACCAATGCCAATACCGTCAGAAGCGTTAACGCCCTCGAACATGTGGTACCTCCCTGTTACACAAATACTTACATGTCTCTGCATGTGTGCAGCTATGCAAAGCGGGGCCGAAGCCCCGCGTTATGCCGATATGTCGCTTATGCGCCCTGGGCGGCGATGATCTTCTCCTGTGCCGCGAGAACGCGCATGATGGTGCTGTGCTTGGCGATACCCTTGGAGGCCGCGGTTGCGGAGCCGCAAGCGGAGGCAAAGCGAAGGGCGGTCTCGTAGTCCTCGCCCGCGTCGGTCTTGGCAACGAAGCCAGCGACCATGGAGTCACCGGCGCCGGTGGCGTTGACCAGGCGGATCTTGGCGGTCGGCACGGTGTGGACCTTGCCGAACTCGTCGTAGAGCAGCGAGCCGTGGCCGCCGCAGGAGACGATGACGTTCTTGGCGCCGCGCTCATGCAGCTCCTTGGCGAAGGGGATGCACTCCTCGGGCGTCTCGGGGTTGGCACCAAAGATGCGGCCGACCTCGTGGTTGTTGGGCTTGATCAGGAACGGCTCGCGGTCGAGCGACTCCATCAGCAGGGAGCCCGGAGCGTCAACGACAAAGCGGATGCCGCGACCCTCGAGGGTCTTCATGATGATGTTGTACATGTCCTCGGGCAGCGACTGAGGGATGGAGCCCGTGAGCACCAGGGTGTCGCCAGGGGCAAGACCGTCGATGCGGCCGAGCAGCTCGTCGACCTTCTTCAGCGGGATCTTGGGACCCATGCCGTTGACGATGGTCATGACGATGCCGTTCATCTTGACGTTGATGCGGGTGTAGCCGCGGTCAAGCTTCACGAAGTTGCAGGAGATGCCCTTCTCCTGCAGGCGGCTCACGAGATACTCGCCCGTGAAGCCGGCAACGATGCCGAAGGCGACATTGATGACGCCCAGCTCGTTGAGGAGGGTGGAAACGTTAATACCGTTTCCGCCGCAATGAATCTCTTCGGTCGAAGACCTGTTGGTGAACCCCATGTCCAGCGTCAACGGATGCATAACGTAGTCGATGGCCGGGTTCAAAGTCACGGTATAAATCAACGTAAGCTCCTTCCAGCGCTCCAGTGGCATTCATTATGCTGCAAGCCACGGCAGGTTTGATTCGAGAACCTAGTGAGTGACGCCTTGGGTATGGCAAGTGGTATCGTTCTCGCCCTCATTGACAACGATGTGACAGTTTGTTTTTCTCCTTTCCATACGTCGCGCGCTAATGGTTTGTCTGCCCGGTTTTGACGGAAACCCATTGCAAAGGAGCTTGCGGGCACCGGATGCCTGCAAGCTCCCTTCTCTCGCATAAGCCAAGCCGCTCGCCTAGCTCCAGTCCATGTCGATGCGCTCGACCTCGCCTCCGCAGCGCGGGCAGCCATCTGCCCAGATCTTGTCGACATAGCGCTGGATGCCCTTCGAGCGAACGCGCACGCCAGAGGCCTCGTTGTCCACCACGGTGTTGCAGTGGGGACAACGCTCGGGGGCAATGGTGTGGCGGAAGATGGCGCCAGACTCATCCTGCACATAGGCAACGCGCCCACTGTAGATGCGCTGGCAGTACGGGCACATGAAGTGGGCGCCGCGCATGCGCACGTCCACCTTCACCGGCGAGTCCTCCCCCATCAGCACCTTGAGAAGGATGCCGTGGTCACCGCGCACGGCCTCCTCTACAAACGCGGGAGGGTTGAGCGCATTGGCAGCGTAGCCTAGGTGAAAGACCTCGCCGATCTCGCAGTCGTCACAATGCCAGCCAAGCTTTCTGCCCACAAGATCACGTCCTTCCGACTCAGTGCCCACTACCTACGCCTCAAGCATACGGCAGGTAGGCCGTGCCTGTCGGCAACGTGGTTGACGAAGTCGGCAATTGGTCGCTCTACATGCGCAAACAATCGCTTTTAGCCGCCGCATATCGAGCATGGATGGCGCCCCATGTCCTCGGCCTCGCCCACGGTGACCCACTCCATCGAGCGTGCGTTTGCCAGCCCGCTGCAGGTCTCGTCGTGATGGTAGGCCTTGCCTGAGCCGGTCACGATCACCTTGCGCTCGCCTTCGGAGCTCTCGGGAGAGCCGCTCGGCACGACCTCCGCGCCATCCGCAGGCTTCGAAGCGTCTTGGACCTGCCTCGTGGGGGCAATCGCCTCCGTGACCTCAAAGGCGCCGGTGGCGTAGTCGATCTCAAAGCCCTTGGCGGCGTTGTACACCTCGATGCGCACGTCAACGGCACCGTCGCTCGAGCGGATGTCCACGATCACGCTGCGCGCGACCAGCTCGTCACCCTCATAGGCAGGCATTGCCGCGTAATAGACCGTGCCCTCCTTGTGGCGGACGAGCCATTGGCGGGCAAGGCTCTCGCAATAGGCCATGCCCCCGTCATAGCCCTCGATGTTGGCCCCCACGTTTTGCGTCCTGGTGCCGCAGATCAGGTTGTGCAGGGCATCGTCACCGCCAAGGGACTTGGCGACAAGGTGCGAGCGATTGTAGAGAAAGCCGTGGTAGACCGTACCGTCTGGCAGGGCGATGTCAACCTCTTGGTTGTGACCCCAACCCGAGGGATAGAGCTCGCTCACGTCTTCGCGGGAGCGGGCGCGTCCGGCCTCCATCGAGTCGTAGGTGACAAGCGCCACCGCTCCGGTCGCACGGCCAAGCGCGTCGAGCCGTCCGTAGACGACGGTGCCCTCAGGCGGCCTCGTGCCCACATGCGCCTTGCCCAGCACGCGATAGTAGTTGGGACTCTCGTCTTGGTCCCATGCGCTGTAGGCGGGTGTGGCGACAGGGACGTCCGAGCCAGCCCCTTCGCCCTCGCCCGTCTCGGCGGCTTGGTCCGAGCCCCAAGACGCATAAAGGCGGGTGGCCAGCATGCCGACGCCAAAGCCAAGAGCGAGCGTCAGTAGTACCAACACCAGCGACCTCGCCACCTGCCAGAACGTTTTGGGCCGACGCATGGGACCTCCTCGCAGACGCGACACATGCCATCCGACCAAAAGGAGCCGTCCCAAATGGTCGCCCGACCGTTGGGGGCGGTTCCTTTTGGTCGGTAAGCCAGCCGCAGACAGAGCACCTACTAGGATGGTACCCAGCTGGCGCCAAGTCCTGCCGCTCGATCAGCAATCCGCGCGTTTGGGAAGGGCGGTCCCTCTCGCCTGCGCGTAGGCAAGCACGGCCTTTGAGGGGGCAAACGAGCCGCTCGATCCAAGTATCTGCTGGTAGAGGTGCTCGATGTACTCCTTCGCCAGCGGCGAGAGCCGTCTCTCGCCATGGGTGACGTAGCCCACGTTCATGACCTCGTCGCTCTCGACGGGGATGGACACGATCCCGTCGAACATCTCGTCGGAGCGCATGCCCGTTGACGTGAGAAAGCCATCGGTATGCCGCAGGAGACCTGTGAGCGTCGCACGGTCGCTCGCCATGACCCGGCGCTGGTGAGGCAGCGTGACCAGCGGCTCCTCGGAGTAGTACAGCGAGCTCTTTGCGCCCTGCTCGAAGGTGAAGCGTGGATAGGGGCTCAGCTCCTCGATGCGCACGCGGTCGCGCCCCGCCAGGGGATGCCCCTCGCGTACGAATACGTGCGGACGTGCCTTGAACAGGCTCGTGAACCGGAGCCCCTCGCTCTCGAGGCGCTTGCCCACCACGCGCTCGTTGTAGGTGGAGAGGTAGAGGACGCCGAGGTCGCTATGGAAGTTGCACACGTCGTCTATGACCTCGGAGGTGCGGGTCTCGCGCAGCGTGAACTCGTAGCCCTCCTCCTTGCGCCTATTGGCAAATTCGATAAAGGCGCGAACCACAAAGGCGTAGTGCTGCGACGAGATGGCGAGCCTTCCGTACGAGGACGTGGAGGAGCCGCTGTAGCGGCTTAGCATGAGGTCTGCCTGCTCGGTCACCTGGCGGGCATAGCCCAGAAGCTCGACGCCATCGCTCGTGAGCGCGATGCCCTTGCTCGAGCGGTTGAAGATGGTCACACCCAGCTCTTTTTCCAGCTCACGTATGGCAACCGAGAGGTTGGACTGGCTCACGTAGAGGTCGCGCGCCGCGGCGTTGATGGAGCCGCGCTCGGCCACCGCGATGAGGTAGCGCAGCTGCTGAAGGGTCATGATGTACCGCCTTCCGAGGGGGTTCCGGTCGGATTTGCTATCGAGTAAAACGATATCCAAATGCCCTGTCAACTGCCGGCCCGTCAACAAAAAGCGGGCTACCGGCGACTCGTGCCGATAGTCCGCTGCGCTCTTGTTGGTGCGCCAAGAGGGATTCGAACCCCCGACCTTGGGATTAGAAGTCCCCTGCTCTATCCGACTGAGCTATTGGCGCGGTTGTCAGCCTTGCAATTCTAGCACGCTTGCCAGTCGGAAGTGACGAAAGCTTGGCCTTAAAGGCCAGCCGCAAACAATGCGGAGATTACCGTCTTGGCATCCTGGATGACTCCCGCACGCACTGCGGCGAGCACCTCCTCCACTGGCACCCAGCATACCGCCACAAACTCGTCCGGGTCGGGAGAGGCAGGGTGCTGGCTCACCCCCTCGGCGTAGAACACGCGCGTGGCCTCGTTGGTGAAGCCGGGCGCGCTCCGCGAGATGGCGATGGGCACGAGCCGCTCCGCCACGAGCCCTGTCTCCTCGGTGAGCTCGCGCGCAGCGCAGACAGATGGGTCCTCGTTGGGGTCGATCTTGCCGGCGGGAATCTCGAGGGTCATACGACCCAGAGCCACGCGATACTGGCGGACGAGGCACATCTTGCCGTCACGCACCACGCAGACGCCCGCACCGCCGTTGTGCAGCACGATGTCGCGCTCCGCACGCACGCCGTCGGGCTGGGTCACCTCCCAGCGCTGCGCGTCGAAGATCGCGCAGCCCCACTCAGACTCCCTTTGCTCCACACGCTCGACGAGAGCGTCGTCGTCACGCAAAAGATCGCGAATCCGCTCGAGGCGGGCATCATCGGCCTCGGGGGGCAGAAGCTCAAAGCTCATCGGCATTCCTCCAAAAGACGCACGCTGCCAAAGAGCCATGTCTCGGCGCACGTGGGGTCACACTTCACGTGAAGCTTACCCCCTGGCTCGACGAGGCTCAAGTCGACAGGCACGCCCTTGCGGCTCGCGAGGCACATTCCCACCGCCGAGCTGCCGCTTGCGCATGAGCTCTCCCAGAAGACGGTATCGGACCCGGGCACGAACACGAGGGGCGTCATATGCCGTGGAGTGACGCCGCCCTCCAGAAACATCAGCCCCAGGCCGTCTGCCGAGAGCTCCTGGCACCAGCGTCTGACCGCACGCTCGGCAAGCTCGGGCGTCTCGCGCATGTCAAAGAAGGGAGAGTCGGTCTCGATGACCAGATGCGAGATGCCCTCCATCCGCACGAGCGGCAGCGGGGCCCTGAGGCCTTCGAAGGCAAGGTCGGCAAGCTCGACGCCCCAGGCCTCGGGCATGTGCACGCCCGCAGAAAACGAACCGTCCGCCTCGCGCTTAAGCAGCACCTCGACAGGCTCCTCGGCACCCGAGACGCGCATGGACACGCTCTCCTGCACCCTGCGCTCCCCCGACCTCGAACGCAGCACGGAAAGGGCCGCGGCGCACATGGTCGCGTTGCCACAGAACTCCCCTCCCGCCATGCGGAGCTCGCCCTGCAGGCGATTGCCGACGCCCGCCGCCCTGCGCAGGCGCACAAAGCCCACCTGCTCCACCTCGGGGTGGTGCCTCATGATGCCCGCGGCGACGGCAGGCTGCGCGGACACCTCTACGGGGCTCTCCACAAGCGCGGTTATGTTGCCGGTCGGATCGAGGATGCTGTAGCTGACCTCGCCGTCAAGCGTCTCGCCCATGGGAGGCTAACGCTCGAACACCCTGAGGAACTGCTTGGTGCGCTCCTCCTGGGGGTCGTCGAACACCTGGGCCGGGTCGCCCTGCTCGACGATCACGCCGTCCGCCATGAAGATGACGCGGTTGCTCACCGCCTTGGCGAAGGGCATCTCGTGCGTGACGACCACCATGGTCATGTGCGAGTCGGCAAGCTGGCGAATGACCTTGAGCACCTCGCCCGTGAGCTCGGGGTCGAGCGCCGAGGTCGGCTCGTCGAAGAAGAGGATCTCGGGGTTCATGGCAAGGGCCCGCGCAATGGCCACGCGCTGCTGCTGGCCGCCAGAGAGCTGGTAGGGGTAGGCCTCGGCCTTGTCGGCGATGCCCATCTTGTCGAGCAGCTCCATGGCGGTCTGCTCTGCCTGCTCCTTGCCGCGACCCTGCACATGGATAGGGGCGTCGGTCAGGTTCTTGAGGATGCTGTAGTGCGGAAACAGGTTGAACTGCTGGAAGACCAGCCCGTAGTAGTTGCGGAAGCGGCGCAGGTCCTTGGCATCCACGTAGGACACCTCGCCGTCGGGCTTGGTCTTGACGGCGCAGTCGCCCATATAGCTGATCTCGCCGCCATCGATGGTCTCGAGGAAGGTTGCGCAGCGCAGAAGCGTCGACTTGCCGGAGCCCGAGGGGCCGATGACGCTCACGACCTCGCCCTTGTCGACCGAGAGGCTGATGTCCCTCAGAACCTCGTGGTCCCCGAAGTGCTTCTTGATGTTCTTCATCTCTAGGATCATGGGTTTCCGTCTCTTCCCGCGGATGCCACCCTCACGCGGCAGCCGCACTCGAAGTCAAACCTTTCCCGGTGCGGCTTACTTGTAGTAGTCCATCGACTTCTCGATGCGCGCCATCACGAACTCGACCAGGTAGTTGGCCACAAAGTAGAAGATGCCGGCGATCAGGAAGGGCATGAAGGAGGTCTGGGCGGCCGAGATCTGCTTGGCAAGCGAGAAGACCTCCTGATATGCCAGGGTGAAGGCGAGCGAGGTGTCCTTGACCAGGGTGATGACCTCGTTTGTCACCGACGGCATGATGCGCTTGACGACCTGCGGAAGCACGATGCGCATGAAGGTCTGCGTGCGCGTGTAGCCCAGCACCTCCGCCGCCTCGTACTGTCCCACGGGTATCGACTCGATGCCGCCGCGATAGATCTCGGCAAAGTAGGCTGCGTAGTTCACGACGAAGCCGAAGATGAGCGCCGGGAAGCGCCAGTTGCCGATGTTCATGCCAAAGAGGTAGAACGGGCCGAAGTACCAGACCAGCAGCTGCAACATGAGCGGCGTGCCACGGATCACCGAGATGTAGGCGTTTATCAGCGCCCGCACCACTCCGAAGCGCGACTTCTTGAGAAGCGCCACCACCATGCCGAGCGGAAGCGAACCGAGAAGGGTGAGCATGAAGACCGCAAAGGACCTGAGCATGCCGACGGACATGGTTGTGAGCATGGTGGATAGCGTCATCGCTTTACTCCCTGGTCTTGGGACTACCGTAAGCGGCCGTGCCGCCGGAATCATCGGGGCACGGCCGCCTTTGGCTTAGTGTGTGCCGGCGTGCGGCCGGCACCCGCCGCTTCTCGCTTAGATCATCGAGAGGTTCTCGTAGATGTCCTCGTACTTCTTGCCGATCTCATCCATCGTGCCATCGGCGGCGAGGGCCTCGAGGGCCTCGTTGACCTGCTGGCAGAGCTCGGTCTCGTTGGTGCGGAAGCCGATGGCGTAGACCTCGTCGCCCAGCTCCTCGTCCAGGTACTTGAGGCCCTCCTGATTGCTCATCTGGAAGTTGCCCGTGGTCACGTCGATGGCGACGGCGTCGATGGCACCCGCGAGCAGGTCGGTGACGGCGATGGTGTAGGTGTCGAAGACCTCGACGGAGGCGAAGGTGTCGGCGAGCTCCTTGACGCCGCCGTCCGCCTCGGGGGTCTCGAGCATGTCGTAGGCGGAGGTGCCGGTCTGAACGCCGACCTTCTTGCCCGCGAGGTCGGCGAGCGTCTTGATGTCAGAGTCCTCCTTGACCATGATCATCTGCGTGTTGATGGAGTACGGCTCGCTCCAGCAATAGGAGTCCTCGCGCGCGGGGCTCTTGGTGAAGCCCGACCAGATGCAGTCGCAGCTGCCGGAGCTGAGCTCGGCGTCCTTGGAGTCCCAGTTGATGGGCACGGGCACATACTCCCAGCCGTAGTAGGCGCAGACCGCCTGGGCCAGCTCGACGTCGAAGCCGGTGGTGTCACCGTTGTCGTCGATGTAGGAGTAGGGCGGGAAGTCCTTGTCAAAGCCATGCTTGAAGTTCTTGCCATCCCAGGTGACCTCAGAAGACCCGCAGCCCGCGAGGCCAAGGATCGTGGGGGCGGCAAACAGCACGCTGCCGGCGATGAACTGACGACGGTTCATGTTGAGCATGGAAATCCTCCTTTGAGGGCGGCGCTCTCCCTTATCGCCGCACGAGAAGCACTTTAGCGTGATGGAGTACAGGATAGCGCAGGGGTGATTGCGAGTGACCCAACAGTGGGTAACGTCTCTGTTACAAGCAGCATAGGCGCAGGTAGATTGCGTATTGCTAGGCACTGGGCACACTTCCTCTTGCCGTCTCTTGTCATACGTCTGCCAAACCTGAACCTTGTCAAAGGGCGAAGGGCTGCTTTTTGGGCCGTACAATGCCAGTTAACTGCGTTTATGTACCCACACTCTTACGCTAGGGAGGAAATCATGGGCAAGTTTGTCATCAGGTCCACCGAGAAGGGCAACCGCTTCAACCTCGTTGCGCGCAATGGCCAGGTGATCGCCACCTCCCAGACCTACAAGTCGCTGGCCAGCTGCAAGGGCGGCATCGCCAGCGTGCAGGCGTGCGCTCCCGACGCCAGCGTGGAGGACCAGACCCAGGAGGACTGGGTTGCCACCAAGTGCCCCAAGTTCCAGGTCTACATGGACAAGGCCGGCGAGTTCCGCTTCCGCCTGCTGGCCAAGAACGGCCAGAACATCGCCGCCAGCGAGGGCTACACCCAGCTCTCCAGCTGCCTCAACGGCATCGAGAGCGTGCGCAAGAACTGCGTCGACGCCTCCGTGGAGCGCGAGGACGCATAGCCTCAACCGACATCGCATGCAAGACGGGGTCGTCCCCTAGGGGCGACCCCGTCCTCATGTCAGGCGCAAGGGACCCGACAGACTCCCTCTGCCTCTGCTGCTACCTCTTGGCGTAGAAGCCCTCGAGGTCCGAGCCCATCTGCTGCAGCGTGGGCTCGTCGACGTAGGCCATGTGACCGCAGCCGTAGCGATGCCACTCCAGGCGCTCCTTGAGCGCGGGCGAGAGGAACTGGCAGCTCATGTCGTGGACGACGTTCCACCAGGTCGTGGCGGCGTCATAGCGGCCGCCAAGGATGCAGACCTTCATGCGGGGGTTGCGGCGCATTGCCACCGCGATGTCGTATGCCACGTTGGGCGAGCCGTTGGGCCACGAGAAGCCCGGCTGCTGGTGCTCCCACTTCCACTTGGTGCCCACGTTCTCGTAGTTGCTGGTGAGGTAGCGCGCCGGGGCCTTGTAGCCCAGCTCGTCGTGCAGGAAGGCACGGAAGGCGTTGGTCCAGCTCGCATCCACGGCATCGTCTGCGGCATCCTCGCCGGCAAACCAGTCGGACGACTGCTGAACCGCCACGGGGGCATCCGAGGCAAAGCGCATGTCGAGGCGACCGACGGCCTTGTTCTCGTCGGCCAGGAGGTTGCGTCGGAAGTCCTCGAGCGTGATGCGCAGGCGGCGCGAGCGGACGAGCTCCTCGGGCAGGCCGATGAGATGGGAGAGCTGGCGTGCGACGCGCTCCTCGCGCTCCGGGGAGAGGCGATCGCCACGCAGGAGTGCTGGGGCGAGGACATCCTCGGTGAAGTCCATGGCCTGGTCAAACCACTGGTCGGGATCGGTGCCCTCGCCCGCGCGGCCAAAGAACTGCGCGGTCGCCGCCATGGTCGGCGTCATGCCCAGATGGTAGAGGTCCTCGCCCTCGATGGTCTGGACCCAGTCGAAGATTGCCGAGAGCATGACCACGCCGCAGACCTTGACGCTGCGCTCGCCCAGCAGGCGCATGAGCACGGCGTTGCGCACGGTGCCATAGCTCTCGCCAAAGAGGTAGAGCGGGGACGTCCAGCGGCCGTTCTCCTCGAGCCACGTGGTGATGGCACGGGCGAAGCAGTCCGCGTCACCGTCCACGCCAAAGATCTTGGAGGTGTCGGCACCTTCCGCAACCGTTGAGTAGCCCGTCCCGAGCGCATCGAGAAAGACGAGGTCGGACTGGCGCAGCAGCGTGTAGGGGTTGTCCTCGACCTCGATGGGATAGGCCAGATGATTGACGCCGTCGGTCTTGACGCGACGCGGGCCGATGCCACCGAAGTTGATGGGCACAGACGCGCAGCCGGGGCCGCCGTTGTAGCAGAAGGTGACGGGACGCGAGGCGTCGGACTTGCCGTCGGCGCCGACCTTGACGTAGGTCAGCGAGAACATCTGTCCCATGAGAGCGCCCGTGTCGCTGCGCACGTCAAGGTGCGAGGCGCAGGCGGTATAGTCGATGCGCTCGTCTCCGGATGACCAGGCGAGGCGGGCGGATGCGGTCTCGGGCTTGTCGATGTGGGGGTCGGCGGGCACGGTCATGAACGGGCTGTTCTGCGCAGGACGCGGGGTCTGCGCCTCTGGCGTGACTTGATCTGACATGAGGGCTCCTTGAGGTAGCGCCCGCAGGGCGGGCAGTAACGTGAATCAAGAAGCAGTATAGAGGCAACTGGGGGATTCACAGGAGGCGTATATCAGGGTTGGCGGCACGCTAGCCACTGGCGCCTCGCGCCCTCGCGGGTTCGAGCCCATGCGGCTTCCCTAGACATGAAAAAAGCCCCGGAGATGGGGCTTTGTAATCAAATGGTGGACC
>CACYTH010000002.1:13830-151063 GCA_902777325.1 uncultured Coriobacteriaceae bacterium
TCGCGCCCTCGCGGGTTCGAGCCCATGCGGCTTCCCTAGACATGAAAAAAGCCCCGGAGATGGGGCTTTGTAATCAAATGGTGGACCGGCAGGGGTTCGAACCCTGGACCTTGGGATTAAGAGTCCCCTGCTCTACCAGCTGAGCTACCGGTCCATATTCTGTTGTACGAGAACCAAACGATGGGGTGGGCGAAGGGACTCGAACCCTCGACCTCCGGGGCCACAACCCAGCGCTCTGCCAACTGAGCTACGCCCACCATTTGGTCACCTCGTGACGCGGCTAGATTATAATGCCCCATCCGAGACAAGAATGCAAGAAGAATTTTAAACTTTTGTGGGGTTCATGCAGCCATCACGTAGTCGCGGCCACGCGGCGCCGCAAGAGCGTTGCGACAATCTTATGCGGGTGATGGAATTGCTCATGGTTGTCTGGTTATGACAGTTGACAGGACCTTCTCGAATTGCCAAAATTACCTGTGCACTCAACAAACGGGGATGTAGCTCAGTTGGGAGAGCGCTGCCTTCGCAAGGCAGAGGCCGAGGGTTCGAATCCCTTCATCTCCACCATATGACTCAACGCGCCCTTCTGGTCATCCAGAAGGGTGTTTTGCTATCTATCGAGGAGACAGGCGGCTCCAGGCGGCGACTGGTCCGTCGTCGCGGACGGAACGGGGGCCGGTTGCGTCCCTAGGAGCGGACCAGTGGCGACTGGTCCGTCGATCTGGACGGAACGGGGGCTCGTTTCGTCTCCCGGAGCGGACCTGTGCGCACCTGCCGTACGACACCCGGCCAGCCGACACGCGACAATTCCAAAGTGGCGCAATCGTGAGCAAAAGTGGGCGATTCGCAGCAAGCGTTTCTCGTTTGTTGGGCGTAACCTTTGTACATAGCCGTTTTTAACTGGGCAATCTTCAGCTGACAGCTCTATTTCTATTTGTGTCGGAGGCCTATGTTAAAGAAGAGTCATCGCAAACTTGTTGCGCCAAACGACGAGTAGAAAAGGAGCAGTGCAACATGTTAGACAGCACCGGGGTTGACCAAAGCGCAATCGATGTGGCTGATCAGGCACTCGATCGCATTGCCCTCGTGGCAACCGCAATTCCCGCCATGGGAGTTGAGTGCGATGATTCCGCCTCCCGAGGCGCCGCCTATGTGCTACTTGACGCCGTGGACGAGCTGCGAGCCTTTGTCCGTGCCGTAGACGCAAGCCTCAAGTAGCAAAAGACCGACATCAGCCGTACGTCATAGCCAACGGCCGCGGCTATCCACAAGAAACCGGACGCACGTGCACCACGTGCGTCCGGATAATCACACCAAGAGATTCGCCGCCTCAAAAGACCGCATAGGCTTTGCGCGCCACTCCCCCACTGTTGCCGCTATATCTCGATAATCCGCAGGTCATGCGAGGATGCGGTAAAGGGCTGATACCCTTCCGCCGTCACCACGCCACAGTCCTCGAGGCGAATGCCAAACTTGCCCGGCAGGTAGATGCCCGGCTCGACCGTCACCACCGATCCGGCAGGCACGGGCTTGTCCCAGCTACGTCCAAATCCCGGATGCTCGTGAATCTCGATGCCCACGCCGTGACCAAGGCCATGACCATAGTACGCGCCATACCCAGCGTCGCTGATCACCTTGACGGACAGGTCGTGGATGTCCTTGCCGATCACACCGGGCTTGATGGCGGCCGCGCAGGTCTCGTGCGCCTTGCGCACCACGTCGTAGACGTGGAACTGCTCGTCGGAGGGCTCGCCCAGGCAGACCGTGCGCGTCATGTCCGCATGGTAGTCGTGGTAGAGTGCGCCATAGTCCATCACGATAAGGTCGCCGGCCTCCACCTTGCGCGCACCGGGACGCGCGTGCGGGTTGGCACCGTTGGGGCCCGACGCAATGATCGTGTCGAAGGACAGGCCGTCGGCGCCATGGCTAAGCATGTAGTTCTCAAGCTCCGCCCTGATCTGCTGCTCGGTCATGCCGCACTTGATGTAGCCGCAGATGTGCTCGAAGGCGGCGTCGGTTACACGCTGTGCCTCCCGCAGCAGCTCGAGCTCCTCGTCATCCTTGACCATGCGCAGATCGCAGATGTCGCCATGCAGTCGAGGGAAGGACGGCGCGATGGAGGCGCAGGAGCATTCGTGGGCAAGCGCGTCGTAAAAGGCGAGGCTGCAGGTGTCCTCCACCGCCACCACGCGGGCTCGGGAGCCAAGGATGCGCTCGGCTGCCCACTTGGCATGCCCGGTCAGCTCCATGTCGATCTGCCAGGGACCGTCTGAGCCCATACGCTCGACGAAGCTGTTGTAGTAGCGCGAGTCGGTGTGGAGCCACAGCCCGTCGGCCGTGACGAATCCCGTATGTGCGACCTCGTCGTCAAAGACGCCACCGCAACCGGTGAGCCAGCGCAGGTCGGGGTTGTTTCGCAGAATGACGGCGTCGTAGCCGCGCTCGTTCATAAGCTCGCGCAGGCACTCGACCCTGCGGGCAAGATCACTCGCACTAGACATGGACTCTCCTTCGTTTGCTTCGGATAACCCATGCACTGTAGCACTAATGCGCCGCGCGATGCACCTTTCCGGGCGGCGTGACACCCAATTGCCCGCACGCTCGCGCAGATGCCACACGCGACGCCGTCGCTCTGGCTAGCCCTCGCGGGAGGCGCACCAGGCGGCAACGTGCTCGGCGATGAGCTCGTCGGTCACGGCAGCCAGACGCACACGCCCCAACTTGCGCGGAAGCCCGAGAAGGAAGCGGTTGGAGCGCTTGAAGCGCTCCTGGCGGATCGCCTCGATAAGCGCGTCAGGAGCAATGCTCACCTGCGCCATGGGAAGCTCCAGCATCTCGAGAAGCTCGTCTTGGGCCAGCACGTCGTCCACCGCAAACATGCCCTCCCCCGCCGCGAGACGCGCCTGGAAGCGCAGGGCCTCCGCACGGGCAGTCGAGGGCGCGATGCTGGCGTCAAGGCACGTCAGAGCGCGCGCAAAGGCCTCTCCGTAGGCAAGGGACTGCCTAAGCGCCAGCGCCGTGGACGAGAGGATCTTGCCACGCGTCTTGACCGTGTCGCGCAGCTGCTCGCAGAGCGTCTCCACGTCACCCGCGCAAAGCCCCTCCGCATGGTCCCAAAGGTGCTCGAAGGCCTTCTCGGAGTCGCACATGGCCGTGACCACCATGAGCACGCGGCTCATCAGCACGTCCTCAGGCACGACATTGCCAAAGACGACGTCGGTGTCAAAGAGCACGTGCTTGACGCCCGTGCGCACGGAAAGCACCGCCTGGCTGTCTCCCACGCCGATCGGACGGGGGCTCACCGCTGCCTCGACGAGGCCCATCTGGGTGGTCGGCACCGTCACCAGGGTGGTTCCCGCGCACCATTGGGTGGCTGCGTAGGAGGCAAGCGAGCACACGTCGGCGTCGCCCACGGCAACGATGAGATCATCGGCGGTAAGGCCCATTTCGGCAAACTGGGAGAAGAGCGCACCAGAGGCCTCGAGCGTGAGAGCGGCAGGACCGGCCACGACCTCCACGAGCGTCACCTCGAAGCCCGCGTCGGTCAGCTGGCGGCGCACGCGCTCCGTCAGCTCTGCGTCAACGTCGGAGCCAGACGCCAGAGCGGCGATGCGCGGACGCCCCACGGAGCCCTTGAGCAGCGCGGACGCATTGTCAATGACGTCCGTGCCCAGACGGACGTCAAGCGACCCTCCCGGCAGTGACACCCATTGGCGCGCCGCCATCGACGTCCTCTCGCTCATAAGAGCCCCCTTTCCCACAGCAGGCTGCCGGCCTCGGTGGCCACCTGGTCAAACGTCTTGTTGCGGATGTCGATGGTGATGTCGGCCTCTCGCTGGTAGAGGGGCCTGCGATGGCGATAGAGCTCCGCCGCCTGCTCGACGGTGACAAAGTCCGGTCGGCGCTCGGGGTGCTGGATCTGCCGCAGGGAGTCCTCGAGGCTTCCGTCGAGGTAGACGATGGTGCCCATCTCGTGCATGAGCGCGCAGCACTCGGGCCGCTCGACGATCCCACCGCCGCAGCTCACCAAGAGCGACTTTCGCTTGGAGAGGTCGCGCAGCGCCCGCTCCTCGCCCAGGCGAAATGCCTCCTCGCCGTCCTCGGCAAATATGTCATTGACCGACTTGCACTCGAGGCGCTCCACAAGGCGGTCGGTGTCGATGTAGGCGCGATGGAACAGCCGCCCGAGGTTTCTCGCCAGCGTGGACTTGCCCGCTCCGAGGAAACCGACAAAGAACACGTGATCACACCCTTCGTGAACGATGTAGCCCCTCTCGCTCACCGCGCTCACTCGCCCTCGAAGGACCGGCCATGCAAGATCATGCGCTCGCCTATGCGCATGATGTGGGTGTACCAGAGGTCGGTCGTGCACTGCGGACGCACCAGAACGGTGCGGACGCCGGCAAGGTTGCCCGCCCAGACATCGGTATAGACCTGGTCCCCAATGAGGATCGCCTCGCTCGGCCGCACGCCCATCTTGCGCAGGGCCGCGCGCACCGCAAACGGGAAGGGCTTCATCGCATGATGGATCACGTCGCTGTCAAGCTCGGCAGCGGATCGCTCCACCTGCTTCGAGTGGAAGTTGTTCGAGACGATGCAGGTGGTCATGCCCGCCTCGTGCACGCGCCTGATCCAGTCCATGACCTCGGGCGGGGCCACCTTGGAGTTGCGCGGGACGCACGTGTTGTCGCGATCCATGAGCACGCAGCGCACACCGATGGACTTGAGCCAGTCGATGTCGATCATCTCGATGGCATGAATGTATCTTGTAGCACCGAAGACAGCCATGGTTGCCTAACCGTACAGCGACTCGTTGATGGCCTGCTGGTGCTCCTCGTAGGTCTCGGAGAACTGATGGACCTTGTCGTTGATGAAGAAGTACAGGTACTTGGTCTCGGACGGGTCCATGGCGGCCTGGATGGAAGCGAGGCTCGGCGAGCAGATGGGCGTCGGCGTGAGCCCCGTGTAGAGATAGGTGTTGTAGGGGCTGTCGGTCTGAAGGTCGTCAGCCGTGACCTCGCCGCCCGTCACGTACATCATCGTGGCGTCGCTCTGGATGGCCATGCCGATGGAGAGGCGGTTGTAGATGACCGACGCCACCAGCGGGCGGTCCTCCTCCGTCACGGCCTCCTTCTCGATGATGGACGCGACCTTGATCAGGCCGTAGTCGCTGATGTCGATGCCGTACCTCTCGCGGAGGGTCTCGCGCGCCTTTGCCATGTCGAGCGAGGCGACCTCGGTGTTGTACTGGTCGAGCATGGTGCGGATCACAGCGTCGGCCGACGCGTCGTCGTCGCTCATGGAGTAGGTCTTCGCAAAGAGGAATCCCTCGAGGGAGTCGTCGGAGACGTTCTCGAGGAAGGGGTAGTCATCCACGTAGTTGGACGCCTTTGCCTGCCCCAGGAACTCGTCGGCGGAGATGCCCAACTGGCTCTCCACGTTTGCCGCCGTCTGGGAGACGGTGAGGCCCTCGGCGAGCTTGAGCTGGTACTGCGTCGCATTGGGGCCGCTCACCAGCTGCTTGACCACCTCGGAGATCGTGGCTCCGGTGATGAACTGGTAGGTGCCGCTCTTCAGGTTGGTGTCGGCGTTCTGCTTCTGGACCTCCTGGTAGAAGGCAGACTCGTCGGAGATGACGTGGTTGTCGATGAGCAACTGGGCGATCGCGGCGCCACCCGAGCCGTCAGGGATGACGACGATGACCTCCTCGCCGGAGGGGTACTCGTCCGCAACGGGCTGATTGCGCTGGAAGAGCTTGGGAACCACGAGGAAACCCGCGGCGACGACGCCCATCACGGCGAGCACCACGAGAAGCATGACGAAGGGGAAGGCACCGTTCCTCTTGCTGGAGCCATTTCCGGCCTGCGACCTGCGCTTGCGTGCGGCCGCTGCGCGCTGGGTCGCACGCGCGGTGCGCTCCGACATCTGGACGGTGGAGGTTGGCTTCTGCGCCGCATGCGCTGATGAGCTGTTGGCAGCACGGCTGGTGGCGCTGCGCGGGGTGGCACTGCGGCGTGCGGTGCTTCCCTGCTCCGAAGAGTTGGAGAAGTGCGCCGCCCTCCTGCCTCGCGAATTGTCCTGGCTCGTGGGCATCATCAGTCCTTACGATCGTCTGGCATCTAGCCAGGCCTGTAGAAACAAGGATGCGGCGACCATATCGACCTTACCGCGCATGGCACGCTCACTCATCCCCTCCTCACGTAGGATACGCTTGGCCTCGCGTGAGGACAGCCGTTCGTCGGCAAATTCCAGAGGAAGGCCGCATGCCCGGGCGATTTGCTCCGCCTGGGCCATGATGCGCTCCGCCTGGGGACCGTCCTCCCCTGCCATGGTCTTCGGCCGCCCACAGACAAGCAGGTCAGGCTCGTAGTCCTCCAGCACGCGCCTGAAGGTGCGCGCATGCTGGAGGACCTCCTGTGCAGGAAGGACGACGACGGGAGAGGCCACGGTGGCAGACGCGTCGCTTGCCGCGATGCCGATGCGGACCTCCCCTATGTCAAGCGCGAGGACGCGCACTAGGCCTCCAGCATCTCGCGGGCAGCGGCAAGAGCAGCGTCGATGCCGCTCACGTCGCTTCCGCCAGCCTGGGCCATCGTGGGCTTGCCGCCGCCGCGACCGCCGACGAGCGCGGCCACGTTGCGGATGACGTCGCCGGCCTTGAAGCCAGCGGCAACCGCCGCGTCGGTGCCGGCGGCGAGAAGCGCCACCTTGCCCTCGGGCGTTGCGGAGGCGAGCACGCAGGCGCAGGCAGCGCCAAGGCGGTCGCGCACCGTGTCCCAGGCACCGCGGATCTCCTTGCCGTCGATGCCGTCGAGACGTGCGACGACGAGCTTGTAGTCGCCCTTGTCGATGGCGGCTGCCACGGCATCGGCAACCTTGTTGGAGGAGCCACCGGTAAGGGCGGCGCGGAGCTTCTTGTCAGCCTCGCCCTTGTCGTGCTGCAGCGCGGCAATGCGGGCGGGAACCTCGGAGGGGCGGCACTTGAGCGCACGGGCAGACTCCTGGAGCTGGCCCAGGCACTCGTCGAGGTACTGGATGGCGCCGACGGAGGTCATGGCCTCGATGCGGCGCGCGTTGGAACCGACCGAACCCTCGGAGACGATCTTGAACAGGCCGATCTCGGCGGTGTTGCGTGCGTGCGTGCCGCCGCAGAGCTCGCGGGAGAAGGGCACGTCGACGTCGTCGGTGGAGACCACGCGCACCACGTCGCCGTACTTCTCGCCAAACAGCGCGACCGCGCCTGCGGCCTTGGCCTCCTCGATGCCCATGACCTTGGTGACCACCGGCTTGGCGGCAAAGATCTCGGCGTTGACCATGCCCTCGATGCGGGCGATCTGCTCGGCGGTGAGGGCCTCGAAGTGCGTGAAGTCGAAGCGCAGGCGGTCAGGCGCCACCAGCGAGCCGGCCTGGTTGACGTGCTCGCCGAGCACCTTCTTGAGGGCGGCGTCGAGCAGGTGGGTTGCGGTGTGGTTGCGGCGGATGAGCTCGCGACGGCCGTGGTCGATGGTGGTGGAGACGGCGTCGCCCACCTTGACCGTGCCCTCTACCAGCTCGCCCACGTGGGCGACGAGGCCGCCCTCGTGATGGCGGGCGTCGGTGACGTCCATCGTGAAGCCCTCGGCGTCGATGACGCCGGTGTCGGCGGACTGGCCGCCCATCTCGCCATAGAAGGTGGTGCGGTCGAGCACGAGCTCGACGACGTCGCCGGCGGCAGCGCTCTCGACCTCGGCGCCCTCGCGCACGATGGCAAGCACCTTGGCGCCGTCGAGCGCGTCCTCGTCGTAGCCGAGGAACTCGGTCTCGGGCAGGCGGTCGGAGAGGGCAGTCCACACGTCGTTGAAGGTGCCCCAGGCGTCACGGTTCGCGCTTGCGCGGGCACGCTCGCGCTGCTCGGTCATGCAGCGGTCGAAGGCATCCATGCCCACGCCGTGGCCGGCGGCCTCGCAGATCTCGCGGGTGAGGTCGATGGGGAAGCCGTAGGTGTCATGCAGCTTGAAGGCGACCTCGCCGGGCAGGTCGGTACCCTCGTCGAGCTTGGCCAGCTCGGTCTCGAGGCTTGCCTCGCCAGCGTCGAGCGTACCGTTGAAGCGCTCCTCCTCGGCCTGGAGGATGCCCAGGATGAGGGCCTTGTTCTCGGTGAGCTCGGGGTACACGTCGGCCATCAGGCGCATGACCTCCTCGGAGTAGGCCGTGAGGAAGGTGCCCTCGATGCCCATGAGGCGGCCGTGGTAGACGGCGCGGCGCAGGAGGCGGCGCAGCACGTAGCCGCGGCCCTCGTTGCCCGGCAGGATGCCGTCGCCGATCATGAAGGTGACCGAGCGGCTGTGGTCCGCGACGATGCGCAGGGAGCGGTCGATGCGGGCGTCCTCGCCGTAGGTCTTGCCGGAAAGGCTCTCGCCCACGCCGATGAGGGAGGTCAGCACGTCGCCGTCATAGTTGGTGCCCTTGTGCTGCATGATGGCGGCAATGCGCTCCAGGCCCATGCCGGTGTCGATGTTGCGGTGCGGGAGGTCGGGCAGCGAGCCGTCCTCCTGGCGGTCGTACTGGGTGAAGACGAGGTTCCAGAACTCGAGGTAGCGGTCGCCGTCATCGCCAGGGGCCTCTCCCTCGTACTCGGGGCCCTGGTCGAAGTATATCTCGGAGCAGGGGCCGCAGGGACCGGTGGGGCCGGCCGCCCAGAAGTTGTCGTCGGCGCCGAGGCGGGAGATGTGGTCGTAGGCGACGCCGTGGGAGTGCCAGAGCTCGATGGCCTCGTCGTCGTCCTCGAAGACGGTCATGTACAGGCGATCCTTGGGAAGGCCCAGGTGCTCGGGCTCGGTGATGAACTCCCAGGCCCAGGCGATGGCGTCGGCCTTGGAGTAGCCGCCGAAGGAGAAGTTGCCGAGCATCTCGAAGAAGGAGAGGTGGCGCGAGTCGCCGATGTTGTCGATGTCACCGGTGCGGACGCACTTCTGGCAGGAGCAGGCACCGATGTCCGGCATGGTCTTGAGTCCCTGGTAGTACTCCTTGAACTGGTTCATGCCGGCGTTGGTGAGAAGCAGCGACGGGTCGTCGGGCACCAGCGACGACGACGGGTAGAGCTTGCACCCCTTGGACTCGAAGAACTTGAGGAAGTCGTCACGAATCTCGGCCGTGGTCATGGTCTTGTAGTCAGCACTCATGGGTCTTACATATCCTCTCCATGGTTGAAGGTCAACCGTTCAATGATAGTGCAAGTACCTCGATGCTGCAGCTATCTCACGTGTTTCACAAGACGAGGCACCACTTTGCACATAAAAAGGCGCCAGCCTCCTTTGGGGCCGGCGCCGCTCAGCGCAGTATTGGGAGGGCCTACGACATAAGGCCCTCGGGATCGATGCGCTCCTGCACCTGCTTGACCACCTTGCGCAGCAGTCGCGAGACCTGCACCTGGGAGATTCCCAGCTTCTCGGCGATCTCGACCTGGGTCATGCCCTGCTCGAAGCGCATGCGCATGACCGCCTGCTCCCGCGGGGTAAAGGTGCTGATGGCCTCCTCAATCACCATGCGGTCGTCCGATGCGGCGAGGTCCCCGTCCTCGGCTGCGTAGTGGTCGAGGACGGAAGGCGCATCGTCGTCGGAGTCCTGCCCGGTGCCTTCGAGCGGCACGGAGCTGTAGGCCGTGGAGCTCTCCATGGCCTCGAGCACCTCGTCGACCGTGACGCCCAGACGCTCTGCGACCTCGGCCACCGAGGGAGGACGCTGCAGCTCGCGCGTGAGATCGTCGGTGGTGGTGTTGACCTTGGCCGACAGCTCCTGCAGGCGCCTCGGAATGCGCACGCTCCAGCCCTTGTCGCGGAAGTGCCTCTTAATCTCGCCCATGATGGTGGGCGTGGCAAAGGTCGTGAACTCGAGCCCGCGCGACGGGTCAAAGCGGTCGATGGCCTTGATGAGGCCTATCGTGCCCACCTGCAGCAGGTCGTCCATGGGCTCGCCGCGGTTTTTGAACTTGCTTGCCAAGAAGCGCACCAGATTGAGATGGCTCACGATCAGCTGCTCGCGGGCCTCCTCGTCGCCATCCTCCTTGTAGAGGCGGAACAGCTCGCGAGTGCGCTCCTTGTCCCACGCCGCCTTGCCCTCGCGCACGGGGCGCTTGGCACGCTGACGACGGCGCTCCTCGGAGTCGCTACTCGCCATAGGCCACCTCGGCTCGCTTGACCAGCGTGAGCTGCTGGCCGTCATCGCTCAGAATGAACTCGTCGCACACGGCCGAGAGCAGCAGCTCGACGAAGCCGAGTGCGTCGTCGCCCTTGTCGACCTCGCTTGGCCCTAGGTCAAAGGTGGTGCGCACCTCGCCCTGGGCGAGCTCGAATGAGACCTCGCAGGACTCGGGCTCGGTCGCACAGCAGTACACGAAGCCCTCCTCGGCGGCCATGCGCACGTCCTCGACGTCGTCAACGCTCATCTCGCTGACCACGGCCAGGTTGGCAGCCATCATGCGCACCGTGCGGGCAAAGCCTGCCTCTGCCGGCACGCTCAGGTGCACGCTCTTGCTTGGCATTCTCTCCCCCTACTCCTCGTCGCTCGCTTGAGCCACGGGCGCATAGGTCACGTAGCCTGCCTTGCGGGCGGGCGCCTCGGGTGCCTTCTCCGCCACGGGCTCGACCTCCTGCTGCTCGGGCGTGCCCTTGCCGATGAGCTGCTGGCCCTCGGGGATGGTGATGCCGCCAAAGCTGGCGACCTTGGAGACGACGCCCACCGCGGCACTCGTGGCGGTGTCGAGGATGCGGGACGCCGACTCGCCGACGCTCGACACGCCATGGGTGGCGGAGGAGACGTCGCCGAGAATGCCGTTGACCCTGTTGAGGCTGGTGTTTGCCTCGTCCATCGTCTCACCCAGCTTCTCGACGATAGGGGTGACTTCGCGAAGCGCCGGCTGCAGCTCGTCGACCACGCCGTCGAGCTTGGCGATGACCGGCGTGGCCTGGTCGATGGCCTCGGTAGCAGAATGCGAGACCTCGTCGAGGGTCGTGCGGGCCTTGCGCAGAGTGAGGGCGAGCTCGACGACTGCCCAGACGCCGGCGGCGACCAGCACGAGAAGAAGAATGCTCAGAGGCGACATGGTGTTGCTCCTTTTTATCAAGCCGCAAGGCGGCACAACGTTGCATAGATGGCTATATCTTACCCGTTTGCCCAAGAAAGCGTACGACGCAGGGGGCTATCGGAGCGGCGCGGGCGGCGGCCGCCTGACGAGCAGACGGGCAACGCCTGCGGCCTACTCCCCTGCGCGGTCGCGGCCCGTTGCCTCGACGCGCCACGCCTCCCAACCGCGCGGGCCAGGCTGGTAGAAGGCCCCACGCTCGAGACCGTCGGGGAGATACTGCTGGTCGACCCATCCCTCGGGGTAGTTGTGCGGGTAGAGGTAGGCCCCATACTCGTCCGAGCCAGGGCGGTGACGGTCGCGCAGGTGGTTGGGCACCTCCCTACGGGGACCGTTGCGCACCTCGGACAGCGCCGCGTCGATGCCGGCCTCCGCGGCATTGCTCTTGGGCGCCAGGCACATGTAGATGACCGCCTGGGCAAGGTTGATCCGGCACTCCGGATACCCAATGACCTCCGTGGCCTTGAAGGCGGCCTCGGCGACGAGCAGCGCCTGCGGGTCAGCGTTGCCGATGTCCTCGGAGGCGAGGATGAAGATGCGCCGCGCGATGAACTTTGGGTCCTCGCCCGCGTCGATCATGCGGGCGAGCCAGTAGAGGGCGGCGTCTGGGTCGCTGCCGCGCATGGACTTGATGAAGGCGGAGATGATGTCGTAGTGCATGTCTCCGGACTTGTCATAGGTGAGGCCCCGGCGGGGATTAGCCTCGCGCACATGCTCCACCGTTATGGGTACGGGGCCCTCGGGCGCCGCGTCGCCCTCGGCGGGGGCGGCCATCTGGCTCGCCAGCTCGAGGGACGTGAGCGCCGCACGCGCATCGCCCCCTGCCAGGGTTACGATCTCGCCCATGGCATCGTCGGTGAGCTCGAAGGCTCCCGCCAGACCGTACTCGTCTGCCGCGGCACGCTGCACGAGCTCGGTGATGGCGGCGTCGTCCAAGGGCTGCAGCTCCACCACCCGCGAGCGCGAGAGCAGGGCCGAGTTGACCTCGAAGTAGGGGTTCTCCGTCGTCGCGCCGATGAGCACCACGATGCGATCCTCGACCGCATGCAGAAGCGCATCCTGCTGCGAGCGGTTGAAGCGGTGGATCTCGTCGACGAACAGGATGGTGCGCCTGCCGCTGGAGAGCAGGCGGCTCTCGGCCGCCTCGGTCTCGCGACGGAGGTCCTTGACCGTGCCCGTGACGGCGGACACCTCGACGAACTCCGCATGCGTGGTGTTGGCGATGATGCGCGCAAGCGTGGTCTTGCCCGTACCGGCGGGGCCGTAGAGTATGACCGAGCTCAGCGTGTCGTGCTCGATGGCACGCCTGAGCCACGAGCCCTCGCCCACGGCCTGGGCCTGCCCCACGTAGCCGTCGAGGGTCTGTGGGCGCATGCGGGCGGCCAGCGGGGCGTTGAGCTTGCGCTGGTAGCGTTCGATGTTTGAGAATAGCGTTTCCATAGGCCGCATTGTAGCGCGTATGCCCGACATGATGATGCTATCCTCATTGCCGTGCCGCATTCTCCTTCTCCCGTCAACCGACTCTGGTGGTTTCTCATGGCTCAGGACAACAACCGTCGACCCCTCATTGGCATCTGCTCGCGCCCAGGCGAGGAGGATCCTGAGCTCTCCTACATCAACTCGCACTACGCCAACGCCGTACAGGCGGCCGGAGGCATCCCCGTGGCGCTGCCCTATGGCTTCGAGGCGGCGTCCATCGCGCACGAGATCATCGAGCGCATCGACGGGCTCCTGCTCACCGGCGGCGGCGACGTCAGCGAGGAGGGCTTTGGCGGCAACAACTACGCCAAGGGCTGCGTTGCGCGCATCTCCTTCATGAGCGCCGAGCGCGACGTGTTCGAGTGGGCGGCAGTCCGCGCCGCATGGGACACCAACCTGCCCTGCCTGGGCATCTGCCGCGGCATGCAGGTAATGAACGTCTCGTTTGGCGGCACGCTCGTGCGCGACATCTCAGAGACGCGCCCCGACTCCACCATCAACCACCTGCAGCCCAAGCCTTGGAACGTGCCGGTGCATAAGGTCCAGATCGAGGCCACGAGTTGGCTCGCGCAGATCCTCGGCGGACTCGACTTTGAGGTCAACTCGATCCACCACCAGGCCATCGCCGAGCCGGCTCCCGCCGGACGCATCGTCGCATGGGCGCCAGACGGCACGCCCGAGGGCATCGAGTTCGACGAGAAGCCCTTCTTCATGGGCGTGCAGTGGCACCCCGAGCAGATGGGGACCATGCCCCAGCTCTTCGAGGCCTTCATCGACGCCTGCCGCTAGGATCGCCTACCGCTAGAAGTGGGTGTAGTGCGGAAAGACGCCCGCAGCCTCGGGGAAGAGCGAGCACGCATAGGCGACAAAGTAGTCATCGGTCATTGAGGCGACGTAGTCCGCGGCCGTGAGGCAGAGGTCCTCCTGCCATCCGTAGGTGCCCCCATAGACGCCAAGCTGCTGGTTCTGCACGCGCACGTGATGGCGGAAGACCGGGGACTCCTCGCGGCCAGCCACCAGATCGGCCAGCACCTGCTCGTACACGCCCCTGAAGACCTCCTGCACCTGCGGCGAGAACTCGCCGTTGACCTCGCTCGCCCCATAGATCTTCTCGTAGTTCTCGCGCTTGGCGCGGCGCATCTCCGCAAAGCCGGCCTCGCTCATCTCGATGCGGTCTTTGCCCAGGCTGTGCTCGATGACGTCGGTCACAAAGGCGCCAAGGG
Organism: uncultured Coriobacteriaceae bacterium; assembly: GCA_902777325.1. GTDB lineage: Bacteria > Actinomycetota > Coriobacteriia > Coriobacteriales > Atopobiaceae > UBA1367. The sequence goes on from CACYTH010000002.1 coordinate 27,652, forward strand.
CCCAGGCGTTGTAGCCTCCGCCAAGGCCGTCGTCGAAGGTGGCCTCGTCGCAGAGCCCTGCACGGATGGCATCCTGGCGGTCCTTGCCCACGTAGGCGATGATGTCAGACACGCGCACCACGCAGCCCTCGAGGGTCATGGGCCTAAGCGCAGATATGGCGGCGTCACCCCGCTGCCAGCAGTCGGCCACGACGCGGTCGAACTCCTCGAAGCTCGCAAGACCGCTTGTCTCGAAGCGCTGCTGCTCGAACTCGCCGTTGTGGCAGATGACGCCATCGAGCGTCTGCAGGGAGATGTTTCGCTGGTTGAGGACGTCGAGCACGCGCACGCTCTGCACGTTGTGGAAGAACCAGCGCCCCGTGTGCTCGCGGAAGACGTCGTTCAGAAAGCGCTCGCCCGCATGCCCGAAGGGCGTATGGCCGATGTCGTGGCCGAGGGCGATGGCCTCGATGAGGTCGAGGTTGAGCCCGAGGGCGCGACCGATGTCGCGCGCCACCCGCGCGACCAGCTGCACGTGCAGGCCGCGCCGGCAGAGGTCGTCGTTGGCGCGAAACGAGAAGACCTGCGTCTTACCGCTCATGCGGTTGTAGGCCGGCATGTGGATGATCTTCTCGGAGTCGCGCACGAACGCCGGCCTGAGCGGCGTGGAGGCGTCGTGGGTGGGATCACGCCTGATGGCGGCGCTGTCGGGCGTGGCAAAGGGACTCGCCGCGCGCGTGGCGAGCATCTGCTCCACCTGCCGGCTTGCCGCGGGAGAGAGCTCGCGCGGGAGGTTGGGCGCACAGAGGTTGATGGGAGGCATGGCAGCTCCTAGTCTCACGGGTTTTCTGCTCTACCCTACCGCAAGGCGCGGACAAGAAGTGCGCTCGAGGACATCCCCGAGCGCACCGTGTCTACAAGTGGGGCTGGATTTGTGGCAGGCCTAGTCGCGCACCACCATGCAGGCCATCTCGCGGAGGTCGCCCTTGGCCGCATCCGAGTCGCTCGCGCTGCACGTGGCACCGATGCCGGCGAGCTTGCCGCCAAACACGTACAGCGACAGCATCGCGTTCTGCTCGCTCACGGTGGGCAGCCCCTCTGCGTCGGCCATGGCAACCCTCATGCCCTTCTGGGCGATGTACTCCTGCACGACGTAGTGGTGCTTGATGCCCTTGACCAGCGCCTTGCGCCAGTCGGCCTTGCGCATCGTCTTGCCAACATGGAAGCCGGAGACGTCTCGGCCGTCGGTCTCCCTGAGCACCCAGTTCTCCTGGTCGTAGAACTCGGAGAGGTCAAGCGAGGTCTCCAGCACGTAGGTGTCGGGGACGTGGGCCTCGATGAAGGCGTTCTCCTCCTCGCTCAGGAGCATGCGGCACTGCTTGCTGCGCAGCACCGAGAAGAAGCTCCGCACGCAGCAGGGCCACGAGCGATAGCCGCCGACGGTGCACACCAGGCCGCGCCTCGTCGCCTCGACCAGGGCGTCAAGGCCCTTCTCGACCGCGAGCGCCTCCTCCGCCTTGGCGCGCAGCCACACGCAGGTGACGGGACCCTGGTTGTCCACCAGCTGGGGAAGCCCGCCCACGGTCTGGATGCGCAGCTCGGAAAGGTCGGTCGCATGCGCGTAGTAGCCCATCTCGGTCAGGCGCGACACGGCAGTTGCCGTCTCGCTCGCGCGGGGCGAGCCCGCGACGTCAACGATCGCGAAGGACGGGTTGGTGGGGTGGTTGCGCCCCTCCTCGGCGTTTGCCCAGGACGCATAGGTGTTGAGCACGGCCTTGAGGCAGGCGACCAAGGGGTCGAACTCCTCGATGTCGGCATGCTTGGCCGCAAAGGCGCGATAGGCGCCCGTGGTCTTGACGGCACGCATCGCCGCCACACTCGTGGCCATCCCGTCGACGCCACCGGTCGTGACGCCCGCAATGTGGAAGTTGCTCGTCACGGGGTCGTAGAAGAGGTCCAGACGGGCAAGGGGCACGGCGGCGTGGCAGCCAGAGGGCACGCGCGTCAGGTGCTCCAGCTTGGTCGTAAGAGCAAAGAGCTTGCGGAAGTACGGGTCGCGCTGATAGCGCGCCATGACCTTCTCCATGATGGAGGCGAAGGTGGTGGCGGCGTTGTCGAGCATCTCGTACTGGTCGGCATCGAAGATGAGCGGATTGGTTGCCCACTGCAGGTTACCGTATTTGGCGAAGGCCTCGTCCAGGTGGGCGTCTCCCGCCTCGCGGCCAGCGGCGTCGCCGCTCATCTCGCCAAGTATTCGCAGGTATTCGTCCTGAAGCTTCGTAGCGCGCGCCTTGGCCATCAGGGCTCCTCTCGTCAGCTCTCGTATAAGCCCGAAAACGAACATGTGCGTCGCGTCGCAAGTATAGCCATTTGCGCATGCACGCGCAGTGCCCTGTCGTTATATGGAAACGGGCATCGGTGGGAAAACGCCCAGACGCCGCCCGAGCTAGAGGATGCCGTCAAGGGGAAGCGGTGCCGAGCCGGCCTCTGGTGCCTTGGACTCCTGCACAGGACGCTTGCGCGGCTTGCGGCGCTTGCCCACCGACGAGGGGCGGAGGCCCGGCACACGCATGACGGCGTTGATGCGCGTGGCAATCTGGCGGCAGCCGCGCTCGTTGGGGTGCTCGAAGCCATCCGCAAGCAGGCTCGCATCATGCTCGAGCAGCTCGAGGCCGTCCAGAAGCGTCATGTTCTCGAAGGACTCCACCTGGGCCGCAATGAGGTCGGGCACATGCTCGAAGCAGCTCATCGCATGCGAGGGATAGGCCTCCTCGTCGTGCCAGAGCGGCGTGAGCACGTGCACGGGAACCTGGGGCCAAAGGCGGTGCACCTCGCCCAGGTACCCACGGATGTCGAGCGAGACGCGCCGCGCGACGCAGGGCTCGTAGCGGTAGTTCTCGCCAAAGGCGACGATGATGCGCGCGGGATTGGTATAGCCGGCAAGGCCAAAGAGCGAGCCGGGCTGGAAGACCTGCCCGCCCACGCCCTGGTTGACCAGGTCGAGGTCGAGGCGCGCCGCGAGAAGGGCCGGCCACGAGAACGAGGGATCGCCCGACACGAAGCCCTGGACGATGGAGTCGCCGAGCGCCAGCAGCTGCCTGCGACGGGCCACGGGACGCACGAAGCTGCCATCGCAGATGACGTCGCGCACCACGGCACCCCTCAGGGCCGGCAGCCATATGCGCACGTGACGGGTGCGCTCCATGCCCGGGAGGGGCACGAGGCCCAGGCTGTCCTCTGGGTCGTGCCCGGCAAGCTCAAGCACCACGAGGTCCTGCTCGGGCATGCCGCACCAGACGTGACGGCCGTCCACGCTGGCGGAGATGCCGTCATGCGGGTCTGGGCCCGTTGGGCTGCGACGGTCGATGGCCTCAAGCACCGCGCGGGTGCCCTTTGGCTCGCCGTCCACCCGAACCTCGAGGGCCACCTCGCGCGCATCGGTCTCGAACTCCACGCAGACGCCCGCCGTCGTGCGCGCCATCTGGCGAAAGAGGCCAGGATGCCATGCCTGGCAGCTGCCCAAGGTGCGCAGCTGCTCGTCGCAGAAGCGCAACGGCCTCACCCAGCGGTAATCCTGCTCGACAGCACTCACCTCGCCATGCAGCAGACCGGCTGCCGGCATGGCGCAAAGCGCCTCGCGCGCCAAGGCGCTATCGAGATTCTCACGGAGTCCCACTGACACCTCTTCAGATAAGCCGCGGTTTTGATCAGGGACAGTTTCCCATTCTACGCGAAAGAGCTTTTGTCATGGCGCAAAAGAACAGCATATGACGTCCAAAACAGACCCGTGGCATGCGCTATGCTTAAGCATGCCGCATTACGACGCTCTGGAGGACCCATGCCCAAGACCCTGTATATCATGCGCCATAGCGAGACGCTCTTCAACGTGCAAGGCAAGACCCAAGGCTGGTGCGACTCCCCGCTCACCGAGCGCGGCATCGAGCAGGCACGCCTCACCGGCAAGGAGTTCGCCCGTCGCGGACTCGCCTTCGACCACGCGTACAGCTCCACCTCCGAGCGCTGCAACGACACGATCGAGCTGGCGACCGAGGCCGCCTTTGGCGAGCCGATGCCCTACGAGCGCCGCAAGGGGCTGAAGGAGCTCAACTTTGGCGCCTTCGAGGGCAAGGACCAGTGCCTCGAGCTGCATGACGACAACTTCGGCGACTTCTACGTCCCCTTTGGAGGCGAGCGCCACAGCGACGCCACCGCGCGCTTCGAGGCGGACCTGGTCGAGATCATGGAGCGCCCGGGGCACCATAGCGTGCTCGTCTGCTCCCACGGCGGCATAGCCATCAACTTCTACGAGAAGTGGAAGGACCATGCACGCGTGCCGGTCACCATCTTCTCCAACTGCCTCACCTACGTGTACGAGTACGAGGACGGCGTCTTCAGCTGCCAGGACATGTTTGTGGCCGACCTCTCCTCGCTGGAGCGCCCCGGCCTGCCCAAGCAGGTTCGCATCATCGACCCGAGCCGCCGCGGCCCCCTCTAAGCCATGGCACGCACCCTCTACCTCCTGCGTCACGGACAGACGCTCTTCAACACGCGCGGCATCGTGCAGGGCTGGTGCGACTCCCCGCTCACCGAGCTGGGCCGTCACCAGGCAGAGCTGGCACGCGACTGGTTCGAGAGGCGCCAGATCCGCTTTGACCACGTCTACTCGTCGTCTGCCGAGCGTGCCTCGGACACCGCCGACATCGTGACGCGCGGCGCCGTCCACTGCGTGCGCACCAAGGGACTCAAGGAGTTCCACTACGGCATCATCGAGGGCAACAGCTACCAGCTGGTGCTGCCGGGCACCTACAACCCCTACGGGGACTTCCTCGTGCCCTTTGGCGGCAGCTCGGAGGACGAGGTTGTCGCACGCATGACCGAGACGCTCCGAGACATCATGGAGCGCCCGGGCCACGAGAGCGTGCTTGCGGTGAGCCATGGCGCCTGCACGCGCGCCTTCATCGCCTCGATTGACGCCACGAGCACCCTGCACGTGCCCAACCGCGTGTCCAAGAACTGCTCTGTGCATGTGATCGAGTACGACGACGGGCGCTTCAACCTAGTAGAGCGCTTCGAGCCAGAGGCTTGAGCGCTCCCCTACTCTCCCTCGCGAACCGGCTCGTAGATCTCCTCGCCGTCATCGAGGCGCAGCATGAGAAGCTGACCAAAGCCGGCGCCGCCCGCGCACCCGCAGTCGATGTCCCAGCGGTCGGCCACGCCGCCCGTCTCGTCCGAGGCCCCCACGCGGACCATCCGGCACAGGCCGTCGTCGCCGGCAGAGCTCCTGTCGGGGAGGTCGGCCATGTGGTCGAGGTAGCGCGTGGGCGTGTGCCCGGCAATCACGATGGGGCCCTCGCCGCGCTCGTTGACGAGACCCGTGGGATAGCCCCAGAAGTCCTCGCGAATCCACATGAGGTCGTCGCGGTACTGGTTGCCCACCAGCTTGTCGATGGCTGCCTCGTCCCAGGCCTCCACACCCTCGACGCTGACGCGCTTGGGGTCGATGCCTGCATGGACCAGCAGGTAGCGCCTGCCGTTGACCTCCGTCTGCGCATAGAGCGGCAGGGTGAAGAGCCATCGCGCGAGCTCCACGCGCTCGTCGGCGGGAAGCTTGTGCAGCCCCTCCTGCGTGGGCCATGCGCCGTTGATCTCCCAGTTGAACTGCGAGGTGAGGTCGTCGGGATTGGCATAGTAGGACAGCATGAGGTCCTCGTGGTTGCCCATGAGGACGGTCGTGTTGGGCAGGCTGCGGCAGCACTTGACCACCGCCATCGGGTCTGGCCCGCGATCGATCATGTCGCCCAGCATGAAGATCCGGTCGTCGGAAGAGGGAGAGACCCGCTCGAGCAGCCTGTCGAGCGTCCCGAAGTGCCCATGCACGTCAGAGAACACGTATGTTGCCATTACCTGCATCCTCCATGCGACAGGCCGCCCCTCCTTCGGGCCTGTCTCGTAGACCGTCTGCGTGACAGGATAGCCCAAAGTGGTGCGTTCCCGCTACCTGCGTCTTCTTTTGGCGGCTCTTTTGAGTCCCTTGCGCCTCACCGAGAGCTTCCAGGGCTGCGTCACGCCCAACTCCACCAGCCGCGCGCCATCGCGCTCGCGCGACGAGCGCACCTCGCGGACGAGGTCGTCGGTGGTCGCGGCAAGGCGCTCGCCCTTGAGGCGGCACTCCCACACCACGAGCACCTTCCACCCCTGCTCGAGGAGCATCCTCTGGTCGCGCTCGTCCCGGCTGCGGTTGCGCTCGAACTTCTGCGACCAGAACTCGATGTTCGACTTGGGCATGGGCAGCGCGCAGTGCGGGCAGCGATGCCAGTAGCAGCCGTTGACGAAGACCGCCACCTTGCGCCCCGGGTAGCAGACGTCGGGCTTGCCCGCAGCCTTCTTCCAGTGCAGCCTATAGCCACTGAGTCCGGCCTCGCGCAGCTTCTGCCGCACGAGCAGCTCGGGCTTGGTGTTCTTGGACCGGTTTGCCTGCATCACGTGACGCGTGGCAAGGCTCACGCGTGGCGCGTCGCGCCCCTCGTCTGTCTTGTCCGGCATCGCCCTGCTCAGTCCTTGGATTCTTCGACCAGTGCGGGGTCGACCGGCGTGCCCGAGAAGTTCAGGTTGCCCGTGAGCCTCTCGGCGGCCGCCTCGTCAAACTCGGCGGAGAAGAACAGGGCCATCGTGTCAAACACCTGGTCGAGGGCCTCCTCGTAGAGGTCCCAGAAGCTGTCGGTCGTGGTCTCGTCGGTGAAGGGGTTCTTCCAGGGACTGTGGTCCTGGTTGGCAAACTCGGAGTCCGCCGAGGCGCGGTCGCGGTGGCTCATGGCCTTGACCAGCGAGTAGCGCGTGTGCGACACGGCACGGTCCACGACCGCCAGCGAGCTGGCCAGCCTTCCGCTCGGCGACCAGAACGCGCGCTGGAGGATGCGGAACGACTTGACGGCACGGCTGTAGGTGTCCATCTCGAGCGTGCGGCTGTAGGTCCACAGGTTCATGTAGAAGTACAGCTTGTCGATGATGGCGAGCACGGCGTCGGAGGCGCGCAGGACCTCGCGGTAGGGCCTGTAGGTGGCGATCGTCTCGTGGCGCTTCTCGAAGAGCACCATCTCGTCAAGCTCGCGCTCGATCTCGGCGTGCACGATCGAGCCATCGGAGCGGTCGAGGTTCTCGATGCCGGCGTCGGTGATGGCAAACTGGTTGGCGTACACGAGCGGGTGCATGGAGCGGTCGAGCAGGTAGTGACAGACGAAACCCGCGGCATATGCCTCGCCCACCGGACGCTCGGACTTGGTGAGCATTGAGAGGGCGTCCTTGAGAGAGGCGATGAGCTTTGCCGGGCGTGCGTGGTGCATCAGGTTGCCCACGCGGCTCTGCTTGGAGATGCGGGGCTCAATGACCAGGTAAAACAGCGGGTCAGGGCCCTGATTGCCCAGCATGAAGGCATCGTGGGCGTCCTTGGACATCAGATTGACCTGCGACGATACGCCATCTGCGGCATCGCGGCCAAAGAAGTCATGCGTGAGAATCGCTGGCATCGTAGATCCTTTCGGCGTGCATGGCGTCGCCCGACGGGCAACGTTCCCTCCTGAGAGTAACGCAACCCCGCGTGCCGAGACAATCACCTTGCCGCGAAGGGAGAGCCGCAGCCGCGCTACCGATTCATCTGCAACCTCGGCAGGCACATTGCTGCGCCGCGGCGCGTCACTTGCTACCCTGAATGAGTTTACATGCGCACCACGCGGTAAGGGGGACCTATGGCTCGGACAAAGTTCACAAAGGCAGAGATCAGCTGGATTCTGTATGACGTGGGCAACTCCGCACTGGTGCTGCTCGCCACGAGCGTGATTCCCATCTACTTCAACTTCCTCGCCGCCAAGGACCCGGCGGTGGAGGAGGTGGCCGTCGGCGCCTGGGGTCTCGCCGAGACCATCGCATCGCTGATCATCGCCCTGCTCATGCCCGTTCTCGGCTCGGTGGCCGACATGAAGGGCATGCGCAAGAAGTTCATCGTCGGCACCGTGGGCATAGGCGCCATCGCCACCATCGCCATGGGCTTCCCCAGCACCTGGCTGCCGTTCCTGGTGATCTACGTCATCTCGGCCGTCATGCTCAACTCGTCGTTCGTGTTCTACGACGCCCTGCTGGTGGACGCGACCACCGACGAGCGGATGGACGAGGTCTCGAGCCAGGGCTTCGCCTGGGGCTACGTCGGGTCGTGCATCCCCTTCATCGTGTGTCTTCTCGTGGTGCTCAACTACGAGAAGCTGGGCATGAGCTTCCAGACCGCCATGCTCGTCGCCTTTGCCATCACCACCGCCTGGTGGGTGGCCTTCACCATCCCCATGCTGCGCAACGTCGAGCAGCGCAGCTACAAGCCCTATGAGCCCGGCGCCATCGGCAAGGCCATCACCGGCATCGGCAACACCCTCAAGAACATCTGGGCGGACGAGTCGCTGCGCTGGTTCATCCTCGCCTACTTCTTCTACATCGACGGCGTCCACACCGTCATCAAGATGTCCACCAGCTACGGAGCAAACCTCGGCATCGCCGGCACGCAGCTGGTGCTCGCCCTGCTGGTGACCCAGTTTGTCGCATGGCCGTCCTCGATCATCTACGGCAAGCTCGGTGCCAAGGTGGGCACCAAGAAGATGATCCTGGTGGGCATCCTGGGCTACTTCTTCATCACGCTCTACGCCGCGTTCTTCCTGCGCACCGCCCGCGACTTCTGGGTCCTGGCCATCTGCGTGGGCCTGTTCCAGGGTGGCATCCAGGCACTCTCGCGCTCCGAGTTCGGCAAACTCTGCCCCAAGGAGCACGCCAACGAGTACTTCGGCTTCTTCGACATCTTTGGCAAGTACGCAGCCATCATGGGCACCGGCCTGGTGAGCGCCTTCACCTTCCTGACCGGCAACCCCTCGCTCGGCGTCCTCTCCATCTCCATGCTGTTCATCATCGGCTTCGTCATTATGCTCAAGGTCTCCGACCACAAGTAGGCCGGATCCACGACAAGGTCTTGCCGCCCTCGCCGTCCCAGGATGGCGAGGGCGTCTTTTTGCCCAGACCCACCCTCGCTTAGCTGGCGGCTCATTGAGATGTGGGGAGACTGGCCCATCCCAACCCCATATCCCTCCTTCATGGCTAGACTTGACTTGTTGGCACATGGGAGGTGAGACGGATGGCGCACAGGGATGTGGCCGCACTGGTCAGAGAGGCCCGCGACGCACTTGCCGCAGGCAGCTTCAGTCGCGCCGTGACGCAAATCGGCGAGCTTGCTCCCGTCTGGAAGGACGTCTCCCCCACCGAGGCAGTCGACCTGCTGGAGCGTGCGGCCACCTTTGGCGACGCCTCCGTCATGCAGGCGCTCTACGAGAGCTTCGGCGAGTTCGTCTACGAGTCCTACGCGCTGGCCCTGGCGCTGCGCTGTGCCAACGAGCAGGCGGCGCGCTTCCTTTTGGACCGCGGCGTCGACCTTCTCGACAACGTCAGGCCGCCCACGATGGTCAGGGCGCTTCTGCCCAACGAGGCGACCTTCACCAGGTTTGCCCTCACGCGGCAGAGCCCGACGCTCTTTCTCAACCCCATGGACCCCACGATGTCCACCGAGGTCTTCGAGCCCTTCAGGGGCAGGGCGAACGAGCATCTGGCCGGCTCGGCCTACCAGTCCAAAACTGATCTCTCCGCGACCTGCGAGCTGGTGGCTCGACTCGCCTCGGAGGGCTGCTTTGACGCCGTCGTCTTTGACGATCTCTTTAGGGCGGCCATGGTGCGCGCCTGGCATGCGCTGCGCCACGAGGGCGAGCACGACGAGAAGAGCGCCGAGACGTGCCTCGCCTTTGGCACGCGCATGCTGGAGATGTACCACATGCACGGCCAGGGCGACCAGTACATGCGCCACATACTGGGCAGCCTGATCGTCCCCAAGGTGCACCCGCGCATCGTAGAGTTCGTCTGTGACGAGGCGCCCGACGTCTTTCTCGAGCGGCTCGAGACGCTCAAGTGGCTGCAACGCGACGTCGAGCTGGTCGCGCAGATGGTGCCCCACCTGAGGCCGGACACCGAGCAGCGCAACGGCAGGCTGCTTCTGGTTCTCGCCGAGGCTGGACGCATGGCGGAGCTGGAGCTTCTCGCCGACTGGCCCGACACGCTCACCACGGCAAACGTGGACGCGGCAATGCTTGCCGCCTCCGCGGCGGGCAATGCGCAGGCTTCGGCATGGCTCTTGGCCCATCGTCCTCGCTCTGGCATGTCCGAGGCGACCGATGTCATCCAGGAAGGCGCATCCGACCTGGGTGACCTCTCCGACCTCCTGCTCTAGGGACACGCCATGGCAGAGCAGCTCACCCATACCAAGCAGATGACGACCGACGAGCGCACCTGGGACCTTGCCGCACGCGTCATCGACCTGGCGCGCGGCCTCATCGTGGCCGACAACCCCTTCCTCTCTTCGGCGGTCGGCCTGCTCGACCCTAGGCCCGCAACCCTCGACGAGCCCTTTGCCTGCGACGGAAAGACCCTCTTTGTCGATGCGCGGCGGCTGCTGCGCGCCTTCTCGCAGACGAGGACCGCGCCCGCCCACGACCTGACGCACGTGCTCGCCCACTGCATCCTGCTGCACCCCTTTGTCGGGGCATCGGTAGACGGCCCGTCATGGGACCTCGCGGCCGACATCGTGGCCGAGAGCCTCGTGACCGAGATCGTCGGAGAGCGCGACGGCGAGCGCGGGGCCAGGCAAAGGGACGTCTTCAGGCGGCTGTCCAAGGACCTTGACGGCCACGTCTCCACCGAGCGGCTCTACCGGGCCTTGCGCGACGGTGCGTACAGCGAGACGCGCCGGCAGTGGCAGGGCCTCTTCCATGTGGACGACCACGGGCTCTGGCCGTCCTCTCAGGCACCCGACCAGGGTGGAGGCTCCTCGGCACAGCCGCAACAAGATGACGGCCAGGACCAGGGTGGCAAGCCTCCGCTGCAGAGCCCGTCCATGACAAAGGCCGAGGCAAAGCCGGGCGATGGCGCGCAGGCTGGCGAGCCGAGCGACTCGCTTGGCCGACATGACGCGCCTGCCGACGAGACCCAAGGCGAGAGCCAGGACGACTCCTTCGGCCAGAGCGAGGCCAAGGGAGGCTCGAAGGCGCAGGCCCCGCTCTCCGACGCGGAGCGTTCGCGGGCCGAGAAGGCCTGGAGCCGCGCCGCCAAGAGCATGCGCGTCGACCTCGAGACGCTCTCGCGCACGCGCGGGTCGAGCCTGAACAACCTCATGCGCGAGCTTTCGGTCAGCTCGCACGAGCGTGTGGACTACCGCGAGTTTCTCCGGCAGTTTGCCGTCGAGCACGAAGACATGCGCCTCTCCGACGACGAGTTCGACTACGTCTTCTACACCTACGGCCTCGAGCTCTACCGCAACATGCCCCTCATCGAGCCACTCGAGTACCGCAGCGAGAAGCGCATCCGCGACTTCGTCATCGTCATTGACACCTCGAGCTCGGTCAGCGCCAAGGTGGTGCAGGAGTTTGTCGACGCCACCTTTGACGTGCTCACCAGCGAGGGCGGATTCTTTGCAAAGACCAACATCCACATCATCCAGGCGGACGCGCGCGTGCAGAGCGACACCAAGATATCGTCGCTCGCCGACCTCGACCGCTGGAGGCACAACATCAAGCTGCGCGGCTTTGGCGGCACGGACTTCAGGCCCGCCTTCAGGTACGTGCAGCAGCTGAGGCACGCCGGCGAGTTCGACGACCTCCAGGGGCTGGTGTACTTCACCGACGGCTGGGGCATCTACCCAGAGCGCATGCCCCCATACAAGTGCGCGTTCGTCTTCTACGACGAGGACCATCGGCCGGACCTGGTGCCCCCATGGGCCATCCAGGTGACCATGCATCCCGGCGCCTTCGAGAGCATGAGCGTCTACTAGCAGGAACTTGGGCCAAAGAGCGACCACAGGACGAGACAACGAGGAGCTGACATGAACATCAAGCAGGCAACCGAGCAGGTCGAAGGGGCCATTCGCGCGTATCTCTCGCGAGACGAGCATGGCATCCTGCGCATCCCCTTCGAGATGCAGAGGCCGCTCATCCTCATGGGACCTCCGGGCATCGGCAAGACGGCCATCGTGGCGCAGATCGCCGAGCGCCTCGGCATCAACTTCGTCTCGTACTCCATCACCCATCACACGCGCCAGAGCGCGCTTGGCCTGCCCTATATCGATGACGACGAGTTTGGCGGCAGGAGCTACAAGGTGTCTCGCTACACGATGAGCGAGATCATAGCCGCGACCCACGACGCCATCGAGGAGTCCGGCATCACCGAGGGCGTACTCTTTCTGGACGAGGTCAACTGCGCGAGCGAGACGCTTGCCCCCGCCATGCTGCAGTTCCTGCAGTACAAGACCTTTGGCCAGCACCGGCTCCCCCAGGGCTGGATCATCGTCTGTGCGGGCAACCCGCCCGAGTACAACCGTGCCGCGCGCGACTTCGACCCGGCGATGATGGACCGCATGAAGAAGATTGACATCGAGCCGGACCTCGACGTGTGGATGGACTATGCCGTGGCGCATGGCGTGCACCCCTCCATCACCACCTACCTCGCCAACAAGCCCAAGAACTTCTACAAGGTCCGCGCCGCCGTGAGCGGGGCACGCATCGTCACCGCGCGCGGATGGGAGGACCTCTCCCGCATGCTCGTCGCCTACGAGCACGAGGGCATGGGCATCTCGCAGGCGCTGGTGGCCCAGTACCTGCAGGACGGCGAGATCGCCGAGGACTTCTCGCTCTACTACGACCTCTTTGCCAAGTACCACGACGACTACAAGGTGGGCGACATCCTGGCCGGAAACGCTGGCCACGCCATCGAGCGGCGCGCGCGGATGGCCCCCTTCGACGAGCGCGTCGCACTGGTCAACCTCCTGCTCGATGCCCTGGTCGCCGAGACCCATGACGTCGAGGCGACGGAGGGCGCCCTCCGCGCGGTGCGCGTTGAGCTGGCTGGCAACAAGGAGGAGCTCGAGGGCTATGACGGCGTGTCCTGCGTCGAGCGCCTTGCGGAGAGCGCGCGCAAGTCGGCCGAGGAGGCGCTCGCCAAGGGTGGCTCCAGCGCGGCGGCCCAGCGCGTGACGGTGGAGAAGGCGCAGGTCTGGGAGCAGATCCGCAGCCAGGCGGCCCAATGGGCCACGACGAGGAGCGGAGCCGAGAATGCCTTTGCCGCCGCCCGCGAGCCCTTCAACGAAGCAGCTCGCAGCCTTGCGGCACGCGTGGGCGCCGCAAGCGCACACCTGGACGCCGCCCTCGCCTTCCTCGACCTATGCTACGGTGATGGCCAGGAGATGCTCATCTTTGCCTCGCACCTCGCCGTCGACCCCGTGTTCATGCGCTTTGTCAGCGCGCACGGCTCGGAGGCCTTCGTGCAGCACAGCCAGACGCTCATGTTCCACGAGCGCGGGCTCGACCTCCTGCGCGAGGTGGACGAGCTTCAGAAGCTCTAGGCGCCGCGTACGATCGCTATGACAAGGGGGCTTCCGACGGTACGGAAGCCCCCTTTGCCGTCAAACCCTTGCGTGGGTCACGCGTGCCGCAATTAGAGCTGAGACTCGATTGCGACGATAGCCGCACGCAGCGCATCCTGGTAGGACACGCCCTGCTCCCTGGCGATGGCGGCGATGCTGTCATGCTCGGGATACGCGCGCGCGATGCCGCTCGGCAGCGTCACCACCTTGACGCGGATCGTGCCGAGCTCCGTCGCGATCTCGCGCGCCACGCGCGGCAGGGCCGTGCGCCACTCGGGACACCTGCGGATGCCGATGGTGGTGGTGTTCTCGAAGATCACGTTCTCGAGGACATGGACGAGCGAGGCGGAGCAGAGCACCTCTATCTGGTAGCCCGGACGGTTCTTCTTCATGAAGACGGGCAGGTAATGGACCTCGAGGGCGCCCGCCGCATACAGCAGCTCGCAGACGTTGCCAAGGGCCTCGCCCGTGCAGTCGTCGAGCTCGGTCTCGAGCTTCCAGAGGTCAGGGGCGCCAAGCAGGCCCGCCGTGTCCTCGACGGGAGCTGCGTGCGGCTCTGCCGCCTCCTCGATGATCATCGCGCGCACCGTGCTGGGCGGGTTGTAGGCTCGCTTGCCCGTGCCAAGGCCCGTGCGCACCACGCGGTAGCGGGCGGGCGGCGCATCGAGCGTGCGGATGGCGGCTGCGATGGCTGCGCCCGTGGGCGTGACGAGCTCGCCCTGGATATCGCGGCGCTCGAGGACAAGGCCGTGATCGGCCACGATGTGGGTCACGGCCGGCACGGGTACGGGAAGCACGCCGTGCGCGCACCTCACGCGACCATGGCCCTCCGCCAGCGCGGAGACGGCCGCATCGGTCACGTCGAGGTCGTCGAGGCAGTAGGCGACCGACACGACGTCGACGATGGAGTCGACCGCGCCGACCTCGTGGAAGTGGACCTGCTCGAGCGGCAGGCCGTGGGCCTTGGACTCCGCCTGGGCAACGATGTCAAAGATGCGGTGCGCGATGTCCTTGGCGCGCGGGGCGAGGTCGGCCGCATCGATGATGGCGGCGATGTCCGCCGGCGAGCGGTGCTCGTGGTGGTGGTGATGGTGGTGGCCATGCCCGTGGTCATGGTGATGGCTGTGGCCATGCTCATGGTGATGGTGGTCGTGGTGATCATGCCCATGGTCGTGCTCATGCCCATGGTGATGGTGGCCGTGATCGTGGTGATCATGGTCGTGGTCGTGGTCGTGGTCGTGGTCGTGATGGTGGTGGTGCTCGTGACCATGCTCCTCGCCATCGAGGTCTCCATAGAGGTAGTCCATGTCATGGTCGTGCGACTCGTGCACCTCGTCGAGAATCACGTCGAAGTCGCAGCCCTCGATGCCAGACGCCAGCTTGCGCGTCACCGCAATCTCGAAGCCATCGACATTCAGGCTTGCCAGCGCACGCCTCAGTCCGTCCTCGTTGGCGCCGAGGTCGAGCAGCGCACCCACGACCATGTCGCCGCTGATGCCACTCGCGCACTCCAGATACAGCGTCTTGCCCGTTCCCATTGCTACTCCTCCCCCTTGTGGGCCCCTCGGACGCCCACATGGTCGATGAGCGCGGCCTGGTAGCCGGCTCCGAATCCATTGTCGATGTTGACCACGCTCACGCCGCTCGCGCACGAGTTGAGCATGCTGAGCAGCGCCGCGACGCCACCAAGCGACGCCCCGTAGCCCACGCTGGTCGGGCAGGCGATCACGGGGCACGATGCCAGTCCGCCAACCACGCTTGCCAGGGCACCCTCCATGCCGGCAACCGCCACGACCGCCGAGGCCTTCTGGACATCCTCCAGATGGGCGAGCAGCCGATGAAGCCCCGCCACGCCAACATCGTAGAGCCTCAGCACCCGGCTTCCCAGCATCTCGGCGGTAAAGGCCGCCTCCTCCGCGCAGTAGAGGTCGCTCGTCCCCGCCGCGCACACGGCCACATAGCCCACGCCATCAGGCTCGGGGGGCTCGCCCACCATGGCCAGGCGCGGAATCTCGTGGTAGACGAACGCCTCCGCGTCCGCAGGGGCCAGCCCGGCCCTTACGGCCGCCGCCTTCTGCGCGTCGATCCTGGTGATGAGCACGCGCTTCTCCCCAGCGGAGCGCAGCGCGCCCACGATGCCCACGATCTGCTCGGCGGTCTTGCCCGCCCCGTAGACAACCTCGGACACGCCCTGGCGCACGCCGCGGTGAATGTCGGGCTTCGCATAGCCCAGGTCCTCAAAGGGTGCCGCTGACAGGCGCTTCTCCGCGTCGTCGGGTGACACCTCTCCGGCCGCGACGGCTCGAAGCAGCTGTTCCAAATCACGTCGTTCCATGACTCCTCCCCTCCTTATGGCATTATTCTTACACGAAGTGCCATGGTAGTCATGCGAGCATCGGCTTCTCGGCATGCCCGCCGCATGGTTTCCCAGCAGAGTAGTAGGAATTTGGGAACGCTCATGGCATACTAGTTGCCTAAATCACCGAGGAGGAGGTAGGCATGTCCCATCCGATCGCATCGCAGGGGGCGCACGAGCGCCTGGCCGCACTCGAGTCCGCGCTCGAGGAGATGGGGTCCGTGGCGATCGCCTTCTCGGGAGGTGTCGACTCCACCTTCCTGGCTGCCGTCGCCCACAAGGTGCTCGGCGAGCACATGATTGCCGTCACGTCAGCCGGCCACGCCGCGCCCGAGCGGGACATAGAGCGCACCCGCGCCTTCTGCGCTGAGCAAGGCATCCGACAGGTGGTCGTGCCCTACGACGAGCTCTCCATCCCCGGGTTCGCCGAGAACACCAAGGACCGCTGCTACCACTGCAAGAAGGCCCTCTTTGCCCAAATGGCGGAGGCAGCGGCCGGCGCGGGCATACCCACCCTGGCAGACGGGTCCAACAAGGACGACGAGGGCGACTATCGCCCCGGCATGCGCGCCTTGGCCGAGATGGGCATCGCAAGCCCACTGCGCGAGGTGGGCATGACCAAGGCACAGATACGCGAGCTCTCCCGCGAGATGGGTCTTCCCACTTGGGACATGCCCTCGGCCGCCTGCCTGGCGTCGCGCTTTGCCTACGGCGACGTCATCACCGAGCTCAAGCTCAAGCGCGTGGAGCGCGCCGAGGACTACCTGCATGACCTGGGGTTTTCCCAGCTGCGCGTCCGCTGCCACGGCAACGACGGAGAGCTGGCACGCATAGAGGTGGAGGCAGGCCAGATCGCACGCCTCGCCGAGCCCACGTTGCGCACGCAGGTGACGGAGCGCCTGCGCGAGCTGGGCTTCACCTATGTGAGCCTCGACATGACTGGGTTCCGCTCCGGTGCGATGAACGAGGTGCTCTAGCCTCGGCAGCCCCTACAGCAGCCCCCGCATGAAGAGCCCGACGCCACCGTCCGCGGCAGGAGGGGCCACGCTCTTGGCAGCCCGCTTGGCCGCGTCGTTGCCGTTTGCCATCGCCACGCCGTGACCGGCGGCCTCGAGCATGGTCAAATCGTTGTTGTTGTCGCCAAAGGCGTAGACCTGCTCGATGGGCCAGCCCATCTCCCGCGACAGCCACGAAAGGGCGGCACCCTTGGTCGCGTCCACGTGCATGGCCTCGTAGTTGCTCGCGCTCGTCTGCACGTAGTAGAGGCAGCCGGCCGCGGCAATCCCCTCGTCGATGGCCCGGGCACCCTCCGCGTCCACAAAGAAGAGGCTCAGCTTGGTGACGGGACCAACCGTGGGGAGCAGCTCGGGAATGCTCGCGTCGACGAAGGTGCGCCCGCCCTTGAGGTAGGCACGTAGCCCCTCCGGCACGTCTATCTGGTCAAACAGGTGCTTTCTCGCCTGCTCCGAGTAGGCGTGGCCGTCCGCGAAGGCATCAAAGATGACCGGCAGCTCACGCAGGCGCTCGTAGAGCCCCACGATCAGCTCGGTAGGCATGGCAACCTGATGGATGTCGCGGCCTGCCTGCACGTCATGCACGATGCCGCCGTTGCTGGCAACTATGTGGCGCACGCACGGGTGGGCGCGCATGGTCTCGGGCACGCCTCCCACATGGCGGCCCGTGCAGGGCACCAGCTCGATGCCAAGCTCGTCGAGCCTGTCCATGAGCTCAAGGTTTGCCGCAGGAATGGACTTGTCGGGGGCGAGAAAGGTGTCGTCAAGGTCGACAAAGAGCGCCCGCGGAGTCTCGGCGCTCATGCGCGCGGCCCACGCTCGAACCACAGCAGCCTGGCCTTGCTCAGCCTGCCGTCGGGAATCTCGAAGCATGCCACGCTGCCCTTGGGAAACGACATCATGCGGCCGGCGAGGTCGGAGGCGACGTCCTCCATGAAGGGGATGTGGCCCACCGCCACCACGACGCCCTCGGCTGCCATCACCTCGCCGTAGAAGAAGTCGTCATCCTGGGCGTAGAGCGACCGATGGTACTCGATCGCGTCGTGCGGAATGCCCAGCGCATCGCAGGCGACCTCCGCCGTCTGACGGGCACGTACGGCCTCGCTCGACCAAACCTGCAGGTCATCAAGGTCGTCCCTGAGGCTTGCGAGCGTGGTGGGATAGGCCTTCTGCAGGGCCTTGAGGCCATGTGGGGTGAGCTTGCGCTCGGCGTCGGACTGCCCGAGACGACGGTTCTCCGCATCGCCGTGACGGATGAGGATGAGCTTGCTGACCATGGGGACTCCTTCTGCTCGTGAGGTTCTGTCCCTATCCTAGACCATCGTGCGGCCGTGTTGCCCGCCTGGGCAGCCTCTACAGGAAGCGATAGCTCACGCTGCGCAGGCCCCACTCGTCGGCGGTGCTCGCGCCAAACGCGCGGAAGACGGCCGGGGTCAGGTCGAGTCCGCGCGAGCCGCCGCCCATGCCACCGCAGTCGGTGACCGTGGCGACGATGCTCATCCCGTTGTAGACGATCTGGATCTGACGCCCGTAGAAGCGGCTGGGATTCATGGACATGGGCATGGCCACGGTAGGGACGGAGTTGTCCAGAGGCACGCCGGAGGCGGTTGCGGTGGATCCGGGAGGGGTGTTGTCCTCGATCGTGTACGCCGAGGCGATGCAGGTCACCCAGCCGTCGCCGGTCAGCTCCTGCGGCGCCTCCTGGACGTCGCCTGCCGCGGCAGCGGCGGCGAGCGCCTCCTGGCGGGCCTTCTCCTCGGCCTCGCGCCTGGCCTGCTCCTCGGCGGCCTTGCGCGCGGCCTCCTCGGCTGCCTTGCGGGCGGCCTCGGCCTCCTCCGCCTCGAGCCGGTCGGCCTTCTCGCTCAGCTCCGCGACCTTCTCGTCGAGCTCCGAGCGCTTGTCAGCCAGCTCCTCGAGCTCGGCCGCCTGCGCATCCTTGGCCTCGCCAATGGCTGCCATGCGCTTGTCGAGCTCGCGCTTGTCGTCGTTGAGCTGCTCGATGCAGTCTGCCTGCCAGTCGCTCACCTTCTGTGCGTAGTAGACCTGCGAGATGAGGTCGTCCATGGTCTCGCTCGAGAGGATCAGCGCGAGGATGCGCGCATCGGAGTTCTCCTTGTAGCTGGACGAGATGATGTTCGCCAGGCGGTCGCGATCCTCGATGATCTGGGTCTGAAGCTCGACGCTCTGGCTTGCGAGGTCGTCAACCTGCTGCTGAAGTTCCTCGACATGCGCCTCGCCCTCGGCAATCTGCCCGGCCAGCTCGTCCAGGTCCGCCTGGACGGCAGCCACCTGCTCGCGCACCTCCTGCGAGGTCTCCGCCCATGCGGGGGCAGGCGCAGAGGCGAGCGCAAGGGCGAGGGCAAGGCTCAAGGCTCCTTTAGTTCTGCGGTTCATCCTGTTCCTCCTCTCTGCCGGGCGCGTGACGCGTACATGTGTGCGCAAACGAGCACAACTGTACCATGAAGCGTGCCAACACCTGAAACCCACTGCGTGCATCGTGTGAAAACCGCAGGTAAAAGGCTCGATGTGGTCACGTGGACGCCGAGGGGCGCGCTCTTGTGCCACCCTCTCCGCGCTTTGGGACCGATGGCGTCGGCCGCTTGCGCTACCATGATTCTTCTCAGCCGCGCGCCCGCGGACCCTTATGACCAGGTGGTGACCATGCTCAAGGTACGCAATGCCATACTCCATGTGTTCGACTTCGAGACGGGAGGCAGCTACCTCTCCGACCGAGAGCTCGACCTCTCGGAGAGGCCCACGCGCTCCTACGTGCAGCGTCATCTCCGCAAGGTGTCGACCAGCCCCGAGAGCCACCATGGCGAGTTCTGCGAGGGCAGCGCCTTTGCCGAGAAGATCGCTGACTACTTTGCCGGACGCGAGGAGTTCGTGGCCCTCTCGCAGGACATCGGCCAGTACTTCTGGGAGGAGCTGCGCAAGAGCGACGACCCTGGTCAGTGCGACGTGCTGGTGGCCGACTTCGAGGACACCGACGCCGTCCAGGGCAAGGCGCGCGCCGCCGGCACCGCCATCGGCGACGCACTTGCCCAGGCCATGGAGCAGGACGCCTATGACGCGCCTCCCGCAAGGCGCTTTGCCGTGATCCTGCTCCCGCGGCGCCAGGCCTTCGTCCACGACCTGCGCAGCGTCGACGGCCAGACCTCAAACGACGTGGTACGCACCGACGCGGCACTCCCCAACCCCACCCAGAAGGTGGAGTCGTACCTGCTCGTCGACGCCGACACCCTGTCAATCGACTTCAACGACCGCCCTCGCCAGATAGCGGGACGCGACAGCCTCATCATCCCCGACGGCCTGCTGCAGTGCACCACGCAGGCCTCCAGCCGCGAGGTCATCGCCAGCGTCACCAAGATCGTGGAGGACGTGGCCGAGGAGTACGGCATCACCCCCGCGCTGGCCGTGTCCGAGGCAAAGGCCTACGTGGCCGAGCGTGCGGAGATGGGCGAGGTCGTCATGCCGCAGGAGGTGGGCGAGCGCGTGTTCGAGGACGCCCCGCAGATGCGCGAGACCTACGAGCGCAAGGCGCGCGAGGAGCGCCTGCCCGAGGAGGTTCCCGTGCGCCGTGGCGCCGCAAACCGCATGACCAAGAGCCACCGCATCCGCACGGACACGGGCATCGAGATAACCTTCCCCTCCGAGCTCGCCCGCAAGCCCGAGCTGCTCGAGATCGAGCGCGAGGAGGACGGCACCATGCGCATCACCCTCAAGGGCATCGCGCACATCGAGAACCGCTAGGTGCAGGCGCCTCGAAGGGGCTCAGTACCGGTTGTGCACGTGCTCCGCAAAGCCGCGTAGCTCGCTCAGCTCCAGCGTCGAGCCATCGTCGAGCCTCACGAAACCGCTGAAGGTGCCAAACACCTGGTGCTGATCGCTTATCACGATGTGCAGGATGTCGAGAAGGTCGCTGCGATCCAATGTCGGCGTGAAAATGAGGTCCAGCCGGTTCTCCTCGTCATGGACCCACCACGGCGCGAGATAGTTGAGGCTCCCATCCTCAGCTTTGGGAATGTCAAAGGTAAGACGCCCGAGCTTGTGTGCCACACCGTCCACGAAGACCATGTTCTCGCTCGCCGCAGAGGTGTCGCCAAAGCCATACCCGAGGTTGAAGCCCACCACATGGCCCGCCTGGCGGCCCTGCGCGGCGCTCCAGTACCACACGTTGTCGTAGGTCCAGACCCCGCGGCCCCAGTCGAGCAGGCCAAAGGCGTCGTCGCCAAACTCCCACAGCTGCGCGCCGTGGCAGAAGGCGCCGCGCGCCCGCATACCGATGATCTTGCGGTTATAGTAGAAGGCGCGCTCGTTCTCAGCCCAGGGCGTGGCGATGACCATGGAGTCGCGTGGCTCCTCGTCGAGCAGCAGCTCCACCTCGAGGTCGCGTCCGGGCGTGAAGTCGCTCATCGCAAACGAGAGGCGCCTGCCCGCCGGCGTGTGCACGAAGCTCACCTTGCAGCGCTTGTTCTCCCAGCTGATGTCACCCTCATCCGAGCTCGTCGGCAGCCCCATCCGACCCATCGGCAAAACGACCATCTCGCTCGTCGTGGTTTGGCTGGCCTGCTCGAAGTCAATCACGGCCGCAGAGACGAGCCCCGCGTAGCCGAGGTCAGAGAAGGTAAGCGCCACGGCATAGTGGTCGTCGTTGACCAGGTAGTAGTCCCAATCCTTGATTCGCCAGGCAGGAGCTGCAATACGGTCGTGCGAATAGTCGAAGGGCGGGCGCAGCGCATAGCCCGGCTCGCGCAGGTGGCCCCTCTCGTCCAGCAACGGTCCGGTTCCCTCGATCAGATGCTCGGCCATAGCGCCTCCTCAAAAAGGGACGGGCCCGGACGAGATCACAGCTCATCCGGGCCCGTCAGCTGGGTATTTGCGATCCCTACCTGCCACGATAGCGCATCATCACCTGACGCAGCTCTGCCTCTCCGTCAATGTAGGCAGCGAGCGCCTGCTCGGGGTCTTTGCCGTGGAAGATCTTGCAGAGCCCGCAGAGGTCGCAGTTGGCTATGCACTGGAAACGCTCTCGCACGTATGCCGCGCGCTCCTCGCGCGTGGACGAGCCTACGCTTGGTGCCATGGCCTCACTCCTCCCCCCTTGGCTTCTGCGCGCGGTCACCTTGCGCGGGAAGCCGTCCCGCTCGACGCAGCGCATCCCGCAAGATCCATTCCACCTGCCCGTTTGCGCTGCGCATCTCGTCGGCAGCCCACCTCTCGATGGCCTCCCAGACCGATGGGTCTATGCGGAGCGGATACTGCTTGCGCTTAGCCACGGTACGCCGCCTAGTTGTAGAGGGTGCCGGTGTTGACTACGGGCTGCGCCTCGCTCTCACCGCACAGCACCACCATGAGGTTGGTTGCCATCGCGGCCTTGCGCTCATCATCGAGCTCGATGTTGCCACCCTGGCTCAGCTGGTCGACGGCCATCTCGACCATACCAACCGCACCCTCGACGATCTTCTTGCGGGCGGCGATGATGGCCTCCGCCTGCTGACGGCGCAGCATCGCCTGGGCGATCTCTGGAGCGTAAGCCAGATGGGTGAGGCGTGCATCGATCACGTCGACGCCGGCGACCTCGAGGCGACGGTCAAGCTCGATGCGCAGGGCCTCGGAGACCTCCTCGATGTTGGTACGCAGCGTGATGGCGCTGGCCAGCGTGTCGTCGTCCTCCATGTGGTCGTAGGCGTAGATGCTGGCCACGTGGCGCAGGGCCGTCTCGGTCACGGTATAGACGAAGCTCTCGTAATCGTCCACGTCAAACACGGCCTTGGCGGTGTCCACGACGCGCCAGACCACGACCGTGGCAATCTCGATGGGGTTGCCCATCTTGTCGTTGACCTTGATGCGCTCGCCGTTGTAGGTGCGGGCACGCGTGCTGATCTTGGAGCTGTGCTGGTGGCCGCGCGACTTGAGCGCTGAGGCCTTGTCCGTGGTGGCGACCTCGTCCACCGAGAGAACCTGCTGGCTCGATGCGCCCAGGTCGCGGGAATAGAAGGGATTGGCCCAGCGGAGGCCCTCGTCACGGACGGTCCCCACGTACTTGCCAAAGAGCACGCAAACGCGCGCCTGGCCCGGCTGCAGGGTAAAGAACCCGCAGGTGGCGATAATGGTCGCCGTGAGAAGCAGCGTGAAGAAGATGATCGCGAGCACCGCGGCAAACCCGCTGTCGGCAACTATCAGGCTCACGATAAACCCGATGATACTCACCAGATACCCCAGAACGACCACGCCAAGCATGAACCAACCACTTGCAGCATGTGCATTCTTCTCGACACTCATCGTACGTTCCTTTCGTGGCGGAGGGCTGCCCTCCCCTGTGGAGGCGCTACCCCCGTAGCAGCTCCCTGCTGCTGAACTCATTGTGATATCACTTTGGTTTCTTGTCAAGAGAATTCGATCTTGGTTCAGGCGGCAAGTCACCAAAGACAAGGGGCAGCCCCAACAGGAGACTGCCCCAGAACACGCGAGATATGAGAGGGTGCCTACGACGCCTCGAGCACCGCCTTGAGGAATCCCTTCAGACGATCGCTCTTGGGGGCACCAAAGACCTGGTCGGGCGTACCCTCCTCGGCGATGACGCCGCCGTCGATGAACAGGACGCGGTCTGCCACCTGGCGCGCGAAACCCATCTCGTGGGTCACGACGACCATCGTCATGCCCTCGATGGCCAGCTTCTTCATGACGTCGAGCACCTCGCCGACCATCTCGGGGTCGAGCGCCGAGGTCGGTTCGTCAAAGAGCATCAGTCCGGGCTTCATGGCCAGCGCACGGGCGATGGCCACGCGCTGCTTCTGGCCACCGGAGAGGCTGCGCGGCATCGCGTCGGCCTTGTCGCCCAACCCCACGCGAGTTAGCAACTCATGCGCCGTAGCCTCCGCGGTGGGCCTGTCCATCTTCTTGCGCAGAATGGGGGCGATGGTGATGTTGTCGAGCACGGAGAGGTGCGGGAACAGGTTGAACTGCTGGAACACCATGCCTACGTCCTCGCGCAGCTCGTCGATGTTCTTGGCATTCTCGTCCATCAGGTGGCCGTCCACCTTGATGGTGCCGGACGTGGGCTGCTCGAGGCAGTTGATGCAACGCAGGAAGGTCGACTTGCCCGACCCGGACGGACCGATCACGCACACGACCTCGCCCGTCTCGATGTCGCAATCGATGCCCTTGAGAATCTCCTTCTCGCCGAACGACTTATGAAGGTCGCGAATCTCCACCTTAATCAAGGGACACCTTCCTCTCCACAATGCGTGCCAGAACGGTCAGAAGATAGATGACGATGAAGTACAGGATGCCGACCATGATCCACACCTCGAAGGAGCGGAAGGTGCGCGCGATGATCTGCGAGCCCATCTTGGTGAGCTCGGCCAGGCCCAGCACCGAGATGATGGACGTGTCCTTGATGGTGATGCACCACTGGTTGACCACTGACGGAATGCAGATGCGAATCGCCTGGGGGATGACGATGCGCCACGTAGTCTGGCTCTTCGAGAGACCGAGGCTGCGCGCCGCCTCGGTCTGGCCGGGATCCACGGCCTGGATGCCGCCGCGGAAGATCTCGGACATGTAGCCGCCCGCGTTGAGCGAGAGCGCGATGACGCCTGCGGTGAAGGCAGTCATGCGAATGCCCAGCACGCCCGTGAGGCCGAAATAGATGAAGTAGCCCTGCACGAGCAGCGGCGTACCGCGGATGATGGCGACGAACGTGCGGTTGATCGCACGGAAGAGGGGGACGCTGGACATCCCCATCAGCGAGGCAACGATGCCTATGACCATGGCGATGGCGAGCGACACAAAGGACAGCTCAAGCGTCAGCCGCATGCCCATCAAAAACAGCGGCATCGACTGCGCTAACAGTTCAAAGAATCCCATGGGTGCAGTTCCCTTCTTCTGGCAACCCAACAAAGCGTGCCCGACGACCCTTGACACACGGCATAGCGGCATCTTGGCACATAGAGGACCCTCTCCGCGCTATGCGGAGAGGGTCTACGGAACACGTTGACTAAGGCATTTTAGCCGAGATACGTGGCAACGATCTCGTCATACTTGCCGTTTGCCCTGATGTTGGCAAGACCCTTGTTGAACTTGTCGAGCAGCTCGGCGTTGCCGTCCTTGACGATAGCGAAACCGTACGGGGTGGCGAACTCGTCGGCATTCTCGCCGATGAGCTTGAAGTCGACGCCCTCGGCGCCGTCAGAGGTCGCAAACTGCTGGATGGCGAAGCTCATGACGGGCGTGTCCTCGAAGCAGCAGGCGGAGTTGCCAGCGGAGACGTCCTGGTACATGGTGGCGGAGTCATCGAAGGTGACCGTCTCGAAGCCATACTGGCTCGCGATGCTCTCAGCCCACAGCGAGCTCTGGGTGCCGTTCTTGACGGCGACCTTCTGGTCCTTGAGGTCGTCGAGCGAGGCGATCTCGCTGGAGGCAAGTGCGGCGGCGCAGACGGTGGAGTCATAGTAGGGATCGGAGAAGTCGAAGATCTCGGCGCGCTCCTCGGTGATGGACATGCCGGCGATGACGCCGTCAGCCTGGCCGGTCTTTACGTACTCGAGTGCGGTCTGGAAGCCCACGGAATCCATGGTGTACTCAAAGCCCTGGTCCTCGGCGATGGCAGCAAAGAGGTCCATGTCGATGCCGACCATCTTGCCGCTGGCATCTGCAAACTCAAAGGGAGCAAACAGAGTGTCGGTGACGATCTTGTAGCTTGTGCTTCCACCTGCAGCGCCACTATTGCCGCAAGCCGCGAGTCCCATGGACGCAACGGAGCCCAAACCGAGCATGAGAGCCTGACGACGACTGAGCATTACGGACATGATGTTCCTCCTCTTAAACAAGAAGTCTTCGCTCCCCACCAAGAGCATTGTCTATGAAATCATTTTCACACTAATGTGTCGCGCCAACCAATTATAAGCAGACGGTTAACCAGCCTGTTACTTTACATTTGAACAGTAAATAGGGCAAATATGCATTCACTTTATTGGAGGAGGACTCGCCGCGAAAAGGACAAGGGACTCCGCCCGGATTGTCGTCTTCCGCCCTGATTGTCCTTTTCGCGGATGGCGAGCCTACTTCTTGGGCTCCTCGGTAGGCTCGTCCTCCTCAGTCCGCTCCTCCTCGTCGGCTGCCTGCGGCTCGTACACCTTGAGCAGCACGCCCGAGAAGGCCGGCATGCTGATGGTCAGCTTGCCGTCCACAAAGCCCATGCGCTCGCCGCCGGGCGTGGTGGCGCCGTTGAAGCGGTCCCAATCGGTGTTGAGCAGCACCTCGCAGGCAGCCGCGCCAGGAATCTCGAGCTCGTAGCCCTCCTGCAGCTCGCCGCCCATGTTGAGCACGGCCACCAGTCTCTCGCCGGCGTTCTTGCGCTCGATGGCATAGAGGCACCTCTGCTCCTGGTGGCAGTCGAGCCACGAGAACCCGGGGCCGTAGTAGTCCCACTCGCTCAGCGCGCCATGGTCGAGGTAGAGCGCAGAGAGCTCGGCCATGTAATGGGCAAAGGCGTCGTGGATCGGGTAGTCGAGCATGCTCCAGTCCTGCTCGCGACGCTCGTCCCACTCGCGCATCTGCCCAAACTCACCGCCCATGAAGTTGAGCTTCTTGCCAGGATGCACATACATGTACAGGTAGAAGACGCGCGCCTGCGGGAACTTGTCCCAGTAGTCGCCGTACATCTTGTTGAGCACCGTGGCCTTGCCGTGCACGTTCTCGTCGTGCGACAGCGGCAGCAGATAGCGCTCGTTGGGGAAGTACATCATCGAGAAGGTCAGCTTGTGGTAGTTGTCCCGGCGCTCGTCAGGGGTCTTCTTGAAGAAGTCGAGCGTGTCGTTCATCCAGCCCATGTCCCACTTGTAGTCGAAGCCCAGGCCGCCCTCCTCCGGGGCCTTGGTGGTGCCGGGATAGTCTGTCGAGTCCTCCGCGGCAAGGATGCAGCCGGGGTGCATGAGCTTGAGGCCGCCATTCATGCGGGTGACGAAGGCGACGTTCTCGTTGTTGACGCCGCGCGCCGGGTCGCCCATCCAGTAGATGATGCGGCTGATAGCGTCCATCCTGAGGCCGTCAAAGTGATAGGCGTCCATCCAGTAGTTGGCGCACGACTGCATGAAGCTGCAGCTCTCGCCACGTGAGTACATGAAGTTGCAGCTGCCCCACTCGGAGACGCCCACGTCGGTGTTGGGATACTCAAAGAGCGCCGTGCCGTCAAAGTTGCGCAGGCCCCAGTCGTCCAGCGCAAAGTGCACGGGAACGAAGTCGAGAATGGCGCCGATGCCGGCCTGGTGGAGCTTGTCGATGAGCTCCATCAGCTGCTTGGCCGTGCCATAGCGGCTGGTAGGCGCAAAGAACCCCGTGCCCTGGTAGCCCCAGGAGGCGTCATCGGGATACTCGGCGATCGGCATGAACTCCACGTAGTTGTAGCCGGCCTTGGTGAGGTAGTCGATGAGCGGCTCGGCGAGCTCGTCGTAGGTGTACCACAGGCTCGGGTCGTCGGCAGGCTCGGTGGCCGCCTCGCCATCCTTCTTGTGCCAGCTGCCCAGGTGCATCTCGTAGATGTTGAGCGGCTCGCCGATCCGCGGAGTGCGCCTGGCCAGCCAGTCGCCGTCGTGCCACTCATAGCCCGTGATGTCGCGCACGACGGAGCGGTGGTTGGGCCTGAGCTCAGAGCCGAAGGCGTAGGGGTCGATGTGGTCCTGATACCCTCCGCCCGGCAGGTAGACACGCAGCTCATAGGGGTCGCCGTCGATGAGGTCGGGCACCCAGCCCTCCCAGAAGTTGCCGTCGTGGATGCGCCTCATCTCGGTCTCGAAGCCGTCGTGATGCACGATGGTCATGCCGACGGCAGCCGGTGCAAACGCGCGGACCACCGTGCCCTCGGCTACGGTATGGGCCCCCAAATACTCGTGCGCGTCGAAGATCTGGCCTGCGTAGAACCCCTGAATGTCCATATGCGACTCCTAGCGTCACCGTCTGCCGACAGGCAGTGCTGCCAAAAAGTGAACTATATTTAATTTTATGGACCCACAAAAGGCATGGCAACGCCATTAGGCCAAACCTACGAGAAACGCCGTTAGCGCAGGTGCACTAGAGCCCCTTGGGCACAGGTGGCAGACCGCTCGAGCGCGAGGTGCGGTCCGCCGTGGGCGTGGAGGTCTCATGCGCAACCGGCGCCGAGGGGACGACGCCCGCCGGAATGGCCGAGGCAGCCTCGGGCACGGTGAGCGTCTCGAGGGGCCGGTAGTCAGATGCGGTCTGCGGCGTGGTAGGGACCGGTATCTCAAAGAGAGCCGCTTCCGCTGGTACCTCGCTAGGGGCAGCTCCCTCAATGGGAGTGAGCGGCGCCACGGGCAACTCGGAGGCCGCCTCAAGGGCCTGCGTCTGAGCCTGGGCCTGAGCAACCTCCCTCTCCATGAACGCCCCGCGCGTCACGTCCTGCCCACGGCGCAGCTCGAGGCCGCTCTTGATCACAAAGGGCAGGTACAGGGCAATGACGACCAGGTAGTACATGATGGTGGGCATCGCATCCTCACCTTGGACCACGTACTCGGTCTCGAGCGGCTCCCCAAACAGGGCAATGCTCGGCAGCACCAGCACGAAGTCGTCAAAGCCATGGAAGAGGCTCACGCCGCCAAGGCGGTGGGTCCGAAGCAGGATGACGCAGAGCATGAAGGAGTACATGCCCGTCTGGCACATCTTGAGCAGCGCCTGAATGACGGACAGGCTGTCCACGAAGTCGGTGGTGACGTCTACGTGCGCAAAGCCAAAGAGCACAGACGTTATGACGATCGCACGCACGACGCCCTTGTGCGTGGAGCCCAGAAGGGCCAAGAGCCCGTTGAGGACGACGCCGCGAAACACCGTCTCCTCCATGACGCCGATGCCCACGCAGAGCACCGCCGTCTCGGCCAGGCGCACCGGCCAGTCGCTGGCAATGGGCGTGCCGTCCTCGAACGACCACACCAGCTCGAGAATCATGAGGACGATCGATATGGCGATGCACCACCACCCGAAGCGGAAGGTGTAGGCCACATCGTCTCGCGATATGGACACCAGGCTCCTGCCACCCAAGAGCAGCACCATGGCAATTGCCGCCAATGACCCCAGGGTCTCAATCACAATGTCGGTCCACAGCGACTCATAGGGGATGTTCAGAAAGACGACGACGAGAAAGGCGAGGACCTCCGCCACGACTATTGCGCCGAGAGCCAGCACCGCAAATAAAAACTTGATGCGTCCCTTGCGTGTCAGCGACTTCTCGTCCATTGTTCCTCCGAAGCGACATTCGACCCGCGCGCCTTATGCGCCCTTCTCTACGGTACCCATTTTGGCACCGGTCCAACCCGTGCGCTAGCATATCGCCAAGACGCGTACGCGCCTCCCGACCGCGCCGCGCCGGACAGAAGGAGCGACCCACATGAGCTTTGCGCTGATCGTATCGCCCGCAAAGAAGATGAACGTGGTGGAAGGACCACCCGACGCCACGGCGCTGCCCCGCCTCATCGACCAGACAGAGCTCCTGCTCGAGCAGCTGCGCACGCTCAGCCTCGAGCAGGCCAAGGCGCTCTGGAAGTGCAGCGACCGGCTCGCCCGGCAGAACTACGAGCGTCTGGCCACAGCTGACCCACGCTCGGCCACGACTGCCGCGGCGATCGCCTACGAGGGCATCCAGTACCAGCATCTGGCGGCCCACGTCCTCGACGAGGACGCCCTTGCCTACCTCAAGCAGCACCTGCGCATCCTCTCGGGCTTCTATGGGGTGCTCAACCCCCTCGACGCCGTGGTCCCCTACCGCCTCGAGATGCAGGCGCGTCTGGCCATGCCCGCACGCGGCGTGCGCCCGGCCACGCGCGACCTCTACGCCTTCTGGGCGGACACGCTTG
Source organism: uncultured Coriobacteriaceae bacterium (assembly GCA_902777325.1). GTDB lineage: Bacteria > Actinomycetota > Coriobacteriia > Coriobacteriales > Atopobiaceae > UBA1367. Next base: position 57,355 of record CACYTH010000002.1, read on the forward strand.
CCAAGGTCCTCGCCGAGAGCTTTGACACCGTCGTCAACGTCGCCTCCGTCGAGTACGCGAAGGCCGTGACCCCCTACCTGCCAGGGCTCGGCGTGCGCATGCTCACCTGCCTGTTTGGCAGCGTCCGCGCATCCGATGGCAAGCTGGTCCAGCGCTCCACCGAGGCCAAGGCCGCCCGCGGAAGCTTTGTGCGCTGGTGCGCAGAGCAACACGTCGAGGACACCGAGGAGCTCATTGCGTTCGCCGACCGCGGCTACGCCTTCGACCAGGCCCGCAGCAGCGACGACACTCTCGTCTTCGTGCAGCAGTAAAAAGCGCCCGGGCAGCGTCGAGGCTGCCCGGGCACCATCACGCCTTGTCGTTCCAGCTAGTCTTCCAAGAGCTTGGTGTCGATGATCTGGAAGTTGGCCCGATGGATGTAGAGGGCCTTGTTGTCGATCATGAGCTTGGTGGTCTTGGGCAGGTCGGTCTTGACCTCCCAGTACACGTTGTTGCCGGAGTACGCGACGATGGGCTGGCCGGTCTGGGACTTGATGACCACCACGCGACTCTTGCCGAAGTAGTTCTTGTACTGGTTGAGCGTGTAGGAAAGCGAGGTTATGGTGAGCGGAGACCCGCCATGGCTCTCGATGAACTCAGGCGTTGTGAAGTCCAGCGCGGGCGTCAGGCCCTTCTCGGCAAAGATGCAGGTGTCGCCGCAGGTCTCCATCTCGCGCCCGTCGATGGTGATGGTGATCACGCTCGAGAGCTCCCACTGCTCGAAGGCGACGCCCGTCTCGGTGTAGCCCGATGTCTTGACCTTGTTGCCGCTCAGGTTGACGCGTTTGCCCGAGGTCTTGAGGGTCTGCTGGCCATAGTTGTCGTACGTGGTGATGACGAAGGAGTTACCCACCAGGTCTCCCCTGAGCTCGCCTATCCGCGTGCTGCACCCAGGGACGTTCGAGGAGAACCACAGCACTCCGACGAGTGCCAGCACCAGTGCGACGGCCCCGCCTATCGCGATCTTCTTCACCTTGCTCACGGAAACCTCCTCCAACGGGTATCGGATGCATGGATTCTACCCTTAAGTGCAATCGCCTAGCCCAACGCGCCTTCAGCTTCTGGCTCGGATTGTCGTTGGTTCATAGGCTTTACGTGGTATCCGACAACGGAGAGTCCCTCTCACCTACAATGCGAACGTTACACATTCGCCGCATAGGCAAAACGCTCCACATGAAGGGCTCCACATGTTCTCATTTTTAGCGGGACTCATTTTTCTCGCCGGACTTATCGCATACATAGGTCTCACCTGCCGTTATGTCCTTACGCAGAAGTCTCTGCACGCACCCGTCTCGCGCGCGACCCTCATCTGGAACGCCCTCTTCGGCCTCGTTCTCGTCTGGCTTACCGTGTGGGGGTTCATCGGCCTCATCGATGGAGGCCCCTTCGCTCCCCTGGCACCGCTTGGCGTCGCCCCCGCCCTCGTTGCCCTCTCGCAGCTGACCCTTAGGCGAGAGCGCATCCATGCGCGTCTGGCCACGCTCGAGCCGCGACTGCGCCACCGTGCGGAGTGGGGCCTCATCCTTCTGTTCTGCGTGATCGCCCTCTTTACCATCGAGTGGCCGTGGAGCTGGGCCATCGGGCTCTTTGGTCCCACGTTCTGGTGGCTCGAGCTGACACTCATCTTGCTTGCCACGCTCTTCTTCTACCTCGTCGGACGTCGTCACGGCGAGGCGGCCTTCGTGTCGCTCGCCTTCTTTGCCTTCATCGGCGTCGCGCAGTACTTCGTGCGCAAGTTCAAGAACGCCGCGATCCTGCCCAACGACCTCCTCGTCCTGGGCACCGCGGCCGCCGTGGCCGAGCAGTACACCTACTCGTTCGACCCCAAGGCGGTCACGGGCGTGGTCTTCATCATGGCCGGCGTCTGCGTGCTCTCGCTGCTGCATCCGAGCTGGTCGGTCCAACCGGACGACAAGCAGCGTGGCAACCTGCGCAAGGACGGCCTCATGGGCGTGGCCTCGGCACTGCTTTGCGCAGCCCTGGTGCTTGGCCCCAACTACATGAAGGTCTTCCAGGTGCAGATCATGTACTGGTACTCCATCAGCTACTACGAGAAGCAGGGCTTCCTGCCCACCTTCATCGCGGTCTGGCAGGACCTGCCCATCCACAAGCCCGACGACTACTCGACCGAGGCGGCCGAGCGGGCGACCGACAAGCTCGCCACTGCCTACGAGGAGGGCATTGGCGCCAGTGACGCACGCAAGCAGGCCGTCGAGCAGTTCGAGGAGATCAAGCCGAGCATCGTCGTGGTCATGAACGAGTCCTTTGCCGACCTGTCCGACCTCGACGGCATGCACTGCGGATACGAGGGCCCCCAGTTCTTCAACAGCATCGACGATGCCCTCTACCGCGGCGAGCTCTTTGTCAACGTGCACGGTGGCGGAACCTGCAACACCGAATTCGAGTTCCTCACCGGCAACTCCCTCGGCTACATCGGAGCGGGCAAGTACCCATACTCCACCTTCGTGCTCGACCCGGTGGACAACCTGGCCCGCCAGATGGGCTCCCTGGGCTACACCACCACGGCCATGCACCCCAACTACGCCTCCAACTGGAACCGTAACAAGGTCTACGCGGGCTTCGGCTTTGACAGCTTCATGGACATCGAGGCCTTCGGCGGCATGCCCCAGCGCGGACTCGACGGCCGCAAGAAGATGGAGACCCCCACGGGCGTGCCCATCTTCCACAGCGGCGTGTCCGACCAGGCAACCTATCAGGCGACCCTCGACCTGCTGGCCGCAGACGAGGCACCGCAGTTCGTCTTCGACGTGACCATGCAGAACCATGGCTCGTACAACCAGAACAACATCCCCGAGGACAAGCTCACGCACTACTACCCCACGGGCACCTACGAGAACCCGGGCTTTGCCGAGACGCCCGAGCGGCTGAACGAGTACCTCTCCTGCATCGAGGAGTCCGACCGCGCGCTCGAGTGGTTTGTCGACGAGCTCAAGAAGCTCGACCGCCCCGTGGTCCTGGTCTTCTTTGGCGACCATCAGCCCTCGATGACACCCGACTACAATGACGCCTGGTACACCAACGAGGACGACCTCACCCACTCGCAGCGCGTCTATCACGCCGAGTACGTCATGTGGGCCAACTACGACGTGGCCGGCAACAGCCAGACCAGCACCGAGCGCGCCATCAGCCCCGACGCGCTTGCCAGCACCCTGCTCAACGCCATCGGAGCGCCGGTCAGCCGCTATCAGGAGGCCCAGCTCGCCGTCAACCAGGACATTATCGCCACCAACCTGCACGGGTACCTCGGGGCCGACGGCACCTGGTACACGCCGGAGGGCGAGAGCCCCTATCGCAGCCTCTACGACGAGATGGCGCTGGTCGAGTACCTCAACTTTGCCGAGCAGCTCTAGGGTCGCCATGACGCGCGCACCGGAACCGATACGCGGAGTCAACCTCGGCAACTGGCTCGTGCTCGAACGCTGGATGGAGTCGGACAGCGCACCCGGCCCCTTTGCCGGCACTGTCGCAGACGACGAGAAGGGCCTGCGCAAGGAGCTTTCCGCCAGCGACCTTTCGGACAGGCTCGCCGCGCATCGCGCCAGCTACGTCACGCGCGACACCTTTGCCTGGCTCGAGCGCAACAGGTGCAACCTCGTGCGCCTCCCCGTGCCCTTCTTCGTCTTTGGGGACGACACGCACGAGAGCTGCATCGATCACGTGGACCACGCCATGGACTGGGCCGCCGAGTGGGGCATCCCCGTGCTCATCGACCTGCACACCGTCCCCGGCGGACAGAACGGCTTTGACAACGGCGGGGCAAGCGGACTCTGCACCTGGCACCACACCTCCCTGCAGGTACGCCAGACCCTCGCCGTGCTGGAGCAGCTCGCGCTGCGCTACGCCAACCACCCTGCCCTCTTTGGCATGGAGCCCATGAACGAGCCGGCCAGCAGGCGCATCTTTGCCCAGAGCATGAGACGCTACGGGGCGGATCACCCCAACCGCGTCGAGCGATCCACCCCCATCCCCCACGGCGTTCTCGCGCAGTTCTACCTGCTGGCATACGAACGCCTGCGCCCCATCCTCGGGCCCGACGTGCCCCTCGTCTTCCACGACCAGTTTGAGCTGGGGGCGTGGGACCACTTCATGCCGGCCAAGCGCTACCAGAACGTCTGGATCGACACGCACCAGTATGTGGGCACCTTCGTGCGCGCCACCCGTCTCACCAGCCTCCGTGCACACGTGGCCGCGGCGCGCGCCACTGGCCTGCGCATCGCACGCGCAAGCCGCCATCACCCCGTGCTCGTGGGCGAGTGGTCGCTGGCAAACAACCTCAAGGGGCTCAAGGACGCCAGCGGGCAGGAGCGCGACCGCATCATGCGCGTCTACGCCACCGAGCAGATGAGGGCCTTCGAGAGGGGGCGGGGCGGATGCTTCTGGGCGCTTCGCAACGGGCGCTACGACACCTGGAGCCTCGAGGCGTCCATAGCGCACGGCTGGATCGAGCTCTAGGCCCTCCCTGATGCATATGCGTATCTGACGTGCTGTTTTCAAGCCGTGACGATTGCATCCATCTTGCAAAACCCTGCACAATGAATACTCACGTAGGGTATTATCTTTCCGCACACGTCTTTATGGGACTATTGAAAGCATTCATTGGAGTCACGCGTGGCAGTTAGCACAGACACCACCTCACAGAGCACGGGTAGCGCCACAGGTGCTTCGGGCATGGCTCCCGCCACCTCCTGGAGCGGTCCGGTCAAGAGCGCCAGGCGCAAGCGTCGCTTCGTCATCCGCACCGCCGTCATTGCCACCCTGCTTGCAGCCTATGCCAGCGGCATCTGGTACTTCTCAAGTCACTTTACCCCCGGTACCACCGTCGATGGCGTCGACGCGAGCGGCATGACCACCGACCAGCTGGCCGAGGCGATCCAGGAGCGCGCCGCCTCCTACGAACAGCACGTCACCAACGACAATGGCTTCGACCTCACCGTCACCGCCGAGGACATCGGGCTCTCCACCGAGGGCACCCAGGTTGCAAACGAGGCCCTCGCGCGCACCAACCCGGCACTCTGGCTCCCCTACCTGGTCTCGCCCAAGCACATGCTCATCGATGCCCACCTCCAGAGCAACGACGAGGCCCTCACCGCCATCGTCGAGGGCGCCGTGGCGGACTTCAACAAGGACGCCGAGCAGCCCACCAACGCCAAGGCCGCCTACGACGACGAGACCAAGTCGTTTGTGGTCGTCCCCGAGTCGATCGGCACCGCGCTCGACGCCGGCAAGATCGTCGAGAAGGTCACGGTCGCCTGCCGCGAGCTGAGCCCCGACGTCACCCTGGACGACAGCGTGCTCCTGCAGCCCACGGTCGACTCCAAGAACGAGACGCTCACCGCCTCCGTCGAGAAGGCAAACGGCATGATCGCCAACGAGATCAACGTCGTGTGCGACGGCGAGACGGTCGCCACCATCGACAAGCCGACCATCACCAGCTGGATCAGCTTCAACGACGAGAACGAGGTCGTTGTCGATGGCGTCACCAAGTGGGTGGAGGCCAACGACGCCATCAAGGAGGCCGGCAACGCAAGCGACGAGGAGCACGTCTGGGCCCTCAACGCCGACGAGACCTCTACTGACATCCACCGCGTGCTCAAGCGCCAGCCGGGCACTGATGCCGAGGTCAAGCGCACCGTCATCGAGACCAAGCCGGTCGCGACCCCGGGCGCCAAGGAGCGCGGGCGTCACATCGACGTCAACCTCACCACGCAGTTCGTGCGCTTCTATGACGAGAACGGCAAGGTGATCTGGGACTCCTACTGCGTGTCCGGCGGCTGGGACACCGAGTACCAGGAGATGCACTCCACGCCGACGGGCACCTTTGCCATCGAGGCCAAGGAGACCAACCGCACTCTTGTCGGTGCGGACCGCAACGGGGACAACAAGCCCGACTACGAGTCCTTCGTCAACTACTGGATGCCCTTCCTCAACTACGACTACGGCTTCCATGACGCCACCTGGCGCGCCGAGTTTGGCGGCGACATCCGCTACTGGTGGGGCAGCCACGGCTGCATCAACCTGCCGTACGAGAAGGCCGAGCAGCTCTACGGCCTCATCAACGTGGGCGACACTGTCTACATTCACGAGTAACGCAGCATCGGTCCGCTCGCCTTTGGCGGGCGGACCGTTTTACTAGCACATCACATGCCATTGGCGCAAGTGCCATGCCAGCAAAGATGTTCGTTTTTTCCGCAGACGTTATACAGAAGGCATCCACAAACGTAATAACTAGGTAAACCGGCGCCCTCATTTGGGGGCGCTTCACCCTGCCAATACTAGAATGGGCAGGCAAGTTAAACGACCTGAAAGGTTGAGACACATGAGCAGAGTCTATAACTTCTCCGCTGGCCCGGCAGTGCTGCCCGAGGCAGTCCTCAAGGAAGCCGCCGACGAGATGCTCGACTACCGCGGCTGCGGCATGAGCGTCAACGAGATGAGCCATCGCTCTCAGATGTTCCAGGACATCATCGACGAGGCTGAGGCCGACCTGCGCGACCTTATGGGCATTCCCTCCAACTACAAGGTTCTCTTCCTGCAGGGTGGCGCCCACCAGCAGTTTGCCGCCATCCCGCTGAACCTCTGCAAGCTCCCGGGTGCCTCCGGCAAGGCAGACTACATCAACACCGGCATGTGGTCCAAGAAGGCCCTGGCCGAGGCAAAGCGCTTCATCGACGCCCAGGAGATCGCCACCAGCGCCGACAAGACCTTCTCCTACATCCCCGACTGCTCCGACCTGCCCGTGCGCGAGGATGCCGACTACGTCTACATCTGCGAGAACAACACCATCTACGGCACCGTCTACCACGAGCTGCCCAACACCAAGGGCAAGGTCCTCGTCTCCGACGTGAGCTCGATGTTCCTCTCCCAGCCGGTCGACGTCACCAAGTACGGCGTCATCTACGGCGGCGTGCAGAAGAACGTCGGCCCCGCCGGCCTGGCCATCGTCGTGGTGCGCGAGGACCTCATCCCCGAGGACGACCTCGCCGACGTGCCCATCATGATGCAGTGGCGCCCGCAGGTTAACGCCAACTCGCTCTACAACACCCCCAACTGCTGGTCCATCTACATGTGCGGCAAGGTCTTCAAGTGGCTCAAGTCGCAGGGTGGCCTCGAGGGCATCTACCAGCACAACCTCGCCAAGGCCCAGGTGCTCTACGACTACCTCGACTCCTCCGAGCTGTTCAAGGGCACCGTCCGCAAGGAGGACCGCTCCCTCATGAACGTGCCCTTCGTCACCGGCGACACCGACCTTGACGCGCTCTTCGTCAAGGAGTCCAAGGCCGCGGGCCTTGAGAACCTCAAGGGCCATCGCTCGGTTGGCGGCATGCGCGCCTCCATCTACAACGCGATGCCCATCGAGGGCGTCGAGGCCCTCGTTGCCTTCATGAAGGACTTCGAGGCTAAGCACTAGCACGGTCACCGTCACCAGGAGCAGGAGGGGTCACCTTTCTGCTCCTGGTCTTTTAACGATAAGGAATCCGCTATGTACAAGGTACACTGCCTCAACAACATCGCGAAGGTGGGCACCGACCGCCTCGGCGAGGGCTTCGACCTCACCGAGAACATCGATGAGGCCGAGGCCATCATGGTGCGCTCCGCCAGCCTCCACGAGCTCGACTTCTCCGACGACCTGCTCGCCGTCGCCCGCTGCGGCGCCGGCGTCAACAACATCCCCCTCGACCGCTGCGCCGAGAAGGGCATCGTCGTCTTCAACACGCCCGGCGCCAACGCCAACGGCGTCAAGGAGATGGTCATCGCCGGCATGCTGCTCGCCGCACGCGACATCGTGGGCGGAATCGAGTGGGTTGACGAGAACTCCGACGACCCCAACGTGGGCAAGGCTGCCGAGAAGGCCAAGAAGGACTTTGCGGGCACCGAGCTTGCCGGCAAGAACCTCGGCGTCATCGGACTTGGCGCCATCGGCGCCATGGTGGCAAACGCCGGCCGCAGCCTCGGCATGCATGTCTATGGCTACGATCCCTACCTTTCGGTCAAGTACGCGTGGAGCCTCGACCGCCATGTCCGCCACGTCAACAACATCTCCGAGATCTGGGCGAACTGCGACTACATCACCATCCACGTGCCGGCGACCGCCAAGACCAAGGGCATGATCGGCCGCGAGCAGATTGCCGCCATGCGCGACGGCGCCGTGGTGCTCAACTATGCCCGCGACGCCCTCGTGGACGAGCGCGCCATGGCCGAGGCCCTGCAGGAGGGCCACATCCGCCGCTACATGACCGACTTCGCCAACTCCGTGACCACCAGCATGGCCCACGCCACCGTCACGCCGCACCTGGGCGCCTCTACCAAGGAGGCCGAGGACAACTGCGCCATCATGGCAGCCGACGAGCTTCGTGACTACCTGATCAACGGCAACATCACCAACTCGGTCAACTACGACGCGGTCGACATGGGGCCGATGGAGGGCGCCATGCGTCTGGCCGTCTTCCACCTCAACCGTCCCAACATGATCGGCCAGATCACCTCCATCATCTCCTCCGCCAACATCAACATCGAGAACATGGTCGACAAGAGCCGTGGCGACATCGCCTACTGCCTGCTCGAGCTCAGCGACGAGGCCCCCGAGGAGGCCATCGCCAAGCTCTCCGAGGTCGACGGCATCTACCGCGTGCGCGCCATCCGCCGGTAGGGCTCCCTGTCCCAAGCGCTTGAGGGCGCTCGTCTCCAAGGGACGAGCGCCCTTTTTGCTTGCAGGCGGGTTGCATCCCAGATGCCGTGGCATCGTAGGCCTTCTGTTGGTTTGCAGCACCTTATGCCGCTTTGGACAAAGCAGTCGTAGAATCGGAAGGCACTCATCGAAACCGATGCAAAAGGAGCGTCAATGTATCGCGTTCACTGCATGAACAACATCTCACAGTCCGGGCTGGACAAGCTCTACAAGAACTTCGCCCCAGCCAAGGACCTCTCCGTGGCCGACGCGGCCATCGTGCGTAGCACCAACATGCACGACATGGACCTGCCCGAAGGCCTTCTCGCCATCGCGCGCGCCGGTGCGGGCGTCAACAACATCCCCATCGACCGCTGCACCGAACAGGGCACGGTGGTCTTCAACACGCCTGGTGCCAACGCAAACGCCGTCAAGGAACTCGTGGTCGCCGGCATGCTCATGGCCTCTCGCGACATCATTGGCAGCGCCGAGTGGGTCAACGCCCATGCAGACGACGAGCAGGTGGCCTCCGACGCGGAGAAGGCCAAGAGCCAGTTTGGCGGCAACGAGATCGCCGGCAAGACCCTGGGCGTCATCGGCCTTGGCGCCATCGGTGCCATGGTCGCAAACGCAGGCCGAAGCCTCGGCATGCACGTGCTTGGCTTCGACCCCTACCTCTCGATCACCGCCGCCTGGAGCCTCGACCGTCACGTGCACTACGTGCAGCGCCTGGGCGAGATTCTCGAGAACGCCGACTACATCACCATCCACGTCCCGGCAAACGACAACACGCGCGGCATGATCGGCCGCGACCAGATTGCCCAGGCGAAGGACGGGGTCGTCTTCCTCAACTTTGCCCGTGACGCACTGGTGGACGAGCAGGCCATGGCACGCGCGCTCGAGAACGGACACGTGCGCCGCTATGTGACCGACTTCGCCAACCCGACCACCACGCACATGAAGAACGCCCTCGTGCTCTCGCACCTCGGCGCCTCCACGCGCGAGGCCGAGGCCAACTGCGCCGCCATGGCAGTCGACCAGCTGCAGAGCTACCTGCTCGAGGGCAACATCGTCAACTCGGTCAATTTTGGCGACGTCGACCTCGGACCCATCCAGACCGACGAGCGCATCGTAGTGCTGCACCGCAACATCCCCAACATGATCGGCCAGTTCACCCAGATCATCGCCGAGTGCGGGCTGAACATCGAGAACATGGCCAACAAGCGCCGCGGCGACAACGCCACCACGCTCATCGAGACGAGCGGCCCGTGGGACTACAGCGTCGTCGAGTACATCAGCCAGATAGAGGGCGTCTACCGTACCCGCATGGTGGCTCCCGCCAACTAAGGCCCTCCCCCTGCGCCTCATAGCCCCAAACGAAGGGCGGCTCCTCTCTCTTGAGAGGAGCCGCCCTTGTATTCAGATGTGTCCTTGCGGCCCCAGCGGCCGCCCCAAGGCCGACTAGATGGCCTTGTTGTACTTGACGAGCAGGATGTCGTTGCCATGGTGCTCGGCATGCGAGGCAAACCACTTCTCGACGTCCTTCGCAAGCAGGCGGATGGTGTCCGCCTCAAAGAGACGCTCGTGCCCGAAGAAGACGGCCTTGTACTGGCCGCTCAGGTACCAGCCGTTGTAGCAGGCCTCGAAGACCTTGCGCTCGAGCTGTTTCATGTCCCTGATCTGGGTCATCGTTGATTCCTCCTTATGGTATGGCCCAACAGGTCTGCGGTAGGTTATGCGGTTGCGCGACCGGTGTCCATACTCCAAAAACCGGAACCACAGGCCGCACACAACGTGGAATCGCTCCCATACGGCAGGGGCGGGTGACGGCACCTGGCCGCCTCCCGCCCCTGTTCTGGGCTCTGCTGCACCCTTGCCGCAAGGGTGCGCCTATGGGCGTCTTACCACTGCGGATGCATGCAGCGAGACATGCATGCGGAGCGCATGCGCGAGAAGTAGGCACAGGGAAAGACCCTGTCAAGCCACATGAAGGCCCTTAGCTGCATCCATTGCAGGTTCCTACTCATTGCTCGTGCCCGCCCTTCCGAGAACACCGCTGACGCCTACTTCAAAAGGAAATGTTCCTGCCCTGTTGAAAGCAGCAATGAACATGCGAATTGCATTTGAGGGTGTGGTTCCTATCGACTCTGTCGCCTCGAAAAAGCGCTCTTTCTCGGCAGGCAGAACCTTGGCTACGACTGGAGTCATCTTGTCTGACATGGTGACCGTGTTTCGTTTATGGTATGACTTGGTATGTTTTGGTTATACCCTGTAATACATAGTAGCACCCAATTGCCTTATGGCAACGACTTTTCTCGCCAATTTGCCAACGGTTTTCGAAGAGGTAACACTTGGCCCAGAAGCCCCTCGGGGAGCCTGCGGCACCTCTAACATGAGCAGGTCAGCCCACGACCAGAGAGGAACTGCCATGCCTCTTGACGACAACTCCCCCATCGAGGAGATCAGGGACTTCTTTGCCCATGACCTCTTTGCCTACGAGGCCTGCGGATGCAGGATCGTCGAGGCCGCGCGGGGACATGCGGTCGCGGCGTTCGACATTGCGCCCATCCACCGCAATGCCATGGGCGGCGTGATGGGAGGTGCCATCTTCACGCTCGCCGACTACGCGCTGGCCGTGGCCTGCAACGTTGGTGAGAAGCCCACCGTCTCGGTCTCGAACAGCATCGAGTTCCTCTCTGGGGCACGTGGAGACCGCCTGATCGCCACATGCGACGTCGACAAGAGCGGACGCTCGTTGGGGTTCTATACTGTCGAGGTGCGCGACGAGCTGGGCACGCAGGTTGCGCGGATGACGGCCACCTGCTTCAGGCGGTCGTAGGAAAGGCACTTCAGACCACCGTCTTGCGGTGGCTGGTACCACGGCAGTCTTTGAGGGGGATACCAATGAGCTCGAACACCATGGAGACCGAGGCGTCGGTCCAAAACGGCATCAAGCGCGCCGTCTTTGCGGCAATCGCCATCGTGCTGGAGGTCGCGTTCATCCTTGTGATGAACATCAAGTTCGCCGAGCAGGCCGAGTGGATCGCCATCGGCACGCGCCTCCTCGCCGCGCTCATCGTGCTTGTCATCTACAACGACAACAGGCCGTCGTCCCTCAAGATGTCGTGGATCATCTTCATCATGGCGATGCCCATCTTTGGCGTCACCCTCTACCTGCTGGTAGGCCTGAACAGCCACACGCGGGCCATGCGGGAGCGTTACCAGAAGGTCGATGAGCGACTCTTCCCCCTGCTGCCTGATGGCGAGGACTCCATCAGGCGGCTTTCCGAGCAGGATAACCGCGCAGCCAACATCGCGCGATACGTGTACCGCGCGTCGGGCTACCCCCTCTACGAGGACACGGCCATCACCTACTACGACGACGCCGCAAAGGGCATCGAGGCGCAGAAGCGCGACCTCGCGCGTGCGCAGAAGTTCATCTTCATGGAGTACCACGCCATCGAGGACGCCGAGAGCTGGCACGCCATCCAGCGGGTCCTGGAGGATCGTGTGCGTGCTGGTGTGGACGTGCGCGTGTTCTACGACGACATGGGGTCCATGGGCTTCGTCAACACCGACTTCGTCGACCGCCTGGAGGCCGTGGGAATCAAGGCGAAGGTGTTCAACCCCTTCATGCCGGGCCTCAACCTCTTCCTCAACAACCGCGACCACCGCAAGGTGACGGTGATTGACGGCCTGGTGGGCTACACCGGCGGCTACAACCTGGCCAACGAGTACTTCAACATCACCCATCCCTTCGGCCACTGGAAGGACACGGGCGTCAGGCTCGAGGGAAAGGCCGTAAAGAGCCTCACCGCCACCTTCCTGGAGATGTGGAACGCGGTGAGCGACTCAGACGTCGACGACGTCTCCTATCGCCACTTCCTGCCCGAGCTACCAAGCGCGCCCGACGCCCAGGGCTTCGTGCTTCCCTACGCCGACAGCCCGATGGACGACCAGATGGTGGGCGAGGACGTCTACATCTCGGTCGCCGAGTACGCGCAGAGCTATGCGTGGTTTGTCACGCCCTACCTCATCATCACAGACGAGATGACCCACGCCCTCGGACTTGCCGCAAAGCGTGGCGTGGACGTGCGCGTCATCACGCCCGGCATACCCGACAAGAAGATGGTCTACGAGCTCACGCGCTCCTACTACCACAGTCTCGTGCGCAACGGCGTGCGCATCTTCGAGTACACGCCGGGCTTCTGCCACTGCAAGATGAGCGTGGCAGACGACGTGCTTGCCACCTGCGGCACCATCAACATGGACTACCGCAGCCTCTACCATCACTTTGAGAACGGCTGCCTCTACTACGGCTCCGACGCCGTCGCTGACACCAAGCGCGACTTCGAGTGGATGTTCGCCCAGTCACGCGAGGTGACCGAGAGCTATCGCGCCCCTGGTGCCGGCATGCGCCTGAGGATGCTCTTCCTGCGCCTGTTCTCCCCGCTCATGTAGGGGCGTCTCTGACGGGCTCAGAGCCCACTTGCCCGCACGACAGAGCGGGGGCCGAGCAAAAGCCCGGCCCCCGCTGTCTTTGCCTCTGTCTGCTCGCCTAAGCTACGAGACGATGTCGTCCCAGTGCAGCAGCTTGAAGCCGGCGCCGGAGATGGCCTTCTCCGCCGCGTCGCGGTCGGCCGGGTTGATCTTGAGCACGTCGATGGCGGTGTCGCCGTTGGACTGGAAGCAGTAGCCGTACTCGATGTTGACCTTGGTGGAGTCAAGTGCCTCGAGCATCTCGGCCAGGGCGCCCGGACGGTCGGGGAGCTCGACGGCCAGGACCTTGGTCTTGGTGGCGCGGAAGCCAGCCTCCTCGAGGACGTCGACCGCGTGGAACACGTTGTCGCAGATGATGCGCACCAGACCGTACTCGGAGGTCTCGGCGATGGTCAGGGCGCTCATGTTGACGTTGGCGTCCGCCAGGGTGCGGCACAGGTCCGCGAGGCGTCCCTCGGAGTTCTCGAGGAACACGGTGAGCTGCATGATCATTACTTATCCTCTCCCCTCAGGTCGATGACGCGCTTTGCCTTGCCCTCGCTGCGCGCGATGGTCTTGGGTTCTACCAGCTTTACCTTGATGCCGACCGAAAGGGCAGTCTTCATCGCCGACTGGATGTCACGCTGCAGCCTCTCGATGGACGAGATCTGGTCGAAGTCGAAGTCGGGGTTGACCTCGGCCTTGAGCGTGACCACGTCGAGGTGGTTCTTGCGCGTGAGCTCGATCTGGTACCAGCTGGCCACCTGCGGGAAGGTCTTCATGACGTCCTCGATCTGGGACGGGAAGACGTTGACGCCGCGGATGATGAGCATGTCGTCGGTGCGGCCGTGCAGGCGGTCGATGCGACGGTGCGTGCGGCCGCAGGCGCACTCGCCCGGGATGATGCGCGTGATGTCGCGGGTGCGGTAGCGCACGACGGGCGTGGCCTCGCGGTCGATGGTGGTGAGCACCAGCTCGCCCCACTCGCCGTCGGGCAGGACCTCGCCGGTCTCGGGGTTGATGATCTCGGCATAGAAGTGGTCCTCGGCGAGATGGAGGCCGTTTTGCTCCATGCACTCGATTGCGACGCCCGGGCCCATGGTCTCGGTGAGGCCGTAGACGTCAAGCACCTTGTAGCCGAGCTTCTGCTCGAGGTCGGCACGGAAGTTGTCGGAGAAGGCCTCGGCGCCATGGATGCCGGCGCGCAGGTGGAAGTCCTTCTTGGGGTCGAGACCCATGGCGAGGGCAGTGTCGGCGATGTACATGGCGTAGCTCGGCGTGCAGCACAGGATGGTGGAGCCCATCTCGCGCAGCACGCGAATCTGGCGCTCGGTGTTGCCCGCGCTGATGGGGATGGTCATGCAGCCGGCCTTCTCGCAGCCATAGTGGGCACCGAGACCACCCGTGAACAGACCGTAGCCGTAGCAGATCTGCGCCACGTCATCGGAGCCGCCGTCGGCATACCAGATGCCGCGCGCAAAGCAGTCGCCCCAGATGTCGAGGTCGTGGTCAGTGTAACCAGCCACTGTCGCCACGCCAGTCGTACCGCTCGACATATGGATCTCACGCACCTCGTTCTTGGGTACGGCGAAGAAGCCAAAGGGATAGTTGTCGCGAAGGTCCTGCTTGGTGGTGAAGGGAGCCTTCTTGACGTCATCAAGGGTCTCCACGGCATAGGGGTCAAAGCCAGCCTGATCAAAGAGGTCGTGATAAAAGGGGACGTTCTCATAACAATTGATCACGGTCTTCTTGATGCCCTCGAGCTGGATGGCCTCCAGCTGATCGTGAGGCATCGTCAGGATGTCCTGCGGTTGCTTCATCGATTTGCCTTTCTTACCGTTGGGGCCTCTCGCCCCACTCGCACCGAGTTGTGCGCTCGGCCATTATAAAAAGTCATTGTTTCATGCAGTTCACAGAGCCATGACAGCTTAGAACCCAACCCTATGCATTTTAGTGGCTTGATAGGGTAAGGTTGAGGTGAATCCTAAAGAAGGGCACCCCATGAAGTGGTTCTGGCAGCGTGAAGACAAGCCAAGGCGGGAGAAGGCCATCCCGGCAGGCGCCATACGACGCAAGCTCCGCTACACCGGCCGCGTGCAGGCCGTGGGGTTTCGCTACACGGCCAAACGCTGGGCCGATAGTCACAATCTTACCGGCTGGGTCATGAACCTCATCGGCGGGGACGTCATGCTCGAGGTGCAGGGCACACCCGCTCAAGTGCAGGCCTTCATGGACGACGTCGCCAACGAGTCCGTGCGCGAGGGCGCCTTCATTCGCGCCACGCTGGTGCAGAACGACGCCGTGGAGCCCGTGCCCGAGGACAGGTTCTCGATCCGCAACGTCTACTGAGCATCGCATCGAAAGGCTACCTCTATGCATTATTTGCTGTTTCTCGCCGTGCTTCCCTCCATCATCCTCGCGAGGCACGTGCTTGCCTACGACCGCATCGAGAAGGAGCCGTTCGGGCTTCTGGCGCTCCTGTTTGTGATGGGGGCGCTCACATGCTTCCCCGCAGGCGTCCTTGAGGGGATCGGCTGTGGGCTCGTGGAGTCGCTCACCAGCAACACGACCACCATCTCGCGCCTGACCTACCTGCTCATCGTGCCACTCTCCGAGGAGGGGGTGAAGTACCTGGCGCTACGCACCACGCGCAAGAACCCCAACTTCAACTACACCTTTGACGGCATCGTGTATGCCGTGATGGTGGGACTGGGCTTTGCGACCCTTGAGAACATCCTCTATGTGATGGACAGCGGCACCCTCGACGTCGCCATCATGCGTGGCGCGTTCTCGGTGCCGCTGCATTGCACCTGCGCCGTGTTCATGGGCTACTACTACGGCGTGTGGCGTGGCCAGCTTGCGCGCGGCTCACGCGCCGAGGCGGCGCACGCACGTCGGCTCGCCCTCGTCGTCCCCTGCCTCATCCATGGCATCTTTGACTACAGCCTCGACACCGAGTCGCTTCTCATGATCTTGGGGCTGCTCGCGTTCGTGCTCCTGATATTTGCCGGCGCCGCGCGCCAGGTTCGCGTGGCCTCTGCCAACGACGCGCCCATCGCTGCCGTCGCAGATCTCACCACGCCCATTCCCGCATCGCACAAGGGCCTGCGCGGGTGGCGCAAGCAGGGAACCCCTCCCCCGCCGTTCAACATGTAGGTGCTGGCAAGGCACCTAGCGCGCCATGGCAGACGCGACCGCGCCTATCAGCTTGGCGCTGGCACCGAGCTCGGAAAGCACGATGTTGGGCTTGGGCATCTGCGACATCTGGAGGTCGGCCATCATGGAGCGCATGGAGATGTGCACGGCCTCGAGAAGCGCCGGCTGCACGCTGATGCCCCCGCCCAGGACGACCGTGTCTGGATCGACGATGCACTGCAGGTTGAAGATCCAGGTGCAGAGGTCCTTGGCGTAGTGGTGCAGGCCGCGCAGTGCTGCGACGTCGCCGGCATTGACCCACTCGAAGAGGCGGACGCCGTCGATCGTGTCGTCGTCCTCAAGCCCCTTTGCGGCGAGGATGGAGCGCCTGAGCCCCTGCCAGCTGCAGAGACCCGACATCGCATCCAGCGAGCGATACTCCCCCAAGATGGGCGTGTGCCGCACGAAGGAGAACTCGCCGGCAAAGGAGTGCGCGCCGCGCAGCACGCGACCGTCGACCACGATGCCGCCGCCGATGCCCGAGCCAATGGCCAGCACCACGCCCACCCGCGAGCCGCGCAGCGCCCCTGCGGCATGCTCGCCCAGGGCATAGGCCTTGCCGTTGTTCTCGATGGCCACAGGAAGCCCGCAGGCAAACGAGAGCTCGGCCCCCAGGTCGACGCCGTCAAGGTAGGCAAGGCGGCCTCCCCCGATGACCATCCCCTGGCAGTCGCTCACGTCGACGGTCCCCGGCACGCTCACGCAGACGCAGCGCGCGTCCTGGCCGTGGGAGCGGACGAGCGCGGCCAGCTCATCGACGAGCTCGGATGCGCTTGAGCACGAGACCTCGACCGTGCCCTCCTCCAGAAGCTCAAGGGCAGGCGACACCATGCCCCAGAGCACGTGATGGAGCCCGACGTCGAGGGCAAAGCAGTTGCTGGGCATAGCATCTCCCGTCTGTACCTGCGCGTTTTGTGGCTAGGTACTAGCACTAGCGCATTTGCCTGCCCGCCAGGGTGACACCCGCGCACCCGCTCGCCATACGAGCCAAATACGCCAGCAAGCGGAGTGGCCACACGCCATGAGAGCTCAATCGAGTTCGTCGCGAGCCTTCGCCCTACGCCTACACCAGCTTCTCCGTGTTCCGTCAGCAGGCAGACAAGTCTGAGCGTTTGGGAGCGACCCTTGGCTTCTTGCCCGAGGAGCACGCCACATGCTCCCGTTTGTTGGCCCTGCGGGGGACTGGTTGCCCCCAGATTTCACCGAGATTCAGAAGGTTTAGCAGACCTTTGCCCAATGGGCTCGTCATACGGCTACTCTTGCCAGCTACTCCTGTTATACACGGCTTTCGCCGCTTCAAGACGAACAGCACAGGTTGGCCTTCCTTGCCTGCTGTCGCGCGGTGCTACCCGCCTAGGTCCAAGGTTATTCCCCACCGGGGCGTCTATTGGCGCTGCCAGGAGTTCTGCACGTTCGAAGCGCTGATGCGCGCGCCGGAGCTTGGACTTGGGAGTTTCTCCCTCGACGACGGCCTTCGCAAGCCTGCCGAACGGTTCGCACGCACGGGTATCCCGCGTGCGGCTTCCGCTCCATACGCCCCGCCTCGGAAGGGTTCAATCCCCTTATGCACCGAGGTCCGACGAACTCGATTCAACTCTCAAGGTACGTGGCGGCCAACCTCCCTGGCCGCCCTCGACGTGACCATAGTATGCCCAGCGGAATCCGGAAGCTATCGTGATTTTTGTACGTTCACCTCAATATTTTGAGGTGATTGGAAGAAGTCTGTGCGTATGGGCTACGCTACCTGCAAAGCTCCTCGAGAAAGGCGTCGCCGTATTTGCTTAGCTTGACCTCGCCCACGCCCGGCACCTCCAGGAGATCCTCCCGGCTCCGCGGGCGCCTGCGCACCATGGCCCTCAGCGTCCGGTCCGAGAAGATCATGTATGGGGCAACATGCGCCTCGCTTGCCAGGCTCTTGCGCAGCACGCGCAGGCGCTGGAAGAGCTCCTCGTCAGACCCGTCGTGCACCCACGCGTCTGCCACTGCGTCCAGTCGCTCGTCTCGCTCGCGCCGCACGTCGTCCAGGGCCCTTCCGCCCGCACCAAACACGCGGCCTCCGGCCTGGCGCCTGCGCTCCACCTTGAGGTAGCGCTCGGCCGTCTCGCCCGTGCAGACCGAGCAGCCACCACAGCCGTCTGGCGGCAGCACCATCCGCTGTCCGAAGTAGCGCAGCACGCGCGCACGCAGGCAGCTCGTGCTCATGGCATAGCCGATCATCTCGCCCAGGAGCCGCTCGCGCTGCTCGCGCAAGAAGCGCTGCTCGGCTGGGGTGACGCCCTCGGCGTACTCGATGTTGTCGATGAAGAAGTGCGCCGTGCGGATGTCCCCCCTGCTCCACAGCAGGTAGCAGGCGGCAGGGTCTCCGTCCCTGCCGGCACGCCCGGCCTCCTGGTAGTACTCCTCCAGAGACTGCGGCATGCCACAGTTGATGACATAGCGCACGTTGCTCTTGTCGATGCCCATGCCAAAGGCGTTGGTCGCCACCAACACGTGCACGTCGTCGTTGACAAAGGCCTGCTGCGAGAGCGTGCGCTCGGAGTCGGACATCCCCGCGTGATAGGAGGCCGCCTTGATGCCGGCATCCTGGAGCCTCTCGCAGATCTGCTCCACCTTCTTGCGCGTGAGCGCGTACACGATGCCCGACTCCCCGGGGTGTTGCCTCGCATAGTTGACCGTCCAGCGCTCGCGATCCTTGGGCGTGAGCTCGAAGGAGGCAAGCTGCAGGTTGGGCCTGTCGAAGCCGCTCACCTCGATCACGGGATCGCGGAGGCCCAGAAGCTCGCGCACGTCGGTCTGCACGCGGGCCGTTGCCGTGGCCGTGAGCGCGGCCACGCGCGGACGGTTGGGCAGGGAGTCCACAAAGTCCCTGATGGCACGGTAGGCGGGCCTGAAGTCCTGGCCCCACTGGCTCACGCAGTGTGCCTCGTCCACCGCAACCAGAGGGATGTCTGCCGCCGCCGCAAAGGCGCGAAACCCTGGGTCGCCCAGACGCTCCGGGGCCACGTACATGAGGTCGTACCAGCCCGCCAGCGCCCGCCGGAGGACCTCGGGCCGCACGCGCGGCTTGAGTGTCGAGTTGTAGAACGAGCCCCTGATGCCCGCCTCCTTGAGGGCGCGCACCTGGTCGGCCATGAGCGAGATGAGCGGCGAGACCACAAGCGTGAGCCCCCCGAGCACCACCGCCGGCACCTCGTAGCACACCGACTTCCCTGCTCCCGTGGGCATCACGGCCATGACGTCGCGGCCCGCGAGGACCGCCGCGATGACACGCTCCTGACCCGGCCTGAAGCTCTGGTAGCCAAAGTGCTCGGACAGCGCCTGCCGGGCATCGTCGATGGTGGGTTGTATGCGCTGCGTTGAGTCCACGCTCATCGCTTCCCTCGTGGTGGTGGTATCCTTTGTGACTCGACCCACTACCCTACACCAAGGAATCCCGTGAGAAGCTCGCGCGCCATCCACATCGCATCCGCAGCCTTTGCCTGCCTCCTCTGGAGCGGCTCGCTGATCGCATCAAAGCTCAGCTACGACACGCTGGGCCCCATGTCACTGGGGCTCATCCGCTTTGCCATCTCCACCGTCGTGTTCTTTGCCATCCGCCTGGTCATGCGCGATCATGAGATGCCCGACCTTCGTGGCATGGCGGCCATCGCCCTCACGGGCTTTCTGGGCACGACGCTCTACTTTGCCGCCGAGAACTACGGCGTCGCCATGCTGCCCGCCTCGACCTCGTCGCTCATCGTGGGGTCGTTTCCAGCCATGGCGCTTGTGCTCGAGTGCCTGATAGACAAGGTGCGCCCCCAGCCGGCAAAGACCTTGGGCATCGTCCTGGCGTTTGTGGGCGTCGCCCTGCTCGCCCTCACCGAGAGCGCCGAGGGTGGCTCGGACGTGATGCTCGGCAGTCTCATCCTCATGTTTGGCGGCCTGTGCTGGGCGCTCTACAACTTTGCGATGCGCCTCGTGCTGGGCACCTACTCGTCCCTCACCATCACCACCTGGCAGACCCTCTTTGGCGCGTTGGGATTCATCCCCTTCGTGCTCTATGAGGGTGTCCCGCAAAGCCTGCCCTCGCCCACCACCTGGGCTTCGCTCGCCTACCTGGTGCTCGGCTGCACGGTTGCGGGCTTCGTGATGTACAACTGGGCCCTGGAGGAGCTCGAGCCCTCCACCGCCACCTCGCTCTCCAACCTCATCCCGGTCTTCGGGCTCATGCTCTCGGCCCTCATCCTGGGCGAGCACATCAGCGTGCAGCAGCTCGTCGGCGGTACCGTGGTGATCGTGGGCATCGTGCTCTCGACCCAAGAGACCAAGGCATGAGCGGGCTGCGGCGCGTCTCAGATCCGGCGCTTGAGGCGCTTGCGGACGAGGTGCGGCGCAGCTGCAATTGCCCACAGCTCTGCCTTGCAGCATTTGAGGGGGCGGCGTCCTGGCAGGACGATGAGGATGCTCTCACGCAGCTTTTCGCCACGGACGCGAACCCTGCTCCCTCCCTCTCACATGACCTGAGGGGCGCCCCCTACCTGCAAGACGTGCAAGGGGTAGAGGAGCGCAGCCTTCTGGTCAGCCTGAGCGATGAGGGAGAGGCGCTTGCGGCGGCGTGGGCACGGACGCAAGACTCCAGCCGACTCATGGGCCTTGGCGTCGACCTGTGCGCCGCCGAGCGCTTTGCGCCGCGCACGGACAGGCGTGACCGCGCGCGGCTGCTGCTCACCGAACGCGAGCGCGCGCTTGCGCCATCCCTCTGGCCGGATGACTTGCCCCTCGCCCACGCGACGATCTTTGCGGCAAAGGAGGCCGCCTTCAAGGCGACTGCCGCACCACTGCGTCGCTGGCACGAGAAGCACGACACCGAGCTACGCTTTGGCGTACGCCACTTTGTGACGGAAGACGCGCTGCTGGAGCGAGGCACGGGTAGAGACGGTGCGGCGCAACGAGCGCTCGACGCGATGGGCGTCAAGCGCATCGAGATCCATTGCACCCGGCTCGGCGGGATGGCGCTTGTCGTTGCCTGTGCGCTTGCTCGCTGAGCGAAGCTGCGCTAAAAAGCCAGAGTCAATGCCTATTGCGCTGCCTCGAGCTCTGCCTCGAGGGCGGCAAACTCCTCGGGCACCACGTTTTGGTCAACGTCAAACGACTCGGCCACCGCCTGGGCCTGATCCCAGCGCAGACGCGCCTTGGCGGCATCGCCCATGTCGTCGTAGGCATCGCCCACGTGGTCGAGCACGTAGCTCACGTACTGCGCCAGCGAGTCGCCCATGCCCGACAGGAGCATCATGGTGACGAGCGAGTCGGGCGTGAGGTTCATGGCCGTCTGCGGGTCGAGGTCGATGAGGCTGGCCACGCTGTTCTCTGCCTCCTGAACGGACTCGAGGCTGCCCTCCAGCAGGGCGCCCCTGAGCGCCACCGTCACGGTCTCGACAAAGCGGGAGATCATCTCGAGCAGGTAGTCACGATGTAGCATGCATGCCTCACTTCTGGACGGGCGGAACGATCCCCAGGTGCTCGAAGGCGGCCGGGGTGGCCTGGCGACCCTGGGGCGTACGAATGATCAGGCCCTGTTGCAGCAGGTAGGGCTCATAGACGTCCTCCAGCGTGGACGGGTCCTCGCCGACTGCGGACGCGACGGTGGTAAGGCCCACCGGCCGACCACGGAAGGTGCGCGCCAGCGCGTCGAGGATCTTGACGTCCATCCAGTCGAGCCCCAGCTCGTCGATCTCGAAGAATGCGAGCGCCTCGGCCGCCACCTCCCACGAGATGGACCCCTCGGCCTTTACCTGCGCGTAGTCGCGCACGCGCTTGAGCAGGCGGTTTGCGAGGCGAGGCGTGCCACGAGAGCGCGAGGCGATCTCGGCCGCCCCCTGAGCGTCGATCTCGACCCCGAGGATGGCTGCCGAGCGCGCGACGATGCGAGCCAGCTCATCGGTGGAGTAGTAGTCGAGGCGGTAGGAGATGCCAAAGCGATCGCGCAGCGGACCGGTGAGCAGGCCCGTGCGCGTGGTGGCCCCCACCAGGGTGAAGCGCGGGATGTCGAGGCGGATGGAGCGCGCCGCCGGGCCCTTGCCGATGACGATGTCGAGGAAGAAGTCCTCCATCGCGGGATAGAGCACCTCCTCCACCTGATGGTTGAGGCGGTGGATCTCGTCCACGAAGAGGATGTCCCCCTCGCTCAAGTTGGTGAGGATCGCCGCGAGGTCTCCCGTGCGCTCGATGGCCGGACCCGAGGTGGTGTGCAGGTTGGCGCCCATCTCGTTGGCCACCACGCCCGCGAGCGTCGTCTTGCCGAGGCCCGGGGGGCCGCTGAAGATGACATGGTCGAGCGGCTCGTTGCGGTCACGTGCGGCCTGGATGAGCACGCGAAGGTTCTCGCGCACGCGCTCCTGGCCGCAGTAGTCGTCGAGCGTCTTGGGACGCAGGGTGCGGTCGACGTCGAGGTCGTCCGAGGTGAGCTCGGCGGTGACGCTGCGCTGACCCATGCGCTGGGGAGAGATGCCCGCGCCGCCGCGCGAGGATCCGGCGCCCTCGAACAGGTCTTCCTTGTCGGCCTCCCACATCAGGCACCACCTCCCAGACGTCTCAGGGCGTAGGCAAGGGCCTTCTCGATGGTGGTGGCGCCCGCCTCCTCATGTCCCTCGAGGGCAAGCTCGGCCTCCTGCGGCGAGAAGCCCATGGAAAGCAGCGCGTCGGTTGCCTCGGCACCGACCGAGGCGGCAGGAGTGGAGACCGCATTGGTAAGCGTCGGCTGCTCGAGGCCCACGAGGCCACGCAGCTCGGCGTCCTTGGTAAAGACCCCCTCGAGCTCCACGAGCAGGCGCTGACCCTTGCGCTTGCCCACGCCGGGCACCTGCGCCATGCGGCTGATGTCCTGCGTTGCCACGACCGTCGCCAGCTGGGCGGGCGAGAAGGTGGAGAGGACCGAAAGCGCCAGCTTGGGCCCCACGCCCGAGATGGCCACGAGCTTGTCAAAGAGCGAGCGCTCCGCGCGCGTGGCAAAGCCATAGAGGTCCATGGCGTCCTCGCGCACGATGAGGCGCGTGAGGATGGTGACGCCCGCCTCCCCCACCTGCGGCAGGGCTGCGGCCGTGGATGTGGAGACGCCGAGCTCGTAGCCCACGCCGCCCACGTCGAGCACCACATGGGTGGGCAGCACCTCCACGAGAGTGCCCGTCAACTGAACGATCATGAGGCGCTCCTCCTTCTTTGCTCCTCGCGCATGCGCGCGACGTTTGCGGCCGTGGCAGCCGCGGTGACCTCACGGGCCTCCTCGCGCTCGAGCGCAAGCTGCGCCTGCTCGGCCTCGTGGATTGCCTCGCCGGCAGCAAGGCGCGAGAGCGCCTTTGTGCGGTTGAGGTTGGCGTGGCAGACGGCCGCGGCAAGCGCGTCGGCCGCGTGGTCGGGATGCGGGTCGTGGTCGAGGCAGAGCACCGTACGCACCATGTAGATGACCTGGTGCTTGTCGGCGGCTCCGGTGCCCACCACGGCCTGCTTGATCTGCATGGGGGTATACTCTCCCACCTCGAGGCCCGCTTGCGAGCAGGCCACGATGGCAGCCCCGCGCGCATGGGCGGTTGCCAGCGCCGAGCGGGTGTTCTCGCCAAAGAAGATCTTCTCGATGGCAAGCTGCGTGGGGTGGTAGGTATCGATGACGCGGGCGATCTCGGAGAAGATCTTGCCCAGGCGCTGATCGATGGGCTCGGCCGCCTTGGTGGTCACGCAGCCATAGGCACGCGCGCGACAGAGCGCCCCGCGCGTCTCCACAATGCCCCAGCCCGTATGGGCCAGGCCAGGATCTATGCCCAAGATGATCAAGCGGCCTCCTTGCCAGTGCGGCAAAGCCGCATTAGAACGTCCGTTCTATCCTAGCACACCCAGGTCGCTAGTTCTCCGAGAATGGACTCAACCATCCGAGGGGCTTGCCCTCGCTGCTCATACCGACGTCAAACCCGGCGGGTGCGCCACCGCCCTGTGCGAGCCCCGGTGGGAGAAGCCCTCCCTGCTCGGCAAAGTCGCGGAGCATGGCAAGGGTGGCGTCGAGGTCGAACTCCGCTGGCGGCTCGCCCTCGCCAGGGGCCACAGCCCCCTTTGGAGCGGGCAGCATCGAGCCAAGCGTCGCATCGGTCACGTCCTCGAGGTGAGTGTCGTGCCAGCTCACGCCCAGGGGGAACCGCGCGTCATCCAACGTGCACGTGCTCATGGCAAGCACGGGAGGCAGCGTCCTGCGCCACGGCTCGGCCAGGCGCTGAGCCGCAAGCACCGCCTGCGCCAGGGCACCATCGTCGTCCCCGCTGGCCGCAAGCTCGGCCAACGGGCGCTCGTACTCCACGTGGCCCATGAGAATCTCGTCCACGAGCATGACGTCCGCATCGCTTGCCGCCACGTACGGCGAGCCATCCGGCAGCGTCAGGGCAACCATCTCCGACTCGGAGAGGCTCACGCGCCTGAAGAGCGGCGATATGGTGTTGCGGACATGGGCCATGTCGAGCACGTCGGAGCGATACACGTCACCAAGAGGACAGAGCTCGGCGCACGAGACGTGCCTTCCGTAGCCGCCGAGCGCAAGCCCCGTCTTGTCGAAGGATGAGAGCACCACCGCATGTTGCTCGCGTGCCAGCGCGGCAAGCTCGAGCTCGTCGAGGTCGCGCACGTCAAGGCCACGAGGCTGCCCGGCGGCGTCCCGCTGGTCGATGTGCAGGCGCTTGGCCAGCTCGCGGCAGACTGGCGCGGAGGCCCCGGCAGAAGCGCCTACCAGCGCATGTACGTGCAGCGGACCCATCGCGTCGGACGCCAGCGCGGCGAGCACCGAGGCGGCGAGGCTGCCGTCAAGGAGAAGCGCCACGTCGGTTAGCCCCCGCTTGGTCACGTAGTCGTGGATTCCCAGGGAGACGGTCTGCCACAGGTGGAAGGGTATGTCGAAGACCTCCGAGAGCGGCGGCTCCACTGCACTCGCATCCGCGTGCCCGTCGCCGACATCAGCCACGAGCAGAGCCTCCTCGAAGGCCGGCGCAAGCGCCACCAGGCTGCCCGACGGCGCAAGCACAAAGCTCGATCCGGTAAAGACCTGATCGCCATAGCCACCGACGGGCGCGCATCCCACCACCCACGCCTGGGTCGCCTGGGCATCGGACTCAAAGCGCGCGTGAGCCAGATCCGCTCCCATGGCACTCGCCGGATCATCCAGCGCAAAGGGGTAACCGGATATGTAGAGCACCAGGTCGACGTCGTAGTCGTAGTCGCAGAGCGCATCCAGGTCGTCCTGCGAGAGGGCCAGGGCCGCGCGCATGCCAAAGAGGTCGAACTCGGGCACGTCCACATGGGCGCGCGCGTCCGTGCCGGGCCTGGTCACATTGCCCAGAAGCCGCATGTCACCATGGTCGATCATGAGCGCGCCGAAGGACCTCCCCGGCATGCCCATGTCTACGGGCACCGGCACGATGGCCGGACAGGCAAAGCGGTCCGCCATATGTACGAGCGCCTCCGCCACGTCATGCAGGTAGGCGGGTATGTCGGGATACGGCAGATCGTCAATGCCCGCGAGGGCCGCGAGCGGGAAGACCACGAGGTCTGCTCCCTGCTCGGCGGCCCTTCGCGTCTGTGCCACCATGCGCTCGACGATCTCGTCGAACGCACCTGGCACCGTGTTTATCTGCGCAAGAGCAATCCGCACGGCTTAGAGGTCAGCCTTGAACAGGCCGTGGAGGTTGCAGTACTCGTAGACGGTGACATCCTCGGCGCCGTCGCAGGCAAAGGTGGCAACCGGCTCCTCGCCAGGGTTGAGCTTCTTGATCTCGAGGCGGTCGGGCGTCGCGAGTGCAACGAACTGGATGTAGTGAGCGTCGAGCATGGGGTGATCGACCTCGCCGATGCGGGCGACGATCTTGCCATCCTCGCGGGTCACGGCCGGGACGTGCTTCTCGCGGGCACCATCGGAGGAGCCGGCGACGAGCTCCTGGCAAGGCTCGCCACAGCAAACCGGCGTGCAGGGACCCTCGAGAACCTTCACGAACATGTTGGCGCACTTGGTGCACTTGAAGAACTTGACGTCAGCCATAGGGGCTCCTTTCCAAAACGTCCTCTCCTGCGAACGATACGTCCGTTGCATCCTATTGTACGTGACGCGGGGACCTGTGGTGCGAGTCAGCTTTGCGGACAAGCGCTACCCTTAGACAATCGGAGCACGAGATTCCGGCCACATGTGCTGGAACAAAGCGAGGGAGAAGGCCATGGACTGTGCAAGCGCTTCCACCCAAGACATACCCATCACCGAGGGCCATGTGGCGTTTGGCCCCTACGAGACCTACTGGCGAGCCGCTGGCGACCTTTGCTCCGACAAGCCGGCGCTGCTGCTCCTGCACGGCGGACCGGGTTCCACGCACAACTACTTCGAGGTGCTGGATTGTCTGGCAGAGGAGACCGGACGGGCCATCGTGAGCTATGACCAGCTGGGCTGCGGCAAGTCCTATGTCGAGGGGCATCCGGAGCTCTGGTGCGCAAAGACGTGGGTCGACGAGCTGGAGGGGCTGATCGATGCCTTGGGGCTCAGGCGCATCCACCTGCTTGGGCAGTCATGGGGCGGCATGCTGGCAATAACCTACCTGGCAGAGCATGGGTTGGAGGGCGTGAGCTCGGTGATCCTCTCCTCCACGCTCTCGGACTCGCAGCTTTGGGGAGAGGAGCAGCACCGCATGGCCAGGCAGCTGCCTTCGACCGAGTGGGAGGCACTCATGCAGGCAGAGGAGACAGGCGACTTCTCCTCCCCCGCCTACCAGCAGGCACTCGACCATTACATGCTCCTGCACTGCGCCGACCTGCACTACGACGAGAGCGCGCCGGAATGCCTGTGGCGCGCGAAGGTGTCGGGCACCGAGTCGTACGTCACGGCCTGGGGCCCCAACGAGCTGACACCCATGGGCACGCTCGCACAGTGGAGCTATACCGACAGGCTGCACGAGCTCGACCTTCCTGCCCTTGTCATCAGTGGGACGGATGACCTGTGCACCCCGCTCATTGCCAAGACGATGTACGACCGTCTGCCGCAGGCGCGCTGGGAGCTCATGGCTGGTTGCCGTCACATGTGCTTTGTGGATGACAACGAGCGGTACTGCCAGCTGCTAGCCAGCTGGATGGACGAGCACGACGACCGATAGTCGTTGGCCTTGGGACTAGGGCGGGGGACGGGTGGGACAGGGTGGGACAGGGGACGTGCCTGGTGTCCCACCTTGGTCTAACCAAGGTGGGACACCAGGCACGTCCCCTGTCCCACCCTGTCCCACCCGTCGCAGTCGTCGCAAGTCACGTATCATGGGAGCTGACGAGGGGGTGGCATGGAGAAGCAGTTCAGGTCCATAGGCGAGCAGATGGCGCTGCTGCGGATGCGCGGAGTTGAGACGGGCGAGCAGACCGCAGCGATACTCCTGCGCGACGGCTACTACGCCGTGGTCAACGGGTATGGCAAGGCGTTTCTCGACCAGTCAGCGAGCAGGGCGGCCGATGACGACCGCTACCGTCCCGGCACGACCTTCGACCAGATCTACCAGCTCTTTCTGTTTGACCGCGAGCTGCGTTCGGTGACCTTCCGCGCCGTGATGTGCGTGGAGTCGACTCTTCGCGCCGTGCTCTCCCACACCTTCTGCGAGCACCACCGCAAGGCCAACGCGTACCTCAGGCGCGGATGCTACGCCCTGCAGGGCGAGTACCTGCGCGGCCCCGACCGCCACGAGGGCGACCTCACCTGGATGATCAACACGCTCGAGCACCACGCGCGCGGGCACATCGTAGACGAGCACGACGACGAGCCCCGCGACAGTAACCGCGTGGCCTGGTACCGCGAGAACTACGACCAGGTGCCCCTCTGGGTGCTCTTCTCCGACCTGACCTTCGGCAACCTTCGCTACTTCTTCGCGCTGATGAAGCGCGGCGAGCAGCGCCAGGTGTGCCAGCGCATGCGCGAGGCCTGCGGCGCCACGCACGAGGGCAAGACCCTCTCCCCCGCCGGCATGCTGCACGACCTCGAGACCCTAAGCGAGCTGCGCAACGACTGCGCCCACGAGGAGCGCATCTACGACGCGCGCTTTGGCGACGACGAGCTCACCTACGTGCAGGTCGTCGACGTGCTTGCCGCCTACCTTGCCGATCAGGACGAGCGGCGCCTGGCCGACGACATCGATTCCCTCGTGGCGCGCACCGTCGCCCAGACGCCATCGCTGGCTCGCGTCCTGGCGTCAAACGGGTTCGAAGCATAGAGAAGGGCGCCGGAGCACTCCGACGCCCTTGTCGCACTCTGTGCAGGAGCGCAGTGCCTATGCGTAGGCCACGTGCCCCTCCTGGCCAATCAGGTCCTGCACCTCGGCCTCCAGCAGGGCGTTGCGCGCGTCGACGCGCGTGGGCAGCTCCATGCGCATCGTGTTGCCCGACGCCTCCTGCACCAGAAGCTCCACGCGATCCATGCCGGCATAGCGCGAGAAGATGGAGTTGAGGTACTGCAGGCGGTCGTAGGTGAGCAGCTTGGGCGTCAAGAACACCTCGAGGACCTTGGGCTTGTTGGTGCGCTCCGAGAGCTCCATCGCCTGGACCTCCTGGCAGATGATCTGGTTGCCGCGGTCGGAGCGCTCGAGCTTGCCCGTCACGCGCACGAACACGTTGCCCACGGTCTCGCCGGTCTCCTGGTCGATCTCGCCGGCCAGAATCGACGCGCACTGCCGGTAGAGCTTGGGGAACACGACCAGCGTGATCTCGCCCTCCATGTCCTCGAGGGTGACGATGGCCATGTTGTCGCCGTTCTTGGTGGTCTTCTTGGCGACCGCCGTGACCATGCCGGCCAGATGGATGTTCTTGCCCTCGGGCACCTTGTAGCGCGTGGAGGTGGTGCCCGTCGCGGGGTTGACGTACTCCTCGCTCAGCTCGATGTCGCTGATCATAACGTCGCGCGCCTTGGAGAGCGCGTACTCGTAGGGCCGCAGCGGATGGTCGGAGACGTAGATGCCCAGCACCTCGTGCTCCTGCGCGAGCTTGGCGGTACGGTCCCACTCGATGCCATCCGGCTCGGGCACGTCGCTCTCGAAGCCCGAGCCCGCCACGTCGGCAAACATGTCAAAGAGGGAGCTCTGGCCCGCGGCGCGGTCCTTCTGGCGCTTGATGGCCGCATCGATGATGTTCTCGGGGTTGTTCTTGTCGACGAAGTGCATCATCTGCATGCGCGTGTAGCCCGTAGAGTCGAAGGCGCCGCTCTTGATGAGCGCCTCGATCACGCGACGGTTGGCCTGGCTCGAGTCGACGCGCTCCACGAAGTCGTGCAGGGTCTTGAAGGGGCCGCCCGCCTCGCGCTCGGCCATGATGGCCTCGCCCACGCCGGCACCCACGCCGCGGATGCCCGCAAAGCCAAAGCGGACGCCCTCGGCCGTGGCCGTGAAGTCCTTTCCGCTCTCGTTGATGTCAGGCGGCAGGATGGCGACGCCCTCGTGACGGCATGCCGTCACGTAGTGGACGATCTTCTCCGTCTTGCCCATGTAGCTGGTAAGGACCGATGCCATGTACTCCTTGGGGAAGTAGGCCTTGAGCCAGGCCGTCTGCATGACCAGGATGGCGTATCCGGCCGAGTGGCTCTTGTTGAAGGCATAGGACGCGAACTCAAGAACGTCGTCCCAGATCTTCTGCGCGATCTGGCGGGTGTACTGGTTGTCCTCGGCACCGTTCATCCAGTGGTCGTAGATGGTCTCGTCCTTGCCGTTCTCCCAGTGGAAGACCTCGTCGGTGAGCATCTTGATCTTCTTCTTGGCCACCGGCTTGCGGATGCGCGAGTCGGACTCTCCGGCCGAGAAGCCGCACATCTTCATGGAGATCTGCATGACCTGCTCCTGGTAGACCATGGTGCCGTAGGTCTCCTCCAGGATGTCGGACAGGCGGTTGTCGTAGAAGGCGACCTCCTTGCGGCCGTTCATGCGGTCGATGTAGTCGCTTACCATGCCGGCGCCGAGCGGGCCCGGGCGATAGAGGGCGATAAGTGCCACGACCTGCTTGTACTCGCGCGGCTGCATGCCCTTGATGGTGGCCGTCATGCCCGCAGACTCGATCTGGAAGACGCCCGCCGTGTGGCCGCGGCCCATCAGCGCAAAGATGGCGGGGTCGTCGAAGGGAATCTTGTCGACGTCGATGTCCACGCAGGTGGCGCCGGGCTTGATGGTGGCACGCACAGCGTCGGGCATGCGGTCGATGTCCTCGATGTTCGGGTAGTTGGCACGGATGTTGCGCAGGGCCTTGGAGATGACCGTGAGGGTGCGCAGGCCCAGGAAGTCCATCTTGAGCAGGCCCATGTCCGCCACCGAGTGTCCCTCGTACTGGGTGATCTCGACGCCGCCCTTGGTGTCGAGCTTGGTGGGCACGTGGTCGTTAACGGGCGTTGGCGCGATGAGGACGGCGCAGGCGTGCACGCCCTCGCCGCGGGTCTTTCCCTCGATGGCCAGCGCCGCGTCGATGATGCGGTGCGCGTCCGCGTCCTTGTCGTAGGCGTCGCGGAAGTCCTGGCTGTAGAGGTCCTCCTTGCCGTCGGTCTTGTTGAGCACGAACTTGAGCTTGGCCTTTGGGTCGTTGCTGATCATCTTGGAGAGGCGCTGGCCCATGTACACCGGGAAGCCCAGCACGCGGTTGGCGTCGTTGATGGCCTGCTTGGCCTTGATGGTGGAGTAGGTGATGACGTGGCTCACGCGGTCGGACCCATACAGCTCGCGGACGTGCTGCACGACCTCGAGCCGTCGCTCATCGTCGAAGTCCATGTCGATATCGGGCATCTCGGAGCGCTCGACGGACAGGAATCGCTCGAACATCAGGCCGTTCTCGAGCGGGTCGAAGGTGGTGATGTCCATGGCGTAGGCCACGATGGCGCCGGCGGCGGAGCCACGGCCCGGCCCGACGCCGATGCCGTTCTCCTTGGCCCAGCGCACGTACTCCTGCACGATCAGGAAGTAGTCCGCGAAGCCCTTGGTGCAGATGACGTTGTACTCGTACTCGAAGCGCTCGAGCACGTTGACGCCGCCAATGGTGAGCTCGCGCCAGTTGTCCCCGTAGCGCTTGGCCAGGCCCTCCTCGCACTCCTTGCGGAAGCGCTCCTCGGAGGTCTCCCCCTCGGCCAGGCCAGGGAACTTGGGCAGGTACATGTGCGTCCAGTCGAGCTCGTAGTTGCACTTGTCCGCGATCTCGAGCGTGGTGTCGCAGGCCTCGGGGAGCCAGGAGAAGAGCCGGCGCATCTCGTCCTCGGTCTTGAGGTAGAACTCCGTGCCCTCCATGTGCTTGCGGTTTGTGTTGTCGAGCTGGTCGGCGGTGCCGATGCAGCTGAGGATGTCCTGCGTGGGGGCGTCCTCGCGCGTGAGGTAGTGGAAGTCGTTGGTGGCGACGATCTTGATGCCCAGCTTGCGCGCCAGCTTGACGAGCTGCTCGTCGAGGGAGCGGTCGTTGTAGCCGCCCCTGAACTCGAGCCCGTGGTCCTGCACCTCGATGTAGAAGTCATCGCCAAAGATGCCCTGGAAGGTGCGGGCCCAGCGCTCGGCCTCGGCAAAGTTGCCGTCGAGGATGTTCTGCGGGATGATGCCCTGCACGCAGGCGCTCTGGCAGACGATGCCCTCGTGGTACTCCTCGAGCATGGCCAGCGTGGTGCGTGGCTTGTAGTAGAACATCTCGTTGGCGGCCTTGGACATCATCTTCATCAGGTTGACGTAGCCCGTCTCGTTCTTGGCGAGCAGGATGAGGTGATAGCGGCGCTGGCGCGTGCCCTTCTCGATGGTGTCGTCGGTGATGAAGTAGGCCTCGCAGCCAAAGATGGGCTTGATGACGGGCACGGGCTTGCATGCGTCCACGGCAGCAAGCGCGGCCTCGCGGTTTGCCTCGCCGCCGTTTGCCTGCCACGCCGCGACGTCGCGCTCCCACTGGGCGTGCACGTGGTCGTGCGGGCCGGCGTCAGGGGCGTCCGGCGCAGGCTCGTCGAGCTGCCAGCCCTTCTGGAAGCACTCGCGGTCGTGCGACCACTGCTTGTAGTCGGCGGCTCCCGAGTTGTACTTGCGGCACTCCAGGTCGAAGTTGGGCACGCCGAACATGTAGCCGTGGTCGGTCAGTGCGATGGCCGGCATGCCGAGGTCGACGGCGCGCTTTACCATGCCGGGGATGGACGTGGCGCCGTCGAGGATCGAGAAGTCGGAGTGGTTGTGAAGATGGACGAATGCCATGCTGGGCCTTTCGAACGCGTGGTGTAGGGATTCATTCTAACCGAGGCAACGGACGCCAATTGGGTCTTGCTCGAAGCGGCGCGAAGAGGCAACAGCTTGTTCGGTCCGAGCCAGGCCGTGGCGGCCGCCACCTGACAGCCCCCGAGACTTGTGGAAACGGCAGATATTGCCCCTCTTGGCAACATATCGGATACGATAGTGCGGCTAAGACGACATCACCCGCAAAAGAAGGAGCCCCATGGAGCACCCCAACGCCTGGACCACCTACACCGACGAGCAGCTCGCCGAGCTTGACGGCTTTGCTGCCGACTACACCACCTTCATCTCCCACAACAAGACCGAGCGCGAGTGCGTGGCCGAGGCCATCGAGATGGCACGCGCCAAGGGCTACCGCAGCCTCGAGGAGTGCATCGAGGACGGCGGGCAGCTGCAGCCCGGCGACGGCGTCTATGCCTGTATGCGCGGTAAGTCGCTCATCCTCGCAAAGATCGGCGAGCAGGACCTCACGCAGGGACTCAACATCCTAGGCGCCCACGTGGACAGCCCGCGCCTCGACATCAAGCAGAACCCCCTCGAGGAGAAGAACGACCTCGCCTACCTCGACACCCACTACTACGGTGGCATCAAGAAGTACCAGTGGGTGACCCTGCCCCTCGCCATCCACGGCGTGGTGGCCAAGAAGGACGGCAGCGTGGTGAGCGTCGTCGTGGGCGAGGATGCCACCGACCCGGTGTTCGTGATCTCCGACCTGCTCATCCACCTCTCGGCCGACCAGATGGACAAGAACGCCGCCAAGGTGATCGAGGGCGAGATGCTCGACGTGATCGTCGGCCACAAGCCGCTTGCCATCAAGGGCGAGGACGACAAGAAGGACCTGGTCAAGCGCCAGATCCTGAGCCTCCTGGAGGAGCGCTACGGCATCGCCGAGCAGGACCTGCTTTCCGCCGAGCTCGAGGTGGTCCCCGCGGGACCCGCCCGCGACCTGGGCTTCGACCGCTCCATGATCTTGGGCTACGGCCATGACGACCGCAGCTGCTCGTACCCGAGCCTGCGCGCACAGCTCGCCCTCGAGAAGGCACCCGCGCGCACGGCCCTCACCATCCTGGTGGACAAGGAGGAGATCGGCTCCGTCGGCGCCACCGGCATGCAGAGCCACTTCTTCGAGAACGTGGTGGCCGAGCTTCTGGCGCTGACCGGCCATGGCGACGGCACGCTGGCGCTCAGGCGCTGCCTCATGAGCTCCGACATGCTCTCGAGCGACGTCTCCGCAGGATACGACCCCTCCTTTGCAAGCGCCTTCGAGCCCAAGAACGCCGCGTACCTGGGGCACGGACTCGCCTTCAACAAGTACACGGGCGCCCGTGGCAAGAGCGGCTCCAACGACGCCGACGCCGAGTACGTGGCGCGCATCCGCGCCTGCATGGACGGTCATGACGTCAGGTGGCAGACGGCCGAGATCGGCAAGGTCGACCAGGGCGGTGGCGGCACCATCGCCTACATCCTGGCGAACTACGGCATCCGCGTCATCGACTGCGGCGTGCCCGTGCTCTCGATGCACGCCCCCTGGGAGGTGTGCTCCAAGGCGGACCTCTACGAGGCATACCGCGGCTACCAGGCGTTCCTTACGCTTGCCTAGCGCCTCGCCCACACCCGAACCCTAAAGCGCGAGCCTCCCTCCGCACCAGCGAAGGGAGGCTCGTCTCTTCTGTCGGATGCCCTCTTGCGCGGCCTATGCGCCGGTGAGGGCCGAGAAGGCGGAGCTCACGCCCAGCACCACGTCGGCGACGCTCGCGAGCGAGTCCACGACCTCGCTGGCAGAGCCGATCGTGCTGCGCAGCTCGTCAGCCCAGGCGTTCACCTCGTCGAAGTGAGACGTCTGGAGGGCGTCCGCCTGCTCCCTGCACGTGTCGACCACCGCCGCGGCATCGCTTACCTCCTGGGCGAGCTGCACGACCTGGCCGGCCTTTGCCTGCACCTGCGAGGCATCAAGCTGGCCATCGACCAGAACGCCGCTGCCCGACAGCTCGTCCCATGCGTCGAGCACGGGAATCACCGCGTCATCGGAGAGCGTGCCCGCGATGGAGCTGATGGAGCGCATCGTCGAGACGTCGACGCCGAGCACGGGCAGCTTGGAGGCCAGGTCCCACTGCACGCCGTCAAGCTCGTCGGCCGCCTGGCTCGTGAGCGTGGCAGCCGTGCGTGCGTCAACGAGCGCCTGGGCATAGTCGCCCTTCTCGGCGTTCAGCTTAATCTGGTCGTAGCTGGCTGACGCCTCGGTCAGGAGGCTCTCCGCGCGCTTGAAGCTGAGCCCCAGCCAGCCGCCCATGCCTATCACGGCCACGAGCAGGAGCAGGAGGACGAGTTTGAGCAGGGTGTGGTTCTTCTTGCCGGCCATGGGGACCTCCTTGGTCAAGCAGGGCAAACGGGGCCCAAGGGTTAGCGGGCACCTATCGCCATGCTACCCATTTGAGACCCCGCGAATACGCTCGCCGGGCACACCTGAATGGATTTGCCCTCGCCTCCCGCGACTAGCCGATCTGGGGCAGTGCGCTCTGGTCAAAGCGGTACCGCACGACCACCGGACCACCCGCCCCGTCATCCACCTCAACACAGACAAAGGCGCACTCCACGGTCTCGAAGCCCTGGTCCATGAGCACCCACGCGTAGAAGTTCGCCTGCATGCGGTGGCGGTCCTCGATCTGCTCGAGCGTGAGGCCGACGTCACCGGTCTTGTAGTCGACCACCAGGGCCTCGGTGGCGCCGCGGTCGCATGCGAGCAGGTCGATCGCGCCCTCCACGTAGTTGCCGTAGCGGGACTCCACCCGCACGAAGAAGGGCACCTCGGGCCTGACCAGATCGAACGCGAGCGCCTCGCGCCGTATCGCCGAGCCCTCCCAGCGGGCGATGGCCTCGCGCAGGCGCCTTGTCTGGCGCTGCGAGAGGTTCCAGGTGCGGGCGAGTGCTTCGAGGCGCTCCGGGTCGTGATCGCGCCGCGTCTCCACCATGGTCTGCGCCAACTCGTGGAAGGCGGAGCCGAGGTTGGTCGCCTTGTCGACGTCGTCGGTGTAGGCCGAGCCCTCCGCCTCGGCCTCCTGCTGAGCCTTGGGAGGCGTGGGCGGCAGCTTGGGTGCACCCTTGGCATCGCGGGGAGGCGCGGCAGCGGCGGCCTCCTCCATGAGGGCGTGTGCCGACGAGTAGCTGAAGGTGCCCTCGCGCGCACGCCATCCCGTGACGGCAAACGTGCGCTCCTCGATCGGATAGAGCAGGAAGTGGTGCTCGGAAGCCTGCTCCTGCTCTGCGCCTTCGACCCCAAGAAGCGGAATCGTTGTCACGCTCTCGGGGAGAATGCCGTCAAAGCCCGCAAGCGTGTCCGCAGACGACACCAGCCACGGACCGCCCGAGCCACGCTCGGGAGCCGTCAGGCGAACCACGCGCGCGATGCCCTCGGTAGCCTGCACGGCAGCGCGCTCGTAGCGCACGGTGCCGTCGGCGGCAGCAATGCGCCGCTCGAGCTCGATCGGCGCCTCGGGCGTGACCTCGATCACGTGCTCGCCCGCCTCGAGCTCGTCCAGGTTGGGGAATGCGGAGAGCATGCCCAACGCAAGCTCGGAGACATACCTCTCGGTCCCCGAGACGGGCAGGCCCACCACCAGCGCCTCCTCGGCACGCGTGAGCGCCACGTAGAGCAGGCGCGCCTTCTCGGCGGCCTCGGCGGCAAGCTCTCGCTGGTCGAGGAAGGTCGCCCAGTCCACCACCGTACGGCAGGCGCCAGCGTCGTCAGGCACGTCGCAGGCCTTGCGCGCGGCCGAGAGGCTCCCTGCAGAGGGCCCAGGAGCTGCGCAGACCACGCAGCGGCCATCAATCCGGCCGAGCGACAGACGTCCGGACGTGCTTGGGTTGCCCCAGCACTCCGACACGGCGGTCACGGCAAACTGGAGGCCCTTGGACCCGTGGATGGTCATCACTCGCACCGCATCGACCTCGTCGCCCACCAGATTGGCAGGCGTGAGCTTTGCGGCGGCCAGCCAGCGGTCGAACTCGTCGGCCGCACGCGCCACGCCAAGGCCCAGGCTCACCGTCAGCTCGCGCACGTAGCGCACGGCAGCCAGGACGTTTGCCGCCACGGAGAGGCCATCGGTGCCTTGGCGCTCCAGGCGCGCGAGCCAGCCGGACTCCTCCACCACGGCCTGGCACACCTCTGCGAGCTGCCAGCGCCCCATGCGCTCGAACGCCCTGCTCAGGACCTCGTGCGCGTGCCTCAGGCGCTCGGAGGGCTGGACGCCGCCATACAGGGTGAGGTCGCCCGTCACAAAGCACTGCTCCACGGGACGCTTGGTGGGCGCCTCGAGCACGTCCTGCTGGCGTGTGCCCAGCTGGCAGAAGTCATCGGCGTCCAGACGGAACATGTCGCTCGACAACAGGCGGAAGAGCCCCGTCTCGGTGTCGTGCGGGTT
Source organism: uncultured Coriobacteriaceae bacterium (assembly GCA_902777325.1). Taxonomy (GTDB): domain Bacteria; phylum Actinomycetota; class Coriobacteriia; order Coriobacteriales; family Atopobiaceae; genus UBA1367. The sequence goes on from CACYTH010000002.1 coordinate 94,410, forward strand.
TGCCAGGGTGTGGAGCAGGGCCTGGATGACGCCGACCTCGGGCGTGCTGGTAAACGACGAGCCACCCGTGACCACCGCCTGCAGCCCACGAGCCCTGAGGGCATCGAGGTAGAGCCCCACCTTTGAGGTGGTGCCGAGCAGGAGCGCCATGCTGGACACCGGCTGGCCGGCGTCGCGGTACGAGGCGAGACGGTCGGCGATCTGGGCCGCCAACGTGGCGCTCATCAGCTCGGACTTGCCGCCCGCGGCCACCTCCAGGCGGATGCGGCACGGCTCGGCGCCGTCGGACCCGCGCGCGACGAGCCTGCTGGTGCGTCCGGCGTCGCCTGCCAGCTTGAGGAAGTCGCCGATCAGGCCTGCGTCGCCGCAGACGCGCTCCACCAGCGCGAGCACGTTGTGGTCGGAGCGGTAGTTGACGTCCATGTCGATGTGCTGGCTCGTGGCAAGACCTCTGCCGCGCGCGCGGAAGACCTCGACGTCACCCCCGCGGAAGCGATAGATGGACTGCTGGGCATCCCCCACCGTCGTCAGGTGGCAGGCGTCCTTGCCGGACAGCAGCGAGATGAGCCTGAGCTGCTTCTCGTCGGTGTCCTGGAACTCGTCGATCATCACCAGGCGGAAGCGGTCCGCATAGTCGCGCGCGATCTCGGGGTTGCCCTCCACCGCCTTGAGGGCCAGCCCGATGAGGTCGTTGTTGTCGAGGCTTGAGCGCTCGTGCTTGAGCTCGGCATAGCGCTCGTCGACCAGCCGTGCGAGCGCGACGATCTGGGGGCACAGCTCCTGCACGCGCTCGTACTGCGCCGCCATGGTGGCTATCGCAAGCTGGCGCTTGGCGTCCTCCTTGAAGGGCTTCTGGTCGGCCTTGGAGAGGGCAGGCACCTTGATGGAGGCGAGGGCCTCGCAGGCGCGCCTGGCTGTGCGCTCGCCCGGAGCGAGGCCCGCAAACGCAGACAGCGACGCCAGCGAGGCATCGGTCACCTCGCGCTGCTTGGGCGCAAGCTTGAACGAGGAGATGGACTCGAAGATGGCGAGCAGCCTCATGACCTCGTCGGCCGCCTCGTGCGACGTGGGACACACGAAGTCGTCGAAGCCATGGATGCACTTGGCCGCCTCGTCGCGCAGCACGCCTATCATGCCCACCACCGAGCCATTGCTCGCGCTCCAGAGGGGGTACTCGGCCCTGAGCTCGGCAAACTCCTCGTCGCGACCGACCTCGGTCATGACCTCGTCGAGCGCGCGGGCCAGAAGCGCGTCCGCCACGCTGCCGTCGACCACCCTGAACTGTGGGTCGATCCCCAGCTCGATGGCATGGCGATGGAGGATGCGCGAGCACATGCCATGGATGGTGGAGATCCAGGCTCCGTCCACGCGCAGGGCCTCCTCGCGCAGGTGAGGGTCGTCCTCCCCTGCCGCACGCAGGGCCTGGCGCACGCGCTCCTTGATCTCGAGCGCAGCCGCATCGGTGAAGGTGATGACCAGCGCCTCGTCGATCGATGAGAGGTAGCGACCGCCGTCTGCGGCGCTGCCCTCCGAGAGTGCGTGGACCAGGCGCGCCGTGAGCGTGAAGGTCTTGCCCGAGCCGGCACCCGCTGCCACAAACAGGGGCTCGTCGAGTCGCTCGACCACGCTGCGCTGGCCGGCGTTGAGCCGTGAGAGATCGATCGTTGCCATTATCGGGCCATCCTCTTCTCGCATTGCATGACCGGGCAGAAGTCGCAGGAGTGCGCGTCGCGCGGACGTGCCTCGACGTTTCCGGCCAGCATCTGGCGCACCTGCTCGGCCACCAGCTCCTCGGTGCTGTCGAGCAGGGCGTTCATGCCGCTCTCGCCCTCGGACGTGCGCGGGACGCTCACGCGGCCCGTGCGCTGCTTGCTCACGCGCCCAAAGACGAGGTCGACGACGTTCTCGTCCGCCACGCCGGCCAGGGCGTGGGGGCTCTTGGTGCTGAGGTAGACGCTGCCCACCAGGCGCAGGCGCCCCTCGAAGGCGCGCCGCACCACCTGTGCGTAGATGAGCGACTGGACGCGGTTGGGCAGCAGCTTGCCCTCGAGCACGCCGTCCTGCAGCGCGTCGTACTCGGCGGCAAAGCCATTGGGGCTCTTGTGCTTGTAGTCGATGATCACGGCGGTGCCGTGCGGGCTCACGTCGATGCGGTCGACCGTGCCCGTGAAGTAGGCCCCTGCGTACTCCACCAGCTCGCCATGGCGTCCGAAGCTCCACTCGAAGAGCCTCGGCTCGAAGCCCTGGAGAATGCGCGTCTCGTACTCGAGCGAGGAGAGCAGGTCGGTGCGCAGCTGGTCCTCCTGCGCACGCTCGGAGGCGTTGTGGGCCACCAGGAGCTGCTGGGCGGCACGCGGGCGCCTGACCATGTACATGTGCTGCTGATGCAGGTCGAACTCGAGCTCGAGGGCGGCGCGCGCGGCGTCGAGCGAGCCCTCGTCGACCTTTGACCCCGCGATGTGGCGCGCCGGGTCCGCCTCGACCTGGGCGAGCAGCGCCTCGCGCTCAATGCCCGGGGACTCCGCCTCGAGCGCGCGGGAGAGCAGCTCGCGGTGGGTGACCTCGAGCACGCGGTGGGCGAAGGTGCCCATCTCCATGCCGCCGTGGCCGGCATCGACGGTGCCCAGGCGCAGCCTCCTCAGGCTGAACCACTTGTAGGGGCAGTCGAGGTAGGTCTCCACCTGGGAGGCCGAGAGCACCGGCTTGCCGCCCGCGAGCACCTCGCTGCCGTCCTGCGGCACAAAGACAAAGGGACGCGCGAGCGGCGTCAGCCTGCCCGCAGGCGCCGGGTCGTCCGCCGACACGTGCCCGACGGGAACGCCCTTCACGGAGAGGTTGCCCGTGAGGCTGGTCTCGGGGAGCATCCTCTTGGGGAGCGAGACGTCCGCAAAGCCTGCCGTTGCCGAGATGCCGTAGGTTGCAAGCAGCTCGGAGAGCATGACCGAGGGATAGGTGGGCTTGGAGTCGGAGTCGTGCTGGGCGCGCTCGAGCACCACGCGCTCGCGCGCGACGGAGAGCAGCGCATGGAACTCGGCGCGCGCCTTTGCCATGGGGTCGGCCACGGGCTCCACGCCCAGCAGCTCGAGAAGGGCCTGGAGCAGGTCGTCTGCGGCCTTGACGGGACGCTCCCCCGTCGTGAGCCCGCAGGCCACCACCACGTCGGCCGAGCCGGGAGCCAGACGGGCCGCCTCCCCCGCACTCATCACGCTCACCATGTGGCCAGCGAGCCCCTCCCCAACCTCAAGGCGCTCGACGACCTTCATGCCCTCGGCCGCCCACTGCGCGATCTCGATGAGCTCGCGCAGGCTGACGGAGCCTTCCACGGAGGGGTCGGCCGTCACGCCAAGCTCGCGCAGGGTGCCTGCGAGCTGCAGGATTGCCTGGAGAGCCGCCCGGGCCTCGTCCGCACGCTCGTCCAAGCCGACGCCTCCCGGCGCCAGCGCCGCCACGTAAGGCTGCAGCAGCTTTGAGGCGGCCGTGCCCATGCGGCCCTTGAGCAGCTCCATCGTCGCACGCGCCACCGCAGCAGAGGTGTCGCTCTCGGACTGCAGCATGGCAAGGATGCGCTTGGGCGTGAGCAGCCGGTTGCCGCGCCAGGTGGCATCGGCCCACCAGGCCCTCGTGGCACCGACGTGCGCGATGTCGGACAGGAGAAAGTCGGAGAGCTCGCGCGGGGGCCACCAGCTCATGTCGCCGAGCTGGGCCATGGGACCCTCCAGCCCCAGCGCGGGCTCAGGCCACGACGCATCAAGCTCGGCGAGCAGCGCCACCGTCTGGGCAAAGGAGAAGAACGCCTGCGCGGATGGACAGTCGAGCAGGGGCGTGGAGCAGGAGAGTCGCACGCGACACCCGCGCGCGGCAAGCTTGGCCACGAGCTCTCGACGGGCACGGAGTGCGTCCGGGACCGCGACCACGATGGAGCGACCCCCTTCCGCAAGCTCGCTCACGCGCCGCGCGACGATCTCGGCCTCCGCCACGGGACCCGCGGGAAGCAGCAGCTCGACGGGACCCTGCGGGTCCGTCGCAAGGCGCTCCTCGGTAAAGATCGAGGCGAGCAGCGAGGAGAGCCCCTCCGCGCGCGTTGCCGAGACGTCCTCCTCGGATGCAGGCGCAGCCGCGCAGGACGCCGCATGCTCGAACCATGCGGCGAGCGCGTCTGCCTGGCCAGAGGCAGGGCCCGGGCGGGTGGGAATGACCACGCTCACGGGAGCAAGGGAGCCCAGGGCCACCACAAGCTCGCGCTCGGCACGTGCCATGGACTCGAAGCCCGCGACGACAACGGAGGGCACCGTGGCCGATGCGTCTGCCAGCAGCTGCGGCACCAGCGAGAATGCCGTCGCAGACGCGATGTAGCCACGCTGGCCGAGGAGCATGCCCAGCCTGCCGGCAAGGCCCACCAGAAGCGTCTCCGCCTCCGTCAGCCCCGCAGCGGCGCAGACGTCCCTGCGCACCCGCCCGTCAGGGTCAAGCGGAAGCCATGGCAGGGCCTGGCTCACGAGGCTCGAGAGCACCTGCACCACGCCAGGCGACAGCTCGATGGGGCCGAGCTCGTCCGGCGCGGTCTGCATGATCGCCTCGCGCCCCAGCACCTTGAGCGCCGTGGCGTCTGCAAGCGAGCGACCGTCACCCCAGACCTCCCAGCGCTCCTTGACCCAAGCCGAGGGCGTGGTGGTGGTGACCGAGAGTGCCAGGCCCTGCTCGGCGGAGAGCTCGCGCTGCGCATCGAGCGCCTGGGCAAAGCTCGGCACCAGCAGCACGGCCTGGCCGCTGTGCTCTATGCCTGCGTGCAGCGCCTGCCTGACGCATGTGGCGACGAGGCGCTCCTGGCTTGTTCTGACAACGGAAAGAGACATGGTTCTCCCTCGCATGGCTTCATGGTTGGAACAACCATGGTAGCAAGTGGGGAGGACAACAATCCGATGAGAATCCTAGGGAGACGATCGAGTGCAGACGCGCTGTCTACGACTCCTCCCCGTCCAGCCTGTCGAGCACCAGGCGATACCCGCCGACCTCGCCGTTCAGGCACTTGGACACCCGGCTCACCGTGGTGGACGAGGCACCCGTCACGCGGGACACCTCCACATACGACTTGCCCGCCCTGAGCATGACGGCCACCTCGAGACGCTGCGCCAGCTCGGAGGTCTCTCGCCTGGTGCACAGGTCGGCAAGCAGCGCATGCGCCTCCTCCGGCGTCCTGAGGGCGCACAGGGCCACGCAAAGGCGCTCGATCATCTGCTCGTGAGACGCTTCCCCATGCTGGCCTGTCATCCGGACCTCTTCCACTCGTGGCAATGGCGCAAAACACTTTAGCGCATTAAAGCATCTGACACCACCCCGGCACGCCCTCAAAGGCATTTTGGCGTAGAGGCCGAATTCACCAAGCGTTCACCCCGCGTTCATGATGTGCCGGGCAGAATGGGGTACAAAGATAGTGAGCGATTCATCCGATCGCCATACAGAAAGGATCCAAACATGGAATTCATGGGAACCTGGCTTGCGACCACCATCGCCACGGCCGTCGCAATCGCACTCGTCCCTGGCATAAGCGCAGTCGGCGGCTCCTATATGGGACCGATCATGTGCGCCCTTGCCCTCGCCTTGGTCAACGCCATCGTCAAGCCCGTCATCGAGGTGCTCTCGCTGCCCCTCACGATCGTCTCGCTCGGTCTGTTTTTGCTGGTCATCAACGCCTTCATGCTCCAGCTCGCAGGCAGCCTCTCCGTCGACCTGTTTGGCTCCGGCATCGAGATCAGCTCGTTTGGGGCTGCCATCGCGGGCTCAATCATCATCTCCATCACGTCGATGATCATCGGTCCGGTGATTGGCTCATAGCCACGCACTTGCATCACACGTGCATGGGGGCGTCCGCAACGCGCGTTGCGGACGCCCCCTTCCTTACTTGTCGGCAGGCTCCGTCAGACGCTTCTTGATCTCCTCGCGCGGGGCGTTGATGCGCTTTGCAGCGTCCTCGGCAATGCTCAGGGCCGTCTGCTTGAAGCCGCTCCAAGCCTGCCGCACCTGGCGCGACACCGTCTCCACCGAGATGTTGACCGTGGCCTCCACCAGCGCCGACGCCAGCTCGCGAGTGCGTGCGTCAGTCGCACCGAGCGCGCGAAGCACCTGTTGGAAGCCCTCGGAAGACTCTGCGATCTCGTCAAAGCGCGTCGCCCCGCCGGCCTGCAGCGCGTCGAAGACCTCGTCGACGGCGCGGGCACGCTCGTCCAGGGGGATTCCCGCAGCCCACTCCGCGATGGCCCTGTTGAGCACCGCGCAGTCCCTCTGCAGCTCAAGCTCCTCGTCGACCCCTCCGCGCAAGACCTGCCACGTCGTCAGGTCGTGCTGGCCGATGCCCGTGCCCGTGCTGCGCACCACGATCTGCGGGTCGGTCTCGCGGGCAAACAGCATGCCGATGATGCTATAGCTGGGCACGATGCGCCTGAGCTTGTCGCCAAGCACCTCGCGGCTTTCGATGGACATGACCTCCGGCGCCATGCCGGGACCGTCGTTGCTGTACACGCGCACGATGCTCCTAAGCAGGTCTGCCGGGCAGAGTGCGGCCGCATACTCGGCAAGGTTGCCGCCCTTGGAGTGGCCGCCCACGCGAACCGTCCTGCCCTGCCCCACCGCACGGACGATCGCGCGCTGCAGGTAGCTCGCCGCCTCGCGCTGCGACTCCGTCACGGTGAACGAGAGCATGAAGTCCTCCCGCCAGCCCACCAGCGTGCTGTCGGTGCCCCTGAAGGAGACGTAGGTCTCGCCGGGCATGTCCACCTGGAGAGCGGCAAACTGCAGGGCCCGGCTCTCGTCGACCTCGTCCACGTAGGCGCCGAGCAGGGCATCGCGGAAACGCCGCGAGTCGGCCAGCAGCTGGACGAAGCGCGAGTCGACCTTTGCCACCGAGCGCACGTACGGCGTCACGTCTCCGCCAGACTTCTCCAGAAGGCGCACGCACGCCTGACCCACCGTCACCTGCCTGCCCGTCGCCTCTCCCGGCACGATGCCCGTGAAGTCCAGGTAGGAGAGGGCGGCCAGAATGATGTTGTCCACGTCGTTGAACGGCCGCTCGGCAAAGGTGAGGTCGCCGCGCCACTGCAGGTAGTCGTTGATGTTTGCCATGAGATCCTCCAGCCCATACGGGACGATGACAGCCACTGAGGGTAGCGTACACAAAACGGGGCCGGGTTTTTCGCCCGGCCCCGTAAGCGTCTCTTAAGGCGTCGCGTTACGCCATGATCTTGCGGAAGAGCTCCTTGACGGTCTCGTGATCGGCCTCACGCGGGTTGCCCGGGTAGCAGGCGTCGGCGAGGGCGTCGGAGGCGAGCTGATCGAGGTCCTCCTCGACCAGGCCGTCACAGGTCTTGGGGATGTTGACGTCGGCGGAGAGCTGCTTGACGGCGGCGATGGCGGCGTCTGCAGCCTCGTCCTCGCTCATGCCGGTGGTGTCAACGCCCATGGCCACGGCGACCTCGGCGAGGCGCTTGGTGACGACCGGCTTGTTGTACTCCATGGCGATGGGGAGCAGCATGGCGCAGGCGACGCCGTGCGGGGTGTCATAGTGAGCTGAGAGGGTGTGCGCCATGGCGTGGTCGATGCCCAGGCCCACGTTGGAGAAGCCCATGCCGGCCACGTACTGGCCAAGGGCCATGCCCTCGCGGCCGCTGCCGGGCTCGCCGCTCTTGGCCTCTGCGTAGGAGTTGCGCAGGTTCTGGCTGATGAGCTGGATGGCCTTGAAGTGGAACATGTCGGAGAGCTCCCAGGCGCCGCGGGTGGTGTAGCCCTCGATGGCGTGGGTCAGGGCGTCCATGCCAGTGGCGGCGGTGAGGCCGGCGGGCATGGAGGCCATCATGTCGGGATCGACGACGGCGACATCGGGGATGTCGTTGACGTCAACGCACACGAACTTGCGCTCCTTCTCGACGTCGGTGATGACGTAGTTGATGGTGACCTCGGCGGCGGTGCCGGAGGTGGTGGCGACGGCGATGGTGAAGACGGCGTGGTTCTTGGTGTCGGCGACGCCCTCGAGGGAGACGACGTCCTCGAACTCGGGGTTGGTTGCGATGATGCCGATGGCCTTGGAGGTGTCCATGGCAGAGCCGCCGCCCACGGCGACGATGCAGTCAGCGCCGGAGGCCTTGAAGGCCGCAACGCCGTCCTTGACGTTCTGGATGGTGGGGTTGGGCTTGATCTCGGAGAAGAGCTCCCACTCGATGCCAGCCTCGTCGAGGAGGTCAGTAACCTTGGAGGTGACGTTGAACTTCACCAGGTCGGGGTCGGAGGCAACGAAGACCTTCTTGAAGCCGCGACGCTGAATCTCGCCGGGGACCTCCTTGATGGCGCCCTTGCCGTGATAGCTGATGTTGTTGAGGACGAAGCGGTTAGCCATGAATCTCTCCCTTTCTGTTGAAAGACTGACCCTCCTATTATGACCATTTGCGAGATGCCTTATGCAAGCATCGGAAAGCCGGGCAAGAAAACTAAAGCGAGACCCTCGATCCGCATGCCTCGGGGAGAAGGCACCCGCACGTGGCCCTATACTGAATGACATCGTGAGAGGAGGCAGCTTGCCTGGCAATCGTAACAGCTCGACGCTTATCGGCACCGAGGCCAGCCTGAGGCCGGTGGTGCTGGCCGTCACCTATGGCTGCGACGCCATGGCGGCCGTTCTCCTACTGCTTGCCCTTGGCCGCGTGAGTCCGGCTGCGTGGGCTCTCAGCCTGGCGCTTGCCCTTGTGGGAGCCCTCTCCAACCTGCACTACCGCCGCACGCACACCCTCACCACCATCGGCATGATGCCCATCGCGGCGCTCTCCGTCCTCCCTCCGGCAGTGGCCCTTGCCACGGCAGACGCAACGCCCGCAGCGTTGCGCACACTTTGCCTGGCACTCTCCGCACCTCTCTGCCTGCTGCTCGTGGCACTCGGCACGACCTTTGCGCTTCTCAGGGCATCCTACCGCGCACATCCGGAGGTCTCCCCCACCGCAGCGCTCATCGTGCTTGGCGGGGCCATCAAGCACGGGCGCCCCTGCCAGACGCTGGCGCTCAGGCTGGATGCAGCCGCCTCGCTCTGGCAGGCCGAGCCCACGCGCACGATCGTGGTCACCGGAGGCCCCACCCCTGACGGCCGCACCACCGAGGCCCGTGAGATGGCCAGATACCTGCAAGAACACGGCGTCATGCGGAAGCGCATCCTGCTCGAGCCCACGGCCCGCAACACGCGCGAGAACATCGCACGCTCCTCCGAGCTGCTCGACGACCGCGGCTTCTGCGGCCAGCGCTGCGTGGTCTCGAGCGACTACCACCTCTATCGCGCCCTCAGGGAGACGCGCCGCCTCGGCCGGAGCCTCACGCCCGTTGCCGCCCCCACCCCGCCCGCCAGTGCGCCTCAGCAGTGGTGTCGCGAGGCACTGACCGTCTGGTTTGGCAGATAGGCCACCGCCATGCCCTAGCTGTACATCTATGCGGAGCGCATAATCGGTTGTTTCGTAACTGATACGGGTCGGTTTCTATGATTTGGCACTTTCTGATGCCGACGCGCCATGCGGCTATCCTCAGATGCACATCGTTTGGCAGCGAAAGGCGGACACATGACCGAGAAGCTCCTGCTCATCAACGACCTCGCTGGATATGGCAAGGTGGCCCTCGGAGCGATGATGCCCGTATTGACCCATATGGGCTACGACCTCTACACGCTCCCCACAGCACTCGTGTCCAACACGCTGGACTACGGCAAGTTCCACATCCTGGACACCACCGACTACATCGAGAACACCATCGCCGTATGGGACGAGCTCGGCTTCAGCTTTGACGCCATTGCTACCGGCTTCATCGTCAACGGTCGCCAGGCCTCCCTCATCGCAGACTTTTGCGCCGCGCAGCAGAAGCGCGGCGTGCCCGTCTTTGTCGACCCGATCATGGGCGACGAGGGCAGGCTGTACAACGGCGTCGACCGCTCCCTCGTCGGCCACATGCGTGACCTGGTGGGCATCGCCGACGTGGCCGTGCCCAACTACACGGAGGCCTGCCTGCTCACCGGCGCCCCCTACGCCGGGGCGCAGGGCATGGGCGACCGCGATGTCACGCGCCTCATGGACTGCATGCGCCGCATCTGCCCGCGCTCGATCGTCATTACCAGCGCCGCCGTCAACGGACGCGCCGCGGTCATCGGCTACGACCACGAGCGCGACGAGCAGTTCGTCATCCCCTTCGAGGAGATTCCCGTGCGCTTCCCCGGGACCGGCGACGTGTTCTCCTCGGTGCTCATGGGCCGCAAGCTGGGCGGACGCACGCTCGAGGACGCCACCGCCAACGCGATGCACGCGGTCAAGGACCTCATCCGCATCAACAAGGACGTCGACGACACCTACAAGGGCATTCCCCTCGAGCGCTACCTGGGGAGCGTGCTCAGGTGAGCCGACGGCCAAAGATCTCCATCGAGCTGATCGACCGGCTCGGGCAGATGCCGTGCCACCGCGGGCACTGCGTGGGAGACTGCTACGACTTTGACACGCAGCGCGGCGAGCTCTGCCCCATGGCGGCTCACGTGGCCTTCCCCTACATCGACATCCTGCGCTATGGCGGAGAGATTCCCGGCCAGCCAAAGGGAACCGCCGTCTTCTGTTGCCCCGACGTGGAGACCATAAACGTGTTCCGCGTCACGCGTGTGGAGGCCTAACGGCAACCGAGCCGCCAATCCGTCCCGGTGGAGTATGCTAGAGATTCGCAACCAAGCGCCCGTCATGGCGGGCGAGTCTCTATGGAGGACCTCATGGCCAAGGTCACACCGGGCTTCAAGCTCTATCTCTACCAACTGCTCTCGCGCGAGCTGGGCACGGGCAAGCAGACGCTCTTGCCGCAGGTGGAGGAGGCGCTTGCCACAGACGACATCACCCCCTCGGACCTCGAGTGCGACAGCATCCAAGAGCTGGTGGAGGCCTGCTCCGACTTCCTCAAGCTGCGGGTCTTCAAGAAGGGCCGTGCGTACGTGACGGTACTCAAGAACGATGAGTGGGACCAGATGCTGTCCGCCCCTCCCGAGAAGTCTGATGGCAAGAAGGCCTCCGCCGGTGGTCCCAAGACCTGGAAGAAGAAAAAGAGCGGCAAGAAGACTCTCAAGGCGGTGAAGCCCGGCAAGCAGCGCCGGGAGCGCGAGGCGGCCGAGGCTGCCGCGGCCGAGGCTGCCGCCGAGCTGGCACGCCAACAGGAGCTCGATGCCCAGCGTATGGCCGAGGAGGCAGCCGCCGAGGAGGCCGAGGCGCAAGAGACGCAGGCCGAGATGCCGGTGGAGGAGCCTGCCGCCGAGCCTGCGCCCGCTGAGGAGAAGGCCTCCGAGGAGACGACCGCCGACGTGCCCGTCGCCCGCACCGTGGCCGAGATCATGGCGGAGGCGCGTGCCGCCGAGGCTGCTGCCGAGGTCGAACCGGAGCCCGCACCTGCCCCAGAGCCCGAGCCTGCAACGATGCCCGCACCTGCTCCGGAGCCGGAGCCCGCACCAACGCCGGGGCCGGAGCCCGCACCAACGCCGGAGCCTGCACCTGCCCCGGAGCCCGCGCCGGACGCACCGGAGCCCGAGCCCGCACCGACCGCACCGGAGCCCGAGCCCATCTCGCTCACCATCACCTACGACCCCTACGAGGACATGGAGCGCGAGCTCGAGCGGCAGGCCGCCATGGAGCCTGAGCCCGCTCCCGCGCCGCGCCTCAAGCCAAAGCCCACGCCGAGCGTCGTGGCTCCTGGCATCCCCTCCGCCGATCTCCCGCAGGACTTCGGTGCCGAGGTCAGCTGCAAGGACGCGCTGCTCAGGATCCTCTATCAGCTGCTCCCCTACGAGGTGGAGCCCATGGCCGTGCTCGACGAGGACTGGCGCGTGGCGCGCTCGACGGGCACCGTGTCCGGCTCGCGCAGCAGGGTCAGCTTCCCCCTGCACTACCTGCACGAGGACGGCACCCCCATCACGGTCACCCTGCGCAAGACCGCGCGCAATGCCTCGCCCAAGAAGTGGAACCTCGCCCTCGTGGACGGCAACGACGGCTCGGGCGACACGCACCTCTCCATTGGCTACGAGGGGCTGCCCGCCTCCGACGAGGGCGCCTGGAGCGACATCTCCGGCACCGCCCCCAACCCGGCAATCAGCCCCCTGCGCGAGCTCGCGCAGGACATGGTCATCGGCAGCTGGGACAGGCTGCTTGGCTCCCTTGCGGCCATAACGGCGCCCGAGCGCTGGAACTACCCCGGCGAGGGCGCCGGCAAGCCCAGCCGCTACGGCATCCTGCGCGAGTACCTGACCTGCACCTATCACGCCATCCGCTGCCAGGAGCTCGTGGCCAAGTCGGCTGACGGGTCCTTTGCCGCCTTCAACACCGGCCTGCTCACGGCCTTCGGCGAGGACATCTACGCCTGCCTTGCGGCACGCAAGGGAGACATCCCCTGGGAGTTTGCCGGCTTTGCCACGGCAGGGTCGGGCGAGCTTGGCGCGCGCCTCATAGGCGCCATATCGCCCCTGCCCGAGCCGCCGTGCTACCTCTCCTCGACGGAGAGCGTCATGCCGTCGCCCGGGCGTCTGGTGATCCTCGACCTCGACGCGATCGCGGGACGCCAGCTTGGCCGTCTCCCCCGCGCATTTCTTACCGAGCTGCTCGAGGGCAGCCCCGAGGCGCGCGAACTGCTCGAAGAGGGCGGACGCCTCTCCAGCGAGAGCCTCGCAAGGCTGACGCGCGTCATCAAGGCGAGCCCCGCCATCTATCGCAGGCTCCGTCGCAGGCTGGACGACGCCGTCGAGCAGTCGCTCAAGACGGTGCGCGCAAGCTATCGGCTTGCCGTGCCCGTATACGACCCGGCCGAGAACCGCACCAAGCTCCTGGTGCCGCTCTGCCTGGTGGAGGACGGCAAGGCTGACTGCGCGCTGGCGCTCGACCTGCAGCCGTCAGGCGCCTACTGCGCCGCGGCGCTGCTCCCGCTGCCGCGCGCCTACGCCTGCGCACGCGTCATCAGTCGCGAGCAGCCCTCGTGGCTTGCGGCCGAGCGCGTCCTCTGACGCAAGGGCGGTGGCAGCCGTGGATGTGAGCAACGCTTTTGACGTGGTGGTCGTGGGCTCCGGCATCGCCGGCACGTCGGCCGCCATCGAGGCGGCACGCGCCGGCGCGAGCGTGGCGCTTGCCAGCCTGGGCAGCACCTTCTCGGGATCGAGCTTCTTTGGTGGCACGTGGGGCCTTGGCCTCGTGGGTCCCGAGGGCGAGCATGACCTCGACGACTTTCTGCAGACCATCCTGTGCGTCGGCTGCGGCGAGGCAGATCCGCAGCTCGCACAACAGCTCGTGGAGGGCATAGACCCCGCCATCCGCTGGCTCGAGGAGATGGGCGTCGAGCTACGCAGGCCCAAGGATGCCACGCAGCGCGCGTACGTCCCCTGCTTTGACTACAAGGTCCGTGGTTGGCATGGCCTTGTGCGCGACAGCCTGCGCAACGCCTGGGCGCGCGAACTTGCACGCCTTGGGGTCACGCTGCTACCAAACAACGAGCTCGTCGACCTCGTCGAGCAGGACGGCCACGTAACGGGAGCCCTGCTCTTTGACCACATGCGGGAGCAGCTTGCGCCCGTCTCCTGCCACGCCATCGTGCTTGCCACCGGAGGGCTCTCCGCCCTCTACGAGCGACGCCTCACGGCTGACGACACCTGCGCGAGCGCACACGGCATCGCCCTCGCCCATGGCTGCTCGCTGGTCAATGCCGAGTTCCTGCAGATGATGCCCGGCATCGTGAGTCCCGTGCAGGGCGTCGTCATCAACGAGAAGGCCTTCCGCTTCTCCACGCTCCCCTTTGACGGTGGGCTTCTGGACGAGCGGTCCGGCTATGGCCCCTTCACCTCGCGCCTCGCGTCCCACGCAATCGACCTTGCCATAGCCGGCGCCGGCGCCTCCGGCATGCCCCTCTCCTACAACTTGCCGAGCGATCCGCCCGAGCTGGTGGCCGACTACTTCACCTGGCTCTCTGGAGCCTTTGGCATCAGCCCCGACGACGAGGTGCGCATCGCCCTCTATGCCCACGCATCAAATGGTGGCATCCGCATCGCACCTGATGCCTCCTGCGTCGGAGGACCATCCGGCCTCTTTGCCTGCGGGGAGTGTGCTGGTGGCATGCACGGGGCAGACCGCATCGGTGGGCTGGCGAGCGCCGCGGCCCTGGTCTTTGGTCGCACTGCCGGCACGCATGCCGCATACGAGGCAGGCCATGACACACCGGCCGAGGTTGCATGCGAGGCCGAGCTCCCATGCTCGCCATTCGGCAGGGACACCCTCGCCGAGCTGCGCCAGCTCATGAGCGCGCATGCGATGGTGGGGAGAACCGCCCAGGGCCTGGGCGAGGTGCTTTCGGGCATCAGCGCACTCGAGGGTCGCCTTCTGGAGAACGCAAGCCCAGACGGCACGTCACGCGAGCAGGTCCTTGCCGCACGAGCAGAGCACCAGCTGTCTGCCGCACGGGCGATGATCGGCGCCATGCTCCACCGCAGGAAGAGCTGCGGCTCGCATCATCGCGCAGACTAGGCCCAAGCGCTACGCATCCATGCAAGTTGGTAGAATCTAGAGTCCGCAGCCCACGACCAGTAAGGTGGCAATGGTAGAGCTCAGACCCATAGCAGAGGACAACTTTGTCGACGCGTTCAACCTGAGACTTGCGCCGGATCAGGAGGGCCTTGTCTCCCATCCGATCCGCAGCCTCGCGCAGGCTTACGTCTATCGGGATCAATGCCAGCCGTTCGGCATCTACGCGACAGGCAAAATGGTCGGCTACGTCATGGTCATCTATGACTACGACGTCCCCGAGTACGACATCTGGCATATGGTGATCGACGAGGCGGAACAGGGACGCGGCTATGGCAGCGCAGCGCTCGATCGCGTCATCGACTACATCCGAACCAAACCCTTCGGCAGCTCGGACAGGGTCGCCCTGACCTGCAACAAGGAGAACCCCATCGCACTCAGGCTGTACGAGCGCCAGGGCTTCTCCCCCACTGGCTGGGAGGACGAGGACGAGATCGAGCTTTCCCTGAGGCTTTAGGGCTTCCGGTCAGGGACCCGCGCGCAAAGCTTAGTCGAAGTGGGCCATAGGATAGATCTCTGAGGCCTTGTACCACTTGTGGCAACGCATCTCAAAGAGGCGCTTGCGGACGCCGTCCTCCCAGTGCACAAAGCCCATCATGGGCATGGCGTCATGAAGGTAGTGCTCGCATATGGCTTCCACCCAAAGCTCGACGTCAACGGGGATCTCCTGGTTGGCCCGCACGCGCTCGAGCGTGTAGATGGCACCCCACGGCTCGTGCACCTCCTCGGCGTCGTATGCCGCCTGCGCGCGCTCAAGGGCCTCGCGGCGCCTCTCCTCACATGCAGCGACCTTACCCCGCGAAGGTGTGCCCACCTCGGGCAGAGATCCTGACTCCATGTCATGGTTCAACCTGTCAAAGAGTCGCTGGTTGTGACCCAGGGGCTGTTCGGGTCGACTTCCGCAACCTGAGCCGCCTCGACCTCAGCCGCCTTCGCCGCTTGCCGCGCAGCCTTCTTGCGCTTTAGGAATCCGAACATTGTCCCTCCCAGGTCGGTCTCTCCCTCACCAAAACCACACCACGGCAGGGCGGGAGGTTCGAGCACCCTCGACCCTCTCGCCCTGCCGTAGCAAAAAGCTCAGCGTTTCCGCTGGCAACAGGGCCTATGCCAGGTCGGTCCCCTTGCTGGCAATGACCTTCTTGTACCAGAAGAAGGAATCCTTGCGCACGCGGCGCAGGTCGAGCAGGTCAAACTCCTCGCGGTTGACGAAGATGAAGCCATAGCGCTTGACGAAGCCTTCGTGGGTGGAGATGAGGTCCACGGCACTCCAAGGGCAGTAGCCCATCATCTCGACGCCGTCGGTGATGGCCAGGCGCATCTGCTCGATGTGGGCGCGCAGGTACTCGATGCGGTAGGGGTCGTGCACCACATCGTTGCCGTTCTCGTCCTGCTCGAGCTTGTCGTAGGCGCCGAGGCCGTTCTCGGTGATGATGATCGGCAGGTGGTAGCGGCTGTAGACCTCGCGCAGCGTGTTGCGGAAGCCGACCGGGTCGATCTCCCAGCCAAACTGGGTCTTTTGGAAGTTGGGGTTGGAGATGCCCTGGGAGAAGCCGGCGATGGTGGCACCGCGCTGCTGGTCGCCCTTGGTGCTCTCGGCATCGGCCTCCGGCATCTTGACGGTGGCGGTGCTGTAGTAGTTGAAGGCGATGAAGTCGGGCTTTGCGGAGGCCATGAGCTCCATGTCGCCCGGCAGGATGTTCTCGGGCACCGCGTCGATCTCGGCGAGGTAGCTCCACGCGAGGTTGTTGTAGATGCCAAAGACGGCCATGTCGAGGTAGAGCCAGTTGCGCAGGGCGTTCATGTTCTGGGCCGCCAGCACGTCCTCGGGCTTGCAGGTGGCGGGATAGACCAGCGCGATGTTGGGCGCGGGGCCGATCTTGGCCTCGGGCAGCATCTCGTGGCAAAGGTTCATCGACTTGGCCTGGGCGAGCAGCATGTGGTGGTTCATCTCGTAGATGCGCTTCTGCGCGCCGGGAGCGGAGGTGTCCACGCCCAGCACGGCGCCGGCGGCGAGCGTCATCATGTTCTGCTCGTTGATGGTGAGCCAGTACTTGACGCGGTCGCCGTAGCTCTTGAACATGAGCTCGGAGAACTCCACGAAGGCGTCGACCGTGGCGCGGTTGGCCCAGCCGCCCTGCTCGTCGAGCGCGGCGGGAAGGTCAAAGTGGTACATGGTCACGAGCGGCTGGATGTCGTACTTCAGGCACTCGTCGATGAGGTCGGAATAGTACTGCACGCCTTCCTCGTTGACCTCGCCGGTGCCCTTGGGCAGCAGGCGTGCCCAGCTGATGGAGAAGCGATAGGTCTTGAAGCCCATCTCGGCCATCAGGGCCACGTCCTCCTTGAAGTGATGGTACTGGTCGGCCGCGACCTCAAAGCCCGAGGTGCCCGCCGGCGGCTCCTTGACGTCCTGCACGGACGGGCCCTTGCCGTTGGTGAGTGCGGCACCCTCGACCTGATAGGCGGAGGTGGAGGCTCCCCAGAGGAACTCGTCCGGGAAGGCCTTGAGCGTCTTGTGTAGCATTCGTAACTCCCATCCCTCTTTCTGGTTACAGATATGAAAATCATACCTGCATGAGGGGTGGGCTTGGCCAGCGCCAATATGCCCAGCGCTCGGAGGATTGCGCCAGATGTCGCAGGCCCGCTGACGGCACACGCACGAGCGTGCCACCAGCGGGCCTTGTCTCAGATGAAAGGCCTCTTTGGGACGCCGTCCTACTCCTTGCCGCTCCAGCAGTAGGTGCAGACCAGCTTGCGGTCGATGCCGATGGCATCCAGCAGGCCATCAAGGGTCTGGTAGTTGAGCGAGTCGAAGCCCATCTCCTCGCAGATGGCCTTGAGCATGCACTGGCCGCGCTCGGTGCGGCTGTCGGCGTACTCGTCGAGATGCTGCTCGCCGGCCTCGCCCTCAAGCTCAAGCACCTTGCGACGGGCAATGAGCTCGTAGTCGGAGCGGCTGCGGGAGAACGACAGGTACTTGCAGCCGTACATGATGGGCGGGCACGCGGAGCGCATGTGGATCTGTGCCGCGCCGGCGCCGTAGAGAAAGTCGATCGTCTCGCGCAGCTGGGTGCCGCGCACGATGGAGTCATCCACAAACAGCAGCTTCTTGCCCTCGATGAGCTCGGGCACCGGAATCTGCTTCATCTTGGCCACGCGGTTGCGCACCTCCTGGTTGGCAGGCATGAAGGACCGCGGCCAGGTGGGCGTGTACTTGACGAAGGGGCGTGCGAAGGGCTTGCCGCTCTCCGTGGCATAGCCGATGCCGTGGGGCAGGCCGCTGTCGGGCACGCCGGCAACGTAGTCCACATCGGGCAGCAGGCCGCGACGCGCGTCCTCGCGGGCCATGATGGCGCCGTTGCGGTAGCGCATGAGCTCCACGTTGACGCCCTCGTAGTTGGAGTTGGGATACCCGTAGTACACCCACAAGAAGGCGCAGATGCGCATCTCGTCGCGCGCGGGCGCCAGCGTCTCGTACCCCTCTGCGGTGATGCGCACGATCTCGGCAGAGCCCAGCTCGTACTCGTCCACGTAGCCAAGCTTGCCGTAGGCAAAGCTCTCGAAGGTCACGCAGTAGCCGTCGTCGTCCTTGCCGACGAGGACGGGCAGGCGGCCCATCTTGTCGCGCGCGGCGATGAGCTCGCCCTTGTCTGTCATCAGAAGGAGGGTGAGCGACCCTTCGACCTGGTCCTGCGCGTACTGAATGCCGCTCACGAGGTCGCCCTGCGTGTTGATGAGAGCCGCCACCAGCTCCGTCACGTTGACGTCGCCGGAGCTCATGGCCATAAACTGGTGACCCACGCCCGTGAACGACTTGATGAGCTCGTCGGCGTTGTTCACGGCTCCCACCGTGGCCAGCGAGAACACCCCAAGGTGCGAGCGAACGAGCAGCGGCTGCGGGTCGGAGTCCGAGATGCAGCCCATGCCCACCGTGCCCCTGAAGCCGGGCAGGTCCTTCTCGAACTTGGTACGGAAGGGCGTGTTCTCAATGGAATGAATCTCGCGCGTAAAGCCGTCATGCGCATCCCAGGTGACCATGCCTGCGCGGCGGGTACCTAAGTGAGAGTGATAGTCCACGCCAAAAAACACGTCGAGCGCGATCTCACGCCGTGATGCAACTCCGAAGAAGGCTCCCATACTGATCCCCCTTGCACCCATTCACCGAGCGAATCAGGCCGCTCGGCCGTGTCTGCTTACCACACAAGTATACGGGCTTGCCGTTACCGTCACGGCAAGGGGCAATCAACTCTTTTAAAGTACGTAACAGAATGACGCTGAGGAGAAGTGCAGACGGCTCCGGCGGAGGCGTGTCAGTACCAGCCCACGGGCGTCTCCCCCGTCACGCGGTGCGAGAGGCGGTTTGCCCAGCGCTCCACCGGAAAGCGGTAGTAGGAAAAGTTCTTGCGCGCACGATAGCGCCTGGCCTGCGGAAGTCCCGCCCAAACAAGCGATGGCAGGACGATGACCGGCAGAAACAGCGGTCCCAGCAAGAGGGACTGCAGCGTGTGGCCGTACTCGTGCACGAGCAGGCTCCGAGGCGTGTCGCGCGGCACGAAGATGAACATGCCCATCGAGAGTCCCGAGTCGAGCTTCCACTCCATCACGTACGCCGAGCGATAGCGTGCCCAGCGATTGGTATGCCTGAGCAGGAAGAACATGCAGGAGCCGATGGTGGTCTGCGGCAGGCCCCAGACCACCTGCCACAGGCGCGCAACCCTGTAGAGGGGACGGGACTCCGCCCCTCTCAGCTGCTCAAACAGGTCGCGGCGCCGCGGCCGTGCAAATGACATCTGCCTTCCCACAAGTTCCTCCCACGTTGCAGACGGATGCGACGCACATGCGGGCGCGTCCCACCCGGCCGCCCAGCTACGCCTCCAGCCGCCGCACGAGCAGCTGGTTGAACATCTTTGGGTTGCCCGAGCCCTTGCTGGCCCTCATGCACTGACCAACGAGAAACCCGACGACCTTCTCGTTGCCGTCATGGTACTGCTGAACCTGGCTCTCGCAGCGCTCGAGCACCTCATCCACAATCGCACCCAACGCATCGGCGTCGGTGGACTGGCGCATGCCGCGCTCGTCCACCACCCGCACGGGATCCGCATCCGTGCCGTCCACCAACTCAAACACCTCGCGGGCCTGCGCAAACGTCAGGGCATCCTCGGCAAGCAGGCCCGAGACGGACGCCACCTGCGCCTCGTCCAGCGCCGCAAAGGCCGGCACGAGATTGACCATCACGTTGACGAGCGTCGGCATCACCGAGGGCTCGACCTGCGCGGCGACGGCTTCGAAGAAGGAGGCCGTGGCGGGATCGGCCACCAGCTTCTCCGCATCGAGGCGCCTGAGTCCCCACGTCGTCATGTAGCGGTCGCGCCTGGCGTCGGGCAGCTCGGGCATGCGCGCCCGGCAGCGCTCGACGAACTCGTCCGAGAGGTCGAAGGGCGCGAGGTCGGGATCGGGGAAGAAGCGATAGTCGTCCGCCGTCTCCTTCACGCGCATGACCACGGTCCGACGGCGGCTTGGCTCCCAATGCCGCGTCTCCTGACGGACGGCGCCTCCCTCCTCGAGCACCTCTGCCTGGCGGCAGATCTCGTAGGCAAGCGCGTCGTGCAGGCTCTTGAACGAGTTGAGGTTCTTCAGCTCGGTCTTGGTGCCAAAGTGGGTGTCGCCACGACGGCGCAGGCTGACGTTGCCGTCGCAGCGCATCGAGCCCTTCTCCATGGAGCAGTCGGAGATGCCCAGCGCGAGAAAGGTCTGGCGCAGCTTCTCCATAAAGAGGCGCGCCTCCTCGGGCGTGCGCAGGTCAGGCTCGGTCACCAGCTCGATGAGCGGCGTCCCGCAGCGGTTGTAGTCGATGAGGCTCTCGCTGGCACCACCAATTCGCCCCTCCGCCCCGCCGAGATGGTTCATCTTGGCAGCGTCCTCCTCCATGTGGATGCGCAGTATGCGGATGGGGGCTACATAGGAGCCGTCCGGTCGCTTGTCGACGGTCGCGCCGAGGCGCTCGCAGGCGCCCTCGCCCGAGACCTCGAGGTCGAGGTGTCCGTGCATGACAAAGGCGACGGGGCCCTGCGTGGTCTGGAAGTTCTTGGCCATGTCGGGATAGAAGTAGTGCTTGCGGTAGAACATCGAGCGGCGCATGACCTCGCAGTTGGTGGCGAGGCCCGCCATGACGATGGACTCGATGGCCTTCTCGTTGGGCACCGGCAGGGCCCCTGGCATGCCCAGGCAGATGGGGCATACGTTAGCGTTGGGCTCGTCGTCGTGACTGAGCCTGCAGCCGCAGAGCATCTTGGTCTCGAGCGTGGTGAGCGCGGTATGCACCTCGAGGCCGATGACGGCCTCCCAATCCTCGAGGACATCGGCGAGCCTCCTCATCAGAGCTCACCGCCCTTCCCTACAAAGGCCGGTGCGACGACGCCTTCCATGTCGCACGCGCGCTCGAGCGCTCGCGCAAAGGTGAGGAGGCTTGCGTCGGCGAAGGTCGGGCCCTGCAGCTGGGCGCCGATGGGCATGCCCGAGTCTGTGCCAAGACCGACCGGCACGCTGATGCCGCAGTTGCCCGCTATGTTATTCGAGATGGTGTAGACGTCAGCCAGATAGAGGGCCGCCGGGTCGGATATCGCGCCGTGCTCCCAGGCAACGGTGGGGCTCGCTGGCATTAGAATGGCATCTACCTGCGCAAAGGCACGCTGGTAGTCAGCCGTGATGAGCGTGCGCACCTTCTGGGCAGCAAGGTAATACCTCTCGTAGACGCCGCTGGAAAGCAGGTAGGCACCCAGCATCTGGCGCCTCTTTGCTTCGGGCCCGAAGCCATGCGCACGCGAGAGCGACGACTGCTCGGCCAGCGTCGCGCACCCCGGCTCCTGGTAGCCATAGCGCACGCCGTCGAAGCGCGCGAGGTTGGAGAAGGCCTCGCACGACGCAAGCACGTAGTAGGCGGCGATGGAGCTTGCCATGTTGGGCAGGTCCACCTCCATGATCCGTGCGCCAGCATCCGCCAGCTTGTGCGCGGCGCGCTCGATGGCAGATCGCACCTCGGGGGCCAGGCCCTCCGCCTCGAGCAGCGCCGGGATGACACCCACTGCACGCCCCTCGATGGGATCCTCGAGGTGGGCAAGGTAGTCCTGCGTGCAGTCTCGGCTCGTGGCATCAAGACGATCGCGACCGCCGGCCGTGAGCGCGTTCATGGCAAGCGCGACGTCCTCCACTCGTCGGCCGATCGGCCCCACCTGGTCGAGCGAGCTGCCAAAGGCAACCACGCCATAGCGGCTCACCACCCCGTAGCTGGGCTTCATGCCCACCACGCCGCACAGCGAAGCAGGCTGTCGGATCGAGCCGCCGGTGTCCGAGCCAAGCGCCAAGGTGACCTCGCCCGCAGTCACGGCTGCCGCGCTTCCGCCCGACGAGCCTCCTGGCACGCGCGTCAGGTCCCAGGGGTTATTGGTTGGGTGAAAGGCGGAGGAGTCCGTGGTGGAGCCAAAGGCAAACTCGTCCATGTTGAGCTTGCCCAGCGGCGTTGCGCCTGCGTCCAGCATGCGCTGCACGCAGGTGGCGGTATAGGCGCTCTCGTAGGGCTCGAGCATGCGGCTCGCGCAGGTGGTGCGCGTGCCGACGAGATTCATGTTGTCCTTGAAGGCCACGGGGACGCCCGCGAGCGGCCCCAGCCTCTCCCCCGCCGCACGCGCGGCGTCCGTCCTTGCGGCAGCCGCCAGGGCAAGCTCCTCGCTCACCTGCAAGAAGGCCTGCGTCTTCCCGTCTCGGGAGGCAATGGCGTCAAGCGACGCTTGGGCGACCTCCGTTGCGGAGAAGTCGCCTCGGGTGACGCCTGTGGCTATCTGGCGCGCCGAGAGTGCGTCAAGGCTCCCCATCATGCGCTACCCCCAACCGCAAGGATCGCTGGCACCCGGAAGGAGCGCCCACGGATACTCGCTGCGTTCGCGAGGGCCTCCTCCAGGGACAGCCCTGCCACCACCGTGTCTTCGCGCACGACGTTGGCGAGGTCTCCCGTGGGATGGAAGGTGGGCTCCACGCCGTCTAGGTCGTAGTCGATAATGGGGTCGAGCAGGGCAATCGCGTCGTTCATGTACGCGGTCATCTCGTCCAGCTCAACATCGGTCAGGGCAATGCGCGCATACGCGGCAATGCCTGCCACATCTTCTCTCGTGAGGGGCATGGTGCCTCCTTGTGCTTCACAAATGCAGCGTTGTCATAATACGCCAAGCCGGTCTCTTTCCGTTTGTGGTGGGACAAAGTGAGCAACTGACCCGTTGACGTCAACCAACCGTGTGTCATCAGGCTTACAGGGACTGGCCGAGAGCAGAAGCTCGTTATCACCAGCTCCAATCAAGTGGCACCCATCGCAGCTTTTCGCATGAGCCACCTCCACATAGGATCGTTCACATCAATATTTTGAGGTGGTCTGAGCATATTGCCGTGTTTTGTCATCTTTGGGCCGTGATAGACTACCTCTTGATCGGCAGTCGTAGTTGACCGCTACGTTTGTAACCACTTAGCAAACCCGGTTACGAGAGACAGCCGGTCACCTGTTTGCTGCGGGCTGCCACAATCCTGATGGCAGCCCGCAGCATAAGGCTAACGACATCACCACGCCTCAGCACAAGAAGGGAAGGCCATCGTGAGCCTGTCAGATACCACAGCCAGACAGATGGCCCCAAGAGAGCCCTTCGACGCGTTTGGCATCCTCTATTACCCCGTTTTCTCGCATCGTACCGACCTTCCCACCACAGTTGATGACATCGACATGGCATGGGCCGTCACTGCGGACGCGAACCTCGTGGGAACGGGCTTTACGCTCTCGCAGCTATCAATCCTCACGTTGGCCCGCTGCCATCACGCACGACCCCAAAACGCACTCGGCATCAACCCACTTGACGATCTCAAGCAATTCATCAGTCATATCGACACGACGCCTAGGTACCCTGGCTTCCCCAGCCAGTTCATGCAGACTGTGGAGGCAAAGCTTCACCTGACCCAACAGCATCACGATCGTCTTGCCCATGGCGAGAAGCTGCTTGCCAGACTTGGTGAGCCCACGCTGGCCGGAGGCAATGGCTGGTTCCCCGAGGTTGACACCACCCCCGAGCGCGGTCGCAGCGCGGCGTTCGTCGAGCCGAAGACGCTACAGGTCATCGTAACCTCCGAGGACCTGCGAGCCATCGTTGCAGCCCGTCTCGCGCGTGCGACTCGCATGAGCGAGGCCGAGCTTGCCACAGCCATGCTGGTATTCGACGACGACATCGACACCTGCCTGACGGCCTTCCCCAAAGTCGCCTTCCACGAGAACATGATGAGTCTCATCTACATGGCTTCCAAGCAAGACTCAAACACGCTGGAGCGTGTGGCTGCAAGCCTCGCACAGCACCCCGGCGACCTTCTCAAGGCGATCCGAGACGTTAGCGGTAGCCACCTTACGACCCGTCAGAAGAAGGGCTTCTGCCGCGCTTTCGAGCATTTTGAATCACGGGAAATCGCCCAGAACATCGTAGATGCCAGTCGTCGGAACCGAATAGCCCCCAATCTCCTCTCAGTGGCACGCTTTGGCGGCCCACATCTGCGCGAGGCCATCGAGTTGGTGGAGACGGGCGCGGTACGCTCGTGGGCAAGTACGCTCGAGCAGCTCTGGAGCAAGGTCTATCGCCTCGCTCCGGTCGACCGCGAGCAGGTGTGGCGCAAGCTCTTTGCCAGCCGTAATCAACACAGCGACCCTTCGCGCCGCAAACAGTTCGACGAGATGTATGACCGTCTTTACCTGCGGGAGAATCCTGAACTGACGAAGCTGTGGGAGGAGTTGCTCACGCACTACGGAAAGCGTCCGGGCATGCTGCTGCGCTCGCTCCGTCGTCTGCTTAAGGCGGGCTGTCCCGTGGAGCTGCTCGAGCCCGAGGTCCAAGCTCACACCTCCGAGTATTCCCTCCGCACTCTCGCAGGTATACTCACCAGTTTAGCTGCAAGCAACCTCGTTAAGATGGATACCAATCCATGGTGGGATGGCTACCGCGAACCTCTCAACCTGCGTCTCGAGATGGAGGATGAGGACGCCGTCAAGCTTCGATCACAGCTCTGCAAAGTGCTCTGCAGCGCCATGGTTCCCCACATGCGCAACCTCAAAACCCCGCTCAAGGGCAAACGCGTCCATCTCGACACCTCTGGTGTCTCGCTCGTCGGATCGATGCTCATTCCCAACAAGGTTGACCCCTCCAACAATGTCTGGCCACCAGTAGGCATCGCGTTCGACCTGCCTCGGGACAAGACAATTCGATTCTTCATTTATCAAGACAATCGTGAAGAGAAGAATCCCCATACGTTCCTTAAATTAGCTGAGCTCACCACATCGGGACGGTGCCACATACTGGGGGGTAGCCATGAAAGCACAGCCACAAGGCACACCTTGGTGGAGTACGTGGACGTGCATGTGGATGACCTCCTCGAGGAAGGCGTAACGTTTGGAGTGGTAAGCCTAGACATCGATAGCATGTTCCATTATCGAGACATCGATGGCTGCTTCCATTCTTGGGATGACCTCATTGCCTGCTTCTGTGGTGTGCTGGCGGTAGATGGTGAGGAGTGGAACGACGACCTCAATGACACCAGTCGATTGCTCTTCGGCCATGATTTCGGCCGCACTTACAATAAAAGAGAGTGCTATGCGCTCGTCAACCTTCCCGGTCACTATGCCCGCATCTTGCATGGGGCCCCGATTCCCTTGGGCAACACGAGTTTCTCGCTGGGTAGCTACCTCAAGATGCTGTTTGAGGCTCAAGAGGTCACGCTGGTTGACACCCCAGACAAGGCAGATGTGCGCGTTTGCGTAGCCAGTAGCAATGACCCCGAAGTCATCAGCCTCTTTGACGAGGGCTTCTATCTCGGTTTGGAGAGGTCTCGAAATATCATCCAATAACCTCAAAATCTTGAGGTGTTTGCACCCTTATAACAGTTCACGCCCTTCATGATGCGGATATCATATAGTTAGCGAGCGGGGCACGGGAGTCGCACGCAGCCCTGACAGCCAGCGCAACACCACCGTCCCCATTTGCAGCGATACCGTATGAGAGGAGCGTGACAGCCATGTCGGGAGGCAGGGATCCCCCTATCACAACCCCACAGCTTCAGTTTTGTTTTACAGAGGAAACACTATGACGAGCACGTCTAACGCCAGCCCAAGGCAGCCGACGAGGCTCGTTCCTCTTTATCTGAGCATGGCGATTAGTTCGCCGAGAGGGTCCCTGGCTGGACGATAGTACTTGGCCAACATCAATGAGCATGCGCACGTCGCGCTATGATAGAGATGGCCTGCAGGCAGAGCGGATGAGGAGGACTGCCCATGAAGAAGACCTTGGTCTTTGGTGCCGCCACGGCAGCAGTCGCCCTCTCCCTGGGCAGCTGCGTGATGGTCAGCTGCGCGCCGCAGCCCGTACCTTCGCTCTATGGCCCTCCGCCCATGCAGGAGGATGATGACCCCATCGAGGACGTCTATGGGTCCCCAGTCGACTTCGACGAAGAAACGGACAGCAACGACACAGATGACCTCGATGACGGCACGGACATCGATGACGCTGAGCCAGCTGAGCCCGAGGACGATGAGGGCATGATGATTACGCTCTACGGTCCGCCACCAACAGACATGGATTGACGCACAAGCCTCCTATCCCCATCCGTCCGCCGCAAAGGACGCCCATGCAACAGACCAACGCCCTCAAACGCTCGGGACTCGAGCGCCAGCGCGGCCGCTTTGAGCGCAACCGCATCTCCCCCACCCTCCAGCAGCTCTTCTTGGAGGTCACACCGCGCTGCAACCTCTCGTGCGTCCACTGCGGCAGCCGCTGTGACGAGCACAGCCTGACGCAGGAACTCTCCCTCGACGAGTATCGCAGCGTGCTCTCGCGCGTGCGCGACGCGTTTGGCACGCGCGTGTTTGTGGTGCTCACCGGCGGCGAGCCCCTGCTCTATAGCGACATCTACCGCCTGGGATCTCTCATAGCAGACATGGGCTTCCCCTGGGGGATGACCACCAACGGGACGCTCATCACACGCGAGGTGGCAAACCGGCTCGTGGATTGTGGCATGCGCACCGTCTCCATCAGCGTCGACGGGACGCGCAAGACCCACGATGCCGTGCGCCGCCACCCCGGCGCCTACGACGCGGCGCTCGCCGGCGTGCAAAACCTTGCCGACAATGGAGACCTCAAGGCCCTGCAGGTGACCTCCGTCGTCAACCACCAGACCATCGACGAGATAGACCGGCTCTTCGACCTCATGGTGAGTCTTCCCATCGACAGCTGGCGCCTTGCCAACGTGGAGCCCATCGGCAGCGCGCTGCTCCACCCCGACATCCTCTTTACGCCCGAGGACTATGCGCGCTTGTTTGCCTTCATCCGCGAGAAGCGCGAGCAAGAGTGGCCCGTGGAGTACGGCTGCTGCCACTACCTGGGTCTCGGCTACGAGGGAGAGCTTCGTAACTGGTTCTGGCTCTGCAGCGCGGGCATCCACGTGATGTCCGTCACGCACACCGGTGACATCGCCAGCTGCCTCGATATTGAGCGCTCGCCGAAGACCGTCTTTGGCAACATCCGCACCGACGACATCGCCCAGGTGTGGCACGACGGCTTTGGCATCTACCGGCAGCGCGATGGGCTGGCAGAGCGCAACGCGCGTTGCGTCGCCTGCTCCCAGAAGCGCTGGTGTCGGGGCGACTCCGCACACAGCTGGGACTTCACCCGCGACGAACCACGCGTGTGCATGGCCCGCGACCTGCCGGGCTTCATCCCACTGTAGGCTCTCAAGTCATTGGTCCATCACCAAACAGAAGGGGGCACCTCTCGCGAGATGCCCCCCGTCACGTTAGGTACTGCGGCTGCTGTACCTAGGCTTCGACCGCCTCGTCCGACACGACCGCCTCGTCCTGCAGGCTCGCCCCACTCGGCACGCCAGCCTCGCTCGGCACCAGGCCCTCGGCCTCCACGCGCACGTTGCGGTTGACTGCAGCATCGTAGCTGCTCGCGCGCATGATGTCGCGCATGTCGACACCCGTCGCCTCGCTCATGGTGTCAAAGACCTGACGGATGACCACGGGCATCTGGGCGCTCACGCGGCTCACGCCGCCCTCGCCACCCGCACCGGCGTCGTAGATGGAGACGTTGCCGATGCTGGAGAGGGGCTGCGCCACGGCCGCCGCCACCTCGGGCATGATCTTGATCATCATCTCGGCCATGCCCGCCTGGTTCATCTTCTGCAGGGCCAGGGCACGCTTCTCGAGCGCCGCCGCATCGGCCTCGCCCTTGGCACGGATGGCCTCGGCCTCCGCCTCGCCCTGGATGCGGGTAGCCTCAGCCTGGGCCTCGGCGCGCAGGCGCATGGCCTCCGCCTCCTGCTCGGCAGCGTAACGCTCAGCCTCCGCCTCACGCTTGCGCTGCTCTAGGGCGGCCTCGGCCTCCTGCTCGATGCGATACTTGTCAGCCTCGGCCTGCTTCTTGACCTGGGCCGCAAGCTCCTGCTCGCGAACCTTGACCTCGCGCTCGCGCAGCTCGGTCTCGCGCTCGGTGCGTGCGATCTGGGCATTGACGATGGCCGCCTGGATGACGCGCTGCTGCTCCTGCTCCTGGATGGCGTACGCCGCGTCCGCACGGGCCCGCTCGGTATCCTCGCGCGCTTTGAGGCCCGCCCGCTGGATGGCAAGGGCGTTCTGCTTCTCGGCGATGTCAGTGTCGGCCTTCACGCGCTGGTCGTTGGCCTCGCGCTCGGCCTGCGCCTGAGCTATGGAGACTTCCTTCTCCGCCTGGGCCTTGGCGATGGCCGCGTCCTTCTTGATCTTGGACGTGTTGTCCATGCCGAGGTCGGTGATGAGCCCATGCTCGTCGGTGACGTTCTGGATGTTGCACGAGAGAATCTCGATGCCCAGTTTCTCCATGTCGCGGCTGGCCTTGGCTAGCACCTGGTCGGAGAACGAGTCGCGATCGGTGTTGATCGAGCGAAGGTCAAGCGTGCCGATGATCTCGCGCATGTTGCCCTGCAGCGAGTCCTGCAGCGAGGTCGCAATCTGCTGCTCGTTCATGTTTAGGAAGTTGCGCTCTGCCAGAAGCATCCCGTCGGGGTCATCGGTAACCCGCACCTTTGCCACCGCATCGACCTTGACGTTGATGAAATCGTTGGTGGGGATGTACTGGTCCGTCTTGATATCGACGGAGATCTGCTTGAGGCAGAGGCGGTCAACGCGCTCGAAGAACGGGACCTTGAAGCCGGCGCGACCGATGAGCACGCGCGGACGCTCGTGCAGGCCGCTGATGATGAGTGCGACATCGGGCGGAGCCTTGACGTACCCGGTAGACACGAAGGTGATTACCAGCACAGCAAGCGCTGCGCCCAATGCAACCACTGCAAACGGAACACCAAACAACATGATTACCTCTTTCTTGGAACCAACCGTCCAAACTCGAACTGACTGCCCTCATGGGACTGACTGCCCAAACTCAAACGACGCCCCTCGTCATGCGTCTGACGCCCTTTAGTCCACCGGTACCTCCCTTCGTGCCCCACCCGGGCACATCGCCGACGTCTTACCTGCCGTAAGACAATTAGGATTAGCTATACCCATTCCCAGATTCCCCATACCGACCGCCCGCGACCATCGCTGCTCCATAATTCGAATGCCTTTGGGCGGGATGCCCGCTCCCTTGGCATATGCGCCCTGCGGTACCATAAGGGCAACGACTGTCATCGAGGGGAGATGCGCATGTACCAGCTCGTAGCAACCGACATGGACGAGACCTTCCTGGCCTTCGACCACTCCGTTCCCCAGGCGAACATCGACGCCATCCTGCGCATGAAGGAGCTCGGCGTGCACTTTGTCCCCTCGTCGGGACGTGCCTACGACTCCATCATGGGAAGCCTGCGCGGGCTGCCCGCAGAGTGCCTCGAGGGCGGCTACGTCATCTCGTACAACGGCGGCTGCATCAACCGCATCGGCGACCCCAAGCCCCTCATCAGCCACACCATTCCCTTCGAGCGCGTCAAGCAGCTCTTTGACTACGCTGCCTACATCGGCGACGTGGGGATGCACATATACCAGCTCGACGGCCACGTGTGGGGCTGGAACCTCACCCAAAGCGAGGTGGACTACCTCGCCGGCCACATCGCCATCGAGCAGTTCGACGGCCTCAGCATCGAGTTTCTGCGCGACGTGCCCCTGGCCAAGTGCCTCTATGTGTACGAGGACCTCGACCTGCTCCACGAGCTCGAGCTGGCCATGCCGCCCGAGCTGGCCGAGGGCCTCTCCACCACCTTCTCCTCCGGGCGCTACTACGAGTTCAACCCCGCCGGCGTGGACAAGGGCTTTGGCCTGCGTGCGCTTGCCGACTTCTTGGGCATCGATATCAAGGACACCATCGCCTGCGGCGACTCGGCCAACGACATGGCCATGATCGAGGCGGCCGGCCTCGGCGTGGTGGTCTCCAACGCATCGCACGACGCCGCGGCAATCGCAGACTACCGTGCGCAAAGCAGCTGCAACGACGGCATCTTTGCCGAGGTGCTCGAGAAGTTCATCGAGCCGCAGCACTAGGCGCCGGCGTGGGCTGCCGTGGCCCGCACGTCAAATGTATGGTGTTCTCTCCATGCCTTGCATGTCCTCCTGACTTGTAGGTAAAATACCTCACTGCAAGTAGGAATTACTCATTGCGGGACATGCTAGAGAGAGGCACCATGTCAGACCAGCTTCTTACCATCTCTGGGCTCTCGGCCGGGACCGAGGACAAGCCCATTCTCCACGATATCAGCCTGAGCGTCGGCGCAGGCGAGACCCACGTGCTCATGGGCCCCAACGGCGCCGGCAAGTCAACGTTGGGCCACGTCATCATGGGTGACCCCATCTACCAGGTCTCGAGTGGCTCCATCACCTTTGACGGCGCTGACGTCACCGAGCTCGGCCCGGACAAGCGCTCGCTTGCGGGCATCTTCCTGTCCTACCAGGCGCCCGTCGAGGTGCCGGGCGTGCCGCTGTACAGCTTCCTGCGCACCATCTGCCAGATGCGCCCCGAGCTCAAGACCACCGCGCGCAAGTTCCGCACCCGTGTGGGCGAGATTGCCGAGCAGCTCGACATCAACCAGAACTTCCTCACGCGCGAGCTCAACGTGGGCTTCTCCGGCGGCGAGAAGAAGAAGATCGAGATGATGCAGCTCCTGCTGCTCCGTCCCAAGCTGGCCATCCTCGACGAGACCGACTCCGGCCTGGACGTCGACGCGCTCTCCATCGTGAGCCGCGGCATCGAGGCCTACCGCCAGGAGTGCGATGGCGCACTGCTCATGATCACGCACAACACGCGCATCCTCGAGCGCCTCACCGTGGACCGAACCCACGTCATGGTGCGCGGCAACCTCGTGGCAGAGGGTCCCGCCAGCCTCATCGACGACATCGACGCGCACGGCTTCGCGCGCTTCGAGGAGGCCCTCGCTCAGAAGGCGGAGGCATAGCATTCATGGCAGAGGCAACTGAAAACACCCGCAAGAGGTCGCAGGTCGCCGACGTCGACCGCTCCCTCTATGACTTCAAGATGAGCGAGGAGGGCTACGAGCGCTACGCCGACGGCCTCTCCACCGACATCGTGCGCGCCATCTCCGAGAAGAAGGACGAGCCCGAGTGGATGCTCGAGATGCGCCTCAAGGCGCTTGCCATCTACGAGGAGATGGAGATGCCCGCAAACTGGGGTCCCTCCATCGAGATGCTCGACCTCAACCACATCAGCGCGTACGTCTCGCCCAAGACCAAGCAGGCCAACAGCTGGGACGACGTGCCCGAGGACATCAAGAACACCTTCGAGCGCCTGGGCATCCCCGAGGCCGAGCGCGAGAGCCTGGCCGGCGTCGGAGCCCAGTACGACTCCGAGATCGTCTACCACAACATGCGCGAGGAGGTGGCGCCGACCAGGGCGTCATCTACACCACCATCGAGGACGCCCTGCACGACCCCGAGCTCGAGCCCATCGTGCACGAGTACTTTGGCAAGCTCATCCCCATGCGCGACCACAAGTTTGCCGCGCTGCACTACGCCGTGTGGAGTGGCGGCTCGTTTGTGTACGTGCCCGAGGGCGTCACGCTCCCCTATCCGCTGCAGAGCTACTTCCGCCTGAACGCGCAGGGCGCGGGCCAGTTCGAGCACACGCTCATCATCGTGGAGCCCGGTGCCGACCTGCACTTTATCGAGGGCTGCTCCGCACCCAAGTACTATGAGGCCAACCTGCACGCCGGTGCCGTCGAGCTGTTTGTCAAGGACCACGCGAAGCTGCGTTACAGCACCATCGAGAACTGGTCCAAGAACATGTTCAACCTCAACACCAAGCGTGCCACGGTGGGCGCCGACTCCATCATGGAGTGGGTCAGCGGCAGCTTTGGCAGCCACGTGAGCTACCTCTACCCCACCACCTACCTGCAGGGCGCGCACTCGAGCTGCGAGTTCACCGGCATCACCTTTGCCGGTGCCACGCAGGACCTCGACACCGGCTGCAAGGTCATCCTGAACGGCGCCGACACCACCGCGAGCGTGGACACCAAGTCCATCTCCAAGGATGGCGGCATCAACACCTTCCGCAGCTCCATCATCGTGGGACGTCACGCCGACCGCGCGCGTGCCACCGTCAGCTGCGCGTCGCTCATGCTCGACGACATCAGCCGCTCCGACACCATCCCCGCGATGGACGTGCGCAACGGCAGCGCCAGCGTGGGCCACGAGGCCACCATCGGCCGCATCTCCGACGACACGATCCTCTACCTCATGAGCCGCGGCTGCTCCGAGAGCGAGGCTCGCACCATGGTGGTCAACGGCTTTGCCGACCCGGTGAGCAAGGAGCTCCCCATGGAGTACGCCATCGAGATGAACAACCTTATCAAGCTCGAGATGGAGGGGGCGATCGGGTAATGGCCAACACCATCATCACGGCCGGTCAGGCCGACACCACCACCCTCGCGCACGTCAACGTGCCACCCGCGCAGACCTGGAACTACCTGCGCATCAACGACATTTCGCTCACCGTGCCCGAGCCCCACTTTGTGGGCGACGTCTACGCGCGCCTGCCGCGACTGTTTGACGGCGTGGAGTGCGGCATCGGCGACGAGGCGCTCACCTGGATCACCCGCGCCGCCGGCGATGCCACCTACCTTGAGGTCAAGGCCGGCGAGGTGCGCGAGGAGCCCATCTACGTGGACATCGACGCCAGCGGCTGCGAAGTGGCGGACACGGGCGTGCTCGTGCGCGCCGGTGCCAGCGCAACCATCGTGACCTGCGCCCATGGTGCCGCAGCCGACGCCACCTCCGCATCGCTTCTGCGCGTGGTGGCCGAGCGTGACGCCCAGGTCAAGATTGTGGAGGTCGTCGCCTGCGGCGAAGGCCAGCAGCACCTGGACGCCGTAGGCATCGAGGTCGCCGAGGGTGCGCGCATCGAGATGCGCCAGTACGCGCTGGGCGGGGCCAAGGTGGCCTGCGGCCTGTGCTGCAACCTGGCAGGCACCTCCGCGCGCTTCACGCTGGACTCCCGCTACCAGGCCGCCGGCACCGACGTGCTCGACATCAACCACGTGGTGCGTCAGCGCGGTCGCTCCACGCGCTCGGACATCGTGACCACGGGCATCCTGGCCGATTCCGCGCGCAAGACCATGCGCGAGACCATCGACCTCATCCACGGCGCCAAGTTTGCCGAGGGCTCCGAGATCGAGACGGTGCTGGTCACCGGCGACGAGGTGGTCAACAAGACCCTGCCGGTCACCAGCTGGCGTTTCTCGCCGCACGTGGCCTCAGCGAGGAGGACGCCGAGCTGCTCTTCTCACGCGCGCTCTTTGACGACGCGCTCATCCACGCCACCTACCCCGCCGCCCGCGCGGCCGTGCTCGCGCGTGCAGCCGTGGTGCTGGGCGAGGATACCTCACGCGACATGGCCGAGGTTCTCGGCATCGACGCCAAGGAGGCATGATGCTGACATCCGAGCAGATTGCAGCCATCGAGGAGAGCCCGTACAAGGCGGACTTCCCCCTTCTGGCCAAGCATCCCGAGATCGTCTTCATGGACAGCGCCGCCACCGCGCAGCGCCCCGAGGCGGTGCTCGCCGCCGAGCGGACCTTCTACGAGACGATGAATGCCAACCCGCTGCGCGGGCTGTATCGCCTCTCCGTGGAGGCCACGGCTTCCATCGAGGAGGCGCGCAAGCACATCGCCGAGCTCATCGGCGCGGTTGACGACGCCGGTAGGCCCAAGGGCTCCGAGATCGTCTTCACGCGCAACGCCAGCGAGTCGCTCAACCTCGTGGCACGCACGCTGCCGCAGGCGGTGGGGCTTGGCCCGGGCGACGACGTGGTCATCTCCATCATGGAGCATCACTCCAACATCATCCCCTGGCAGCAGGTGTGCAAGGCCACCGGTGCCAACCTCGTCTACCTGCGCCTGGACGACGACTACACCATCACGCAGGACGAGATCGAGGCCAAGATCGGACCTGCCGCAAAGATCGTGAGCGTCACGCAGGTCTCCAACGTGCTGGGCGTGGAGAACGACATCCCCGCCATCGCCGCGCGCGCCCACGAGATGGGTGCCACCATGGTGGTCGACGGCGCGCAGTCCGTGCCGCACATCGCCGTCGACGTGCGCGAGCTTGGATGCGACCTGCTTGCCTTCTCCGCGCACAAGATGGGCGGCCCCATGGGCATCGGCGTGCTGTGGGGCAAGGCCGAGCTGCTCGACGCCATGCCGCCCTTCCTGACCGGTGGCGAGATGATCGACTCCGTGACCGAGACGGGTGCCGTCTGGGCTCCCGTGCCGCAGAAGTTCGAGGCGGGCACGCAGGACGCAGCCGGCAGCTTTGCCTTCGACGCGGCCATCGGCTACCTCAAGGGCCTCGGCATGGAGACCATCGAGGAGCGCGAGCGCCTGCTTGCCACCTACCTCACCGACCAGCTGAACGCGCTGGACTTTGTCCACGTCATCGGCCCGGCCGATGGCACGCGCCACGTTGGCGCGGTGGCCTTCAACGTGGAGGGCATCCACCCGCATGATGTCGCCTCCATCCTGGACATGAGCGACATCTGCATCCGCGCGGGCCATCACTGCGCCCAGCCGCTGCTCGCCTATCTGGGCGAGTCGAGCACGTGCCGTGCGAGCATCGCGTTCTACAACGACAAGAGTGACATCGATGCCCTCGTCGAGGGCCTCAAGGGCGTTTGGCAGGTATTCAATGGCAGTTAATCCGCTTTACAACGCGCAGTTCATCGACCATGCGCAGCATCCCGACTACAAGTACCAGATGGACGAGCCCACCATGTCGCACGAGGGCATCAACCCCTCCTGCGGTGACGAGCTGACCTTCTCGGTGCGCCTTGCCGACAACGGCACCATCGAGGAGGCCGCGTTCACCGGCAGCGGATGCGCCATCAGCCAGGCCTCGGCCGACATGATGAGCGACCTCATGGTCGACAAGACCCCGCAGGAGGCCATCGAGCTCTGCGAGCTGTTCAAGCGCATGATCCGTGGCGAGGAGACCGACGACGAGGTGCTGGAGCAGCTCGACGAGGCTGCCATGCTGCGCGACATCGCCCACATGCCGGCGCGTGTCAAGTGCGCGGAGCTGGCGTGGCGCACGCTGCAGGAGATGCTCGAGGCCCATGACCTCGTGGGCACGGCGACGGCGAAGGTCCATGCCGCCTGCGATCACGACCACGACGAGTAGGCTGCGGACGCCTTGAGCGAAGGGACGGTAGGTTAGATGGCTGGAGGAATGTTCTCCACCAAGGGGCGCTACGCCCTGCGTGCGATGCGGGACCTCGCACAGCATCCCGGCTGGGTCTCGCTGGGTGACGTCGCCGAGCGGCAGCACATCTCGCGCAAGTATCTCGAGCAGGTCATTGCCCTCATGCACAAGGCTGGCTACGTCGAGAGCCTGCGCGGCAAGGGTGGCGGGTATCGCCTGACGCGCAAGCCCGAGGAGTACACCTTGGGTCAGATCCTGCGCGCGGCCGAGGGCTCGCTTGCGCCGGTGTCCTGCCTGGACTGCACCAACGACGAGATATGTCCCATCGTCGACACCTGCCCTACCGTGACCATCTGGCGCGATCTGGGCAAGGTGACCAGCGCGTATCTCGACAGCAAGACGCTGGCTGACATCATGGGCAACGCGCTTCCCAAGGAGGAAGACGAGTAACGGCGCAGTTGCAACGTACGCATGGAGGGGTCTGTCCTATGGCAGGCCCCTCTTTTGTGGCAACGGGCGGGCTGCGCACATGATTCGGCCGCGACGGCAAAAGGGCCCCGGATCTCTCCGGGGCCCCGACTAGCACATGTGTGCAGCTAAAGCTTACGCCCAGCCCTTGCCGTCGGAACCGAAGGTGGGGAGCCGGCCAAGGGCGGGCCGGGCGCCGACTTCGGCCGCGACGGCAAAAGGGCCCCGGATCTCTCCGGGGCCCCGACTAGCACGTGTGTGCAGCTAAACCTTACGCCCAGCCCTTGCCGTCGGAACCGAAGTCGACGATGAGCTCCTTGGCGCGGTCGACGATGGCGTCGAAGCCAGGCTTGAGGAGCTTGCGCGGGTCGTAGTTCTTGCCCTTCTTGGCCTCGCCGGACTCGACGAACGCCCACGTGGCCTTGGCCATAGCGACCTGGAGGTCGGTGTTGACGTTAATCTTGGCGATGCCGTTGTGAATGGCTTCCTGGACCATGGGGGTCGGGATGCCGGTGCCACCGTGGAGGACGAGCGGCAGGTCGCCGGTCAGAGCCTTGATCTCGGCCAGACGGTCCATGGACAGGCCCTCCCAGTCATCGGGATACAGGCCGTGGATGTTGCCGATGCCGCAGGCGAGGAAGTCAACGCCGAGGTCGGCGATGGCCTTGCACTCATTGGGATCTGCGAGCTCGCCAGCGGAAGCAACGCCGTCCTCGACGCCACCGATGCCGCCAACCTCAGCCTCGACGGAGATGCCCTTGCCGTGGCAGAGCTTCACGATCTCAGCAGTGCGCTCCATGTTGATGTCGAACGTGGGCTCGTGGGAGCCGTCGTACATGATGGAGGTGAAGCCGGCATCGATGGCCTTGAAGCAATCCTCGTAGGTGCCGTGGTCGAGGTGCATGGCAACAGGCACGGTGATGTTCATGTAGTCGACGAGGTCCTTGACGACGTCAGCGACGACCTTGAAGCCCATCTGCCACTTGGCGGCACCAGCGGTGCACTGAATGATGACGGGGGACTGGAGCTCCTCGGCGGCCTGGAGGATGGAGCGGGTCCACTCGAGGTCGTTGGTGTTGAAGGCGGGAATACCGTAGTGACCAGCAACAGCAGCGTCGAGCATGTACTTGGCATTAACAAGCATGTGGTACCTCCAAATTGGTCGGACTTCCATAACTTGGGACATCATAACCCCCACTCCCCCTCTTGAGTTCCACGCTATCTGCCAATATGCGCATTTTTGGGTGAGCGTAGGTTCTGGGGGTAGTTGCGCGCTGAGAGGTATACGCTAGCTCGCTTGAAGATTGAGTCGCTCGGAAAGGAATCGGATTGACTCAGCAGCAGCAACGCCTTGCCACGCAGGGCGAGGCACCCAAGAAGGGCATCCTCTCGCAGCTCTCCATGCCTGCCGTGGTGGCCGCCATTCTCACGTCCATAACCTCGTTCATGCTCTCGTCCAAACTGGGACTTGCCGGCTCGCTCATCGGCGCTGCCCTGGTTTCGGCCGTGTCAACCATAGCCTCGCAGCTCTACAACGCCATGATCAACTCCTCGGTCGAGAAGATCCACGATCTGTCCGACCAGATGCACACCATGGTGTTCGATCGTCTCGACGCAGAGATGCTCCCTGCGTCGCCGCATGTTTCCCGCGACGCCGCGCGGGTCGTGCGCAGGAGCTTTGCCGTGGCCATGGCAGCCGCCCTGCTCGCCCTCTTCGTGTACAGCGAGGTGGTCGATGTCGCGACGCAGGGACAAGGCATCGGGCCCACCCTCACAGTGCAGACGCAGCAGTCGGTTGAGGACCAGAGTGCTGGCGAAACCGATCAGGTCGAGAAGCCCGACGAGGAGACCGAAGACGATACGGCTGCCGAGCAGGAAGCTGCGGATGCGGCAGACGAGCCGAAGGCTGACGAGGTGGCTGCCGATGCCACGCCCGCAGACGGGCTCCTCTCAGATGCGGGCATCAGCCAGGATGCGGAGACAACCCAGGACAGCGCTACCGACACCGAGCAGGTCGCAGACAGCTCCTCCGAGGAGGCCGCGACGGAGGAACCTTCCAGCAGCAGCACCGCCATCGCAAAGGAAGGCACTGGCGCAAGCGCACCGTCCGCTGGCACGACCGTCTAGGGACAACGGATCCAAGCCGACCATTGTAGGCAGTTCCTTTTGGTTGGAATTGCGGTTTGGGGAGTATCCCCAAACCGCAAACAATCCCCACGATCGAAAAGAGGGGTGTTGACGCAGGTCAACACCCCTCCCTCTGATACACAGCAGCTCAAAGGCGGCCAGGCCACCGAACAAGCCTTAGTCGAACATCAGCTGGTCGAAGGTGTAGAAGCCACGACCGCGTCCGAGCAGCCGCTTGGCTGCGGCAACGGCACCATTGACGAAGATCTGGCGGCTCGTGGCCCTGTGCGTGAGGCAAATCTCCTCGTCGGGGCCAAAGAAGTGCACCTCATGCGTGCCCGCCACGGTGCCGCCGCGCACGGCATGCATGCCGATCTCGCGCTTGGTGCGCGCTCCGACCATGCCCACGCGGCCGTTGACCACAGGACGATCGCCGTCGGCATCGATGGCCTTGCGCAGCATCTCCGCGGTACCGGAAGGTGCATCTGCCTTCTGGTTGTGATGCGTCTCGACGATCTCGGCGTCCCAGTCGGCGCAGGCAGCAGCCACCAGCTCGGTCGCATGGCGCAGGGCAGCTACTCCCAGGGAGTAGTTGCCGCTCCAGATGACCGGCGCAACCTCGCCGAGCGTGCGCAGGCTCTCCTGCTCCTCGTCGGAGAAGCCCGTGGTGCCGCACACGAGCGCGGCCCCCGTGCGACGCACGTAGGCGAGCACATGCGGCAGCGCCGCCTTGTTGGAGAAGTCGATGGCGAGGTCGGCCTCGGGGGCGGATTCGTCCAGGTCGTCGATGTTGTCGATGTCGTAGGTCCCGAGCACCACGAAGCCACCATCGGCAGCAAGGGCCTCGTCGATGAGCTTGCCCATGCGGCCACCGCCGATAAGCACCACCGTCGTCAGCTCGTTAGTCAATGAGACCAACTCCCCTCATGGCGTTGTAGAGGCGCTCGCGGCTGGCGTCGGCCATGGGCCACAGCGGCTGGCGATACGCCTCGGTGATGAGACCCATCTTTGCCAGGGCAGCCTTCACCGGAATGGGGTTGACCTCGCAGAACAGCGAATGGATGAGCTCGAGCTCGTCAAGCTGGATGCGCAGGGCCGTCTGGTAGTCGTTGGCAAGGTAGCTGGCCACCATGTCGTGCACCTGCTGCGGGCGGATGTTGGCCCACACGCTGATGACGCCGGAGCCACCGAGCGACAGGATGGGCACCACCATGTCGTCGTTGCCCGAGTACATGCGGAAGTCGTCGGAGAGATACTGGGCGACGGTGGTCGCATAGCTGATGGAGCCAGAGGCCTCCTTGATGCCCATCACCTTGGGATGCTCGCACAGGCGCGCCACGTTGCGCTCGGAGATGGAGCAGCCGGTGCGCCCGGGGATGTTGTACAGGATGGAGGGGATCTCCATCTGGTCGAGGACCGTGGTGAAGTGGCGGTAGATGCCCTCCTCGTTGGACTTGTTGTAGTACGGGGTGATGAGCAGCAGCGCGTCGCAGCCGATCATCTGCAGGCTCTTGGCCTTGTTGAGCGACTCCATGGTGGAGTTGGAGCCCGCGCCGCCGATGATGGGGATGGCGCCGTTCACGCGGTTGACCACGTGCTGGGCCACGGCCACGTCCTCGGCGTCGGTCATCGTCGAGCTCTCGCCCGTGGTGCCCAGCACCAGGATGCCGTCGGTGCCGTTCTCGAGGTTGAAGTCGACGATGCGGTCGAGTGCGTCGAAGTCGATGTCGCCGTTGTCCTTGAACGGGGTGACCAGGGCGACGATCGAGCCGGTCAGGTTGTTGATGCTTGCCATGATGTGTTCCTCTCGTCAGAACCGAATGGTTGGTGTTGCCCCGTAGGGTGCGCCCCTCATGGACGCACGAGCTTGATACGCTCCCCCACCGGCAACGCCCCCGGCAGAGCAGGACGCGCGAGAAGACCCAAGGCCCCCTGACGTGCTTCTGTTGTGTATGGGCTCATCTGTGCCACGATGCCTCCCGACCATGCCCTCTGCCGCGGTACGCTCCCGCTGCGATGGCTCGCGTCGAGATAGCGCACCTGTCGGCAGCCAGCCAACAGACAGTCCTGCAGGTGTTCCCCGCAAGCCCACCCCCCACCTGTGCCCAAGCAGGGAGTTCGGCGGATTAAGCCTCCTTGCACGCTCCTACGCCCGCCGGCTCGCGTGCAGATCATCATTTCCGCGCCTCTATCGTGGTTCCCAGTGTATGTCAGCGGCCTACGATGCACGGGCTTGCGTAACACGATGGACAAAATGCAGGCGGACGAATGGCAGATGCGGCTTGCGAGCGGCACCTTGCGAGAAAGACGTGCCTCTCGTCTATCCCATCGTTATGATGACGTACTCGGCCAGGCCGTACACGAGCTCGACTGCCAGAAGCGCCAGGGCAAGCGACTTGGGCCGTGCGGCAAGCAGTCCCACGAACTCGCGCAGAAACGCGTTCGGCCAGAAGTAGAGCTTGGTGGGAGCGGCGATCCCCTCGGCTACGATCCCCGCCTCATGCGCATAGGTGTAGCTGCGGAACACGTGGTAGTTGGTGGTTGAGAAGGCGATGCGCGCCTCCTTGGGATCTGCGCCCGAGGCCTCGATTGCCTTGGCCGTGAGGGCGAAGTTCTCTCGCGTGTTGGTGGAGGCATCCTCCTTGATGATGTGCGCCTCGTCCACGCCCTGTTCGACAAGGTAGCGACGCATCGACTCGGCCTCGGCCCAGCGCTCGTCGTCTCCCTTGCCACCACTCGGCACAAAGACCGGCGCCGGCTGCCCCGCGGCAACCTGGGCATCGGCATACTTGCGCGCCGCATCGACACGACCCGCCAGAAGCGGAGTCGGCGAGCCATCGGGCCTCAGCCCGCACCCGAGAATGAGGATGAAGTCACGTGGCCTGGAGGGCACGTGATGCGCGGCGAGCCAGCTGCAGAGCGACGCGCCTGCAAGAACGCAGATGCCAAACGAGACGGCGGCCGCAAAGAACGAGTTGAGCAGCAGCGACATGACGAGGGCATAGTAGTCCTCGAATTCCAAGCCCGAGGCAAAGCGAAGGGCGAGGCAGGCGGCTGCCCAGGCGATGCTTGCGGCAATCCCCAGCAGGTTTGTGGGACGCAGGCCCTCGTGCCGCACCAGCGCAAGGTTGCTCAGGCTCACCAGCACGGCAGCCACTGCCATGGGTGCCAGCAGCAGCCACACGAAGCGGTCCGCGATGAGGAGGATCCGGTACGAGAGGTCCATGAAGTCGTGCGCCTGACCCGAGAGCATGATCTGCAGGAAGATGACCGCCTGGACGCCGCAGAACAGCGCTCCGCTCGCATTGGCCGCCATCTCGTGGCCATACCACGAGCGCCTGAGAAGCCAGACTACGTTCCATGCACAGACGAGAAAGGCCACGCCAAACGAGATCGCAAGGCTCCAACCCACGTACTCCCAGCCAGTGAAGTTTGCCTGATCGGTCACGACAACCTTGCCCGGCTTGACCGACACGGTGAACATCATGCCCGAGTCCACGGCATTCACCAGGCATACACCATCAGCCACCTCGTCGGCCACGATCTCTGCCACAGGAACGTCGCCCTCGTAGCTCACGCTTGCGACATGGGCCATGGTCGGCGGATCGATCTGGAAGTTCTCCGTGGTGAGCTTCGCGCCCGGCATATCACCAATGCGGTACCAATAGGTCTGTCCTACCGAGCGGATGTGCATGACGCATGCCAAAAGGCAGGCGATGACCGTCAGCGCGAGCAGCACGAAACGCTTGCGTGCAACCGTTATGTCGACCATCTGTGGTCACCTCCGGCTATGGGTGCATGAATGGCAAACTCCCGCGGGGCCTCGGAACCTCGCGGGAGTTCATTATAGGTCATAAGCCCTGTTAGCCTGTCTTATAGGGGTGCGGCCGCGTGCGTCGCGCATGGCGCCATGTGACGCGTCAGCCCAGGAGCTCCAGGACCTTGCGCTTGACGGCGACGTACTCGGGCGTGAGCGCAAAGTCGTCTACGTCGGAGGAGGCAAGCGCCTCGGCGCGCGGGACCTTAACCTCACCGGCGAGCGTCGTGGGAATGCCGGCGCGGGGGTTGCCCTCGAGCACGTAGATGCGGTCGGCCATGGTCACCGCCTCGTCCACGTCGTGGGTGATGACCACCGAAGCCATGCCCAGCTCAGAGGCCATCGCACAATACCATGAGCGCAGGTCGACGCGCGTGATGGCATCGAGGGCCGAGAAGGGCTCGTCGAGCAGGGCCACGTCGTTGCCCATGAGGTACGTGCGCAGGAAGGCGGCGCGCTGGCGCATGCCGCCCGAAAGCTGCGAGGGCCACTGGCGTTCGGTGCCCTCGAGGCCAAAGCGCTCGAAGAGCGGCGCTGCCTTGGCGCGGGCCTCCTGCTTGGATGCGCCCGCAATCACCAGCGGCAGGCACACGTTGTCTATGATGCGCTTGGAGGGGATGAGCAGGTCCTTTTGCAGCATGTAGGAGACGCGGCCGGGAACGCCGCTCACGTCCTCGCCATGCAGCAGCACCCGTCCCTCAAGCGGCTTGGTCAGGCCTGAGAGCGCATGCAGAATGGTGGTCTTACCGCAGCCGGAGCGTCCCACGATGCAGACAACCTCGCCCGATGCGACCGTGAGGCTGATGTCGCGCACGACGATGCTTCTGCCGTTGTCCCAGCTCAGCGTAAGAGAGCGCGCCACCAGAGCGGGAGCGGTCGTCCCGCCCTGGCTGGCGGCGTTCAGATCTGAAGCCACTATGCCTCCAGGTAGTCCATGGTCCAGCCGGCGTTGACGTCGAGCGGGGTCTCCACCAGGTTGTTGTCGTTCAGCCACTGGAAGAACGCCGCCCAGCGGTCGGCCTCGATGAGGCCCCAGCTGGCCGCGTCTGCCTGGTACTCCCCCGCCAGGAAGGCCGCGCTCTGGCCGACCAGCGCGGCATCGAGCTCGGGAACGGCCTCGCACAGGATGGCGGCCGCGCCGTCAGGATCCTCGATGGCATACTCATAGCCACGCTTGGCCGCACGCAGGAATGCCTTGACCACGTCGGGGTTGCTCTCGCAGAAGTCGGTGTTTGCCGCGAGAACCGGGGTGTAATAGTCAAAGACGTCGTCGATGGAGATGAAGCTGAAGTAGTTGACCGGGTAGTCCTGCACGGCGGCATTCTGCACAGCCCATCCCTCGTAGACCCAGACGGTGTCAAAGAGGTCGGCCTTGAAGCCGCTGATCTCGTCGTCGACCGTGTAGGGCACGAGCTTCACCTTGGAGTAGTCGCCGCCGTCCTTCTCGACCACCTGCTTGACGGTGGCCTGCTCGATCGGCATCTCCCACGTGGCGTAGCGCAGGCCCTCCATGCCCTTGGCGGAGGTCACGCCCAGCTCCTTGGGGCTCATGATGCCGGAGGTGTTGTGCTGGATGACCGCCGCCACGGCCACGAGGTTGGTGTTGCCACCCGCATAGGAGTTGGCGATGTAGTCCTGGTAGCTCACGCCGAGCTGCGCCTGGCCGGTACCGATCATGGCCTCGGCGG
This sequence comes from uncultured Coriobacteriaceae bacterium, assembly GCA_902777325.1. Taxonomy (GTDB): domain Bacteria; phylum Actinomycetota; class Coriobacteriia; order Coriobacteriales; family Atopobiaceae; genus UBA1367. Next base: position 137,842 of record CACYTH010000002.1, read on the forward strand.
TGTCCTCGGCGGGCTGGACGATGGTCACCTCGAGGCCCTCCTCGGCAAAGAAGCCCTGGCTCTGGGCCACGTAGATGCCCGTGTGGTTGGTGTTGGGCGTGTAGTCGAGGCAGAAGGTGATGGGTGTGAGCTCGCCCTGATCGGCGGAGCCCGAGCCAGCATCGGACGAGCCGCCACATGCGGCGAGCGCGGTGGTGGCGGCAGCGGCAGATGCGACGGCAAAGGAGCGGCGCGTGAGGTTGGTGGTCATGGGATGGTTCCTTTCGTAGTAAGGGGTAGCGGGGCTTACTCGTCTTCGGCCTGCTTCCAGGGCATGCAGACACGTTGGAGCAGGTCGACGAGGTACATGAGGGCAAGGGAAAGCACGGAGATGAGGATAATGACGGCAAACATGCGGTCGTAGGCGAACGACTTGCGGACACGCGTCATGTAGACGCCGAGACCGGAGAAGCCGCCGAGCCACTCGGAGATGACCGCGCCGACGATGGCGTAGGTCGCGCTGATGCGCAGGCCGCTGAAGAGCTGGTCGAGCGCGCCGGGAAGCTTGACCTGCGTGAAGATCTGCAGGTCAGAGGCACCCATCGTGCGCATGAGATCGATCATGTCGGGGTCGGTCGCCTTGAAGCCCGAGACCAGCGAGACGGCCACGGGGAAGAACGTCGTCAGCACGATGAGGATGACCTTGGGCGCAAGCCCATAGCCAAACCAGAGAACCAGAAGCGGGGCGATGGCCACCGTGGGGATGGTCTGAGAGATGGTGATGAGCGGGTCGAGAGCCAGGTAGATGGTCTCGAAGCGGTCCATGAGGATCGCGGCGACAAAGCCCACGGCCACGCCGATGATGAGGCCGAGTGCAGACTCGACGAGCGTGGTTCCGGCGTGACTGGCTAGAAGCGCCGAGTCACTCGCCAGAGCGGACACCACCTGCGTGGGGCTCGGCAGCAGGAAGTTGGGCACAACGCCCAAGCGCACGACCGCCTCCCACACAACCAGCAGCACGGCTACGGTGATGGCGGGAACGGCGATGCGCCTTGCATGAGAAGGCCCGGTGCTGACGTTGGCCCGCGAGGTACCGATTGGCTCGGCGTTGGGAGTGTCGGCAGAGGTTGCCATGAGAACCCCTTACGCGACCGCGGACGGCGCGGTGGGAGCGAACTCGGAATCGGTCTCGTGGTACTTGCCGATCTTGTGCTCGGTCGACATGACGTCGGTGTTGGGGCGGAAGTCAATCTTTGCGTAGGTCATCATCGAGTTGCAGCCGGCCTTGGCACCAACGAGCTGGCAGTTCTTGAGGATCTCCATGCAGAGGTCGTAGCTGCCCTCGATGGTGGTCTCAAAGGGTCCGACGTAGTAGTCAACGCCCGTGGAGTCGATGTAGGCAATGACCTCGTCGACGATGCGGCAGGTCTCCTCGTCGGAGGTGGCGTCCATGGGCAGATATTGGATCGCGATGGCACAGTTCATGCGCGCGCTCCTCTCTGCGGCCTGCGGCCGCTGGTTGGGAGCGGGACTAAAAAACGAGGCCCCGCTCATGTGGGGACCTCGCGTCTGCATCCGTGTGTGGTCCCTACGCTGGCATTACCCAGATCAGGTTGGAGGGTCGAGCGATTTGGTCGCTCCTCTCAGCCAGGCCATATGCTCCTAGCTCCCCTTTTGTGATTGCCACTATAGCACACCTTTCTGGGTGGTACGAATCTGGTACAAATCGCGCTCGGATTTGAACGGCGGTCCATAGATACGACTCATCGACTTACACTCCATCCTTCATTACCACAGAGCGCGAGATGCGCCGCCACGAGGCCAGCGACGCCGCCATCGCCCGCCGTGCCGCCGAGCTTGACGGCAACGGCTTCGAGTCGGACGGCTACCTCATCGCCAACGCGCAGCACAACTGCGTGGCTGGGTTCATCGACAAGTACGCCAGCGGCCAGACCGACCTCTGGCTGATGCAGAAGTGCAGCGACCCCGGCAGGCCGCTCGAGACCGTTGAGGTGAGGGGCGGCGCGATACGTCAGGCGTTCCAGAGCCACAACAGGCAGGTGACCGCGGCACAGCGTGGGTTCCTCGCCGACTGGTGCGAGGCCGTGGGCTACAACATGCCGAGCGGAGGGAGGATGCGCACACTGGGGGCGTGGCGCGAGACTAACGACACGCACGGATGGGAGGGGCTGACGCCCCTCCCCAAGTGCAGTTTCCGTGGAGACGGAGCCACGAGGGCGGCGCGCTGGCCATGCCCCAGCGCGCACCGCCGCCGCATGGCTCGTGGGGGGCTCGCCATAAGCGCGGCGGCGGATGCGTTTGTCCGCGCGAGGCGCGTGTTTGGATAGGCCCACCCACCCGTCCCCAAGCAGAGCAGACTAATGACGACCTAATGAGAAACGTACCCGCCATTCGCATAAGATGGGTGTGGTGACGTTGGAGGTGCCACGGCATGCTGACCTTCGCACTCGACCCAAAAGATGTCCGCGTCTACGTCGACGACACGGCAAGCAACATGGACTACTTCTTGCCAACCTGCGGGTCTCCAGTGATCCCCAGGAAGGGCGAGGTGCGCCGGCACCACTTTGCCCACAAGGGCGGAGGGTCCTGCGCCGACGGGTGGTCTCGCTCGTATGACGACTCGGAATGGCACCACCTCTGGCAGGAGAGGTTCCCCAAGGAGAACCAGGAGATCACCTTGACGCTCGGAGAGGTCCGCCACCGGGCCGACGTGCTGACCGAGACGACGGTCGTTGAGTTCCAGAGGAGCGCCCTCACGCTGGAGCAGTTCAACGAATGTAACACGTTCTACCAGGACCTGGGCTACAAGGTCGTTTGGCTCTACGACCTCCGTGACGCCTTCCGCGAGGGCGCGCTGCGCGAGGAGCCGCACAAAGACGCTGGCCTCCGTTTCTCGTGGGGCAACCCGCGAAAGGCGTTCAGGACATACGACCTCGAGCGAGGCAACGTCGACCTCTTCCTCCAGCTGAGGGACGAGGGCGACGGCCCCTGCATCGTGAGGCCCGAGGACGTCTCGCCAAATGGTTTCGAGACCTGCCCCTCGTATATTAAGTGGTGCCACTTGATATACGAGGGGCAGGGGAGACTCCCTTTTGGGGCAGGTCGCTAGTCGCAGCGCCCGTACAGCTGCGTGACACTTGCGATGCGCTGTGCCAACTCGTCCGTGAGCTGGCCCTCCTGCAGGCGCCACTGCCAGTTGCCCTCCTGCGTCCCCGGCGTATTAATGCGTGACTCCCCGCCAAGCCCCAGGTAGTCCTGCAGCTGCGCGAAGAACAGCGTGGCGATGCTCGACATCCCCTGCCGCATGACGCCCCATATCGGCCCCTCGTCCTCGGAGAGCCCCATGTAGCGCGTGGCAAGCTCGATGCATTCCGCGCTCTCCTCGGCAAACCATTGGCCGAGCGGGGCGTTGTCGTGCGTGCCGGTGTAGCACACGCAGTTCTGCGGAATCCCATGGGGCAAATGCTCGTTGTCCGGGCGCCCATCGAAGGCAAACTGCAGCACCTTCATGCCCGGCAGTCCCGATGCCAGCAGCAGCTCCATGACCTCGGGCGTTGGCTGGCCCAGGTCCTCTGCCACGAGCTCTACGTCTGGGTTGCCCTTCCTCAGCGCGTCTATGAGCTCGACGCCCGGCCCCCAGACCCAGCACCCGCCCTTTGCGGTCGCAGCTCCCGCCGGGACCGACCAATACCGGGCAAAGCCGCGGAAGTGGTCGATGCGTACCATGTCGTAGAGGCGTCCCGCCGCCTGCACGCGACGCTTCCACCAGGCGTAGCCGTCGTCCGCCATGCGTGCGTAGTCGTAGAGGGGGTTGCCCCACAGCTGTCCGTCCGCGCTGAAGTAGTCGGGCGGCACGCCCGCCACCCGTGCGGGATTGTTGCGCTCGTCCAGCTGGTAGTTCTCGGGGTGAGCCCACACGTCGGCAGAGTCGAGCGCCACATAGATGGGCATGTCGCCAAAGATGCCCACGCCACGCTCGTGAGCGTACGCGCGCAGGGCCTCCCACTGCCTAAAGAACAGATACTGCACATAGGTGAAGAGCCGCACGTCGTCGTCCAGCTCGCGCTCGTAGCGGCGGCATGCGTCGGCGTCATGCAAGCGGATGTCCTCGTCGGGCCACGTGTACCACGAAGCCATGCCAAAGTGGCGCTTCACGGCCATGAACAGCACGTAGTCGCCAAGCCAGTCGGCGTTGTCGCGCGCAAAGGCCGCCACGTCGTCCGCGTCGCGCTGCCACCCGCGCCCGCAGGCACGGCGCAGCAGGTCAAGACGGCTCTCGTACAGGGCTCCATAGTCCACGCGCGCCGGGTCGTCGCCCCAGTTGGGTGCCTCAATCTCGGCCTGCGTGAGCAGCCCATCGGCCACCAGAAGATCGAGGTCCACAAAGTAAGGATTGCCCGCGAACGCCGACGGGCTCTGGTAGGGAGAGTCGCCGTAGCTCGTCGGCCCCACCGGCAGAACCTGCCACCACGACTGCCTGGCATCGGCCAAGAAGTCCACGAAATCTCGGGCCGCCTTGCCCAAGGTGCCCACACCATAGGGCGACGGCAGCGAGAACACAGGAAGGATAATACCACTTGCGCGCTTCATCGCTCATCCTTTCGTGATGAAACTGACTGACAGCACTGATGCGAGGCGCCCATGAGAGGCACCCATGCGAGGCACCCATGGAAGACGCCCAGGCAGGCGCTCCAAGGCGTCACTCACGCAAGTACGGCAAAGCTCTGCCCCGGCATGACCAGCCGCCCATCCCGCATGGCGGCCTCCCCTATCTGGTGGATGACACGCCTACCCCCAAGCACCGCCCCCTCGTAGCGCTTCTCCTGCGAGGAGGGGTTGAGTGCCAGGACCAGCGCACCCCTGCGGTACACAAAGGGCGCCGCCGTCTCGTCATCGTTGACCACGGCAAACGGCGCATCCGCCTGCAGGTCCTCCCAGTCGTGGCGCAGCGCGCAAAGCCGCCGCACCTCCGCCAGCAGCGACCCCGCATCCGCCAGCTGCTCCTCCACGCAGGGCGCATCCTCCGACCCATCCACCGGCAGATAGAGCGCGTCGGCAGGCGCGCCCGAGAAGCCCGCGTTCTCCGCGCGGCTCCACTGCATGGGCGAGCGGCTTCCCGTCCTCTGGTAGCCGCCCTCCTTGGTGCGAAGGTCCAGATAGCGCATCCCGATCTCGTCCCCGTAGTAGATGAAAGGAACGCCCGGCATGGTGAGGATGAAGGCGAAGACGAGCTTGAGCTCTGCCACCGACAGGGTCTTGGCGAGGCGAGGCGTGTCATGGTTGCCCGTGATGAAGCTGATGTAGCCGCTGCCCTTGCTTCGCTCGTATTTGGGCAGGTAGTCGTCGAGGAAGCGCCGGATGCTTCCGCCCTCGTCGCAGAGGAAGTAGCTGTGGTCGCCGCCCTCGGTCTCCCAGTCGCGCACCAGCGTGTTGTAGCCGTTGCGCTGGTGGTCGAGGTAGAAGTCCATGTGGAAGCCCGCATCGCAAAGGGCCAGGTCGGGGTTGGACCACTCGCTGACGAGCGCCGCGTCGGGGTATTCGGCATCCATCATCGCGCGGACGTCACGCCAGATGGCGGAGGTCGCGCTCTTGCGCTCGTCGTCGCCCTTCACCAGCGAATCGGCCATGTCTACGCGATACCCGTCGCAGCCCAGGTCCAGCCAGAAGCGCATCACGTCCTTGATGGCCTCGCGGGTGGCCAGCGCCTCTGGCGAGTCCGTGGCGCTCATCCAGTGCTTGTACGGGTCGCGCCAGCCATAGTTGAGCGCCGGCTGCGAGGCGAAGAAGTTGAGCATATACGCCCCGGCCCGCTCGGTCATTCCTGCAATGTAGGGCCGTCCCTCCATGCCCCAGAGCGCCTCGTCGGTCCAGATGTAGCGGGCGGAGTACTCGTTGGGGTCAGCCTTGGCAGACTCCTTGAACCAAGGATGCTGGTCAGAGGTGTGTCCGGGCACCAGGTCGAGCAGCACGTGCATGCCGCGGGCATGCGCCTCGGCAAACAGCCGCACGAGGTCCTCGTTGGTTCCGTAGCGAGGCGCCACCAGCTTGTAGTCGCGCACGTCATAGCCCGCGTCCATGAAGGGCGAGTCGAAGCACGGGTTGATCCACAGGGCGTTGCAGCCAAGCCCCGCCACGTAGTCCAAGCGGTCGATGATGCCCGGGATGTCGCCTATGCCATCGTCGTTGCTGTCCTGGAACGACTGCGGATAAATCTCGTAGAAGATGGCATCTTTCAGCCATGTGGGTCCCATCAGGCCCTCCCGTCCGTCGGGCTACTGCCCGGCATCAAGCGTCAGCACGGCAATGCAGTAGGCCGGAAGGCTCAGGTTGCCGTTCTCGTAGGTGATCTGCTCCTCGTTGGTGTTGAGCACCGCTGCCAGCTGCCATGCGGCACCCAGCGCCGACAGGTCCTTGGTCGCGGCCCGGTCGCGCAGGTTCATGACCAGAAGCACGTCCTGCTGCCCCTCGCAGCTGCGGACGAACGCCGCCACGCTCTCGTCGCTCACGCCCTCCACTGGCTCGGTCGTACCCCGCGCGATAGCCGGGAAGGCCCGCCGCACGCGGATGACCTCCTTGAACCAGCGCCACAGGGACAGGTCGTCCTCCAGCTGCGCCTCGAGCGGAGGGAACTTCATCTGGATCTCGTCCATGCCCTCGGGCCCAGCGCACATGCCCAGTGCGGCGGGGTCGGCGCTCCAGTACATGGGGGCGCGCTTGTTCTCGTCCTTGCCGGCGCCCTTCATGCCCAGCTCCTCGCCGTAGTAGACAAAGGAGTCACCTGGCATGAACAGGCTTAAGGCATATGCCATCTTGGTGACGGGGCCGTCGTCCTGGGGGTAGTATCCTGCGCTCCTGCCCATGTCGTGGTTTGTGTAGAACGGCGCGTTTACGTAGGCGGGATTTGCCTCGTGGTAAGCGGCCTCTTCGCTCACCATGGCCCGCACGTAGTCGGAGGCCGCATAGCTTCCGTTCATGACCTGCCTGATGATGCCCTCGGAATCCGCAAAGGGAAAGTCAAAGAGCGAGTCGATGCCGCTCGCGTAGAGCGTCGCGATCGACGCCCGGTCGGTCCAGGCCTCCCCCACCAGGTAGCAGGCGGGGTCAACGCCCTTGCAGGTGTCCGAGAGCCACCGCAGGAACTCGACGTTTCCCTCGGGGCTGCCGGTCACGTAGGAGGTCACGGCGTCCAGCCGGAAGCCGTCCACGCCCTTGTCCAGCGTTGCCCAGGTTGAGGTCCGGCATCTCCGACCAGAACCGTGCCTCGTAGTACCAGTTCGTCCCCTCCAGCGGGGCGTACCCGTCCTGCTGGGTTCGGGAGAAGTTGTAGTACCCAAAGTACGGGCAGTACTCCTCGCTCGGCTCCCAGTCGGGCGGAAGCTCATGGAGGTAGTCGGATGCCGCCTGGAACCACGCATGCGTGTCGGACGTGTGGTTGAGCACGAGGTCCATGAGCACGCGGATTCCGCGCTCATGGCATTCTTGCAGCAGGGCCTCGTAGTCCTCCATCGTCCCAAACGCCGGATCGATGGCGCGGTAGTCGTCCACGTCGTACTTGTGGTACGTGTCAGAGGGTTGTACCGGGGTCAACCAGATCTGGTCGAAACCCATGTCGCTGATATAGTCCAGCTTCGAGCGAATCCCGTTGAGGTCGCCGATGCCGTCCCCGTCCGAGTCGCAGAACGAGTAGACGAAGATCTCGTATGTCGTGCGGTAGTCGTCATCGCGCGCGGCGGGGGTCAGGTCCTTGTTGTAGTCGATCATCTGCACGGCGGCGGAGGTGCCCTCCTGGCCTGCCGTCTGGCCCGCATCGCCCGTCTGGCCTGCCTGGTTCGTCCGATTCGAAACGCAGCCCGAGAGGAACAGCAGCGCGCACAGGAGAGCGAGTATCGTTTGCTTCATACGTTTCATGTCGTGCCCACCCATAGTCCAAAAGCATCCGTTGGCTTCGAACCACTTCTGCTTAGAGCAACCATGCACTACCAAAAACGCGGGCAACCCGTCGAGCGCCTTCAAGCACCTGGCGGGTTGCCCGCGTACGTTCATCGCCCGAGGCCTTCGGGACATGCCGTATGGGCACAAACCCCAGTCGGTCTTCTGGCGAGACCTTCGATCATCCCTTGACCGCTCCAGACATGCCTTCCACGTAGAACTTCTGCATGTACAGGAACAGCGCGGCAATGGGGATGGAGATCAGCACCGCACCAGCTGCGAAGCAGGTGTACCACTGATAGATGTACTCCTTCTGCAGCATGTTCCAGAGTCCGATGGCCACCGTGAACTGGCTCGCGTTCGCGCGGCACAGGACCTTCGCGAAGATGAAGTCCACCCAAGGTGCCATGAATGCCGTCATGACGGTGTAGATGACGATCGGCTTGGAGAGCGGCAGCGTGATGCGCGTGAACACCTGCCACTGCGTGGCCCCGTCCATGACCGCAGCCTCGTCGATCGAGCGCGGGATCGTGTCGAAGAAGCCCTTGGAGATCTGGAACCCCAGACCCGTGCAGGCGGAATACACCACGATGAGGCCGATTCTGATGCCCGCTCCCTCCGTCAGGCCCATGGCCTTGAGGATGAAGTACTGGGCGACCATCGTCATGAAGCCAGGGAACAGGCCCAGGATCATCGCCATGTTCATGTATGGCTTGCGGAGCTTGAACCTCATGCGGCTGAGCGAGTACGCAACCGAGAGCACGAAGAACGTGGAGATCGTGCAGCTGAAGATCGAGATGATCAGGGTGTTCTTGAACATCCTGGGGAAGTTCAGGACGTTGCGGTCCGTCAGCAGCTTGACGTAGTTGTTGAGCGTGTAGCCCTGCGGCAGGAAGGTCTTGGTGTAGGCGCCGGGCTCGGCACGGAAGCTCGTCAGGACGATCCATGCGATCGGGAGCAGCCAAATCACCGAAAGGACAGCCAGGAGGAGATGCACCAGGAGGTTAGTTATCCTCCTGCGAGGGCTCATTGTGTTTTTTGCCATCTGGTTATCCATCACATGAACGCCTCCTCGTTCTTATAGGAGCTGGAGTTCCTGTACGTGACCAGCGTGACGATCGTGAGGATGACGAACGTCATGATGCCGATGACGGCGCCGAGGTTGTAGTACTGCTGGTCGATGGTCAGCTTGTAGAGCCACGTCACGAGCAGGTCGGTCTGGCCGGCCGTGTCGCCGAGATGAGGTACGGCATGGTGACAAAGAGCATGTAGGGGAGCGTGATCTTGAAGAAGATCCTCATCGGCCCCGCGCCGTCCATTCTCGCCGCCTCGTAGAGCTCGGCGGGGATGTTCTGCAGGATGCCCGTGACCTGCAGCATGGTGTAGGGGATGCCAACCCACACGTTGATGCCGATGATCGTTACCCTCGCTATCATGGCATTTGTCCAGAACGGGATGGGCTCGTTTATGAGTCCCAGATTCTGGAGCAAGACGTTCACCGCACCAGAGGGCTGCAGCATGATGTTCATGATCATCAGGGTGACAAACTGCGGCACGGCGATGGAGAGCACGAAGCAGAAGCGCCAGAAGCCCTTGCCCTTGGTGTCCTTGCGGTTGATGACCATGGCCAGCGCCATGCCCAGGATGTAGTTGAGGATGCCCAGGATGTAGTTGAGGAACGTGGCAAAGATCGCCCAGACGACGGTCCATGCGAGGACGTGCCAGAACTGCTGGCCGATGTTGCCGTTCATGTTGAGCACGCGCTCGAACTGGTGCAGGCCGTCCCAGTCGAACAGGATGAGGTGCTCGCCCTCCTTGGAGTAGGTCGTGAACGCCATCGAGATCATGTAGACCAGCGGGACGACGTTGAAGACCAAGATGCCCAGGCAGGGTAACGACATCAGCGTGATGTGCAGGTTGCCGTCGAAGAGGTTGCGCACGTCATCCTTAAAGGTGGGGACCTCTCCGCCTTCCTCGATTCTCTTCTGGAGGCTGAAGGACTGGCGCATCTGCAACACCCACAGCACCGCGATTGCGGCAATGGCAAAGCACGTGACCACACCGGCAAGCAGGATCTGCTGCGAGTTGTCGCCAGTCGTGTACTCGTAGATCTGCTTGGCCTCGTTCCAGACCTTGCCCTGCGCCTCGGTACCAAGGCTGGGCAGCTGGGCCAAGCTGTGGAAGCCCGACATGATCATGTACAGGCAGAATGCGACCTCGATCAGGAATACAAGGATGCCCTTCACCATCTGTCGATGCCCGAGCAGTCCTGCTCCCATGATGAGGGCAGAGAGTCTCGTGAACAGGTCGCCCTCTTTGAGGGCCCTGCCTATAGTGATTCGCTCTTCTTTCATAATGCGCTACCTTGTTTCCTTGTTCAGGTATGGCAGGAGGGAGGGCGGCCAGGCCGGGGTCCGGCCGCCCTGGGGAGAGAGTGCCCCTACTGGACCGCGGAGGTGTTCATGGAGGTGTTCATGGACTCCGTCTTGTCGGCCGCGTTGTCATGCGTGACGGTGCCGGCCACGAGTTCCTTGCCCATGGACTCGGCAGGCGTCCAGTAGTTGCCCATGTCGGCCTGGAGCGGCTGGACGATGGAGGCGTAGTCCATGGTGTCCATCTGGGCCTGCGCGAGCGCGTCGTCAACGGTGATGTTGACGTCGGTCGGGATGATGCTGCGCAGGTCGTAGTGAGCCTGCTGGGCATCGGTGCCGCCGAGGTAGGCTGCGAGCGCCACGGCAACCTCGGGATGCTCGGCGTACAGGGCGGTCGCGGGGTTGACGCCCACGGCCTTGGAACCGGCGAAAGCCTTCATCTGCTTGAGCTCGCCGTCGATGGTGATGGAGGGAGCCGGGGCGATGCCGAGGTTGTCGCCATAGGCGTCGACGGCCTTCTGGTAATCCCACGTGCCGGAGAAGAAGGCCTTGGCGTCTGCGTTGGTGCCCACGTCGCCGTTGGCGAAGTTCTTGTTCGCAACCAGGTCTACCAGGTAGTCGGTGACCGCCACGGCCTTGTCGCCGCTGAAGTCGAAGCCGGCAGCCGCGTCGCCGCCGTCCTCGCCGAAGAGCGTGCAGCCGTTGGCCACATAGAAGGATGCGATGTACCAGGAGTTATCCAGCGGGAAGGCGACCTTGCCCTTCTCGAGCATGGCGTCGAGGGACTTGACGTCCTCGTCGGAGAAGACGGACTTGTCGTAGTACATGAACCACGTGTTGCCGGTGAAGGGGACGCCGTACACGGAGCCGTCATAGGTGACGGTGTTCACCGTGGTCTCGGAGTTGTTGGCCTTGATGGCGTCGAGCGTGGAGCCACCGAGCTCGGCGATGCCGCCAGCCTTGAGCAGGTCGGGAATCTGGTCGTTGGCGTACATGTACACGTCGGCGCCTGCGCTGGGGTCGGTGCCGATGTTGGTCTTGGCGTCGCCCTCGGGGCACACGCCGTACTTGAACGTGATGGTCCACTCGGGATGCGCTGCCGCAAAGGCCTCGCACTGGGTCTGCAGCCACTTGCCGTTGTCGTCGGACTGGTCCTCCTGCGGGCCCCACACGGTGACGGTGACGTCAACCTTCTCGTCGCCACCGGCGCTGGCACCGCCGTCGCTGCCGCCACCGCAGGCGGCAAGCGCCAGGGATGCCGCGCCCGACACGCCAAGCGCGAGGGCCTGACGACGGTTGAGCATCATGTTCTCGAGCTTTTTCATTGCTCTCCCTTTCTATCGAAGGACTTGTATGTATCAATCCGGACGTTGGGGCATGGCCCTAAGCCCGGTTCGTACCTAGGGTCACACCCACTCGAGGTTCTTCTCGGTTTCGGGATCAAACACGTGCACGGCATTTGGCGCAAAGGTGAACCGCACCGTCGCGCCGGCCGTCATCGTGCTCGCATCGAGGTCCAAAGTCGGAACGATGATGATGCAGTCCTTGCCCGCAACGTTCATGTGAAGGTGCACGGAGCTTCCCATCAGCTCGGAGACGTCAACCACGCCCTCGATCATGGCGCCATCCTTCTCGTCCAGCGTGATGTGCTCGGGCCTCACGCCGACGATGACCTTCTGTGGGGCAGTGTTTCTCTCGGCCAAATTCTTCTGCTTCTCCTCCGAGAGCACGACTTCTGCGCTGCCCACGCGCACGGCATACTTGCCGTCCTTCTGGATGAGCTCTCCGTCGAACAGGTTCATCTGGGGCATGCCGATGAATCCCGCCACGAAGAGGTTCCCGGGATGGTCGAAAACCTCCTGGGGCGTGCCGATCTGCTGCACGTCGCCGTCGCGCATGATGACGATGCGATCGCCCAGGGTCATGGCCTCGGTCTGGTCGTGCGTCACGTAGATGAACGTGGCGTTCAGGCTCTTGCGGAGCTTGATGATCTCGGCGCGCATCTGGTTGCGGAGCTTCGCGTCGAGGTTGGAAAGGGGCTCGTCCATCAGCAGCACCTTGGGATCGCGCACGATGGCGCGGCCGATGGCCACGCGCTGGCGCTGGCCGCCCGAGAGGGCCTTGGGCCTGCGGTCCAAGTAGGGGGTGATGCCCAGGACCTCAGCAGCCCACGCGACCTTCTTGTCCATCTCGTCCTTGGGAACATGGCGCAGCTCGAGCGGGAACTCGAGGTTCTGCCGCACCGTCATGTGCGGGTACAGGGCGTAGTTCTGGAAGACCATGGCCATGTCGCGGTCCTTGGGCTCCACGTCGTTCATCAGCTGGCCATCGACGCGAAGCTCTCCCCTGGTGATGTCCTCGAGCCCGGCGACCATGCGCATGGTGGTCGACTTGCCGCAACCTGACGGCCCGACGATGACGATGAACTCCTTGTCGGCAATCTCGAGGTTGAAGTCATCCACAGCGACGACGCCCTCATCGGTGATCTTGAGGTTGTAGGGCTTGGCTGGCTCTTCCTCTTCGCCCTTCTTCTTTCTCTTACTCTTCTTTTTCTCGGCCTTGTCCTCATCCCTCATGGGATAGATCTTCTGGACATGCCGTAGGCTCAATGTTGCCAACGCCCCACCTACCTTCCTCTATCTCGGCTGAGCGATACTCTCGCCGTTTACGAACCTGTAGGGAATCTTCTCGTGCACTGCCGGACCTTCGTAGCTGATCCTCATGAGCAGGTCAGCGCATGGCACCGATGGCAATGGAGTCGCTGATGGCAAAGGCGGCGGTCAGGTCTGGGGTGCGCGAGAGCAGCCGCTTTGCCGCCTGAAAGCCCGCCTCCGCAGAGAAGGGGCACGGTTCGTAGTCCCTCGCAAAGTCAAACGAGACCCCGCTGCGTTCGAGTTCCTCGACGGCCCCACGGATGCGCA
>CACYTH010000003.1 GCA_902777325.1 uncultured Coriobacteriaceae bacterium
CTATCAGTCGCCTCAGGCGGGCCGTCCTCCCTCCGGTGGCAACACCCCCCGGGCCTTCGGCAGAGGCAGGGGCAGAGGGCCATCCGGGGGGAGGCCGGTTGGCGGCCCCGCAGGGCTGACATGAAGATAGCCCCAGCCGTCGCCGGGGCCATCGCTCAGTCTTCGGAAGCCAACTCAGACTGTAATGGGGAGGGCTTGTTGCCGCTCGGAGAAATCTCTTGCCCATTGGCCGACGTGCGCAAATGTATGCAGTAGTGGGCTTTATTGGCGTGGGCCATTTGCCCATAATTCGCCCATTCGCCCACAAATTGGGGCCGGACGATTTGCCCATAAGAAAAACCCCTGACCATTTCTACTGGTCAGGGGCCTCATGTTTGGTCGCGGGGGCAGGATTTGAACCTACGACCTCCGGGTTATGAGCCCGGCGAGCTACCAGACTGCTCCACCCCGCAATGTCTGGCGCGCCTTAGCGCGGAGTCATAATATACGCAACTGATCATCTTTGGTCAAACACTTTCCAGCTCGTTCGCACGACCTCCACAAATCAACCAAACCGCACGTCGCGAGAAAGTGAACCCCACGCCGTTACCCCAGCGAAACGCGAGAACCTCTATATTATCTAGCGTTGACGTAGCTTTTGAACGCAAAGGCGCCGGTGCCGGCGCACAAATAGGGGAGGCCCAACCATGTCCATCCGAATGAACGCGGCAATCGCAGCCTGCAAGGCAAGCCACAAGGCCATGCGCCTGCTCGGACGCACCGCACGCGCTCTGCCGGGCATGATCGCCATGGTCATCGACCCCAAGATCATCGACGAGCTCTCTCAGGGCCACAAGACCATTACCATCACCGGAACCAACGGCAAGACCACCACCACGCACATCGTGCAGCAGGCGGTCATCAACACCTACGGCACCGCCGCCTACGACCCCTCCTCCACCAACCTCGAGCAGGGCATTGCAACCACGCTCTGCCTGGACAGCTCCGTCGGTGGCAAGCGCAAGAGCGATTGGGCCGTCATCGAGTGCGACGAGGGTGCCTCAAAGACCATCCTTCCCGCCATGCATCCGCAGGTGCTGGTGGTCACCAACCTCTACCGCGACCAGGTGGACCGCTACACCAGCTGGACGACGGCGCGCGACTACATCATCAAGGCGGCCAAGAGCTCGCCCGAGACCAAGCTCGTCATGAACGCCGACTGCCAGGTGACTGCCTCGATCGCTGACGCCGTTGACAACGACGTCATCTGGTTTGGCGTCGAGTGCCCCGTGTACGAGGACGGCATTGCCGACTTCGACGAGTCCGTCGAATGCGTGGACTGTGGCGCCGAGCTGGAGTTTACGCATCGCACCTTTGCGCACCTGGGCAACTACACCTGCCCCAAGTGCGGCCGCACGCACTACGCGCCGAGCATCGCCTGCACCAAGATCGAAAATGCCACCGAGAAGAGCTGCACCCTCACGCTGCGCATCGACGGTGTGGAGCACGTGGTGGACGCCAACATCCGCGCTGGCTACGACGTGTACAACGCGGTGGCCGCCGTCGCCGGCCTGCTTGCGACGGGCATGCCCGAGGAGGACGTCTTCCGCGCGCTCGCGCACTTCACCCACGCCGCCCACCGCTTCGAGGTCTTTGACATCGACGGCACGCCCACGCGCCTGCTGCTCATGAAGAACACCGCCGGCTGCAACCAGCTCATCAACATGCTGGTCTCCGAGGGCAAGCTGCCCGAGAACCTCGTCTGTCTGCTTGGCGCCGAGATCATGGACGGCATCACCACCGACTGGATCCAGGACGTGCGCTGGGAGAAACTCTGCGCCGAAAAGCCGCAGGTCATCGTGGGTGGCCCCAAGTACGAGGACATGAGGGACCGCCTTGCGCGCGCCGGCGTGCCCGAGCAGAACATGCGCGTCCAGACCAACTACGCCGCGCTCGTGGAGGACATCGCCGCCATCAAGCAGCCCGTGACCGTCATCGCAAACTGCTCCACCATCGAGGCCCTGCGCCTCGAGCTCGTCAAGAAGTACCAGCCGGTGGACTTCTGGTCGGAATAGGGTGGGGTAAGGCGCCGGCTTTTGGGCCTGGCGCGCCCGGACGTTGTGAAGGTTTCATCAACCGGGCGAGTAGTCGGTGAAGGGCACCCCACCAACAGCCACATCTGATATAAACCATAGGGCCGCGTGTGCCACAGGGGCGCACGCGGCATTGTCATAAGACCTACGTCTTGCAAGGAGCATCACGCACATGTCCAACGAGAGGTATCGCCTCGGCTTCCACATCGCCCCCAAGACCGGCTGGCTCAACGACCCCAACGGCCTCTGCCAGTTCCGTGGCGTCTATCACGCCTTCTTCCAGTTCAACCCGGTCTGGCCCAAGATCGATACCAAGTACTGGCGTCACTTCACCTCAACCGACCTCGTGCACTGGAAGGACTGCGGCACCCCGCTGGTGACCGACATCGCCGAGGACCGCAACGGCGTCTACTCGGGCTCTGCCTGCGTGCGTCGCGGCATGGCCTCCGACGGCGGCGACCTCATGTGCCTCTACTACACCGGCAACGTGGTCTACAAGGACGACCCCGAGGCTGGCATGGACTTCGTCCACACCGGGCGCGAGGCCAACGAGATCCTGGTGACCAGCGAGGACGGCGAGCACTTCTCCGAGAAGAGCGTTCTGCTGCGCAACTCCGACTACCCCGACGTCTGCACGCTGCACGTCCGCGACCCCAAGGTCTGGGAGCAGGACGGTCGCGTCTGGATGCTGCTCGGCGCGCGCGACCTCGACGACGAGGGCATGGTGCTGCTCTACGGCTCCGATGACGGCCGCGAGTGGCGCATCAAGTCGCAGGTCTACTCCAAGAACCCCTTCGGCTACATGTGGGAGTGCCCCAACATCGTGCAGATCGACGGCCATGACTTCCTCGCGGTGTGCCCGCAGGGCCTGCCCGGCGAGGTCGACCGCTGGCAGAACCTCTGGCAGGCGGGCTACTTCCCGCTGGAGGGCAGCATCCTCGACACGGTGCTCGTGGACGAGACCACCTTCGTGGAGTGGGACCTCGGCTACGACTTCTACGCGCCGCAGGTCTTTGTGGACGACTCCGGCCGCACCATCCTCATCGGTTGGATGGGCACCTTCGAGGACAACCGCACCAGCAGCCCCAACGGCATGACCTGGGCGCACTGCCTCACCGTGCCGCGCGTGCTGACGATGGGCGAGAACGGCCTGCTCCGCCAGAATCCGGCCCCCGAGCTCGACGCCATGCGCGGCGAGGCGATCCCCCTCAAGGTGAGTCGTCACGTTGCCATCGACGAGCATCGCGGTGACATCGTGATCGAGGGCATCCAGGGCGTGGGCGCCCTCGCGCTCGACGACAACGCCGTGGAGATTGCCTACACCGGCGAGAAGCTCGAGGTGAGCTTTGGCAACGCCGAGGTCGCCGGCGGCCGCATCGACCGTCAGGTCCCGCTCGACCACCTCGACGACCTCCGCGTGATGGTGGACACCTCCGCCATCGAGATCTATGCCAACGGCGGCGAGACGGTCTTCTCCACGCGCTGGTTCCCC
The DNA here is from genome assembly GCA_902777325.1 of uncultured Coriobacteriaceae bacterium. Taxonomy (GTDB): domain Bacteria; phylum Actinomycetota; class Coriobacteriia; order Coriobacteriales; family Atopobiaceae; genus UBA1367. The sequence goes on from CACYTH010000003.1 coordinate 3,565, forward strand.
ACGGCCGACATGCTCAAGGTGGAGGCCAGCTTCAAGAGCGAGAGCGCCGTCATGTATCCCCTCGAGGACGCCATGGCTGACGCCTACGTGGACTCCCACGTCATGTAATGCCATCGCCAAAAGCGATCGAGAGGGGCGGGTCGACGTCGTGTCGGCCCGCCCCTTTGCTTTGTCGCATGACGCGGCAAGACCTCTGCCCTTTTTTGGACCATTTGAGCTGACAACCCCTCTAACCTGCGGTTGCAACCATTGGTTGCAACCAAAAGTGGCCAAAATGCAGCCGCAGATTGGTGGTATGCGCCTCAGTGCTACCCTAATCTCGGTGGTGTCAGAGCGACGGATACCGCTTCGTGAAAGGACCCGCAATGAGCTTCCGTGAAAACCTTCAGCACCTGCGCGCCACGCGCAACATGACTCAGGAGCAGCTCGCCATGCTGGTGGGCGTGAGCCGCCAGTCCGTGACCAAGTGGGAGGCGGAGAAGGCCTACCCCGAGATGGACAAGCTGCTCAAGCTCTGCCAGATCTTCGATTGCTCGCTTGATGACCTTGTCCAAGGGGACCTCACCGTACGTACGCCCGAGCCTGGCCTCACCATTCCGACGGCTGCGCTCGCCGAGGACGTCATTGGTTACGACGAGCACTACCGTAACTACGCCAGGCGTATTGCCGTGGGCGTGGCGATGTGCATCCTTGGCGCGGCCGTGGCATCGACCATGGACGAGTGGCTTGGCGACGGCCCCACCGCGCTGGGGTTCTTCGGGTGCGTCGGAATCGGTCTCATGTTCATCATCCCGGCAGCCCTTGAGGACAGTGCCTTCAAGAAGGCACATCCCTACGTTGCCAACTTCTACACCGACGACGAGCGAATTCCTGAGAAGCGTCAGTTTGGCGTGCGTTTGGTCGCAGGTATCTGCTTCATCCTCGCGGCACTGGTCTTTGGTGCGTTCGCAGACCAGGTCGGCCTCATGGGACCGATTATGGCGCTCTTCTTCGTTGCCGTCGCCCTGGGCGTTGGGCTCATCGTGCACGCCGCGCTGATCAACGAGCGTCTCGACATCGAGGCATACAACATCTCCGCCCTCGAGGAGCTGTCCGAAGAGGAGATCGCCTCGATAGTGGGAGAGGAGCGTGCGCCAGCCGTGCTGAAGAAGGTACGCAGGAGCAAGCTTGAGGGCTCCGTCTGCGGCGTCATCATGCTGCTGGCAACGGCCATCGCCCTGCCGCTCATGTTCTGGGCCACCTGGTTTGGCGAGCCGTTCTGGCGCCTGTATTTCTGGATCCCCTGGATGGTGGGCGGACTCCTGTGCGGCATCGCCTGCATCATCATCGAGCAGAAGAAGTAACCGTTAAGCAGGGTTTAAAGGTATTTCTGGTTGGCGGCGTGATGGGGGCCGGCGGGACAGGGGACGGGGCGGCAGCGGTGAGCTGAGCGGGACAGGGGACGGGTTAGTGTCCCACCGCTTTGCAGGAATCGGTGGGACACTAACCCGTCCCCTGTCCCGCTCAGCTCACCGCTGCCGCCCCGTCCCCTGTCCCGCCGGCCCCCATCACGCCAGCACTCTGCTTCCTGAGTTTTCTGCGACAATTGTCTGCGTTCAATCGTATCTGGGGCAAAGGGAGGAATGCGTGCCGCAGACGTGCGACATAGAGGCGATCTTCCGGAGGCATGCACAGACGGTCTACCGCGTGTGCTACTCCTTCATGGGCAATGCCGCCGATGCCGAGGACGCGACGCAGGCCACGTTCATGAAGCTGGTGGATCACCCGCGCCAATTTGCTAGCGAGCAACACGAGAAGGCATGGCTCATCGTCTGCGCATCCAACCTATGCAAGGACACGCTCAAGAGCGCCAGCCGCACGCGCGTGGTGGCCATGCCCGAGCAGGAGCCCGCCGATACGAGCGCGTCTGAGCCACTGGACGCCACGCTCGATGCGGTGCTGCGCCTCCCTGAGAAGTACAAGGACGTGGTCTACCTGCACTATTACGAGGGACTCAAGACTGACGAGATCGCTCGCACGCTCGACGAGAAGCCCTCGACGGTGCGCAACCGGCTGCGCGATGCGCGTGGACTATTGAGGAAGGCGTTGGGAGGCGAGGCGTGATGGCCATGACAGACGACCAGCTAGCCCAGCAGGTGCATGACGCATACGAGAAGATCGAGCTCTCGGATGACGCGCAGGACCGCATGCTCGCCGCCCTGCTCGCTGCCTCTGACGCGAAGCAGGCCGAGCAAAACGCCGACCGCGGGCCGTCCACGCGTACCACCAGGGGACAGGTCATTCAGATGCCCAAGCGCAGCGGCCTCAAGCGGTGGATGCCGATAGCGGCCGTGCTGCTGGCAGCCCTGGTTGTGGTCCAGGTGGGCGTGCTCACCGTCGGCAACCACTCTGGTGAAACGCGAGCCGACATAGCACCTAAGTCCGAGGAGTCCATGGCTGCCGACTCCCTTGACGTGAATGCCTCTGACAGTGTTGCGTTCGAGACGGCTGCGCCTCAAGAGGGGGAGGCGAAGGCGGATTCCGTGGCATCCGAAGTCGCGGACTCGTCCGAAGTCTCCGCGATGGTGGAAGACTGCCCGCTCATTACGCTCTCGGACGGGACGGAGCTTGTGGCCCGTTCCGAGCAGGTGGATGTCGTTGAGACGGGCGATTTGCTCGAGGAGACGACTGCCCGTTCCGTTGACGGAGAGCAGTCTGTCGCCTGTCGGGTGTACGAGCTTGTAGGTGGCGGCTATGCGGTCTCTTATGAGGGCGAGGAGACCTACTGGCTTTGTGACTGATCGGCTGACTCCCGAAATTTTGCAAATCAATCCGACAAAACGCGTGGCACGCTCGTTTCTCCAGTAGACGCATCGTCGAAAGGGGAAGGACATGACACGCAATCACCTGCACGTGACGGGACGTTCCGTTGCGGCGGCAGCCATTACTGCATCGCTGGTCACCACGCTTGGCTGTGGGTTCATCGGTCGCGCCGGTAGTGGCGAGACGCGCACTATCAGCGCGAGCACTGAGGAGGACGTCGTCTGTGAGGACGCCAAGGTGACCTCGGACGGCCTGTACGCAACGACCGAGAGCCTTTCTCCTGAGGAGGGCTTGGATCCCTTTAACACCGAGGAATACGACTCCCTCGAGGAGCAGGGCTTTGTTGCCGCGCTGACGCGTCCGCTCTCCACTGTCTCGGCCGACGTGGACACCGCCAGTTACTGCAACCTGCGGCGCATGCTCAATGACGGCTGGTCCGCCGAGGAGATCGACTCCGGGGCCGTGCGCATCGAGGAGATGCTCAACTACTTTGACTACGACTACGCGGCGCCTGCGGATGGCAGCCTCTTTGGCACCACCGTGCACGTGGGCGACTGCCCGTGGAACGACCAGACAAAGCTTGTGACCCTGGGCTTTGCCACGGCGCCCGAGGCAGCGTCAATTGCCGAGAAGGGCTCCAACCTCGTGTTTCTCATCGACATCTCCGGCTCGATGGACGAGCCCGACAAGCTCGACCTGCTCAAGGATGCCTTTGACGAGCTGGTGAGCCACCTGGGGGAGAACGACCGCGTGTCCATCGTCACCTACGCGGGTGGCGAGGACGTGGTGCTCGAGGGTGCCAAGGGCACCGAGGGACGCAAGATCATGCGTGCCATCAACAGGCTGCGCGCCGATGGCTCCACCAACGGCGAGGCGGGCCTCAAGATGGCCTACGAGGTCGCGCAACGCAACTACATCGAAGGCGGGGTCAACCGCATCGTGATGGCCTCCGACGGCGACCTCAACGTGGGCATGAGCAGCGAGTCCGACCTGCACGACTACGTGGACGAGCAGCGCGAGACGGGTGTCTACCTCTCCGTCTTGGGCTTTGGCTCGGGCAACTACAAGGACAACAAGATGGAGACGCTGGCCGACCACGGCAACGGCTCCTACCACTACATCGACTGCATCGAGGAGGCAGAGCGCGTGCTGGGCACCAAGCTGACGGCAAACCTGGTGCCTCTGGCTGACGACGTCAAGGTGCAGGTCGAGTTCAACCCCGCACAGGTCAAGGGCTATCGCCTGATTGGCTACGAGAATCGCGCGATGGCCGACGAGGACTTCCGCGACGACGAGAAGGATGCGGGCGACGTGGGCCCCGGTGCGCAGTTCACGGTGGCCTACGAGGTGGCGCTCGTCGACTCCGGGCAGCCGATTGCGACGAGCGACCTCAAGTACGGAGACGAGGCGTCGGGCGACAAGGCGAGTGACGAGTGGCTGACCGCGACGATCCGCTACCAGCCAGCCGATGGCAGCGACACGAGCGAGCAGGTCGTGACTGTGGGCAAGGGCGACCTTGTCAAGGACCCAGGCGAGGACTGGCGCTTTCAGGCGGCAGTCATCGAGCTGGGCATGCTGCTGCGCGACTCCGACTATGCGGGAACTGCCAGCCTCGACGAGATAGAGGGCCTGGTGGGCACGAGCGGGCTCGCCGACGAACGCGAGGGATTCCTCGACCTGGCCGACCTTGCATTGGGATAAGAACGCAGACTAACCAGCAGCACCAATAGCCGTTTGCCTTGCCAGGCGAGTCCCCACCTCCCACGAGTAGCGCTATGCTACCTGTCGTGGGAGGTGCTTTTTCATGTGCGAACTCTACGCCATCAGCGCGCGGCAGACCGTCTGCGCCAACGATCACCTGCGCGTCTTCTATCAGGACAGCGTGTGGCACCCGCATGGCTGGGGCCTCTCGTGGCGCGAGGGTGCGCACGTGCACCTGCACAAGGAGCCCGTTCGGGCCATCGACTCGAGCTATCTGAGCGAGCTGCTCGAGCGGCCCGTCTGCGCCAAGAACGTGGTCGCGCACATCCGCAACGCCACCATGGGCAGGCTCACCTACCAGAACTCGCACCCCTTCGTGCTCACGGACTGCAGCGGCCGCGTGTGGACGATCGCCCACAACGGCACGATGCTCGACGCGCATCTCGTCCAGGGCTACAAAGACCGTGCCGAGGGCGACACCGACAGCGAGCAGGTTGCGCTCTATCTCGTCGACAAGATCGATGATGCGATTGCCCAGAAGGGGGAGGCCCTCGGCTTTGACGAGCGCTTTGAGCTGATCGCTCGCGAGGTCGAGGCGCTCTCGCGCGGCGACAGGCTCAACAACAAGCTCAACCTTCTGATAGACGACGGAACGTACGTCTATCTGCATACCAATACGGTCAGCCCCACGCTCTACGTGCGCAAGGACGAGGATGTGGCCTTCTTCTGCACGCGGCCGCTCCCCGACGGGGACGGCTGGGAGGAGCTGCCGACCAATTGCCTTGTGGCCTACCGAGAGGGTCGGCTCGCGCGCATGGCGCCGCGCCACGAGCACTCGATTGACGACGATGCCTATCTGCAGGGCATCGCGGGGATGAGCCCCGTCAGCTAGGGGAGAGGGAAAGCTGGCTGGTTGGCCAGCGGTTTTGGAGGGAGTCGCTATGTCTGCAATGTCCGATATGATCCGTGAGCAGTTTGGGGCAGGAGACGCGATCCGTGACGCGGGTGTGCCCGATCCCGCCGGCGTCGAGCGCTTTGACGACATCGCCTACGGGCCCGATGCCAAGTGGCAGTCGCTTGACGTGTACCGTCCGGAGGGCACGACGGCAGAGGACGGCACGCCCGTCATCGTCTCCGTGCACGGAGGCGGCTGGGTGTATGGCGACAAGGAGCTCTATCACCTCTACTGCATGGACCTCGCCCGCCGCGGCTTTGTGGTGGTCAACTTCACCTATCGCCTTGCGCCGGAGTTCAAGTTCCCCTCCTCGATGGAGGACACCTGCGCCGTGTTTGCCTGGACGGTGGACCACATCGCCGAGTATGGCGGCGACCCCGAGAAGGTCTTTGCCGTCGGTGACTCCGCCGGTGCCCACATGCTGGGCCTCTTCTGCGGCATGTGCACCGAGAAGGCCTATCGCGACGCCTTCGACTTTGCCCCTCCCGTGGGCTTCAAGCCGCTGGCTGTTGCCCTCAACTGCGGCGCCTACGAGATTCACGTGACCGACGACCCGACCGACCTCACCTCTGGCCTCATGGGCGACTTCCTCCCCAACGGGGGAGACGAGCGCGAGCTCGGGCTCATCAACGTCATCGCACACACGAATGCAGACTTCCCGCCGACCTACCTCATGACCTGCGACGGAGACTTCCTCCATGACGGGGTCTTTGCCATGGACGCCAAGCTCGGCGAGCTCAAGGTGATGCATGAGGTGCACATCTTCGCGGGCAAAGGTGAGCCCCTTGGCCATGTGTTCCATCTCAACATGCAGCCCACGGCCACCGATGCCGTCCGCTGCAACGACGACGAGACGGCCTTCTTCCGCAGGTTCCTGTAAGGGCGAGAAAGGCTGGCATCATCACCAGCCGAAGCGCGAGTCGTAAAGCTGATTGACGTGATTGGCGGGGGTGCCTACTGGCGCTCCCGCCTTTGCTCCTCGTCGATGAGCTGTCGTATGAGACGCCTCTTCTTGTCGACGACAACGGTGTCAACGCCCTCAAAGAGCTCGGAGAGGGTGACGTCGAGCCCCCTTGCAATCTTGATGAGGTTGTCGATGGAGACGTTGCGCTTGCCGTGCTCCACGTCAACGAGATAGCTGCGATTGATCTCGACCATCTTGCTGAAGGCGTGCTGCGTCAAGTCCTGCTCATCACGCATCAGCCTGATGCGGTTGCCCAGGTTGTAGCGAATGGCAGCGATGTCACCTTCAGTCTTCATGGGCGCTAGCTTAGGGGTCACTCAAAACAGACCGGTCTGCTATGAGCAACATAGGCAAAACTCCGGGGCTCATCAGAGACGTGCCATGCATAAAGCCGGCTCTTGAGACAATCAAAATCAAGCAAAAGCTGACAGTACCTTTACAAATACGTGATGAAATTAGCCGAATAGCGGTGCAATATACACGTTTGCGATAAAAGCAAGCTAAGGACATGCAAGGAGCTGACAAACTGATAGGATGCATTTGCCTTGTATCTGGCTTTTAAGGTGTTCCTTGCCGTCTGTAAGGAGTGGTGCAAATGAGTCGTGTGCGGCACATCGAGAACCAGTTCTATGACAAGTTCATCGAGCTGGCGCATGAGGTGGCCTGCTCCGCAGAGGTGTTCTATGCCATCGCAAGCGACTATCCGGCGCAGAAGTATCGCATCCCAGAAGTGAAGGACTACGAGGTCAAGTGCGACGCCATCACGCGCGAGACGCTCACGCTGCTGGAGAACTCCTTCATCACGCCGTTCGACCGCGAGGACATCAACATGCTGGTCCGCGAGCTGGACCACATCGCAGACGGCATGGACAACGTCTCCGCGCGCTTCGACCTGTACGACATCAGCGAGATGCGCCCCGAGGCCATCCACATGGCCGACCTCACGCTGCGCGCCACCAAGGAGCTCGAGGAGCTCTTCAGGCACTTCGAGAACTTCAAGAAGGACCCGGTGGTGCGCGAGAAGATGCACACCGTGGGCACGATCGAGGACGAGGGCGACACCGTCTCGCGCCAGGGTCTGGCCAACATCTTCCGCGAGCACAACGACGCGGTCGAGGTTCTCAAGTGGAAGTCGCTGCTCGACACCATGGAGAACACCGTCGACTCCTGCAAGGGCGTTGCGAACGTCGTCCGCAGCGTGTTGATGAAGAATGCTTAGCCCGCTGCTACTTGGCGTGCTTGCGTCCGCCATCGTCTTCGAGTTCATCAACGGCTTCCACGACACCGCCAACACTATCGCCACAACGGTCTACACGCGTGCGCTGCCTGTCCGCACCGCCATTCTCATGTCGGCGGGCATGAACTTCGTCGGTGCCCTCACCAGCGAGAAGGTGGCCATGACCATCGCCCACGGGCTGGTCAACGTGCCTCTCGAGCTCTACGTCATCCTGGCGGCGCTTCTCGGTGCCATCATCTGGGACCTTGCCACCTGGTGGTTCTCCATCCCCTCCAGCTCGAGCCATGCGCTCATCGGCAGCCTCATCGGCGCCACCATGGTGTTTACGGCTAGCGTTGGCACGGTCGAGTGGAGCGGCGTCGTGGAGAAGGTCGTGGTTCCGCTCTTCACCTCGCCGCTCATCGGCTTCTGCATCGGCTTTCTGCTGATGAAGGTCCTGCTCGAGCTGTTTGCGTATTGGCATCCAGCCCGCGCGAGCAAGCTCTTCCACAAGTTGCAGATCGCCTCGTCGCTGGTCATGTCCTACAGCCATGGCAACAACGACGCCCAGAAGACCATGGGCATCATTACGCTCGCGCTCATCGCGTCCGGCGTGCTGCCCGAGGGATCCGGCGTGCCCATGTGGGTCAAGATCACCTGCGCCGCCACCATGGCGCTTGGCACCTCCATCGGCGGCCGCCGCATCATGAAGACGGTGGGCAACGGCGTCACCAAACTCGACTCCGCACTGGGGTTTGCCGCCCAGGTCTCCTCGGCCGTGGCCATCGAGACGATGACGGCGCTCGGCGCGCCCGTCTCCACCACGCAGGTGCTGACCACCTCCATCATGGGTGCCGGCTCCGTGCGTGGCGCCAAGAAGGTCAAGTGGGGCATGGCGGGAAGCATCTTTACCGCTTGGGTGGTCACGCTGCCCGCAACCATCGCCCTCGGCGGCCTCTGCGCTTTCCTCATCGGCCTCGTGATGTAGTCGCATACCAATCGCTGGTTTTTTGCGCGTCTCGGTTGGCTCGCGCCGGCTGGGACGCGCTCCGTTTTGCGCGTGCAGTATGCTCTAGGTGCGCTTTGGGGATGCGCATCTGGTGAGAGGACCAGCCATGAAGTATCGCAACGACCGCTACGGAAACCCGCTGTCCATCCTGGGTTACGGATGCATGCGCTTTTCTCGCAAGGGCACCGGCATCGACTACGACAAGGCCGAGGCCGAGCTGCTTCGCGCCATAGAGCTGGGCGTCAACTACTTTGACACGGCCTTTGTGTATCCGGGTTCGGAGGAGCTGCTGGGCGAGGTCCTCGAGCGCAATGGCGTGCGCGACAAGGTGAGCATCGCCACCAAGCTCCCGCAGTACCTCGTGCGCAACGCCGCCGCCATCGACCGGTTCTTTGACGAGGAGCTGAGGCGCCTGCGCACCGGCCACATCGACTACTACCTGATGCACATGGTGACCGACCCCGCGCAGTGGGAGAACCTGCGCCGCCTTGGGATCGAGCGGTGGATTGCCGACAAGAGGGCGTCGGGGCAGATCGGGCAGATCGGCTTCTCGTTCCATGGGTCCACGGACGCCTTCATCGAGGTACTTGGTGCCTACGACTGGGACTTCTGCCAGATCCAGTACAACTACCTGGACGAGCACACGCAGGCGGGGCGACGCGGCCTCATGGCTGCCGCGGAGCGCGGAGTCCCCGTGGTCATCATGGAGCCCCTGCGCGGCGGCAAGCTGGTCGATCTCATGCCGGAGGAGGACAAGCGCCTGGTTGCGGAGAGCCCGCGCGGCTGGAGCGCCGCGGAGTGGGCGTTCCGCTGGCTCTGGGACCAGAGCGAGGTGACCTGCGTGCTCAGCGGCATGAACTCGCTAGAGATGCTGGAGGAGAACTGCCGCATCGCGAGCGAGGTCGAGCCCGGCCAGCTGGGGGAGGGGGACTTTGCCCTGATCGCGCAGATCGCGGACGCGATCAACGCCGGCATGAAGGTGGGCTGCACGGGGTGCAACTACTGCATGCCCTGTCCCCAGGGGGTGGACATCCCGGCGCTCTTCCGCTGCTACAACCACATGTACAGCGAGGGCAAGGCGAGCGGCCGCAAGGAGTACTGGCAGACGGTGTCGCTGCGCAAGGAGAAGGCGTTTGCACGCCAGTGCGTGGGATGCGGCAAGTGCGAGCGCCATTGCCCGCAGGGCATTGCGATCCGCGAGCAGATTCACATTGCCGACCGCGAGCTCAGGCCGCTGCCGTGGCGCATTGCAGGTGACGTGGCCCGCAACTTTGCGGTGGGATAGCAGGGCGGACGCGCGCGCCTGGGCCCCGACGGACCTCCCGTGCGCCTAGAGCAAGCCGAGCACGAAGGCCACGGCGCAGCAGAGCGCAGCGACGCTCACCATGTTTGCGCCGTACCAGGCGGCGACGGCGCCCATGAAAAGCGACGCAAGGCCCGCAAGGGGCGTCTCGCAGCTCTCCACGATGGCGGGGAAGGTCATCACGGAGAGGGTCACATAGGGCACGTAGTGCAGAAACGACAGCAGGAAGCGGTTCTTGAGCGGCTTGCGGATGAGCGTGAGGGGCAGAAGGCGGATGGCTATGGTGACGGCGCCCATGACGATGATGCTCAGCCAGATGCGCGTGCTCACGAGGCATCATCTCCCTCTGCGTCGACGGGACAGATCAATGCGGCCGCAGCCGAGATGATGACGGTCAGCACGATGATGCGCGTGCCGCTCGACCATGCCATGGTGAGCGGGATGAGGTGGCTTGCCACGTAGCTGGCAGCAAAGCTCGCAAGCACGCAGATGCGAACGACGCGGTCGGTGCGGGACGCAGGCATGATGACGGCGAGAAACATCCCAAAGAGGGAGACGGAGAGCGCGGTGACCACGCGTGCGGGCAGCAGCTGCCCCGCGACGATGCCCGCCGAGGTGCCTGCGCACCACAGGGGGATGGACGAGAGCATTGCCCCGTACTGGTAGAAGGGCCTGACCTGCGGGTGGGCTATGGCGAGGCCAAAGAGCTCGTCGGTCACGCCCAGGCCCACTCCGATGCGCTGGGAAAGCGGCGTGCTGCTGGAGAAGCGCTGCGAGAGCGCGGTGCTCATGAGCAGGTAGCGGGCATTGGTGACGAGCGTGCCCAGGGCGATCTCGACATACGATGCCTGCGCGGCGATCAGCGTGAAGCCTGCGTACTCGCCGGCGGACGCGACGGAGAGAAGGCTGGCGATGAAGCCCTGGGTTGCGGTGAGACCCGCCTCGCGTGCGGCGATGCCGAGCGAGAAGGCCACGGCCAGGTAGCCCAGACCGATGGGCAGGCCGTCGCGCAGGCCCTCCCTCATGTCCTGGCCACGGCTCTGTGCCATGGCTTGCGTGCTGCGTTGGCTCACGTTGTCTCCTTTGCGCCACCTGCCAAGATGCCGCGGGGCCAACCCGCGACACGAGCAACCAGTATAGCAGCGTGCCACCGCGCCCCATTGAGCAGCGGTGGCACTGCGGTGTCTTTCGAGAAGACGGCTACATCTGTCGCGCGGTGCTATGCCTGCTCCTGGACGAACTTCTCGAAGCGCTTGCGCTCTGCCACGGTCTTGAAGCGCGCCATGTAGAACGTGTTGCCCAGGTCGTCGGAGAGAACGTCGGCCATGCGGCCCTGCATGCAGATGACGTCGCCGTAGCGTTCCATGACCTCATCGTGGCTGTGCACATAGCTGTGGCAGTCGCGGCGGCAGGCGTAGACGCAGTAGTACTCGTCGCCGTTGGAGCCGTGGGTGGTGGCGCCGGTGGTCACCATGTCCGCCCAGATCTGGTACACGTCGGCGGAATGCGCGAAGTTGATCATGTCGGGGGTGTAGCCTCCGGGTGCGCGCACGTTGACCTCGAGGCCCACGTAGTCGCCCTTGCTCCCGAGCCCCGGCTTGTCGGAGGTCAGGCGGAAGAACTCCATGTGGACAAAGCGGCTCTTGATGCCAAAGGACTTGATGGTGGCGCGGCCGAGCCTGCGGAGCTTGGGGTCGACCTTGGGCTTGCAGTGGTAGGCCACGTCAAGCTGGTACTTGACCGTGTCGGCAATGGAGGGCGGGAACTCGGACTGGTTCTCGAAGAGCGGGTTGCCCTCGGCATCGACGATGGCCTCGTAGGAGCAGAGGTCGGCGTCGATGTACTCCTCGAGCACGTAGGGCTCGTCGAGGTCGGCGGCGAGCAGCTCCTCGAGCTCGGCCTCGTTCTCGATCTTGCGTGCGCCGCCCGATCCGACGCCCTTCTCCGGCTTGGTGAACACCGGGAAGCCGACCTCCTTTGCGAAGGCGCGGACGGTCTCGGGGTCCTCCACGCGCACCTGGCGTGCGGTGGGCACGTTTGCTGCGGCGTAGAGCGGCTTCATCTCGGCCTTGCTCTGCCACTGGGCCATCTGTGCGGCGCTGGCGCCCGTGGTGATGTGGAAGTCGTCGCGCAGGCGTGCGTCCTGGGAGAGCCAGTACTCGTTGTTGGACTCCAGCCAGTCGATCTTGCCGTACTTGTACGAGAAGAATGCGACGGCGCGGAACACCTGGTCGTAGTCCTCAAGCGAGGGGACCCAGTAGTACTCGTTGAGGGAGTCCTTGACCTCCTGGGCGAGGTTGTCGTAGGGCGTGTCGCCGATGCCGAGGACGGTGGCGCCGTTCCTGCGCAGGCGGTCGCACCAGTTCCAGTAGGTGTCGGGGAACTGCGGCGATATGAAGACGACGTTCATGGCGGTTCCTTCCTTGGGGGAGGAGAGTGTTTTGAGGATGCGGGTATCTTAGCGCGCGAACGTTGCAGGCATGTGAAGGGTGTGACATCGCGCAGATAGCACTAGCGGCACCGGGTAGGGCCGGTGCCGCTAGTAATGCTCTTGGATGGGCTAACGTGCCTACTCGGCAGCGTCTGCCTTCTTGGCGGTGGTCGTCTTGCGCGTGGTGGTGCGCTTGGCGGCCGGCTTCTTGGTGGTCGCGGTCTTGGCCGCGGCGGCCTTGGTGGTCGTAGCGCGCTTGGTCGCGGTCGTCTTGGCGGCTGTCGCCTTGGTTGCTGCCTTCGGCTCCTCGGCAGCAGTGGCCTCCTCGGCCTTCTTGGCAGCGGCGGCCTTGGTGGCGGCACGCTTCGTGGTGGTCGCCTTGGTCGTGGTAGCGGCCTTGGTGGTCGTCTTGCGCGTGGTGGCGCGCTTCGCAGCCGGCTTCTTGGTGGCGGGCTTGGCCTCCTCGGTGGCAGCCTTGGCCTCCTCCTTAGCAGCCTCGACCTTCTCCTCTGCGGCGGCCTCGACCTTCTCCTCTGCGGCGGCCTCGGCCTTCTTAGCAGCGGTGGTCTTGGCGACAGCAGCCTTCTTGGCGGGGGCACGGCGCGTGGTGGTGCGCTTGGCAGCCGGCTTCTTGGCAGGTGCCTTCTCCTCGACCTTCTCCTCAGCCTTCGGAGCCTCGGCAGTCATCGTCGGCTGCTCCCACTCCTGCTGGGCGTCGATGTCGCTCAGGACCTCGGCCATGAAGTAGGGCATCTGCTTGCGCCACCAGGGCCAGTCGTGGTTGACGTCGGTGCCCCAGAAGTCGCACCAGTGGCTCACGCCCAGACGGTTGAGCTGGTCGTCGATGTAGTGCAGGTCGTCGACGCCCTCTTCCCAGGCGCCCTGGCCCACGCACATCACCAGCTGGCGCTGGTTGTAGAGGTTCACGTAGGGGTGATCGGTGGGCATGTTGGTGAGGAACGCGGGGATGTCGTTGTTGTAGAGGTTCTCGTCCATCCAGTCGCCGAAGAAGAAGCTGGTGCGATAAACGCCGGAAAGCGCGATGCAGCCCTGGAAGAGGTCCGGGCGACGGAAGGCGGCGATGGCGGCGTGTGTGGCGCCCATGCTGCAGCCGACGGCAATGGGACGCAGGTCAGAGTTGTTCCAGGCATGGACGCGCGGAATCAGCTCGTCGGTCACGAACTTGAAGTACTGCTCCTGGCGCCAGGCGCGGGCGCCCTTGTCGCCGCCCTCGTCGCTCCAGCTCTGCTCGTCGAGGTTGTCGACGGAGAACACCTGGATGCGGCCCTCCTCGATGAAGGGGGCCAGGACGTCGATCATGCCGAAGTCCTCGAAGTTGTTGCTCTTGGCGTCCTGGGCCTGGAAGGCGATGACGGGGTAGCCGCCCTCACCGTAGACGATCATGGACATGTCCTCGTTCAGCACGTCGCTGTGCTGGTTATAGTACTCACGCTTCATTGTCAACCACTTCCAATGCAGGAGGTCTTAATTTGTCGGTGTTGCGTTTACGCTGTCGGGCAGTTTACCCAATCTCGGATATTTGCGCAGGTCAAATGGGGAGAAACTATGAAAAGGGCTGGTAGAGGCCTCTTTTGAACGCGCGTTAAATAGCACGCGCACCTAAATTCGGCCGCTTTTGCTTGCTGACAAACTCGTAAAGAATGGTGCGGTTGCGATCCCGCTGCGTTACCCTTAGGCGTGCAACCAAACCAAGGACAGGGGACATCAACCATGGATCTAGGAATCGGAACCAATTGCGTGCAGGCAGGCTATCGTCCGGGTGACGGCGAGCCGCGCCAGCTTCCCATCGTGCAGTCGACCACCTTCAAGTACGACACGTCCGAGCACATGGGACGCCTCTTCGACCTCGAGGAGGAGGGCTACTTCTACACGCGCCTGCAGAACCCCACCAACGATGCCGTGGCAGCCAAGATCGCAAAGCTCGAGGGTGGCACGGCAGGCATGCTCACCAGCTCCGGCCAGGCGGCCAACTTCTTTGCCGTCTTCAACATCGCCGAGGCGGGCAGCCACGTGGTGGCCTCCTCGGCCATCTACGGCGGCACCTTCAACCTGCTGGCCGTGACCATGGCCAAGATGGGCATCGAGACCACCTTCGTGAGCCCCGACTGCACGCGCGAGGAGCTCGATGCCGCCTTCAGGCCCAACACCAAGTGCGTGGTGGGCGAGACCATCGCCAACCCGGCGCTCGCGGTGCTTGACATCGAGAAGTTCGCCCAGGCGGCGCACGACCACGGCGTGCCCCTGATCGTGGACAACACCTTCCCCACGCCGATCAACTGCCGTCCCATCGAGTGGGGCGCCGACATCGTCACCCATTCCACCACCAAGTACATGGACGGCCATGGCGTGGGCGTCGGCGGGGCCATCGTCGACTCGGGCAACTTCGACTGGATGGCCCATGCGGACAAGTTCCCCGGCCTGACCACTCCCGACGAGAGCTACCACGGCATCGTCTACGCGGAGAAGTTCGGCATGGCCGGCGCCTTCATCACCAAGGCCACCAGCCAGCTCATGCGCGACTTCGGCAGCATCCAGAGCCCGCAGAACGCCTTCTACCTCAACCTCGGCCTCGAGAGCCTGCACGTGCGCATGCCGCGTCACTGCGCAAACGGCCAGGCCGTGGCGGAGTTCCTGCAGGCGCACCCGCGCATCGAGAGCGTGAGCTACCCCAACCTGCCGGGCGACAAGTACTATCCGCTGGCCCAGAAGTACCTGCCCCAGGGCGGCTGCGGCGTGGTGAGCTTCTGCGTGGCTGGCGGACGCAGCGCTGCCGAGAAGTTCATGGCAGGCCTCAAGGTTGCCGCCATCGAGACCCACGTGGCCGACGCGCGCACCTGCTGCCTGCATCCTGCCAGCTCCACGCATCGTCAGATGACCGACGACGAGCTGGTCGCGGCGGGCGTCATGCCTAACATGGTGCGCCTGTCCTGCGGCCTTGAGGACTCCGCCGACCTCATCGCCGACATCGAGCAGGCCCTCGCACAGCTCTAGGCACCACCTGACATAGAGAGTCCGCGATGGCGGCGGGCACGCTGGGAGACCCTCGTGCCCGCCGCCTTCTGCATGTCGCCAAGGCAAGGCGGTACAATCGGGGGCGTATTTGTGTCCGGGACATCGCGTAGCGTGATGGTCCGCTACACGCTACGAGCGAGGAGGTCACATGGCGCGCATCACATGCCCCAATTGCGGCGAGGTCATCGAGGTCGATCCCTCCCAGGTGGAGGACATCACACGCCAGCTTCGCGACGAGCTCTTTGAGCACGATCTTGAGGCGCGGCTTGCCGAGGTCGACCACAGGCACGAGGCCCAGCTCGCCACCGCCCGCAGCGAGGAGCGCAGGGAGGCGGACCGCCGGGTCGCCGAGCTCGAGGCACAGCTCAGTGGCATCCGGCACCAGGCCGAGCTCGACGTGGCACGCGAGCGCACTGCGGCTGCCGAGCAGAGGGCCCAGCTCGAGCGCAAGCTCGACGAGGAGCGCATGAGGGCGCGCGAGCAGGCGGTCCAGGCATCCGATGCCGCCAGGGCGACCGAGGCGCGCCTTGCCGGCGAGGTCACACGCCTCAAGGCTCAGCTCGAGGCACAGGAGCAGACCCTGCGCGCCCAGAACGAGGCAGAGCTGCTCAAGGTGACGGCAGATCTCGAGCGGGACAAGAGCAACCTCGAGGCCCAGCTCAGCGTGGAGCGCGCCAACAGCGAGCAGACACAGGCCACGCTGCGCGCCGAGATGTCGCGCAGGGAGGGCGAGCTCGCCCAGCGCGCCGAGGAGCAGCTCAGGATGAGGGACGAGCAGATCGAGCAGTACAAGGACGACCTGCAGCGCCTGCGCGACTACCGCATCAGCCTCTCCACCAAGCTCATCGGCGAGTCGCTCGAGCGCCATTGCGAGGACGAGTTCAACCGCATTCGCATGCAGGCGTACCCGCACGCCACCTTCGAGAAGGACAACACCGTCATCGAGGGCACAAAGGGCGACTTCGTCTTTCGCGACTTTGACGACGAGGGCAACGAGCTGCTCTCCATCATGTTCGAGATGAAGAACGAGGAGGAACTCTCCGCCACCACAAGCCGCAAGCGCAACGAGGACCACTTCAAGAAGCTCGACGCCGACCGCACCAAGAAGAACTGCGAGTACGCCGTGCTCGTCTCCACGCTCGAGCCTGACAACGACTTCTACAACGCGGGCATCGCAGACGTCTCCTGGCGCTATCCCAAGATGTTCGTGGTGCGTCCGCAGTGCTTCATCACCATCATCGGCCTGCTCAAGGCGGCCGCGCTCACCGCGCATCCGTACCGCATGCAGCTCGAGCGCGTCAAGCGCGAGGAGCTGGACGTGACCACCTTCGAGGACAAGGTCACCAGCATCGTGGGCGGCATCGAGAACGACTACAAGCTCGCCGCCAAAAACTACGAGCAGGCAACCAAGGACATCGAGGCGATCATCGCCAAGCTCAACCATCTCAAGGCGCAGCTGGGTACGGCGGCCAAGCATCTCGGCACGGCGAGCAATCGCAGCGAGAAGCTGACCATCAAGCGACTGACCAGGGGCAACCAGACGATGAAGGCTGCTTTTGCGGAGGCGGCCTCCGTCCGCGCGGCCCAGGCGGTCGAGACCGAGGCCGAGACTGAGCCCGCCCAGACGGACGAGGGCATCGAGCCGGACGCCTTGGAGTAAGCTGTTCTAGGGCTATAGGGCAAACGAGTTTGACGGAGGGATGACCATGAGCGAGACGATGGGACCTCAGGAGCATCTGGCGCGCGAGATTGCCATCAAGGCACATGGCTCGACCATCAACGCAAAGACGGGGGAGGTCTACATCTCCCATCCCGAGCACGTGGCGTCGCAGGTCACGGGTGACGAGGCCAAGGCTGTAGGGTGGTTGCACGACGTGGTGGAGGACACCTCCTACACGCTGGACGACCTGCGAGCCGCCGGCCTTTCTGACGAGGTCGTAGAGGCTGTCGAGGCCATGACCCATCGTCCGGGCGAGACCTACTTTGACTACGTGCGCCGTGCCGCGGCAAACCCGCTTGCGCGGCAGGTCAAGGAGGCCGACCTGCGCCACAACCTCAATCTGGGGCGCATTCCCATGCCTACCGAGCGAGACCTTGAGCGTATCCGCACCAGGTATCTGCCCGCGCTTCGCATCGTTCTCGGCAAGTAGGGGACGGCGGCCGCCCATAGCAAAACTGGTCACCAAGTCCAACCGGAGCAGCACGAACGGCATTCAGGAGACTGAAAGAGACCGTTCATGTGCGTCGTTGCACCGCTCGCCAGATACACCGAACGAGCCTTTCCGATGGGCGATTGGCTGCCTTTTGGCAGAGGTTCCTGCTGTACCGTAATTCCGATTGGCGACGCGGCGGGAAGGACTGTTTCCGATGGCTGAGGACCTTCGAAGAGAGACAATCTGGTGCGAGTCGACAGACGGCGTCTCGCGCATTCATGGATATATCTGGTGGCCCGAGGAGGGCGTGGCTCCCCATGCTGCCGTGCAGCTCGTGCATGGGATGGCCGAGTACATTGGCCGCTACGACGAGTTCGCGCGTTATCTCAACAGCAAGGGCTTTGTCGTGTTTGGCCACGACCACATCGGTCATGGCGAGAGCGTGGCCTCCAAGGACGAGTGGGGCAACCTGCCCGTCGAGGGAGGCAAGGACATCTTGGTCGAGGACGTCGATCGCGTCCGCGTCGCGGCTCTCGAGCGCATCACCGGCGCCTATGGCGCCACGCCCGAGCTCTTCCTATTTGGGCATTCCATGGGCAGCTTTGTGGTGCGCGCGTACCTGTCGCGCCATGGCGAGGGCCTCTCGGGCGCCATCGTCTGTGGCACGGGCTTCATGCCGCCCCGCACGGCGGCCATGGGCAATCAGGTGGCGCGCCTGATCGCGCGTGTGCGTGGTGGCAGCTATCACAGCAAGCTGCTCAACAACATGGGCGTGGGCGGCTACGCAAAGGACATCGACGACGCCGAGACCGACCTCGACTGGCTCTCCCACAACCGCGACAACGTCAACCGCTACATCGCCGACGAGGCCTGCGGCTTCATGTTCACGGCAGGCGGCTACGTGACGCTTACCGACCTCATGCACGAGGTCTGCACCACCGCATGCGTGTCCACCTACCCCAAGGACCTGCCCCTTCTCTACATCGCGGGCACCGAGGACCCGGTTGGCGAGTGCGGCGAAGGCGTGAGCAAGGCGGCCGACCTCGCGCACGGCGCGGGCGTCGTCGACGTGCGCTGCCGCCTGTATGCGGGCATGCGCCACGAGATTCTCAACGAGAATGGCCGCCAGGTCGTCTTTGACGACGTGGTGAGCTGGATGGAGGGATACCTCAAATGAGTGAGTCGGCAGGCAAGACCCAGTACGTAGTGGCGCTCGACCAG
Source organism: uncultured Coriobacteriaceae bacterium (assembly GCA_902777325.1). GTDB lineage: Bacteria > Actinomycetota > Coriobacteriia > Coriobacteriales > Atopobiaceae > UBA1367. The sequence continues at coordinate 22,353 of CACYTH010000003.1, forward strand.
GGCACTACCTCCTCGCGTGCGGTGCTGGTCGACCACGACGGCAAGATGGTCGACGTGGTGCAGCGCGAGTTCACGCAGATCTACCCCAAGCCGGGCTGGGTCGAGCACAACCCGCAGGAGATTCTCTTCTCGCAGCTGGGCAGCCTGACCGAGCTCCTGCAGCGCCATGGCCTGGGAGCCGCCGACATCGCATGCATCGGCATTGACAACCAGCGCGAGACCACCGTGGTGTGGGACCCCTCCACCGGTGAGCCCGTCTGCAACGCCATCGTGTGGCAGTGCCGCCGCACGGCCGACATGGTGGAGCGCCTCTGTGGCGACCCGGCCATTGCGGAGAAGGTTCGCGCCAAGACGGGCCTCATGCCCGACGCGTACTTCTCGGCATCCAAGATCGCGTGGATCCTGGACAACGTTCCGGGCGCCCGCGCACGCGCCGAGGCCGGCGAGCTGCTGTTTGGCACCGTGGACACCTGGCTGGTGTGGGTGCTTACCGGCGGGCTCGTGCATGCCACCGACGTCACCAACGCGAGCCGCACGATGCTCTACAACATCCACGAGGGCTGCTGGGACGAGTGGCTGCTCGACCTCTTCAACATCCCGGCGAGCATGATGCCCGAGGTGCGTCGCTCCTCCGGCAGCTTTGGCGAGACGAGCTATCCCGGCGTGCCGGCGGGCATTCCCATCAGCGGCGTCGCTGGCGACCAGCAGTCTGCCCTCTTTGGCCAGTGCTGCTTTGAGGCAGGCCAGGCCAAGAACACCTACGGCACCGGCTGCTTCCTGCTGCTGCACACGGGTGCCGAGGCCTGTGAGAGCAAGAACAACCTGGTCACCACCATCGCGGCGAGCGCACCGGACGTCGACCACACCGAGTATGCGCTCGAGGGCAGCGTCTTTGTGGCTGGCGCCGTGATCCAGTGGCTGCGCGACGAGCTCGGGCTCATCCGCGATGCCGGCGAGACCGAGTACCTGGCCAACAGCGTTGCCGACAACGGCGGCGTGTACATCGTCCCGGCCTTCACGGGCTTGGGCGCGCCGTACTGGGCGCCTGACGCGCGCGGCACCATCTGCGGTCTCACGCGTGGCGCAAACCGCGCCCACGTCGTGCGTGCGGCCTTGGAGTCGCTGGCCTACCAGTCCGCCGACCTCGTGCGTGCCATGGAGGCTGACGCAGGCGCGCCCATCTCCACGCTCAACGTGGACGGCGGGGCAAGCCGCAACAACTTCCTCATGCAGTTCCAGGCGGACCTGCTGGGATGCGAGCTGAGGCGTCCGCAGAACATCGAGACCACCAGTCTCGGCGCTGCCTACCTGGCCGGCCTGGGCGTGGGCTACTGGAGCGGCGTGGATGAGCTGCGCCAGCTGCGCACGACCGACGACGTCTTCACGCGCAAGATGGCCACCGAGCAGGTCGAGGGCTACCTCGACGGCTGGAAGGACGCGGTGCGCCGCACGCTGTAGGGGCTGGCGATCTGCCTAATCGAGCTCTGGCTGAGCGAGCATGATGCCCATCACCACGGCCATGCCGTCCTCGACGCTTGCGCCGTCGACCCACTCGTCGCGCGTGTGCAGCAGCGCACCGCGCACGGCGCCAAGGGTGTTGGCCGGAATGCCCAGGCTGAGGGGGATGTTGGCATCGGTCGACGCCACCTCTCCTATCGGCTCCTCGCCGGCGATGGCGCGCATGACCTCGCGCGAGAGCTCGGTCACGGCCTCAAGCCCCTCGATCTTTCCCGCGCTTGCCGGTCGCGCCCCCACAGACTCCATCGACACCTCGACGTCCTCGGTGGCAAAGCCCCTGACCGTGTCCTCCACAAGACGCTTCAGGCTCTGGAGCACGTCGTCCGACGTCGAGCGATACTCGAAGAGCGCGCTTGCCTGCGCGGCAATGGCATTGACGGTGGTGCCTCCCTCTATGCGCCCGACGTTGACGGTGCAGGGGACGCCTCGGGGAAGCGGCAGCGCATAGAGTGCCTGTAGGAGTGCGCAGAGGCGCTCGATGGCGTTGGGGCGCCCGAAGTCGGAGAACGAGTGGCCGCCCTGCGTGCGTACCTCGATCTTCCAGCGGTGGGAGCCCACCGCCTCGGCGATGACCCCGGGAAGGTAGAGGTCGAAGGAGTAGAAGCGACGGATGCGCCTCCCAAAGCTCGCAAACAGCTGCTTGGTGCCCTTGAGGTTGCCGAGGCCCTCCTCGCAGGAGTTTGCCACGACGAGCACGCCCAGGCCCGCTGGCATGAGCTGCGGGTTGTGCGCCAGGCGGCGTGCCGACATGAGCAGGGCCACCAGGTTGGCGGTGTCGTCGCCCACGCCAGGCGCAAAGAGCAGCCCGTCCTTCTCGTGCAGCGGCAGCTCGTCCGTGTCGGGAAAGACCACGTCGGTATGGGCGGCAAAGGCGACAAGGTCTGTGGTCCCATCATCTCCAAGGGGGCAGATCACGTTTGTCGCCTCGTCCACGTAAGCCTGCTCCATGCCGTTGTCGTGCATCCACTGCACGATGGCTGCCGCGCGTCGCTCCTCATGATGGGACGGGGCGGGGATGCGCGCGAGCGTGCGCAACAGGTCGAGGGCCTCGGCGTGGTTCTCGTGCGCAAAGGCGCGAGCGTAGGCGATCGTCTCCGGGTTCATCGGGCCTCCTTGGGTGGGTTGGGCCACTCCCAGGCGCCGGCAAACGCGTGCGGTCCGTCAGTGGCGATCATTACGTTGTTGTCGCTGGCAAGCGGTTCGTCGAGCCCGCAGGAGTAGACCCATACGTGGGAGAAGCTTGCCGCAAGGGCCTCGGCCGTGGCGGCCAGTGTGGCCGAGTCGGGACCCGAGATGGCAGATACCACGTTGGCCAGGTAGACGCCGTTCTCGTTGAGATGCTCATGCATGAGCTCGGCACCATCATGCGCCAAAAGCGAGAACTCGGGAGTGAGCGCCAGAAAGCAGTCGTTGATGATGATGTCAAAGCGCCCGTCGCAGCTCTCCAGCCACTCGTAGGCGTCGGCCACATGCAGATTGAGCCTGCCGTTTGCCTCGGCGTGGTAGGTCTTCTCGAGGTGGTCCAGAAAGAAGTGCTTGCGGGCAATGCGCTCGATGGCGGGGTCGATCTCCACCACGTCGATGCGCTCAAGCTCGCCGTGGTGCGCAACCAGGTGCTTGGGCAGGGCGTAGCCCCCGCCTCCCAGGACTGCGGCGCTCCGCGGACTCGCTGCGGTTGCTGCCCACGGGTCGAAGGCGTGCTCAAAGAGGCGGTGGTACTCAAAGACGGGCTCTGCCCATCGGTCGTCGAGGTAGGTGGCCGACTGGTACGTGCCCGCGACCTCCAGCACGCGTATGCGCTCGCGCATCACGCGCGTGTCGTCGTGCACCACGGTGAGCCCAGCCATGGTCTTGCCCACAAACACGATGCCCTTGACCCAAACAAGGGCGGCTACCAGCGCAAATACAGCGCAGATTATGACTGGTGCGATAAGGGGCATGGCTCATCTCCGGACGGCTACAGGCCCAAGTGTAGCGCGCGGCAGACTCCGGCAGGCTCGCGACTGCCGCCGGGGTGCAAAAAGGCGTACCCTTTGTGGAGCTCATGGCTGACCGATCTGTCGGCGCGACACCTCACGAAAGGAGCGCTGCCATGCCCCGCTTTCTCTTTGCCTGCGACTCGTTCAAGGGGACCATCTCATCCGCACGCTCTGCCGAGCTGCTGCGGGAGGCTGCCCTCGATCGCTTTCCCGACGCGTGGGTCCAAAGCGTCGAGGTGGCCGATGGGGGAGAGGGCACCGTGGATGCCGTGGTAAACGCCACGGGCGGCGAGCGCAGGGTCGTGCGCGTGCAGGGCCCGCGTGGTGCCGAGGTTGATGCCGCCTATGGGCTTCTCGGCGAGGGCCGGGCCCTCATCGAGATGGCGCAGGCATCCGGTCTTCCACTGCTGGCCTATGAAGAGCGCGACCCTCTCGCCACCAGCACCTACGGCACGGGCGAGCTCATTGCGGATGCTCTTGACCAGGGCGTGACGGACATCTCGCTCGCCATCGGGGGCAGTGCCACCAACGATGGTGGCATGGGCTGCATGCGTGCGCTGGGCGTGCGCTTTGAGGATGCGGATGGCAACGAGCTTGCAGGCGTTGGCGCCGACCTCGGGCGTGTCTCACGCATCGACCTCTCGCGCATGGACCCGCGCGTCGCCAAGACCAGCTTCCACGTGATGTGCGACGTGGACAATCCGCTGGTAGGACCACGCGGGGCAACCTATGTCTTTGGTCCGCAGAAGGGTGCCACGCAGGAGGTGGCCGACCGTCTCGAGGCGGGCATGCGGTCGTATGCCGAGCTGCTCGCGCAGGTCTTCGAGGGCTTTGACCCGGACGCTGCGGGAATGGGTGCTGCGGGTGGCCTTGGTGCGGCAGCGCGGGCGTTTCTTGATGCCGAGCTTCTGCCCGGCGTGGAGCAGGTGCTCAACCTGGTGGGCTTCGACGGCCTGCTCGAGGGTTGCGACGTCTGCATTACGGGCGAAGGTCATGCGGACAGCCAGTCCGCGCACGGCAAGGTGGTGAGCGGTGTGGCCGCACGCTGCGCAAGGGCGGGCGTGTCGTGCGTAGCCATAGTCGGCGGCATGAACGCGGACGCGCGCGAGCTCCTCTCCTGTGGCGTGGATGCCCTGGTGCCTGCGGTAATCGACGTGAGCACCCGCGAGGAGGTGCATGCGCACGCGGAGGAGAACTTCTCGTATGCCGCTGAGCGCACCTTTGCCCTTCTCGCGATGGGTCGCAGGCTTGCCTAGGTGGAGGGAGAGCTGATGGGCGAGAGGGTCAAGGACGTCTTTGTCGCACCGACCGCAGTCGTGACTGGCGATGTGACGCTGTCTGAGGGATGCTCGGTGTGGCACGGTGCCGTGCTGCGTGGCGACGAGGATGCCATTGTGTTGGGACCGCGCACAAACGTGCAGGACAATGCTGTCATCCACGTGTCGGCGGGGCATCCGACCGTCTTGGGCGCAGGCGTGACTGTGGGCCATGGCGCCATAGTCCACGGGTGCACGGTTGGCGACAACACGCTGATAGGCATGGGGTCCATCGTCCTAGACGGGGCCAGCATCGGCAGCAACTGCATCGTGGGGGCTGGTGCGCTGGTCAAGAAGGGCGACTGCATTCCCGACGGGTGCGTGGTGATTGGCATGCCTGCGCGCATTGCCCGAAAGATGACCGAGGACGACATCGCGGCAAACCGCCATAATGCCGACGTGTACGTGAGGCTGGCGCGAAAGACCACAGGGGTCCGCTTGCCAGAACCGCCAACGAGGGAGAACCAGATGCAGATCCGCCGCGCGCAAGCGTCAGACATTTCCGACATCCAGAGGCTTCTCGTCCAGGTGTGCACCGTGCATGCCGAGGGGCGCCCCGACCTCTTTCAGGCTGGTGGCACCAAGTACACCGCTGCCGAGCTGGAGGAGATCATTGCAGATGACGATCGCCCCATCTTTGTGGGCGTGGGCGAGGACGGGCACGTGATGGGCTACGCGTTCTGCGTGATCGAGGATTTCACGCAGGATACTGCCCGCACGCACGTGCGCTCGCTCTATATCGACGACATCTGCGTGGACGAGGCTGCCCGCGGGCGGCATGTGGGCTCGGCCGTCTACAACTATGTGATTGACTGGGCTCGTGAGCAGGGCTTTTACAATGTGACGCTCAATGTGTGGTCGTGCAACCCAGGCGCGCAGCGCTTCTACGAGGCCATGGGGATGAAGCCATACAAGATTGGCATGGAGCAGGTGCTCTAGCGCGGGCGGGGGTGTCACTGGTCCGCTCCCAGGGACGGAACGACGTCCCGTTCCGTCCGCCGCGACGGACCAGTCGACTGCTGGCGGCGAGGGGAGGCCACTGGTCCGCCCCGAGAGACGCAACGGGCCCCCGTTCCGTCCGCAGCGACGGACCAGTCGCAGACGGCGCGCATCAATCGAGAGAGAAAAGGAGGGGCAGATCCTGAAGACCTGCCCCTCCTGGCATTGCATGCTCTGACGAAGGCCTACGCCTTGGCGCCACCGGGGATCTCGCCGCCGCAGTGCGGGCAACGAGTGGCACCCTCCTTGACCTCCTCGAGGCAGCTCGGGCACACGGGCACGGGCGCGGGCTCCTCGGCGGGAGCATCGAGGCCAGCCATAGACTGGAACTTGTTCATGGCTTTGACGATGTTGAAGACGATGAAGGCGACGATCAGGAAGTTGATGACGGCGCTGATGAAGGCACCAAAGTCCATGCCGGCGATGACCAGCGAGCCGGCCATGTCGGTGCCACCGCCGGTGAGGGTGGTGATCAGCGGGTTGATGATGTCGTCGGTCAGCGAGGAGACGATGGCCGTGAAGGCACCGCCGATGATGACGCCGACGGCCATATCCATGACATTGCCCTTGGCGATGAACTGCTTGAACTCATCCATGTACTTGCTCATGCAAATCACTCCTTTAGGTACGCATGCGGGTGCATGCAACTACCATAACAGATGGAGGAACCGTGAAGACCCCTCGAAAACAAGCGGCAATATAGCACGTGAGAGCATCTGCTGCCACCCGTGCTGCCACTAGGAGCTACGCCTGGGCCGAGCCAGCTCGTCGGTGTCCAGCCAGATGGTGATGGGCCCGTCGTTGACGAGCGCCACCTGCATCTCGGCTCCAAAGATGCCGCGGCCCACGTGCGCCACGTCCGCCGCAGCCAGTGCGCAGAAGCGCTCGTACAGCGGGATGGCAATCTCTGGCCGTGCGGCACCGACAAACGACGGCCGGTTGCCCTTGCGCGTGTCGGCAAACAGCGTGAACTGGCTCACCACCAGAACCTCGCCTCCTACGTCCGACAGCGAGAGGTTCATCTTGCCCTCGTCGTCGTCAAAGACGCGAAGGCGCGAGATCTTGGTCCAGAGGCGCTCCGCCTCGGTCTCGGTGTCGGTGGGCGAGACGCCCAGCAGCACGAGGAAACCCTTGCCGCAGCGTCCGACGACGTCGCCGTCGACCGTCACGCTCGCCTGCGACACGCGTTGCAGCACTGCTCGCATGCCGCCCCCTACAGTCCGTACAGCGCCGAGAACTTCTCGGTGAGGTAGTCGGTGAAGTACGTGGCCGAGAAGGGCTCGCCGCAGGCGTCGATCATCAGCTCGTTGGTGTCGCGCGAGCGCCCGTAGCGCCAGATGCGGTCGCGCAGCCAGGCATGGATGGGGGTGAGGTCACCCGAGGCGCAGACGTCGTCAAAGCTCATGCCCTCGCGCTCCATCGTGGCCTTGAGCTGCGCGCCGATGGCGCTGCCCAGCGCGTAGGTGGGGAAGTAGCCGATCATGCCGCCGGACCAGTGGGTGTCCTGCAGGGCGCCGCGCGCATCGTTGGGCACGTCGATTCCCAGGTAGTCCTTGTAGCGCTCGGTCCAGAGGCGCGGGACGTCGGATGCGTTGGCCTCGCCCGCCATCAGGAGCCGCTCGATCTCATAGCGCACCAGCACGTGCAGCGGATAGGTGAGCTCGTCCGCCTCGGTGCGGATGGGCTGCGCCTCCACGCGGTTGGCCGCGGCATAGAGCTGGCCGGGGGTCACGCGGCCGAGCTGGCCACGGAACTGCCTCGCCATGACCTCCGCCAGGCGCGGCGCAAAGGCGAGGCTGCGCCCGACGTAGTTCTCGAAGAAGCGCGACTGCGCCTCGTGCATGCCGCTCGAGGTGCCGCCCTTGAGCGAGGTGCGGTCGAGCGAGGGGTCCACGCCCATCTCGTAGAGCGCGTGACCGCCCTCGTGCAGCATGGTGTAGACGTTGGAGAGGACGTCGTTCTCGCGCACGTGGCAGGCGATGATCGCATAGTTGCTGGTCAGGCCCTCGGAGAAGGGGTGCTCGGTGGTCAGCAGCAGCACCTTGCGCTCGTCGAGGCCCTCCAGGCGGATGAGGTCGCGCGCCAGCTCCATCTGGCGGCTGGTGTCAAAGCGTCCCTGGAAGGGGGCGCGGGACAGGTTGCGGCGGCTGGCGGTGACGTCTGCCAGAAGCGGGACCACGACCTCCTTGACCTGCGCAAAGAACCGATCGTAGAAGGCGCAGTCGGTATCGTGCTCAAACTCGTTCAGCCACACGTCGTACGGGTCGGCGGAGGCGTTCTTGTAGGAGGCCATCTCGCGCATCGAGGTGACGATGCGGTCGAGGTAGGGCTCGAAGGAGGCCCAGTCGCCGGCGTTCTTCGCGCGGCGCCAGACGTCGTCGGCCTCGGTGACGAGTCGCGTGAAGGCGCTCTGCACCTCGGGCGGCACGTCCACCAGCGATGCGCGGTCGCGCTGCAGGATACGCACCTGGGCGGCCTGGATGGGGCTCAAAAGCGCGCTTGCGGCAGAGAGACGGTCGAGCAGCTCGCCGGTCTCGGTGGAGCACAGGAGCGCCTGGTCCTCCTCCTGCAGGATGGCGAGCGCCTCGCCGCGGTCGGCGGTCGCGGCATCGGGGTCGATGGTGGCGCCGTAGCACGACATGCCCGACTGGGCGTAGCGGTGGGCATAGAGGTGACGCTCGAGCTCCTCGAGCTCGGCGATGTCCGCCTTGGGATTGCTTACGCCTGCGGGTGCCACGTGGCGCGGCTTGCCGGGCAGGACGATGGTTGCGCTGGGATCGGCGCCATCAAAACCAGTGAGGGTGGGTTGTTCCTGGCTCATTGTTCCTCCGTTTTGATATGGGTAGGGTTGACCAGTCCAGTGTAGCCTGTGTTGTGTCACTCGGGGAATGCATCTCCCCTCATTTGCGCAATTGCGCGATACTGAAGGCAAGTTTGACGGTGCTCGGGTTCTGCCGTCAGGCACGGCGCGCCGGGTGCCTTGCAATGGGATGTTTGTCCACGAGAAGGGATTGCATAATGGAGAAAGTTCTTGGCATCGACATCGGCGGAACCAGCATCAAGGTGGGCATGTTCTCGGCTGAGGGCACCCTTGAGGCCGTCACCAAGATCCCCACGGGCGAGATCGTGAGCGAGGCAGCGTTTGCCGTGGTCACCGAGGGCCTCAAGAACCTGCTCGCCGAGAATGGCGCCACCCCCGACGACGTCATCGCCATCGGCCTTGACGTGCCCGGACCCGTGGACGACGAGGGCAAGGTCGGCATGCTCGCCAACATCGAGCTCGATCCCGAGGGCCTGCAGGCCGCCATCAAGCGCACCTTCACCAAGGCCAACCTCGCCTTTGTCAACGACGCCAACGCCGCCGCCCTGGGCGAGCTCTGGCAGGGCACCGCAAAGGGCGCCAACAGCTTCGTGCTCATCGCCATCGGCACGGGCGTCGGTGGCGGCGTGGTGGTCAACGGCAAGCTCGTGGCTGGTGCCTTTGGTGCCGGCGGCGAGATCGGCCATGTCACCGTCAAGCGCGACGAGACCGAGTCCTGCGGCTGCGGACGCAAGGGCTGCCTCGAGCAGTACGCTTCCGCAAAGGGCATCGTGACCCAGTACAAGAAGGAGTGCAAGCGCCTGGGCATCGAGCCGGTGGCTCTTGACGGCCCGACCGACACCCTCTCCGTCTTCAACGCGCATCGCGCGGGCGACGAGGCGGCCATCGCGGCGCTGCTCGGCATGTGCGACACGCTCGGCTATGCCATGGCACAGATCTCCGTGGTCGTCGACCCGCAGGTCTACCTCATCGGCGGCGGCGTGGGCGGCGGCTTCAACCTCTACGCCGAGGACCTGCGCAACTCCTTCCGCAAGTACTGCCTGGCCCCGAGTGCGGCCACGCGCATCCTGCCGGCCAGCCTTGGCAACGACGCTGCCATGTACGGCTGCGCCTACCAGGCCCTGCTCGAGCGTGGCGCATAAGGCCTCCAATGTAACGGCTGTACCACGCTAAAGGCCCAAATTGCGCCCGTCCCAAGTCTGTGGGAGCCGCTTGGCCGCAAGCGTGGTACTCTCGTTAGAGCAACTGGTTCCTCACATGAGAAGGAGTTTTGCATGAGTGATTTCGTTAAGGCCGAGCAGGTCTTCCTTGACAACCCCGCCTCCACCGTCGACGAGGCTCTCGAGTTCCTGGCCAACAAGGCCGCCGAGGCTGGCCTTGCCACCGACGCCGCCTCCGCTCTCGCCGCCTTCAAGGAGCGCGAGGCCATGGGCACCACCGGCATGCAGAATGGCTTCGCCATCCCGCACTGCAAGAGCGCCGCTGTCAACGACGCCGCCATCTACGTCGTCAAGTTCGCCGGTGACGTCGAGTGGGAGTCCATGGACGGCAAGCCCATCAAGGTCGCCATCGCTCTGTTCGCCCCCGACGGTGACGTGCACCTGAGCCTTCTCTCCCAGGTCGCCATCATGCTGATGGACGGCAAGTTCCAGGAGAAGATCATGGAGTCCAACGACGCCGCCGAGATCGCTGCGACCATCAACGCTGGCCTTGGCGCGTAAGCAGTCTTTGGTTTAGACGAGAGGGGCCCGGCACTGAGTGTGTCGGGCCCCTTTAGCAAAAGGAGGCATCACATGGCAGAGTTCATTACGCCGTCCAACGTGTATCTCGACGTTCCCGTAGCTGATGTCGACGCGGCGCTCGCCTTTATCGCCGCGAAGGCCGTCGAGACGGGCATCAGCGATGACGAGCAGGCCGTGCTCGCCGGCCTCAAGGCCCGCGAGGCGGAGGGCTCCACCGGCATGCAGGCCGGCTTCGCCATCCCGCACTGCAAGAACGCCGCCGTCAAGGAGGCTTCGGTCATCGTGGTCAAGTTTGCCGACGACGTCGACTGGCAGTCCATGGATGGCGCGCCCATCAACATGGCCATCAGCCTGCTCGTGCCCGACAGCGAGGCCGGCACCACCTTCCTCAAGATGCTGTCCAAGGTTGCCGTCATGCTGATGGACAACGAGTTCCGCACGGCAGTCCTGGCCACCGACGATCCTGCCGAGATCGCGGCCATCGTCAACGGTCGCATGGAGGAGTAGGGCTCCACGGCATAAAGCTGTACGAATGGCGCCGCCTCGCCTTGCGGGGCGGCGCTTTGCTATCAATAGAGCTCGGGGCGCCGGTGCCTAAAGACGGGCATGGCGTCTCGCGCCGAGACCACGGCACTCGTGTCTACGCGTGCGATGACGAGCCCTTCGCCCTTGGAGGGCGCATCGGTACCGGGCCCTTGTGCCACGAGCTCGCCCAGTGGGCCATAGACAAGGCTCTCTCCCACAAAGCGCTCGCCGGCATGGCAGATGCCAGCCACAAAGAGCTCGTTCTCGATCGCGCGGGCCTTGAGGAGCGTCTCCCAGTGGCTGAGCTTGTGCGGGCCGTCGTACCAGGCGGCGGGGTAGAGCAGGAGGTCTGCACCGGCAAGGGCCAAGGCGCGCGCGGCCTCAGGAAAGCGCAGGTCATAGCATATGGCAAGGCCGAGGGTGCAAAACGGCGTGGGTACGACGACGCCCAGTTGGCTGCCAGCCGTCATGCGCTCTGACTCGCGCACGCCATGCGCGTCGTAGAGGTGGCACTTCTGGTAGCTGCCGCGCAGGGCACCGGCGTCGTCCACCACGAAGGCCGTGTTGAAGGGCGGGCCTCCTGCGGAGTTGACCTCGCTCATCGTACCCGCGATCCAAAGGTGGTTGCGCTTGGCTGTGGCGCAAATGCCCTGTATAAAGGGGCCGTCGAGCGTCTCGGCAAGGGAGTGGAGCTCAGGTACGCTTAGCTCTCGAGGGCTCACGAGCGCCTCGGGAAAGCATAGCAGTGCCGCTCCGGTCGCCTCGGCCTGCTCGGCAAAGCGCTCAACCTGCGCGAGCACGTCTCCGTCCTGCGGGTACCCGCTCTGTGCCAAGGCTAGCGTGAATTGCATAGCGTCTCCTCTCGGTTGAGTGCCATGGTACGCCACGCACAGGCTGCATCGTCTGCATTTCTTTGTGTGCCGTGCGAGCGCCTTGCCAGAGAGGCCGACAAGCGAACGAAGGTTGAGGCGCGCTTGCGAGTCCCCCTATACTTGACGGCGTTTGGCATCTTCAAGGGAGGCAATCATGAAGTTCCGCGGGGCAAATCTGGGCAACTGGCTGGTCTTGGAAAAGTGGATGGGGGCCTCGCCTCTCGCGTCCGCAAAGAGCGAGGATGACCGCGGGCTTATCGACGAGTGCGACCCCGAGGAGCTGGCCCTTGCCCTCGAGCGCCATCGCGCCACCTTCATCACGGAGTTCGACTTTGTCTGGATGGCACAGTCCGGCATCGACCTCGTGCGCATTCCCGTGCCGTACTACCTCTTTGGCACCGAGCATCACACGGCGTGCATCGAGCATCTGGACAACGCCTTTACGTGGGCCGAGCGCTGGGGCATCAAGGTGCTCGTGGACCTGCACACCGTGCCCCTCTCGCAGAACGCGTTTGACAACGGTGGCTACATGGGCCTTTGCGCGTGGGCACAGGACCCGGCGCGCATCGACTTTGCCATTGACGTGCTGGAGAAGATCGCCCGCCGCTATGCGGGAAACCCTGCCCTGTGGGGCATCGAGGCGCTCAACGAGCCGGCAAGCGAGTTCATGCTCAACATGAACCTCAAGAACTACGGGGAGAACTACCAGGATCGCGTAGCACGCTCCAAGGCGATCTCACGCGAGACGCTGCTCGACTTCTATGACCGCGTCTATCAGCGACTTCGTCCGATCGTGGGCCCGGACGTGGCGCTTGTCTACCACGACCAGTTTGACCTTGCCTCGTGGGACGACCTGCTGCCCGAGGACCGCTACGAGAACGTCGTCATCGACACGCACATGTACCTGAACTTCAACGACTTTGGGTTCAAGAGCTTCGACGTCGCAGAGTATCAGGCCAAGATCGCCGAGTTTGCTGATCAGGTGAGGGCTGCCGCCAAGCATCATCAGGTGCTGGTGGGCGAGTGGTGCCTGGGCAACCACAACCCGCACAAGTCGGAGCTGGACGACGATGCCAAGCGCGACTTCTATCGCGTGCTGGCCGACGCCCAGCTGGATGCCTGGGATGAGGGCATCGGTGGGTGCTACTGGAGCTATCGCGTGGACGATCCCGGGCATCTTGACTGGGACCTGCGCCACTGCGTGGCCAAGGGCTGGATTGACGTGCGTCATGGCCTCGAGCAGGACGGTGGGGACTCTCCCGCAGACCCGCTTGCCGGCCTTGCGGCGCTGTTCCAGTAGGTCGGGCACATTCGCGCCAGTCATCTTTCAGAGTAGCAACCATGACCAAGCCCTATGAGCTCGACTGGGCCCGCCTTCCGCTGGAGGGTGCCAACAACGTGCGTGAGCTGGGCGGATTTCCCGTATCCGGTGGCGGGCAGACGCGCTACCATCGCTTTCTGCGCAGCGATTGGCTGTGGCAGCTGACCGAGGCCGACCGCGACTTTCTGCGTGGGTACGGCCTGGTGGCAGTCATGGACCTGCGCGACCCGATGGAGGTCTCCCGCGAGCCCGACCCAGACTTTGGCCCCGGCGTGGTCACGGCCAACTTTCCGCTGCTCAAGCTGGACATCTCCAACGATGAGATGATGGCGCGCATCTACGAGGACAAGCGCCCGAGCTTCCGCGAGTTCTACCAGATGATTCTTGCCGCGCACGAGAACATCGTGCAGTGCTTCCGCTTTATCGCGGACGCGCCCGAGGGCTGCGTGCTCTTCCACTGCATGGCGGGCAAGGACCGCACGGGCATCCTGGCCATGCTGCTCATGGCGCTCGCCGGCTGTGACAAGTGGGACTGCGTGGCCAGTTACGTGCAGACGCGCGTTCATATGATGCGAAACGAGGGCTATGCGGCCGACTATCTGCGCCAACAGGGTTTGGACCGAGAGAACTTCTGCGACTCACCCGCCTATGCGATCGAGTACGCGTGGGATGCAGTTCAAGATGCGGGCGGCGTAGTCGCGTTCCTGCACGATTGCGGCATTGACTACGAGACGATCGCAGCGGTGAGGGCTCGCCTGATCGCGTAGGCGGGGAGCGGCCCGCGTAGGCTTGGCGCGTTACCGCATGCGGCATGCCTCGCGGCAGTCGCAGGTGGTGAGGTGGTCGTTGACAAGGCCGACAGCCTGCATAAACGAGTAGGTGATGACCGGCCCCACAAAGCGCATGCCGCGCCGCTTGAGGTCGGCCGACAGCCTGCGCGAGAGTTCGGTTTCGGTGCGGATCTCGTCCATGCTGGTCCACGAGTTGACTATCTGCCGCCCGCCCACGTAGCCCCACAGGTAGGCGTCGAGTGAGCCAAAGTCCCGTTGGATGGCCTGTGCGGCCTGTGCGTTCGAGCGCACGGCAAAGACCTTGCCCCGCGCGCGGACTATGCCGGGGTCGGCAAGCGCGGCCTCGAGCTCCTCGTCGGTCATGGCGGCGCAGCGGTCGATCTCAAAGCCGTGGAAGATGCGGCGGTATGCAGGGCGCTTGTGGAGGATGGTGCGCCACGAGAGGCCGACGCTCGCTCCCTCGAGGCAGATCATCTCAAAGAGCTGCCGATCGTCATGGACGGGCCGGCCCCATTCGTGGTCGTGGTAGGCAAGCAGCTCGTCGGTCACGTACCACGAGCGGCAATCGAGCGGGTTTGCGATGATCATGGTCCCTCCTCATCAGGGTCACTCCATCATAGCGGTGCCGGGTGCGGCGGGACGTGCGGGACGGGGGTGGGACAGGGTGGGACAGGGGACGTGCCTGGTGTCCCACCTTGATCAGGTCAAGGCGGGACACCAGGCACGTCCCCTGTCCCACCCTGTCCCACCCCCCGTCCCGCACGTCCCGCACGTCCCGCCGCTAGCCTGTCTTTTGTTTCCCTTATGATTAGGCGTACCCGCAAGCGTTTGACCGCGGGCACAGGGGAGGGGATGTCCCGATGAAGACCGCTGTATTTTTGGACCTCGACGGGACCTTGTGGGAGTGGGGCGTGGTGCCCGACTCCGCGCGTGAGGCCATCCGTCGGGCCCAGGCCAATGGGCACAAGATACTGACCAATACCGGACGCGCCCGCTCGGAGGTGCCTGACCTCACGTACCTGGGGCTTGACGGGTTCTGCTTTGCGGCTGGCGCCGAGGTGATCGTCGACGGGAAGACCATCGTGGACGAGCCGCTGGGAGAGGGGCGCCTTCGTGCCGTGACCCGCGCGTTTGACTCCTTTGGGCTCAACTACAGCCTCGAGTCGGGCGCGGGCAGCTGGATCTGCGTCAACGACCAGGCGGACTACGAGAGAAACCTCAAGATGGTCGGGGACACGCCCGACCCCATCTTCCATGCGCCGCGGATGCAAGACATGCCAGCCGACGAGTGGGGACGCGTGCACAAGACCTTCTACCACGGGGGCAATCCCGCGTACGAGGAGGTGGCAGCCGCAATGCCTAAGGGTGTGGTGCTCACCTACCTTGGGCCGGGCTTTGCCGAGGCAACGGCCGAGGGCGTGAACAAGGCAACGGCGATGGAGGCCGTACGCTCCTACCTGGGTGCCGACGAGTGGCGCACGATGGCTTGCGGAGACTCCGACAACGATCTCACGATGCTGCGCGCGGCGGACGTCTCGGTGGCCATGGGCAATGGCAATGACAATGCCAAGGGCGCAGCCACCTGGGTCACGACGGACATCCACGACGACGGTCTGCTCAACGCCTTCGCGCACTTCGGCCTCCTGTGAACGGTGGCCGGGGCGTGCATCTGGTGTGGAGGCGTTTTCCTTTGAATGGGTGCTATCCGGCATAGGAGGTGCTTCATGCGTCAGTACGTAGTCGATGCTTTTACGGACAAGGTCTTCGCGGGAAACCAGGCGGCTATCTGCGTGGTGGACCAGTGGCCCTACGACGCCTTGATGCAGGCCATAACCATAGAGAACAACTTCTCCGAGACGGCCTTCGTGCGGCCGCTCGATGACGGGCGTTACTGCCTTCGGTGGTTCACGCCCGCCTGTGAGATCGACTTCTGCGGCCATGCGACCTTTGCCGCGGGCTATGTCGTGCTCAACTTCTATGCCAAGGATGCCGACCATGTGGTGTTTGCCACAAACGAGGTCGGCGAGCTTGTGGTGAGTCGTGCGGGCGACCTGTACGAGCTGGACTTTCCGGCATATGACCTGACTCAGGTGTCCGTCACCGATGCCATGGAGACCGCCCTTGGCGCCCGTCCGCTGGAGGCGTGGATGGCACGCGACCTGCTTTGCGTGATGGATTCGGCCACAACGGTGCGCATGCTCGAGCCTGATTGGGCAGCCATCGAGGCGCTTGATGGCTTACTGGTGCATGTGACCGCTGCGGGCGAGCAGGGCTCCGGCTACGATTGCGTGAGCCGCTCCTTTGCCCCCAAGCTCGGCATTGCCGAGGACCCGGTATGCGGGAGTGGCCACTGCCACATCCTGCCATATTGGGCGGAGCGTCTGAACAGGCGGGACCTCACGGCCTATCAGGCAAGTCGGCGGGGCGGGGTGCTGTACGGACATGTGGCTGGGGACGGTCGTTGCGTCCTTGCCGGCCAAGCCGCGCTCTTCTCGATTGCCGAACTGATTGTCTAGAGTGACACATTTGCTCCGTGGGAGTTGGTGTGTCACTCGACTCCAAGAAGGACAAAAGGCTCCGTCCCGATTGTCCCTTTCCGATTGTCCTTTTCGCGCTTCTCGATGAAACGTGTTTCAGAAAACGTATCTAAATCAGTAGAATGAGAGCGCATCGAGAGGAGCATTATGAACACGATTGAACTCATGGACGGCAGCGTGTCGTCTTTCTCCAAGACTGACCGCGCCATCTACGAGTCGCTTCGCAAGTTTCCCGACATGTTTGCCACGCGCAGCGTGACGGACATCTCGAACAGCGGTGGCTTCTCCAAGCCGGCTCTCACGCGCTTTGCGCAGCGCCTGGGCTTTGGCGGCTTTGTCGAGTTCCAATACCAGTTTGCACAGGACTTGGAGGAGCGCCGTCAGCGTTCCGATATGCCCACCAATGCCGAGATATATGGCGGGCTACTCAAGCTGGTGGAGGAGCGTGTGGACAAAGCCCAGCTACGGGCCTTGATCGAGCGTATGCGCGCTAGTTGCCACGTGTACATAATGGGCTACAACCTCTCGCGCATTCCGGCAGAGGAGCTCAACATCGCCCTTCAGTTCGATCCGTCAATCTCCGCCTCATATCCGCAGGTAGATGTGGGTCAACGATTCACGAAAGACGACTTGCTCATCATCTACACCGCGGTAAGCGGAGACTCCTACAAGGGACTTTTGCACGAGTTCAAGGTGGGGCGCAATACCAAGCCGTACATGGTGCTGGTGACCACAAACTCCAAGCATCCGTTGAGACGGAACTTTGACGAGCTGTTCGTGCTGCCAACCGCCACGGTCGAGACGTCTGACCATACGGTGCTCGCCGACACGTTCTCGTTTTTGATGTTCAATGACATGCTGACAGGCTTGTTGCCCGCAGCGGGCTGAGCGTCTCCCACGGGGGTTCAGTCGAATCAATTGAAACAAAATTAGTATTTCTAGTTGAAAAACATTTCAATCTGTCATATAGTGGTTCCCGAGAAGAAGGAAGCGCTCCCAAGAAACGCGCGGAAGCATGGCCGGCAACTGCGCATCTGGCATTCCAAAGAAGGAAGGGAACCATGAATCAGTTCATCGATAAGATGACCGCCATTTCAGGCAAGATCGCCCAGAACTGGGTCATTCACGTCATCATGAATGCCTTCATGATGCTTCTGCCCATCACCATGCTCGGCTCGTTTGCCGCACTCTTCAAGGGCATCGGCATCGAGTCCTACCAGGCCCTCATCACGTCGACCGGCGCGGTCACCGTGCTCAACACCATCTACCAGTGGACGACTGGCATGATTGGTGCCTACCTGGCGTTCTTGGTGGCCTACGCCTTCGCACAGCACACCAAGTGCGCCCGCTCCGAAATGGCCGTCGGTCTGACCTCGCTCGCGTGCTTCCTCATCTGCACGCCCTACATCATCCCCGAGGAGCCGTTCGCGCCGTCCACCCTGCCCACCACGTGGCTGGGCTCCCAGGGCATGTTCAGCGCCATCATCATCTCCTTCGTTGTCGGTGGCATCTACCTCGCCTGCCAGAAGGGCCACGTCGAGATCAAGCTGCCCGAGCAGGTGCCGCCATTCATCAGCGCCCAGTTCTCCAGCCTCATCCCTGCTGCCATCGCCATGGTCCTCTTTGGCATCGTCTCCACGGTCTTTGCTGGCACTGAGTTTGGCACCATCCACCAGCTGGTCTACTCCATGATCGCCCTGCCGCTGCAGTCCGTGTCCTCCAACGTCTTCGGCTACTGGATCCTCATGGTCTTCCTGTACGGCCTCTGGTTCCTGGGCATCCACGGCGGAATGACCGTCGGCCCCATCATCATGATGCTCTTCATGCAGCTCCAGATGGAGAACCTCGCTGCCTTCCAGGCTGGTACTCCCATGCCTCACCTCTGCTCTGGTGATGCCCTTACCTTTGGCACTGGCTCCATCCCCATGCTTGTCGCCGCCCTCTTCATCATGAAGTCCGAGCAGGGCAAGGCTGTCAGCCGCATGGCCGTTCTCCCCGCACTCTTCGGTGTCGATGAGCCCGCCTACTTCGGTATGCCCATGATTCTGAACCCGATCTTCTTCATCCCCTGGGTCCTCGGTGCTCCGACCATCTCGGTCTTCGGTACGCATATCCTCAAGCTCATCGGCCTGCTGCCTTACGCTAACGGCACTGGTGGCTCTGCGGCCAACCTGCCCTTCTTCATGGGCAACCTCATGAGCTACGGCACGCCGGGTCTCATCTGGGGCTGTGTGATGTTCGCAATCATCGTGCTCATGTACGTCCCCTTCGTGAAGGCCTACGACAAGCAGCTGCTTGACGCCGAGAACGCCAGCGCGCAGGAGTAGCGACGAGTCTTCTGGGTGGCACACAAACTCCTACGGAGTACGTGTGTCACCCATCAATGAGTAGAGGAGAACCACATGAAGATTCTGGTACAGAGCGACGATTACGGCATCACCCGCGCGGTCTCTCTCGGTTGCATCCACGGCATCAAGAACGGTGTGGTGCGTAACACTGGCATGTTTGCCAACATGCCGTGGATCGAGGAGTGCGTGGAGTGGATCAAGCCCTACCTTGGGCAGATCGCCTTTGGCATCGACCTCAACGCCTCCACCGGCCCCTCCATCCTGGGGCACGACAAGCTACCTGCACTCACGCACGAGGATGGCACGTTCCTGGGAAGCCGTGAGAACCGAGCACTGGATACCGACGAGAACGACCACGACCACCTCGCGGCAGTCGCAGACCAGCTTGAGGCCGAGTTCCGCGCGCAGATCGAGCGCTACATCGAGCTCGTGGGCAAGAAGCCCGACTACATCCACAACCACGCCTATGGCACCCTCACCACCGACCGCATCACGCGCGAGCTCGCAGTCGAGTACGGCGTCATGTGCTCGGTTGGGTTCCAGGACCGTCCGGAGGTCAAGCCCATGGGCATGGGCTGGTACCAGTGGGGTGGTCCGGAGGCACAGCTCAAGGAGGACCCGCTGGGCTACATCACCAGCGACAAGGAGGGCATCCTCTCCAGTGACTGTGAGTATGCCTACCTCGTGAGCCATTGCGGCTACGCCGATGCTGACCTCTTCCGCCTGACGAGCTTCTCTACCTGCCGCCCGATGGACCTCGACTGCATGGTCAACCCGGCGCTGCGCGCCTGGTTTGACGAAAACGGCATCGAGCTCGCCAGCTTCAACGACCTGCCGCGCGAGTGGGCGGCTGAGCAATCCACGGAGCCCAAGCCTACGATTCTGATGTAAGTTCGGGTGAGACAGGCGTTCGGGACGGAGACCATTGCCCGCATCGGTGTGAGCAAGGGTTCCGTCCCGATTGTCAAATAGAGTGGTTTACCTGCGCGTTTCATACTTTCTGGGGTGATGACGGGTGCGCCCCAGAAGGTTGCCGCGACGCTAGGGGGGATATGGGGCGCGCCTGTATCGTCAAAGCGGATACGATGGCAAGCGGAAACGACATCTCGTGAGGGGGTACGCAATGACAGATAGCGCGGCCAAGGCGATGGGCTCTCTCAGCAGTCTTCTTCTCGACTACGTGGACACGACGCTCGTGCATGACTCCAACTACGACATAGCTCAGGGGTTGCTGCGCAACTATACGCAGCTTGGAAGCATGTCGTTGCGCCAGATGGCCAATGCGTGCTTTGTGTCGCAAGCCTCCTTCTCGCGCTTCTGCAGGTTCTTGGGGTTCGCGAACTTCGCGGAGTTCAAAGAGGCGGTGGATGGTGCCGACTATCGGTTGACTGACGACTACACGCAGGCGTTCGTCTCGCAGCTTCTGGCGGATAGGCAAACGGCGTTTCAGACCTATCGCAGCGCCGTGATTGACGTCCTGGGCGGGACCATGAGCCCTGATGACCAAGAGGTCCTAGACGAGGTGCTCAGCGCGCTGGAGGGTGCGGGGCGCATCGCGTTCTTCTCGCATCACTTCCTCTGGCATATTGAGCGCTACTTCCAGGAGAAGATGCTTCCGCTTGGGCGCTACGTCGAGCTGTATCAGTCGCATGCCCACCAGGAAGACAGCGCCGCGATGCTCGGAGAAGGCGACGTTGCCATCGTGTGCTCCATGAACGGCAGCTTCTTCTCGCATTACGGCGAGCTGACCCGAAAGATTTACCAAAGCGGGGCGACGGTTGTGGTGCTCACGCAGAACCACTTTGCCCTGCATCTGAATCGCGCAGACTACGTGCTGTTCTGCGGCGATTCGAACCAAAACGACGTGGGCAAATACGCTGCGCTCCTCACCATAGACCTGATGGTGATGAGCTACATCAGACGCTTGAGAGCAGGGGAGACAGAGGATGAGTAAGACGTTCCTGATCGGTGCCGCCACAGCGGCGCATCAGGTGGAGGGAAACAACACCAACAGCGACATCTGGGCTATGGAGTACATGGCGCATGGCGGCTATCCCGAGAAGTCTGGATTGGCGGCAAACCACTACGTGACCTATCGCGAAGACATTGCGCGCATGGCGGCAGCAGGACTCAATGCCTACCGCTTCTCGCTCGAATGGGCGCGCATCGAGCCCGAAGAGGGGGTCTTCGATACCGAGGCAACCGAGCACTATCGCGACGTGATCCAGTGCTGCTACGACCATGGCATCGAGCCCGTCGTGACGCTGCACCACTTCTCCAGCCCCAAGTGGCTCATTGGCCGCGGGGGCTGGGAGGACGAGCGCGTGGTGGGCTACTTCGAGCGCTACACCCGCTACGTCTGCGAGCAGTACGGCGACCTCCTGCACTACGTGTGCACGCTGAACGAGGCCAACATGGGTGTGCTCATAGCCATCTACATCCGTCAGGCCATGGAGGAACGCGCCAAGCGCGAGGGCGAGGAAGGCGCCGCCCTGCAGGTGGGTGTCGATATCGAGGCAATGGCTGCCGAGCATGACGCGCAGGTGGCGGAGAACCGCGAGGTCTTTGGTGTGGACGAGGCTGCCGTGTTCGTGTCTCCGCGTTCGGCTGCGGGCATCGAGATCGTCAAGCGTGCACACATGCGCGCAGTCGAGGTCATCCACGAGCTGATTCCCAGCGCAAAGGTGGGCATGACCCTCTCGCTGCGCGACATCCAGGCGGCGCCTGGAGGAGAGGCTCGCGCTGAGGCTGCATGGGCCGAGGAGTTCGGGCAGTTCGTGCCGGCGCTCTCGCACGACGACTTCTTTGGAGTACAGAACTACACGCGTACGGTCTTTGGCCCGGAGGGCGAGCTGCCGCCTGCGCAGGGATCCGAGCTCACCCAAATGGGCTATGAGTTCTACCCCCAGGGTCTCGAGCACGTGATCCGTCGCGTACACGAGTCGTTCCCAGGGCAACTGATGGTGACCGAGAACGGTATCGCGACGGACGATGACACGCGCCGCGTGGCCTTTATCGACGGCGCGCTCGAGGGCGTGCGGACATGTCTGCGCGACGGGATTGACGTTGCGGGATACCTGCACTGGTCGCTGATTGACAACTATGAGTGGCAGAGTGGCTATGCCATGCAGTTCGGTCTCATGGGCCGAGGCGAGGGGCATCCCGCAAAGCCGAGCCTCGCGCATCTTGGGTCGCTGTGCCGCGCGTGGCGTGAGTGTGAGGAGTAAGAGACATGGCATTTCCCGAAGGATTCCTGTGGGGTGGCGCCGTATCCGCCGGCCAGTACGAGGGCGGCTGGGACAAGGGCGGACGCGGTCCCTGTCGCATGGATTACACCACTGGTGGCACGCGCACGAGTCCGCGCTACGTGACCTACGAGCTGGCGGACGGAACGCCCGTCAAGGCTGGGCGCGAGGCTTCGCTGCCCGAGGGTGCCCGCTGGGCGTCCCTCGACGGTTGCTACTACCCTAACCAGGTGGCCGTGGATGGCTACCACCGCTGGCGCGAGGACATCGACCTCTTTGCCGAGATGGGCTTCAAGGTGTTCCGCATGTCCATCGGCTGGAGCCGCCTGTACCCCACGGGCACCGAGACCGAGCCCAACCGCGAAGGAGTCGAGTTCTACCGCGAGATGTTCGAGTACATGCAGTCCAAGGGCATCGAGCCGCTGGTCACGCTCCTGCACTTTGACACGCCGCTCGGCTTGGAAGCCGCTTGCGGCGGCTGGGAGAACCGCGAGCTGATCGACCACTTCGTGCGCTTCTGCACCACCTGCTTCACCGAGTACAAGGGCCTCGTGCACCACTGGCTCACCATCAACGAGATCAACAACCTGCTCTCGCTCATCGACTTCTTTGGCGGTGGGGATGATGCCGCGTACCAGCGCGCCTACCAGCAGCTGCACCACCAGTTCGTGGCGAGCGCCAAGGCCGTGCAGGTGGGTCATGCCATCGACCAGAACAACAAGATCGGCTGCATGATCGCGAGCGCAGCCACCTATGCGCACACCTGCGACCCCGCCGACGTCCTCGCGGCCGAGCACAAGCGCCAGGAGAACGCCTACTACTGCGGCGACGTGCAGGTCTTTGGTGCGTACCCCACCTATGCCAAGCGCCTGTGGGACGCGCATGACGTACGTATCGCAATGGAGCCGGGCGACCTCGGCGACCTCGCTGCCGGCACGGTCGACTTCTACACCTTCTCCTACTACAACTCCAACGTGGTCACCACGCACGAGGTCACCGACACCGTGGGCGGCAACTTCCAGGTGGGTGCCCGCAACGAGTACCTGACCTACTCCGACTGGGGCTGGGCTATGGATCCGATGGGTCTGCAGTGGCAGCTCGAGGTGCTCTTCGACCGCTACCAGGTGCCGCTGATGGTCGTGGAGAACGGCCTCGGCGCCTTCGACGAGGTGGTCGAGGAGGACGGCGAGAGGCGGATCCACGACCCATACCGCATCGACTACCTGCGCCAGCACGTGCGCGCGATGGAGACCGCCATCGCCAATGGCGTGGACCTGTGGGGCTACACGCCCTGGGGCTGCGTGGACCTCGTGAGCATGGGCACCGGCGAGATACGCAAGCGCTACGGCTTCGTCTACGTGGACATGGACGACGAGGGCAAGGGCACGCTCGATCGCTACCGCAAGGACAGCTTCTGGTGGTACCAGCGCTGCATCGCGACAAACGGTGCAGAACTGGCATAAGAAACCGCAGCATCTGCCGGCGGGCCAACACGGCCCCCGGCAGATTCTATATAGTTGCCAAAGGTGGCAATTTCATGAGAGGGAGTTGAGATGGGGGAGACGGTTAGGGTTACGAGTGGTGAGCTGCGGGGCGTGGACTGCGGGAACTACGTGGTGTACAAGGGCGTGCCGTATGCAAAGCCGCCGGTGGGCGAGCTGCGCTGGAGGGCACCGCAGGCGCTCGAGCCCTGGGAGGGCGTGTACGAGGCCACGGAGTTTCGCGGCCGCTGCATGCAGGACGACCCCGCCGGCCCGCCCTGGGACAAGGACTTCTACGATGACCCCAGTTACCTGCCTGACGCGACCGAGGACTGCCTCTATCTGCACATCTGGGCTCCCAAGGATGTGGAGAACGCGCCAGTCGCGCTTTGGATCCATGGTGGCGCCTTCATGGGCGGCTATGCCTTTGAGAAGGAGTTCGACGGTGCGGCCTATGCTGCGCGCGGCATCATCATGGTGAGTGTGGAGTACCGCTGCAACGTCTTCGGCTACCTCGCGCACCCCTGGCTCACGGCTGAGGCGGGCATCTCCGGCAACTACGGCACGCTCGACCAGATTGCGGCTCTCACCTGGGTGCGCGACAACATCGCAGCCTTTGGTGGCGACCCCGCCAACATCACGGTCTTTGGCCAGAGCGCGGGTGCCATGAGCACGCAAACGCTCGTGTCGTCTCCGATGGCCAAGGGCATGATTGCCAAGGCCATCCTGCAGAGTGGCGGCAGCTATGGCGTGGGCCTTCATCGCGACATGCCGCTGTCCGAGCAGGAGCACTACGGCGAGTACTTTGCCGAGGTGGCGGGCGTGCAGAGTCTCGAGGAGATGCGCGCTCTCTCGGCCAACCGCGTGCTTGCGCTCATTCCGCTCTTCTTCCAGAAGGCCATGCCCGAGGCTCAGGGCCTCTTCCTCACGCCCACGATGGACGGCAAGGTGCTCGACGAGGGCTACTACGAGGTCATGGACGACGGCAACATCGCCGACATCCCGTATATCTTGGGCAGCACCAAGGACGACATCCTCGTCGAGCCCAGCATGGAGCGACCCGAGGACAAGCCTCTCTACCAGGGCAGTGTTGCCTTCTCGCATAAGCTCGATGAGCTGGGCCGCAAGCCGGCGTACATGTACTACTTTACACGCGACTTGCCAGGCGATGATCAGGGTGCCTGGCACTCGAGCGAGCTTTGGTACACGATGGGCACGCTCGACCGTTGCTGGCGTCCGTGGACCGATGCCGACCACGCCTTGGCTGAGCGCATTCTGGACTACTGGGCCAACTTCATGAAGACGGGCGACCCCAACGGCGAGGGACTGCCCGCATGGAAGCCGTGCGACAGGGAAGAGTCGTTCGTGATGGAACTGGACGTCATGGATACGGAGGAGAAGTAAGTCATGAATCAGTATCTAACGCTCGATATCGGCGGCACCTTTGTCAAGTTCGCAGTGATGACCGAGGACGGTCAGTTTGTCATGCAGGGCAAGGTACCTGTGGACCACGGTAGCGAAGAAGCTATGTACGCCGCACTTGAGGCCGTGCGCGATCAGGTCGAGGACTACGAGTACGAGGGCGTGGCCATCTCCATGCCTGGACGCATCGACACGGCACGCGGTATCGCCCACACGGGCGGTGCCTTCTCGTGGGTGCATGACTACCCAGCGGCAGAGCGCTACGGTGCCGTGTTTGGCAGACCAGCCACCATCGCCAACGACGGCAAGTGCGCTGCATATGCGGAGAGCTGGCAGGGCTCGCTTACCGACGCCGAGTCCGGTGCCGCCATTGTGCTCGGCACCGGTGTTGGAGGCGGTATCGTGCTCAACGGTAAGGTGTGGATGGGCTACACCGGCGGTGCTGGCGAGCTCTCGGGCGTTCTGGTCGACTTCAACGCAATGGGTCTGCCCTTCCCGCAAAGCATGAGCGCGCTCTGGGCCAACCGAATCTCGGCGGCGGCCATCACCAAGTTCTATGCCGAGCGCAAGGGCTTGGAACGTGCCGATGGCATCATGCTCTTTGACGCGTACGAGGCTGGTGACGAGGACGCCAAGGCCGTGATTGAGGAGTTTGGCTTCCAGGCGGCGACCGGCATCATGAGCCTGCAGGCAACGCTCGACCTGCAGCGCTACGCCATTGGCGGTGGCATCTCGGCACGACCCGAGACGACCGAGGTGATCCGTAAGGCCTTCGACGATCTTTATGATCCGCTGGCGGCATTCATGCCCTACGGCAAGCCCGAGATCGTGACCTGCAAGTTTGGCAACGAGGCAAACCTCATCGGAGCGCTGGCCTTCCATCTGGCACAGTAAGGCTGAGCACTGCTTTTTCGGGAAACAGGGGGCAGGTGCCTGTTTTCCTTCTGTGACGAGGTGTCCGTAGGTACTTGAGGAATGACCATCATGAAGCGCATATCTCTGGCAGACGACTGGTACGTATACCCGCGTGACGACGCATTCTCGCTTGTCACGGCCATACCCGAGGACGCGGTGCACACGAGCGTGCCCTACGATGCGCTCTGGCACGAGGGTCAGCGCGCGGACAGCGTCAACGGAGGTCGTACCAGTTACTTTGACGGCCAGGTCTACTACTATCAGCGCGAGCTCGTGCTTGACCCCGCCATGCGCGACATGCGCCTGCTGCTCAAGTTCGAGGCCATCTTCTGCAAGTCGTTCGTGTACGTCAACGGCTCGCAGGTGGGCACGGGCGACTTCGCCTACGCAAGCCTGACCTGCGACATCACCAACTACGTGCGCTGGGACGCCCCCAACACGCTGCTGGTGGTCTGCAAGTGCGACCTGCTCTCCTCGCGCTGGTACGCGGGCTGCGGCATCGTGCGGCCGGTATGGCTCATGTACGGCCCTCAGGTGCACACCGAGCCCGACAGCATCTGGCTCACCACGCAGGAGCTCACTCCCGAGGGCGACGCCCGCGTGCGTCTGCGTGCCACGCTGCAAAACCTCACGGGCCGCACCCAGAGCGCGGACGTGCGCCTGCGCATCTTTGACGACGAGGGTGACGTGCTCGACGAGAGCTTCCCCGTGCGGCTGGGTGAGAGCTACGCGCTTGACCGTCACCTCTACCTGCGTGGTATCAGCGCGTGGAGCGAGGACGACCCACATCTCTACTGGATCGAGCTCTCGTTTGGCGATGACGTGGCGCACGCGCGCTGTGGCCTGCGCACCCAGTCATGGGACCCCGCGCGCGGCCTGCTCGTCAATGGCAAGCCGGTGCTGCTGCGCGGTGCCTGCATCCATCACGACGAGGGCATTCTCGGTGGTGTGGCGCACAAGGAGTTCGAGCTTTGGCGCGTGGCACGGCTCAAGGAGGCAGGCTTCAATGCCATCCGCAGCGCGCACAACCACGCGTCCACCGAGCTGCTTGCAGCCTGCGACAAGCTGGGCGTCTACGTGCTCGACGAGGTCTGCGACATGTGGACCAAGATGAAGGGCTTCGGCGACTTCGCCCAGTACTTCATGCACAGCTGGCAGCAGGTGACGGAGAACCTCGTGCGCGAGAGCCGCAGCCACCCCTGCGTGGTGGGCTACTCTACGGGTAACGAGATCTCCGACATCAACACGGAGCGTGGCTTTGAGGTGGCACGCGACCTCTACCAGCTGATTCACGAGCTCGATGACACCCGCTTTGTGACCAACGGCGTCAATGGCGCCTTTGCCGCCGGCGAGGAGGTGGCCGACATCGCCGCCGACCTCACGGGCCGTCCGCGCGAGGACTTTTTGACCGGTGACGTCAACGAGTTCATGGGGCTCATGGCCACGCGCATGGCCGACATCACGCGTCATCCCGTGGTCTCGCGCGTGCTGGAGCGTCTGGACGCCTGCGTCGACGTGCAGGGATACAACTACATGACCGCACGCTACGCCGCCGATGCCGAGCGCTACCCCCAGCGTGTGATGCTGGGCACCGAGACCTATCCGCGCCAGGTGGCCGAGAACTGGGAGATCATCGAGAGGCTTCCCGCCGTCATCGGCGAGTTCACCTGGACGGGATGGGACTACGTGGGCGAGCTGGGCGAGCCCTATCCCGCATGGCAGAACACCTCCGGCGACGTGGACGCCTTCGGCTTCCGCAGGCCGGTCTCGTATTGGCGCGAGATCGTGTTTGGTCTACGCACAGCCCCTTACCTGGCCGTTCGTCCGCCTGAGGCGCATGGCACCCCGCGCATGTTTGGACCGTGGAAGTTCACCGACGCCGTTGCGAGTTGGACGTGGGAGGTAGAGCCGGGTACACCGATGACGGTGGAGGTCTATGCACCTGCTGGTGGAGTAGAGCTCAAGCTCAACGGTCGCACGGTCGGCGTGGCCCAGACCAATGAGTGCTACGCGTTGATCGAGGTGCCCTATGAGCCGGGCACGCTTGAGGTGGTGACGGATGCCGGCGAGCGGGGCACCCTCGCGACGGTCGATGTCGCCTCCGCCCACGTGGTGCATGCCGACGAGCAGCTGGGCAACTGGCTCTTCTCGCGCATCTGGCTTGAGGATGCGGCGGGAACGGTCGTGCTTGGCGATGGCCAGGAGGTCGACGTCGAGCGCGACGGTTGGGAGCTGGTTGCCGCCGGGTCCGCCGCAACGCCAACCACGGGTGCGTTTGCCTCGCCTATGGTGAACGTCGCGGGCCAAGGCGCTCTTGCCATCTATCGCCGCGCCTAGGTCAAGGCCGCAATCGGAGGTGCCAATGTCTATCGAGGAGATAACCGGCAAGTCGCTCAGTCCCAGGTGCATGCAGTGCATGCTCGACAAGTACCTGGACGCATGTCCCGAGGACACGCCCTGGGACGTGCGGGCCGACTACATGCGGGAGGTCCTGCGTGCGGTGGGAGAGGGCTCCCTCATCAAGACGGCACCCGAGATCAGTGACGAGCTCAGCGGCGTGCTGCGTGAGATGTTTGGCATCACACGCGACTACACGCAGGTCAAGTGGCATTTCAACGAGCTGGTGCTTGGCCTAGAGGACCAGGTGCGCCAGCGGATCGTTGCAAGCGACGATCCGCTGGGCCTGGCGATACGCTGCGCGATTGTGGGCAACCTCATCGACTTTGGCCCGACGGGCAACGTGAGCGAGGAGCTTCTCCTCAAGCTTGTGGCCGATGCGGGCGGCATGGAGCTCGACGAGGCCTCGGTGTCTGACCTCAAGGAGCGCATCGCGAGCGCACGCACCATCGCATACCTCACCGACAACTGCGGCGAGGTCGTGTTCGACAAGCTCCTCATCGAGCAGATCACGCGCACCAATCCCAAGGCGCAGGTGACGGCCATCGTGAGGGGCTTTCCCACCTCCAACGACGCGACCATGGAGGATGCCAGGCAGGTAGGGCTCGACACGGTGGCGCGCGTCATCGACAACGGCAGCGACGTGGCGGGTACCGTGCCCTCTCTCGTCAACGCGGAGACGCTGACGGCGCTCAGGGACTCCGACCTCGTCATATCCAAGGGCTTGGCCAACTACGAGACGCTCTCGGGCAGGGGCACCAACGTCTGCTTCCTCTTCCTGTGCAAGTGCCAGCTCTACATGGACCTGTTTGAGGTGCCGCTCTACACGGGCCTGGTTGTGAACGGCGTGTAGCGGCGGGTGCAGAGGCCCGCTGGCCTCCCGTCCGCACGCTGAGGTACCATCGATGCGTTGCATAGAAGATGGAGGGTGACATGGCAAAGCTCTACTTCCGCTACGGTTCGATGGGTAGCTCCAAGACGGCAAACGCGCTGATGGTGGCCTACAACTACCACGAGAAGGGCCAGCGGGCGCTTCTGGCGAAGCCCTCCCTCGACGACCGCGACGGCGTGGGCGTCATGGCGTCGCGCATCGGCCTCTCGCAGCCCTGTATCTTTGTGGAGCAGCTCGTCAATATGAGCGCCGACGAGATTCGCGCATACGACTGCGTCATCGTGGACGAGGCGCAGTTCTGCACGAAGGAGCAGGTGGACTTCCTGACGACGATCGTGGACGAGTACGAGGTGCCGGTAATTGCCTACGGCCTGCGCACCGACTTCCAGCGCAACCTCTTTGAGGGGTCGCTCTGGCTCATGGCCTGGGCCGACATCATCGAGGAGGTCAAGACGGTCTGCTGGTGCGGCCGCGCCGCAACCTGCGTGGCGCGCTTCGACGAGAGCGGCAATATGGTGACCGAGGGCAGCCAGGTGCAGCTTGGCGGCAACGACTCGTACACCAGCGTCTGTCGCAGGCACCATAAGCTGGGCATCATCCGCAAGGAGGAGCGGGCGTGATAGGTCCGCACGTCATCGAGGAGGCTCGTGCGCACGCCGTCGCGTTCTTTGCCGATGATGCCACGGGCCACGACGCATGGCACACGATGCGCGTGCACAACCTGGCCGTGAGGCTTGCCCGCGAGGAAGGCGCGCGCGAGGACGTCGTGGCTCTGGCGGCGCTGCTGCATGATGTCGACGACGCCAAGCTCTCGCCCGAGACCACCGAAGGCCTAGGCAATGCGGCCGCCTTTTTGAGAAGGCATGGGGTGGCAGATGACGAGGCTCGTGCGGTGCTCGCAGCCGTGCGCGAGGTGTCCTTCTCTAAAAACGGGGGAGCTGCTCCCTCGTCGCTCGAGAGTGCCTGCGTGCGCGACGCCGACCGTCTAGACGCCATCGGAGCCATCGGCGTGGCGCGCGCCTTTGCCTATGGAGGCGCGCGCGGGCGTGCGCTGCACGACCCCACGAGCACCGATGCCACAACGACGATCCAGCACTTCTACGACAAGCTCCTGCTGCTCGAGGGCATGATGGCCACCGATGCGGGCCGCCGTGCGGCGCACCGTCGCGACGCGTACCTGCGGGGCTTCTTGGAGGAGTTTCTTGCCGAGTGGGACGGCGAGCGATAGGGCGCTTTTCAGCCGCTAGGCGTAGATGACCTCGTTGCAGGCGGCCTCGAGCTCCGAGCGCTTGCCTGCGGGAAAGTCGTCGTCGGTGATGACGCAC
This sequence comes from uncultured Coriobacteriaceae bacterium, assembly GCA_902777325.1. Taxonomy (GTDB): domain Bacteria; phylum Actinomycetota; class Coriobacteriia; order Coriobacteriales; family Atopobiaceae; genus UBA1367. Next base: position 52,799 of record CACYTH010000003.1, read on the forward strand.
GAGAAGTCCGAGAGCTTGCTGAGCGCCATAAAGTGCACGTTGCCATACTTGCTCGAGTCGACGAGCAGGTACGACCTTGCCGCGCTCTCGAGCATGGCGCGCTTGGCCGTGCCGTCCCCAAGCACCGGCTCGTTGGCGCCACCCACGGCGTCAAAGCCATGCGCCCCCAAGAACGCCTTGTCCACGCGCAGCGTATGGAAGAAGTTGACGGCCAAAGGGCCAATCAGGCCATGCGAGTCCTCGCTGTACTCTCCTGGCGCATAGATGAGCTTGACATTTGGGTTGGCGCCGACAAGCGCCGCCACGGGGATGGAGTTGGTGATGATGGTGAGCCGCTTTGCCCCAATGTACTTGAGCAGCTCGGAGGTGGTGGTGCCGCAATCGATGATGATCGTGTCGCCATCGTCGACAAGCTGGGCCGCCCTCTGGCCGATGGAGCGCTTGCGCCTTGGAACCACCTGGTCCTGCTCATCGACTGCGGCTACGGCGATGGTACCCGTCCCTTGGTCGGTGAGGTAGGCGGTGCCCACGCTGATGGTCGCGATGCCCTGGTCCATGAGCTGGCGTAGGTCGCGCCGAATGGTCATGCTCGAGACCCCGAGCTCTTGGGCGAGCTCGTTGAGGCCCACCTTGCCGTCCCGCTGCAAGCGCCGAAGGATAAGCGCGCGTCTCTCAATGGGATTCATGAATGGAGCTCCTTGTGGTGCGTGCCAACTCACTTGATAATGTAACATAAATTAACATCTATAGCTATCTCAGTAAGCGATCTTCGCAATCTGACCCGACAAACGAGAGAATACTTGCCGCAGCGTAGGGCATGAGTCTGGCAGGCTCCTTCGGTATGCACTAGACCCAATCGTGAATATAACATGAAATCACATTATACTATCAATTAACGAAAAATCATGAGATAATATGTGACATATAGACACAAAAGCTACCGTACACGCAAAATGTCAAACCATTCGCGAGGTGCGCAGACGTGTAGTGAAGACACGGCCATACGCTCTAGATGTGGGGGGTAACGCCGAGACCATTACCGACAAAGGCGTTCGAGTTCTGGTCGTCGACATCACCCATCCAACGTCTCTCACCAGCTGGTTTGTAGCTGCGATCGAAGGGAGTGCATCGTGAAGATCAGGCACGCAAAAGACTATGCAGACATGAGCCGCAAGGCTGCCAACATCATCTCCGCCCAGATCATCCTCAAGCCCTGCTCGGTGCTCGGCCTGGCCACGGGCACCACGCCCATCGGCGCATACGAGCAGCTCATCGACTGGTATCGCAAGGACGACGTGGACTTCTCCGAGGTCATCACCTACAACCTGGACGAGTATCGCGGCCTGTCCCACGACGACCCGCAGAGCTACCACTACTTCATGCGCGAGAAGCTCTTTGACCACATCAACATCAACATGGAGAACACCCACGTGCCCGACGGCTCGAACCCCGATGCCGATGCCGCCTGCGCGGAGTACGACGCGATGGTGAACGCCGCTGGTGGCATCGACCTGCAGCTTCTGGGCATTGGCAACAACGGGCACATCGGCTTCAACGAGCCCGACGACGTCTTCTCCAAGGGTACCCACTGCGTGGACCTCACCGAGAGCACCATCAAGGCCAACAGCCGCCTGTTTGACAGCCCCGACGACGTGCCGCGCCAGGCATACACCATGGGCGTCCAGAACATCATGCACGCCCGCTCCATCCTGGTCATCGCAAACGGCGAGGCAAAGGCCCAGGCCGTTTACGACATGTGCTACGGCCCGGTGACCCCGCGCGTGCCGGCCTCGATCCTGCAGCTGCACACAAACTGCACGGTCATCGCCGACGAGGCGGCCCTCTCGCTTTGCCCGAGGAGGTAGGACATGCGCATTACGGGAGCGCGCGTCTTTACGCCCGAGGGCACCTTCGAGCAGCGCGACATCTGCATGGAAGACGGCCTCTTTGTGGACGAGGCCTCGGGCGAGACGCGTGACGCCTCCGGGCTCATGGCCATCCCCGGCCTTCTTGACGTGCACTTTCATGGCTGCATGGGCGAGGACTTCTGCAACGGGACCGAGGCGGCCATCCGCACGCTTGCGAGCTACGAGGCGAGCCAGGGCGTGCTTGCCATCTGCCCCGCCACGATGACCTATCCGGAGGAGAAGCTCGACACCATCGCCGACGCTGCCGCCGCCTGGGTGGTCGCGGGCGCGCATCCGGGCTGCGCCGACCTGGTGGGCATCAACATGGAAGGCCCCTTCATCAGTCCTAACAAGGTTGGTGCGCAGAACCCCGCCTACGTGCAGGCGCCGGACGCGGCCATGTTCCGTCGCGTGCAGGAGCGCTCGGGCGGGCTCTTCAAGCTGGTCACGCTGGCGCCTGAGGTTGACGGTGCGCTGGAGTTCGTGGACGAGCTCAAGGACGAGGTGACCGTGTCCGTGGGCCATACCTGTGCCACCTACGACGAGGCGGCCGCGGCCTTTGCGCATGGCGCGCGCGAGGTCACGCACCTCTGGAACGCCCAGCCGCCCCTGCATCACCGCGACCCGGCGGTCATCGGTGCGGCGGCCGACTACGACCACGTGTGCGTGGAGCTCATCTGTGACGGCGTGCACATCCACCCGGCGGCCATCCGCGCGACCTTCAAGCTGTTTGCGGGCCGCGTGGTGATGATCGCCGACAGCATGGAGGCGACCGGTCTCGAGGACGGCGAGTACGCCCTCGGTGGTCAGAAGGTCTACGTGCAGGGCAACCTCGCCACGCTGGAGAGCGGAACCATCGCGGGATCGGCCACCAACCTCTTCGACTGCCTGCGCTTTGCCGTGCTCAAGGCACGCATCCCTCTGGCAGAGGCCGTCACGGCCAGCACGCTCACGCCGGCGCGAGCCATTGGCGTGGACGACCGGTATGGCTCGATCGAGTGTGGCAAGGTGGCAAACCTGGTGCTCGTGGACGACGAGCTCAACATCCACGGCATCTACCTCAGGGGAGAGGAGCTTGCCCGCTAGGGCTCCAGCAGGTGGGCGCGGACGGAGGCGATTGTCTCGCTCTCCACGCCGCAGCTCTCAAGGTACGCACGCACGCTTCCGTGCTCATGGACCACGGTGTCGTAGACGTTTGCGATGGTGTCTAGGCGTACCTGCAGCATAGTGGCCACGCGCGCTGGTGGGCAGTCCTTGCGGCGACTCACCAGCGCGTTCACTTCGGCGACGCTCCCAAACGAGTAGCCGTAGTCTGCGATGACCTGTTCGCGCGTCACGTCCGCAAGCCCCAGCAGCAGCATCGCGACCACACCGGTGCGGTCGATGCCCGCCGCGCAGTGGAAGAGCACGCACTCGTCCTTGTCCGCCTGGGCAAAGAACGAAAAGACCCGCCTGATGGCGTCGTGCGACGAGAGCATGTGCAGGTAGCCCGTGACGAGATAGTTGTCGGTTGCGCGCACAGGCGGCATCGATGGTGCCGAGAGGTCGTAGTCAAACAGGGGCACGTTCTCCCACGTGATGCCCTCCTGGTTGGCAAATCTGCAGGTGACATGTGGCGTCTCTCCCTTGCTGCGAAGGTCGAGCACCCTTGTGACGCCCCAGGCGAGAAGCGTGTCGAGGTCCTTTTGCACCAGCCCGCGCGTGGCGCCCGTGCGCAGAAACCGGTGACGGATCGTGGGTCCGTGCGGGGTGTCGTAACCGCCGAGCTCGCGCGCGTTCGGACATGACCACGTGCGCAGCGTGCGTCCCTCCTCAAGCAGCCTGTCCTCGTCCATGCCCCTCCCTCGTCAGTCCGCGCATGCGGCGAGACCCGCATCGTGCGTGTCTGGGCTACACCTGCACCTCTCCGGCGAGCACCCGCTGGTAGTCCTCGTAGTTCTTCTCCAGGAGGGTTGGCGTGTCCAGCTCGTAGGGGCACTTGCGATGGCACTGGTTGCAGTGCAGGCAGTCGGGGATCTTGGCCATCTCCGCCTGCCAGTGCTCGTTCAGCCAGCTTGCCGAGGGGGCCCTGCGCAGCATGAGCGACATGCGTGCGCAGTTGTTGATCTGGATGCCCACGGGGCACGGCATGCAGTAGCCGCAGCCACGGCAGAACTCGCCCATAAGCTCGGCACGCTCGCTTTCGACAAAGGCAGCGATCTCGTCGTCGTAGGCGGGCGTCTCGTCCATGAAGGCGAGCCACTCCTCAAGCTCGCTCATGTGCTGGATGCCCCAGATGGGCAGGGCCCAGGGGTGCTGCGAGAGGAAGGCCATGGCCGCGCGGGAGTTGTTGATGAGGCCGCCTGCCAGGCCCTTCATGCAGATGAATCCCACGTTGTGCTCCTCGCAGAGCTTGACCAGGTTGAGGTCACGATCGCCTGCCAGGTAGGAGAAGGGGAACTGCAGGGTCTCATAGAGCCCACTGGTTGCAGCCTCCTCGGCCACGCCGATCTTGTGCGCGGTGATCGAGATGTGGCGGATCTTGCCTGCGGCCTTTGCCTCCTGCATGGCCTCGTACATGCCGGAGCCGTCGCCCGGCCGCCAGACCTGTGCCGCCATGTGGAACTGATACACGTCGATGTAGCTGGTGCGGAGCTTCTCGAGCGAGGTGTCGAGGTCCTCCCAGAACTTCTCGGGCGTCTTTGCCTGCGTCTTGGTGGCGATGTAGACGTCCTCGCGGTTGAGCCAGCCGTCGCCAAACGCGAGGCCGAGCTTCTCCTCGCTGTCGGAGTAGGCGCGTGCGGTGTCAAAGTAGCGCATGCCGCCCTCGTAGGCACGGCGCAGAATGCGGACGGCCTCGTCGGTGGCGGTGCGCTGGATGGGCAGCGCGCCAAAGGCGTTCTGTGCGACGGTGATGCCGGTAGAGCCAAGCGTGACGGTGTTCATGTGGTCCCTCCCCCAAGGACGACGTGAGTACTTGCCTCCAGTATAGAGGTCGGCGATGGCCCGACTGGCAATCTGCTGGTATCCTGAACGGGATTCGTCGTATCGGGGGACTTAATGAGCGAGTATCTTGACCGCGCACGTGAGCTGCGCGCAACCATCGAGCCGCACCACAACTGTGCGCAGTCCGTTTTGGCACCCTTTGCTGAGCGCGTGGGCATGACCTACGAGCAGGTGTGTGCCGTTGCGCAGGGTTTTGGCGGTGGCATGCAGACGGGTGAGGTCTGCGGCGCCCTTACCGGTGCGATTATGGCGCTCGGGGTGCTTGGCCTCGCGACGCACGACAACGTGGTGGAACTCACCGAACGCACGCGCGAGAGCCATGATGGCATGCTCAGGTGTGCCGATCTGCTTAAGGCTAATGCCGAGGCGGGGCGGGAGAAGAAACCCTTCTGCGATGCCCTCGTCTTCGAAGCGGTGGGTCTCGTCGAAGGATACATCGAGCGTTAACGTGACACGCTTCCTCCCCGGGAGTTCCCGTGTCACCGCGCCTCGCGGTGACACGGGAACTCCCGGGGAGGAAGCGTGTCACGACAGAGGGAGAGTGGGCATGGCGAGCTATGCCTTGGACATAGATGCCCTGAGAGAGGGTGCGACTCCGACGCGTCGAGAGATGGCGCGCATCGTGTTTGCGCTCTCCCTGCCTGCCATCCTGGCCGAGCTCTCCTCCACGCTCATGCAGTACATCGACGCAGGTATGGTGGGCAGTCTGGGTGCTCATGCGACTGCGGCCATCGGTGTGGTGGAGTCGACCGTCTGGCTGATGGACGGTCTTGCGATGAGCGCTGCCGCCGGTTTTACCGTGCAGGTCGCGCAGCTGGTGGGGGCTGGTAGGGACGCCGATGCCCGTGACGTGTTCCGGCAGGCAATCGTGGTTCTGTTCGCTTTTGGCACACTCTTAGCCGCTACGGGCGCGGCTGTGGCCGGGCGGCTTCCCATGTGGATGGGCGGGGACCCATCGCTCTACGCGGATGCGTCCGACTACTTCCTCATCTGCTCGCTGGCGCTTCTGCCGGTGACCATGGCGCGATTGGGGACGGGCATGCTCCAGTGCAGCGGAGACATGCGCACGCCCTCGCTGCTTAACGTGCTCTCATGCGCACTCAACGTGTGCTTCAATGCGATCTTCATCCACGAGGGGCCCGTACTCACGCTCGGCGCGCTCGAGCTGCCCATACCCGGACTGGGCCTCGGGACGCGCGGGGCGGCGCTTGGTACGCTGGGTGCGCAGACTGTCACGGCGGTGCTCCTCCTGGGCTTCGCCTGCCTGCGCTCCGAGCGGCTGGCGCTGCGCGAGAGGGGACAATGGCTGCCCACCATGCAGACGATGCGTCCCGCATGGAGCGTGAGCTGGCCCATGCTGCTGGAGCGTGCGCTCATGTCGTCCGCCTACATCGCCGTCACGGCGACGGTGGCCCCGCTCGGGGTGGTCTCGGTGGCTGCCCACTCGCTCGCCATCACGGTGGAGGCCATCTGCTACATGCCCGGGCTCGGTATGGAGGCGGCGGCGACGACGCTGGTGGGACAGGCCGTCGGCGCGCGCCGGCGCGACGTGGCCCGCTCGTTCGCGCGCCTCTCCACCGCGCTGGGCATGGTCGTCATGACGCTCTCTGGCATGCTGATGTTTGTGTTTGCGCCGCAGGTGCTTGCCATGCTCACGCCGGACGAGGCCGTGCGGAGCCTGGGGACCACCATCCTGCGCATCGAAGCCTTTGCCGAGCCGCTCTACGCCGCCTCCATGGTGGCTGCCGGCGCCCTGCGCGGAGCGGGGGACACCCTGGTGCCCAGCGCGTTCACGCTGATCAGCAACTGGGGCGTGCGCATTCCGGCACTGCAGCTGGTGGCGCCGCGCTTTGGCCTGGTGGGATGCTGGACGGTCATGGCGCTCGAGCTCTGCCTGCGTGGTGCGCTCTTTTTGGTGCGTCTGTTGCGCGACCGCTGGCTCGACAAGTCCATCGCATGAGCGTGGCAGCGTCAGCTGGCCTCGTGCACCTATCGTCGTAAGGAGAAGGCTCATGATCTACGTCGTCCGGCACGGACAAACCGAGCTCAACAACGCCTTTGCCCTGCAGGGACGCAGCGACCATCCCCTCAACGAGACGGGCGTCGCGCAGGCGCGCACTACCGGCGAGGAGCTGGCGCGGTTGGGCATCGCCTTTGACCACGCGTACTCGAGTCCCCTGCAGCGTGCGATCCAGACCGCAGAGCTTGTCGCTCCTGGGGCGCCTGTCACGGTGGACCAGCGGCTGATCGAGATGGACTACGGCCCCTACGAGGGGGCCGACCTCAAGAATCCAGCTTCGGAGATCATCACCTTCTTCAGCGACTTCGTGCACAATCCTGCACCGGAGGGCATGGAGCAGCTTTCGAGTGTGGTGGCGCGCACCGGTGCCTTTGTCGAGGAGCTCGCGGGCGAGCAGGGCAACGTGCTCGTCTCGACGCATGCCATCGCCATGAAGGGTATCCTCGAGTATCTGACGCCAGGCTCCAACGGTGCCTACTGGTCCAAGAACATCGCCAACTGCGCGGTCTACGTGGTGGATAACCACGGCGGCAGCCTCGGCGTGCCCAAGGAGCTCGTGCTCGACTGAGTCAATCGATGACAACGGTAGATGCAAGCGAAAGGCGGGCTGGGATTCTCTCCCAGCCCGCCTTCGAAGGAAGGGCGTGTATGTCGTGAGCTCCTACGCCTCAGCAGCTGCCTTCTCGGCGGCAAGGGCCTGCTCCTCCTCGTATGCCTGGTTATCGGCAATCTTGAAGAAGGGGTACCAGATGACGCAGGCGACGAGCGCATCCTTGCGATGCTGGACGAGTACGCGCGTATCGCGGCCGTGCAGATCTACAACCTGCAGTGCCTGCTGGACGTTGAGGCGGTTGCCATAGGTGGTGGCATCTCGGCCCGAGAGGACCTCATCGATCGCATCCGCATGCAGCTGCAAGCCATCTTTGACGCCGAGGCGGTCTATCAGATTCCGCCCACCATGCCGCGCGTGGTCGCCTGCCAGTTCCGCAACGACGCCAACCTGATTGGCGCCTGGCACGACAACGTGAGCAGGTAGTTGTGCGACAACCAAGCCCCTTCCTCGCCTCGTAGCTGTCAGAGCTGCTCACAATGAGGATTATTGTGAGCAGCTCTGACAGCGAGGACGCAGGATAAGCGCCTGGAATTACTCACAATAAAGCCTATTGTGAGTAGTTCTGTCGTTTACTGGCGCATGAGAAGTGCGTGCAGCTTACCCCTGCGTATGTGTAGCTCCTTGCTGGGGTCTTCAAGCTGCATGCCAAGCTTCACGGCAATCTGATGGGCGAGTCTCTCGACATCAACTGGCGACTGAATGTTGCGTGTGGTCACACGCAGTACGGTGTACCCAAGGGTCGAAAGGACGTTTGCGCGCATGGCATCGCGTGCGAGCTTGAGCGGACCAGCGTTTCCGTGCATCTCGTCACTGTCGTACTCGATGACAAGATTGATGTTGGGCCAGAGAAGATCCGGCGTGATTGAGGCCCCACCAGTCCAGAGCCGCTCATGATTCTGAACGGGTATCTCGCGATTCAGCTTCGGACGGGGAAGACCATACCCGCCGTAGAGCTCGGGAAGGCAAAGCATGAGGTAGAGTGCAGTCTCCATGGGAGATGCCGAGTGAAGGCCGGCGAGAGCCAGGGAAGCGCAGAGGCGATTTCTTCCGTATGTGCGCCCAACGCGCTGCATGAACTGCTCCATGCTCGCAAAGCTTAGCAGCGGCTGCTGCTTGTAGCGAGTTGCGCCACCCGGAGGCGACAGGCGATAGGTACCCATCAGCTCCATGGCGACAAGCGTCAGTCCTACGAGTCGCTGCGCCTTGTCCCAGGTAAACGGATTGTCATACGAAATAGGTGATATCGTCCCGTCTGGGCTGGTCACGGGGCTAATCCCGCGGATGGCGTCAAGCTCTCGAGCAAAGTTGTCGATGATTGGATCTGTCTTGCTGTGCCATCCGGCCATCTGCAGGAGAACAAATTCGGGCGTGCTCACAAAGAGAAATTTATCTAGCCTTAGCATGGAGTTGGAGGGAATCCTGCCCTTCCAGACGTGGAAGTGTGCTGCGGCGCCCCTGGTCCGTTGGCTTGCTTTTGGAACCAGAAGGTCGACAGGGGTTCTGGTGATGCCATATTCAGCGAGGTCGTATTCGCTTGCAAACTGCTTGAACATGCGCTGGGTCGTCACGCTGTTGTAGTGACGGGGGAGCTCGCGCGCCTCGCTGGGCCAAGGCGTCAGCTCCCGCCCACCGTTATCGATTGTCCTCAGTACATCGAGCGCTGAGGTGTGTGATAGAAATGCGTACATGCTGCCTACTCTACTTATGCAAAACTACTCACAATAAGATTAATTGTGAGTATTTAATAGCAAAAGTACAGCGGGATTATGTGAGACTACTCACAACAAAGCTAGTTGTGAGTAGTACTGCCGGCAGTGGTCTCAGTGCATGAAGGCAGGGAGCGCCTCGATGCCCGTCTCTTGCGTCTGGAGTGCCGCAGCGGCGATCTGCTCCAGTGCGATGGCCACGCCGTCATCGGCGGACGCTCCCACATGCCAGCGTGCCGCGGCAGCCGCGTCGGGCGTGGCGTTGGCCACGGCGCAGGAGTGCGTCGCGTGTGCAAACATGGCCAGGTCGTTGGGGGCGTCTCCAAACACACAGAGCTCGTCGGGGCTGATGCCAAGCTCACGCTCCAGCACCTCGATGCCGTGCACCTTGCTCCACCCGTGCGGAATGACGTCGAACCACTGGGGCACGGTGTTGAGAAGGTCCAGTTCGGGGCAGATTTCGGAGAGCTCCTCCTGCAACGCCAGCTCCTCGGCTCGCTCCACGAGAGCAACCAGACCCGCCTTGACCACGGGGTAGGAGGGGAGGGTCTCGTGCCGCTCGGAGCCGTTGTGCATGGCGTCGAGCATGAAGTTGCCCAGGTGCTTGGGGTCGTCGCCTACCCAGTCGCAGGTTCCGTCGGGTCGATAGATGAGCAGGGCGAGCCCGCGCCGCCCGCTGATCGCCTTCTCGACGCGGCGCAGTGCCTCGGGGTCGAGCGTCTCCTGCGCCACAAGCTCTCCGTGCAGGTAGACCTGCTGTCCGTTGACGAGCACGGCAGTCTCGTACGCGGACTCGTCGTTGCAGAGAAAGCCCGCCACCTCGCTGCGGTTGCGGCCGCTTGCGGGGCCAAAGGCCACGCCGGCATCGAGACAGGCGTGGATTGCCGCCAGCGTGCGCTCTGACGCATGCGCGCGGCCGAGGGGAATGAGCGTGTTGTCCATGTCGGCGAGCACGAGCTTGATCATGGAGTCCTCCGTAGGTCCTTTGTGTGACCACTGTACTGCACCCCACCCGGGCATGCCATAGGGGGTAACCCCCCGTGGCAGGTCCGGGCGCACGCGCGTCAGCATTGGGGGCACCTGGGATCGTCACTTCCCATGATGCACTCATATGGGAACGCATAGTCAATAGGCATTTGATATGGGTGCTTATCGCGCGTAGCCTTAAACCAGGCAAAAGTGCAAAGACCAAGGGGCATGTCATGGCTTTGATGCAGATGGAGTTCAAGTCAAAGACTCTCAAGAGGACGGTCACGGCCAACGTGATCCTTCCCGTCGAGAAGTTCCGGGGGCCGTATCCGACGCTGTATTTGCTTCACGGCCTTACCGACAACTACAACGGCTGGCTCAGCTACACCAGGATCAGGCTGTGGGCCGAGTCGACTGGTCTCGCGGTTGTCATGCCTTCGGGCGAGAACTCCTTCTACATGGACATCCTCGTGAAGGACGGCTGCCTGGGAGACTTTGGCGAGTATGTCGGACGCGAGCTCGTCGAGGTGACGCGCGAGATGTTCCCGCTCTCGCACAAGAGAGAGGACACGTATCTGGCCGGCCTTTCCATGGGCGGCTTCGGTACCTGCAGAAACGCCCTCAAGTACAGCGAGACCTTCGGCAAGGCAGCCATCCTCTCCGGGGCCCTGCACTTCTACGAGTATCCCGTGGACTGGGTGGAGACGGAGGGCAACACCATCGGTGAGGTCAGGAACTTCGGCATCCTCGACGAGACGAGGGACACGGACCGCAATCCCCGCTTTTTGATGCGTGAGATCCAAAACGACCCAACCAGGCAATTTCCGGCGTTCTACGTTGCATGCGGCCTCCAGGACGTGCTCTTGGAGGCAAATCGCTCCATCGCAAAGGCCCTCTCGGAGGCCGGAGCCGACGTCACGTACGAGGAGGGCGAGGGTATCCACGATTGGTACTTCTGGGACGAGTACATCCAGCACGTCCTGAAGTGGCTAGACTATTCATCCACAAGCAGGGAATGACGCTAAGGCACTAGTCTTGCGGGATGGTCAGGCCATTCGTGCAACGCGGGACTGGATGCTGGGAGCAAGGGGGAGGAGAACCGTATGAACTATCGCAGGCTTGGACAGACCGGGCTGCAGGTGTCCGAGATTGGTTTTGGCGGCGAGTGGCTCGACCGCATGAGCGCCGAGGAGGCGCGCGCAATCACGCTGCGCGCCGCCGAGCTGGGCGTCAACATCGTCGACTGCTGGATGAGCGACCCGGAGGTCCGCACGCGCCTGGGAGATGCCTGCGCCGAGAACCCCGGCCATTGGATCGTGCAGGGGCACATCGGCTCCACGTGGCAGAACGGCCAGTATGTGCGCACGCGCGATGTGGAGAAGTGCAAGGTGGCCTTCGACGACCTGCTTACGCGCTTCCACACCGATCACGTCGAGCTGGGCATGATGCACTACATCGACGACCTGGACGAGCTCAAGCGCTGCCTCGAGGGCCCCTACCGCGACTTCGTGGAGCAGCTCAAGGCCGAGGGTGTCATCCGCCACATCGGCATGTCCACGCACAGCGCCGTGTGCGGTAGCTATGCCGTGGAGCAGGGTGCGGTGGAGATGATGCTCTTCTCCATCAACCCCGCCTATGACATGCAGCCTGGCTCGTATGACATCATGACGCTGAGCAGCTCGGCAGGCGACGAGTATGCGGGCTTTGATGCGGACCGCCTCGAGCTCTACCGCGCCTGCGAGCGTGCGGACGTGGGCCTGACGGTGATGAAGGCCTTTGCCGGCGGTCGCCTGCTGGATGCGGAGCGCAGCCCCTTTGGCGTGGCGATGACGCCGGCCATGTGCCTCCACTACGCGCTCACGCGTCCGGCCGTGGGCAGCGTCATGTGCGGCTTTGGCAGCGTGGCCGACCTCGAGGCGGACGCGGCCTATTGTGACGCCACGGAGGAGGAGCGCGATTACGCGAGCGTTCTCGCGACGGCTCCGCACAATAACGCGAGCGGTCTTTGCACCTACTGCGGTCACTGCGCGCCGTGCCCGGTGGGCATCAGCGTTGCGCAGGTCAACAAGTTCTATGACCTCGCAGAGGTGCAGGTTGCAAAGGGCGGGGAGGTGCCCCCTCTGGTGCGCGACCACTACCTGGCACTCGAGCACCGTGCCGACGAGTGCGTGGGCTGCGGTGGATGCGAGAGCCGCTGCCCGTTTGGCGTGGAGGTCATTGATCGCATGGCCAAGACCGCCGAGCTCTTTGCTTAACAACGGACTCAGATGCAAGCAAAGCGCCGCGTTGCTCGTGCAGCGCGGCGCTTCTCGTGTTGGTCGTACGTTGGAGCTGTCTGGCGTCTACTCCTCGGCAGCGGCCAGCTTCTGGGTCTTCTGGATCTCGTCGATCATGTCGATGCGGACCTGGTGACGGCCGCCCTCGTACTCGCCGCCGAGCCAGGCGTCCACGATGTCCTTGGCGGTCTCCACGCCGATGACGCGAGCGCCGAAGGCCACGATGTTGGTGTTGTTGTGCTGGCGGGAGAGGCGCGCGCTGTAGGGCTCGGAGCACACCACGGCGCGGATGCCCTCGACCTTGTTGGCGGCCAGGCTGATGCCAACTCCGGTGCCGCAGATGAGGATGCCGCCGTCGACCTCGCCGTTAGCAACCATGCGGGCTACCTTGTAGCCGCTGATGGGGTAGTTGAAGCGCTCGGGGCTGTCGGTGCCCACGTTGACAACCTCGATGCCCTTCTCCTGGACATAGGCCATGATCTCGTTCTTCAGGTCGATGGCGGTGTGGTCGTTGCCGATTGCGAGCTTCTTGAATGCCATGGTGGAATCCCTTCTCCTAGAGCCCTTCCGATGGGCTCGTACTTCCTTTGCTGGTTTGGTCTTGCGGAACGAGTCGTGCGTTTGCCTAGAGGGCGCGGAGCTGATCCATGCTCTCCTTGTAGGGGCCATGGCCAAAGAGGCCGGCGGTGCCCAGGACAAAACCCTTGACGCCCATCTCGGAGGCCTCAGCGATGTGCTCGGGGCTGCAGTTGCCGTCAACCACGACCTCGTAGCTGTTGCCGTTCTTGTGGCTGGCCTCAACGAGCTGCTCGATCTTGGGGTTGACGAAGTCGAGCCACTTCTGGCCGGCAAAGCCTGGGTTGACGGTCATGACCAGCACGTAATCGCACAGGGGCAGGATCGGCTCGACGGCGGAGAAGCTCGTGCCGGGGTTGATGGCGATGCCAGCCTTGACGCCGAGCGCGCGGATCGCTGCGAGCGTGCGGGCAACATGCACGTCTGCCTCGGGGTGGACGTAGATGACCTTCGCGCCAGCCTTGGCGAACTTCTCCACATAGCGGCCCGGATCCATGGCCATCATGTGCACGTCGCAGGGGACCCCGGCGTTGGCGCAGAGCCACTCGATGTCTTGGAGGCCCATACCGTAGTTGGGCACGTAGGTGCCATCCATCAGGTCGAGATGCAGGCCGTCGGCGCCAGCTGCCACGAGAGCCGAGGTGTCATCCGCGAGGTGACCGAAGTCGGCACACATCATGGAGGGGAGGAGGAGCTTGTCGTGCTGGGTGGTGGCGCTCATGGGAGACCTTTCTCTCTTGTCGGTATGTAACCGTTTAACTAAGGACATAGTAGCGCCCTCGCGATTGAAGGTAAATCGGTTAAGTATCTCATCACAAGACATACATAATCGGTTAACTAACAGAGCGGCTATGAATTGATTCTCAGAGCGTCATACCTGCGGTTTTTTGCGGTACACCGTAGATCAAGGCGGTACAGTAATCGCTTACGTGCTATGGTAAGGGCACCACCTCGACGACAGGATCTTCCATGGCAAAGCGCACCGTATCGATCTACGACATCGCCAAGTTGGCAGGCGTGAGCACGGCGACCGTCTCCAACGTCCTCAATAACAAGGGCAGCTATTCAGAGAAGACGCGCGATCTGGTGATGCGCATCGCGCGCGAGCAAGGGTACGTGGCCAACTTTGCGGCCAAGAGCCTGCGCGAGGCATCGACCAAGTCAATCGCGCTCTTGACTCCCGATGTCAGCAACGACTTCTTCTCCACGTTGGTGCTCAAGGTGGAAGGGCTGCTGCGCGCGGCTGGGTACACGTCCTACATCTGCAACACGGCCAACGATGACGAGCGCGAGGCGGAGTATCTCCGCAGTCTCATCTCCAAGCAGGTTGACGGCATCGTGCTTATCGGTGGCCTCACGCGCGAGCACATCCAACTGCCGACTGACGTCCCCGTGGTGCATATCGACCACACCGGTGCGTTGGGCATGAGCCGTGAGGTGTATGTGGGCAACGACATGCCCAAGGTGAGCTACGACATGACAGCGACGCTTCATGAGCGCGGATGCGAGCGTATCGCCTTAGTGAGCGTGTCCGCATCGCTCTATCGCACGGCCGAGCACGACCAGGCTGCGGGCTATTACCGCTACCTCGACGAGCAGGGCATTCGCCTGGACAAGAACCTGGTGCTCGAGGGTCCGCACAGGCAGACGAGCCTCATCGAGGCGGCGCAGCTCGTGGACGAGTGCCTTGAGGCGGGCTATGCCTTCGACGGCGTGGTGGCGCTGGGCGACCGCGTGGCCCTGGGCGTGGTCAACGCGCTCAAGGTGCGCGGCGTGGACGTGGGGCGAGACGTGCGCGTGATCGGCATGGACGACTCCATCTACTCGCGTATCTCGACCCCAACCATCTCTACCGTGCGGCGCAACACGGGGGAGATGGCAGAGCGGGGAGTCGAGTCGATGCTTGCCATGCTGCGCGGCGATACCATCTCCGAGGATCATATCGTGGTGCCGCACGAGGTCATCGAGCGCGTCACCACCCTCGGCAAATAGCGCGACCTGCCATGGGGGTTACCCCCCGTGGCAGGTCGAATAGGGCAGCATGCCAAAGGGGGTTACCTCTTCTAGCAGGTCGTCATGATGCCTTACTTGAGGCCTTCGGTCGCCTCCTCGAGGATGCGCAGCTGGGCGATGGTCTCCTCGGGCTTCACAAGCTGCGGGGCACCGTTGGCCACCGTCTCGTAGAGCGCCTCGTAGAAGCCGCTGTAGGTGCTGCGGACGGTCTCAACGCGCTCCTCGTGCATGGTTCCCTCGTCGTCGTAGTAGCGCAGGGTGCCCCACTGCTCGGGGGTGTCCAGGCCAAAGTCGGGGTGGCCGGCGGGCAGGTAGAACTTCTTGAGGTCGCGCTCCTGCTGGTCCTTCTCCACCTTGATGAAGGTGCCACGGGTGCCATAGACCTCGAAGCTCGGACGCTGGATGGCCGCGTGGTAGTTGGATGCCGCAGTGGCCTTGATGCCCAGCTCGTCATAGTAGAGGTCAAAGTCGTAGAAGGTCTCGGGGTGTCCCTCGCCAAAGAGCTGGCGGGTCTCGGTGTGCCAGCGGTCGGGCACGCCAAACCAGCTGATGAGCTGGTCGACGCTGTGGCAGGCATGGCCGTAGCAGATGCCCATCAGGCGGTCGAAGGCGCCCTCCTTGGCATAGCGCAGGTACTCCTCGCGCCAGTAGTCGTAGTGCGTGACGACCTCAAAGACCTGGCCGAGCTTGCCTGACTCCATGACCTTCTTGGCGGTGAGGAAGTCGGAGTCAAAGCGGCGGTTCTGGTAGCACTGCACCGTGACGCCCTTGGCCTCGGCCAAGGCAAAGAGCTCCTCAGCCTCGGCGACAGTGCCGACAAAGGCCTTGTCGCAGACCACGTGCTTGCCAGCCTCGAGGGCTGCCTTGGTCAGGGAATAGTGGGTGAAGTGCGGGGTGGAGATCTCCACGACATCGATCTCGGGGTCAGCGAGCATCGCCGCCATATCGGTGGTGTACTCTACGCCCGGAATCTCGGGCCACGGGCCTCCGAGGTGGCGGGCCTGAATGGTCTTGATGCGGAACTTCTCGGGCAGTGCCAGCGAGAAAGGCGCGTGGTAGCGGTTGGAACCCTTGCCGTTGCCGATGAAGCCGATGTTCAAGATGCGGTCTGCCATGAGCTGCTCCTGTCCGTAGTCTCTTTGCCTGAATACAAGGTATACGAACCAGGATGGCCCTTGGTGCCAAAGCGGTTAAAGTGGATGCCAGTTTCAGGGCGAACGTGCCTTGGCTGGAGTCCCCAGAAAACGAGTTCCAGCCCGACCTGCCATGGGGGGTTACCCCCGATGGCAGCCATGCCACAGGGGGTTACCCCCCCATGGCAGGTCTTGATGACATTGGTCTTTGCAACTGCGTTCCCAGACGGTGCGCTTCCGGAGCCTATTTCTTGGACTTTGTTTCCCGTATGCCGCAGATGCCGTCACAATTCAAACGCTATGCGAGACAATGCGATTGTCGCTAATCAAGGAAAGGGGTTCTCCATGAAGGTAGGAATCGTCGGTACTGGTGCCATTGTCCGCTGGGTCGCTCCCAACATGAAGGGTTGGGGCATCGATGTCGTGGCCGTCGCCGGCACGCCCAACTCCATGGATGAGGTCAACGAGCTGGCAGACCAGTATGGTGCCACGGGTCGCTATAGTGACTATCATGACCTGGTGGCCGATCCCAACGTGGACACCGTCTACGTGGCCGTTCCCAACTTCCTGCACTATGCCGTGAGCGAGGCGGCGCTGCGTGCTGGCAAGGACGTGGTGTGCGAGAAGCCGCTGGCCTCCAACTTCAAGGAGGCTCAGAAGCTCGCCGACATCGCGCGTGAGGAGGGTCGCTTCCTCTGGGAGGCCGTCGTGACCACGCGCCAGCCCAACTTCAAGCTCGTGCGCGACGAGCTGCTGCCCAGGATCGGCACCGTCAAGCAGGCCTTTGTCAACTACAGCCAGTACTCCAGCCGCTACGACGCCTTCCGTGCCGGCGAGGTTCTGCCCGCGTTTGATCCCGCCAAGTCCGGTGGCGCCATCATGGACCTGGGCCTGTACACCCTCACCTACACCATCGGCCTCTTCGGCGAGCCCAAGAGCGCTACGTACCTGCCCAACATCGAGCGTGGCATCGACACCAGCGGCATTGCAGTGCTGGAGTACGACGGCTTCCACGCGGTCAACATCTGCTCCAAGGACTGCGGTGCGCCATGCGTCTGCCAGGTCCAGGGCACCGATGGCTACATCGTGAGCAACTCCCAGCCCAACAACTGCGGCGCCATCACCCTGCACCTCAATGACGGCACCGAGGAGCACTACGACCTCTCGCTGCCCATCATGTGGGAGGGCGAGTTCCGCGAGTTCCTGCGCCAGCAGAACGAGGGTGACCTGGAGGAGTGCTACCGCCAGCTCGACGAGTCCCTGGTGGTGAGTCGCGTGCAGAACACCATCCGCTACGAGAGCGGCGTCGTGTTCCCGGCCGACGAGGCGTAGGGCGCTTTCACCCATACGGCTCTCTGACAGGGACGGGGCTGCCGCAAGTCGTGTGGCAGCCCCGTCCCTCGTGTTTTACCAGTTGCTTGCGTTATGCGTAATTGTCAGCCTTGCTGTAGTGATCGATCTTCTCAAGGTTCTCTTGCCAGTTGAGCGCAAAGACCTCGCTGTAGATGCAGTTGAGTACGTAGCGGATGCACTCCTGAGAGAAGAACGTGGCCACGCGCCCCGAGCGCGTCTCTCCCTCGGGAATCATGATCACGCAGTCCGTCCCTGCGAGCTGGCTCTCCAGCTCTCGTTTGGCGGTGATGAGCACCATCTTGCAGCCTCGCTCGCGCAGGGTCCTTATAGGGCCGGGATAGAAGTCCACGAGTCCGCCAGAGTGCGAGACCACGATGGCCAGGTCACGCGCATCGAGCGTCTGCGTGACGACGTTGGCGTCCTCGTGTTGGACTCCCTTGGTGCAGATGACACCAAGCTTGAGCAGGAGGTTGGAGAATCCCTCGACCGTGATCGCCGTGTCGCCGATGGCGTAGAGTACGATGCGCCGTGCGCCCTTCATGAGACGTGCGGCCTTGCGTATCTCGGCCGCATTGACCATCTCGTAGGATGCGTCGATTGCCTGGCGAGAGAGAGCCGCTATGGAGCTCAGGATATCGCGGGTGTTGGTCCCCTCGATGAATGGTTTGTCGGGGTTGACGTCAAGCACGTGCGCGCGGGCCCGCTCCAACTCGCGTGCGAGCGTAATGCGAAAGTCACGGTACCCGTCCAACCCGAGCTTGCGGCAGAGGCGCACGACGGCTGCGTTGGAGGTGTGTGCGGAGGCCGAGAGTACCCCGATGTTCATCTCGGCGACCTCGTCGGTATGCGCGAGGATGTAGTCTGCCAAGGCCTCCTCGGTGTCGGTGAACCCGTTCTTGCGCCTCAGTGCGTCTAACAGTGCCATGCGATCTCCCGCAACGATGGAACTTGTTTGATAGGCCTCAGTCTAGGCTAGTTCTAAAGGAAAGACGAGCGGCCGTCGGGCGACCATCGGGACCGACCATTGGGGACGGTTCCGTTGGTCGTCTGACGGCCTCACTTGGAAATGAATTTCAGGATGTGGCATCCAGGATGAAAACTACTTTCCGTTTAGCTGATAGTAAATCGTTTAACCCATGATTGACCATAGAATCCCATCAGAGACAATCATGCAGAGGAGGGAATCGTTATGGCGTTTCCGGAGAAGTTCCTTTGGGGTGGATCGATTAGTGCAGCCCAGGTCGAGGGCGGCTGGGACGAGGGCGGAAAGAGTCCCGTA
Source organism: uncultured Coriobacteriaceae bacterium (assembly GCA_902777325.1). GTDB lineage: Bacteria > Actinomycetota > Coriobacteriia > Coriobacteriales > Atopobiaceae > UBA1367. Next base: position 71,629 of record CACYTH010000003.1, read on the forward strand.
CAGATCGACTATGCTGGTCCTGACGCGGGCATCGGCCTACGCCCCATCTACTATCGTGCGGCTGACTGCAGCAAGGCCGTGATGCAGCAGTTCGACAGCCTGCCCGAAGGTGCTGAGTACGCCCTGTTTGACGATGTGGACTACACCAACCACGAGGCAAGTGACTTCTATCATCATTGGCGCGAGGACCTCGACCTCTTTGCCGAGATGGGCTTCACCACCTTTAACACTACCGTCTCTTGGGCGCGCATCTACCCGCATGGCGTTGCCGGTGGCGTCAACGCCGAGGGCGTGGAGTTCTATCGCCAGGTCTTCTCCTATGCCCGCGAGCTAGGCATGGATCCGGTCATCACCCTCTACAAGTACGACGAGCCCACTTACATCGAGCTCACCTACGGCGGCTGGGAGAACCGTGCCGTCATCGACGAGTTCGTGGCCTTCGCCAAGACCTGCTTCTCCGAGTACAAGGGTCTCATCGACAAGTGGCTCACCTTCAACGAGATCAACGTGCTCACGCACTTCCGTGACATCCCTGAGAACTACGTCAAGATACACAACCAGATGGTGGCCTCGGCGCGGTCGGTGATCGTGGCTCACGAGATCGGCCCCGACATCAAGGTGGGCTGCATGATTGCGGGCATGTGCATCTACCCGCTCACCTGCGATCCCGAGGATGTCTTTGCCGCATACAAGGCGTTCCAGGACGGATTTGCCTACTGCGCGGACACCATGGTGCGCGGCGCCTATCCCGACTTCGCGGCGCGCGTGTGGGCCGAGAGGGGCGTGGACACCTCGGCCTTTGCACAGGACGCCGACGTGCTTGCCAAGGGAAAGAGCGACTTTCTGGCCTTCTCGTACTACAGCTCCGGTGTGACCACTACGCATGATGTCGAGTCCAACCTGGCTGGCAACCTCATGTCCAGCGTGAGGAACCCCTACATCGAGGCCTCGGAATGGGGTTGGCAGATCGACCCCAAGGGCTACCGCTACTTTGTGAACGTCCTCAACGATCGCTATGACGTTCCCCTGTTTGACGTGGAGAACGGCCTCGGTGCCGTCGACGAGCTGGTGGTAGAGGACGGGGAGGAGCGCGTGCATGACCCGTACCGCATCGACTACCTGCGCCGCCACATCCAGAACTTGCGTGCGGCCATCGACGAGGACGGCGTGCGACTCTTTGGCTACACCACCTGGGGGCCAATCGATCTGGTGGCCTTTACGACCGGCCAGATGAAGAAGCGTTACGGCTTCATCTACGTGGACCGCAACGACGACGGCACCGGCGACCTCCACCGCGTGCGCAAGGACTCGTTCTGGTGGTACAAGAAGGCCATCGCAAGCGACGGGCATGACCTCGACTAGTCTCCAAAGCTCCCGAGACGAACAATCGAAGGACAATCGGGAGGGGCTTTCCCGCGGCGACGCGGACAGGAGTCTCCGTCCCGATTGTCCTTCTCGGGTATTGGTGCCGAGATCTCGAGATGTCACAATGGGTGTGCTGAGCCGCATCGCTGGGGCATTGACGCTACCTTGGAGGTCCCACCCATGAACACGACCATCGAATACTTCGACGAGAACGCCGAACGCTGCTTTGCCGACGCCTTCACCATCGAGGAGCGCAGCAACCAGGACCGCTTTCTGGCGCAGCTGCCCGCGGGGGCGGCGATTCTCGACTTCGGTTGTGGGTCTGGAAGGGATACCGCCTACTTCCTCGAGAGGGGGTTCGACGTCACGCCGACGGACGGGTCGGCGCGTCTGGCGGCCCTTGCCTCGGACTACCTCGGGGCTCCCGTGCGGGTGCAGGAGTTCAACGAGCTCGAGGACGAGGCGCTCTATGACGGCGTCTTTGCCTCGGCTTCCATCATGCATCTTGAGTACGAGCGACTCGTGCAGGTCATGCCCAAGCTTGTCCGGGCGCTCAGGCCGGGCGGCGTGCTCTACGTGTCGTTCAAGTATGGCGATGAGAGCATGGACGGCTATCTGGGAAAGCGCTACTACACCTACATGGACGAGGAGCGCTTTGCCGAACTTTTGGCGACTGTCCCAGAGCTCGAGGTGATGCAGGTTGGCACCTTTGGCAACGAGCACCCGGGGCAGCCCGACTTCCGTTGGCTTTGGGCACTGCTGCTCAGACACTGAGGGCTCGTTAGGTCACTGTGACCTGCTGGAAATGCCTATGTTGTCAACCGCTATCATATGGTGAGTTACCAATCTGCATAGAAAGCCTTTTGAGATGCAGGCACGCTCACACGACATAGACATGCTGCACGGGCCGCTCGTGCCCAAGATCATCGCCTTCGCGCTGCCGGTGGCAGCGAGCGGGTTTCTGCAGCAGCTCTTCAATGCCGCCGACGTGGCGGTGGTCGGACGCTTTGCGGGCTCCGATGCGCTTGCGGCAGTGGGCGCGAACACCTACCTCATCAGTCTGATGGTCAACCTCTTTGTGGGCGTCTCGCTGGGCGCGAACGTGACTATCGCAAACTGCTTCGGCAAAGGTGATGAGGAGGGTGTGCGTCGCGCGACGCACACCTCGATCGCGCTGTCGCTCGTCTGCGGCTCCGTACTGCTGGTGGCGGGACAGTTGCTGGCACGTACGGTGCACGAGCTGATTGGTACGCCCGATGAGCTCATGGATGCGGCCGTGCTGTACTTCCGCATCTACTATTTGGGCATGACACCCATCATGCTGTACAACTTTGCCTCGGCGGTGCTGCGCTCCAAGGGAGACACGCGTCGGCCGCTGGTGGTGCTCATCATCTCGGGCGTGCTTAACGTGCTGCTCAACCTGCTCTTTGTGGTAGGGCTGAAGCTCGACGTGGCTGGTGTGGCGTTGGCGACGCTGCTCTCCAACGTGGCGAGCAGCCTGGCGCTTGTCGAGATGCTGCGCCGTGAGACGGGCATCTACCACCTGAGCCTGCGTCAGCTTCGCATCGACCGCGCATCGCTCGGCGGCATCGTGCGTGTGGGTCTACCGGCTGGCATCCAGTCGTCGATCTTCTCGCTTTCCAATATCGTGCTGCAAGCGGCCATAAACTCGCTGGGTCAGACGGCCATGGCCGCAACGACGGTCGCCACCAACTTCGAGTATTTCACCTACAACGCCATTCTGGGATTCAGCCAAGCGGGCACCACCTTCGTCAGCCAGAACGACGGGGCGGGAAACGAGGCGCGTTGCAGGAAGGTGACTCGGCTCACGCTGCTTCTAGGGCCGGCGTTCACGCTGGCCGTTGGTGTCTTCTTCTACGCCTTGCGCGTGCCCTTCGTGGCTCTCTTTACGACCGATGCCACCGTTAAACCCCTTGCCTATCAGCGCATTCTCCGTGCGACCTGCTTCCAGTGGGTCAACGCCATCAACGAGATCTTCTCGGGTGCCATGCGTGGCTACAAACGATCGACCGTTCCGGCTGCCATCAGCATCATCGGTATCTGCGGCGCGCGCATCCTGTGGGTGCATACGGGCTTTGTCGCCATGCCCACGTATGCGCATCTCATTCTGGCCTATCCCATCAGTTGGGCGGTGACGGCTGTGGCGCAGGGCGTGGCATACCTGCTGGTCATGCGCAGCAGGCGCGCGAGGTCCGAGCGCGACGCAAGTTGATTGCCATGCCTTAGCGTGAGGCACTCATTTTGTATTGGCCAATGTGGGAGCTGCTCCCCTTAGCCCTCTCCACAAAGGACTACACCACTTGGGGCCAGATCGACCTCGTGTCGTTCAACACCGGCCAGATGAAGAAGCGCTACGGCTTCATCTACGTGGACCGCAACGACGACGGCACCGGTGACCTGCACCGCGTGCGCAAGGACTCGTTCTGGTGGTATGCCAAGTGCATCGCGAGCAACGGATACGATCTCGACTAAGTGCCAGACTCATTTGAGCCAAAACGGACGCCCGCCAACGTCATGAAAGACGTTGGCGGGCGTCCTTGATTACTGCCCCAGATATACTCAGTGGCCCACTTCTTCCTTGAGTGTCTCGATAAAGGTCCGCGCCGCATCCGAGAAGGTCCGTCCGCGCTTCCATGCTGCGAAGGAGCCTGTCTGCAGGGTGGGGGAGAGTGGACGAAATACAAGCTTGTCGTCCGTGTAGCCCCCTATGCTCTCAAAGGTAAGCGCCAGCTCGCCAGACTCGGCAACCATCGTCGCGGCGTTGCGCACCAGATCGAGCGTACCCGCCGTCTTGAACTGCCCACGACGTCTGCCCATCCAAGTGCGGAAGGGATTGGTCTCGTGCTCGGTGCTCCTCTGTTGGGCGCTGATGTAGCAGGGTCGGTGTGCGAAGTCCGACGAGACGATTGCCTCCTTTTGTGCGAGTGGGTCGTCCGCACGCATGAGCACGCCCCAGGTATCCAGCTCGGGCAACCGCCGGGAGTGATACTTGGCGACATTTGCGGGCTCGCAGAACACGGCAAGATCCGCGAGCCCCTTGTCCAGGCGGTCTGCCGCGGAGAAGGCGTCTCCGGTGGTCAGCTCCAAGACGATGCCAGGGTGCTTGGCGCGCAGCTTTGCGGCGACGCGTGCGATGGTGCGCATGCCTGCCGTCTCTGCAGCGGCGACAAATACGCTGCCAGATATCTCCTCGTCATTGCGAGTGGCAAATTCCTGCTCGATGTTTTCGATGCCGTGGCTCACGGCGAGGGTACCGAGCCGCTTCCGCGCAACGGCAAGGAGTTCTTTGCGCTGGTAGATGCAGGTGATCTTGCTGCCGTGCGGGTGCTCGTGGGTTACTGCCGCCGCTTTGCGCATCTTATCTACAACCTGCAGACGGTGCTCGATGTGGAGGCCTTCGCCATCGGCGGCGGCATCAGCGCGGCGCCGGCCTTTGGGCGTACGCTGGCAAGCGAGGTTGCTCGCATCTACGAGAGCACCTATGCCAAGCGTTTGGGGCTCACTGCTCCTAAGCTGCTGACCTGCCAGTATCGCAACGAGGCAAACCTCGTGGGGGCACTGTATCACCACATCAACAATAAGGGAGAGGAGTAGAACGATGGCATTTCCGGAAGGGTTTCTCTGGGGCGGAGCGACGGCGGCCAACCAGGTGGAGGGTGCCTGGAACGTGGACGGGCGCGGTCCGGCCATGACTGACGTCACCATGGGTGGCTCAGTCAAGCAGACGCGCAAGATCACCTACCTTGACGCGGACGGCAACCCGGGCTACCTCGAGCGCCATGGGAAGCTCCCCGAAGGCGCGCGCTACGCGGTGCTGCCCGATCACTACTATCCCAATCACATTGGCGTGGACGAGTACCACCGCTTTGAGGAGGACATCGCGCTCTTTGCCGAGATGGGCTTCAAGACCTATCGCATGTCCATCAGCTGGAGCCGCCTGTACCCGACGGGGCTCGAGGCTGAGCCCAACGCCGCGGGAGTGGAGCACTACCGCCGTGTCTTCCAGTGCCTGCGTGATCACAACATCGAGCCGCTGGTGGCCATCTGGCACTTTGACACGCCGCTCTACCTCGAGGAGCACTGCAGTGGCTGGCTCAACCGCGAGACCATCGACCACTATGTGCGCTACGCAGAGACGTGCTTCCGTGAGTACAAGGGGCTCGTCCGCTACTGGCTCACGTTCAATGAGATCAACAACGGCATGCCGCAGGACAACCTCAAGAACCCGCTGCCGCAGTGGCGCTACCAGGAGGGCGTGCAGATTCTGCACTACCAGTTTGTGGCGAGTGCCAAGGCCGTGCAGATTGGCCATGAGATTGACCCCAACAACATGATTGGCAACATGATCTGCGGCATCTGCTACTACCCGGGCACCTGCGACCCGGCCGATATCGAGCTCAACCGCCACATGTGGGAGCAGAAGATCTTCTACTGCGGCGATGTGCAGTGCAAGGGCGAGTATCCCTCCTTTACCAGGCGCGTGTGGGCGGCCCACGACGTGGACGAGAGCAAGCTCGACATTACCGAGGACGATCTCGCCGAGCTCAAGCGCGGCACGGTGGACATGTACACATTCAGCTACTACATGAGCCAGAACGTGACCACGCACACCGACGTGGAGGAGGTGGGCGGCAACATGTCGAGCGGTGCCCGCAATCCCTACCTCACCTACAGCGACTGGGGCTGGTCGACTGATCCCTCTGGCCTCACGTACTACCTCGAGGTTGTCAACGACCGCTACCACCTGCCCATCATCATCACCGAGAACGGGCTTGGCGCCTTCGACACGGTGGAGGAGGACGGATCCATCCACGATCCATATCGCATCGACTACTTCCGCCAGCACGTGCAGGCCATGCAGCGCGCGATTGACTGGGGCGTCAATCTCATCGGATACACCACGTGGGGCTGCATCGATGTCGTCTCTGCCGGTACGGGCGAGATGCGCAAGCGCTACGGCTTCATCTATGTGGACATGGATGACGAGGGCAAGGGTACGCTCGACCGTAGTCGCAAGGATAGCTTCTACTGGTACCAGCGCTGCATTGCAACCGATGGCGAGGACCTTGGATAAGGTCATGCCGCTCCATCCAAAGTGAGCCATATGAACGGGGGCCTTTGTCCGCAACGGCGCGGACGAGGCCTCCGTCCGCCATTATGGGTTGTTAAGTTGCTAAGAAGTTCATGACCAGGCTTACCATCAGCTCCTTCTCCTGGGGACGTGACTCTGCGAGCATGATGGTCAGCGCCACCAGCACCTCGTCTGCCAGGCGTTTGTTGCCCTCGGCGTCAAAGAGAAGCCCGTTGCGGTCGAGGAAGTACAGAAAGACCGCTGCCGCAATGCGCTTGTTCCCATCAAGGAAGCTGTGGTTCTTGACCACGAAGTAGAGGAGGTTCGCCGCTTTCTCCTCCACCGTGGGATACGCCTCCTCTCCAGCAAAGCCGGCATAGATGTCACCGATACTGGCTTTGAACGAGTCATCCTTCTCAACGCCAAAGAGGTCTGACTCGCTGCCAAAGCGCATGTGGGCGATGATCTTGCGACACTCGTCGTACGTGAGACGGTGGACTCCTCGCGAACCATCAGGGCGTAGGACCGTCTGGTGGTCGTAGTCGTCCAGCAGGTCAAGCGCGCGCGAGTAGCTCTGCACGATGTCGAGCACTTGGTGTACCGAAAGATCGCCCTCGGGAAGGCGCGCCATGATGCTCACGGCCTGACCGAGATCGCGCAAACGTTGCTCGTTGGCAACGTAGCCCTTCATGAGATATGAACGCAGGATGCTCGTGGCCCACTTTCTAAACTCGATTCCACGACGAGACTTGACGCGATAGCCTACCGAAATGATGACGTCAAGGCTGTAGAAAGCTGTGGGCCTGTCCGCTCCAGCAACGTGCAAAAAATGCACGTTAGTACCCTCTACCAGCTCTTTCTCGTTAAAGATGTTCCGTATGTGACGACGAATCACGCTAACGTCTCGATCGAAGAGCGTGGACATCCGATCTGCGCTAAGCCACACCTCCTCGTTGGTGGCATCTACCTCGACCGGTAGCGTGACCACCCCGTCACTCGACTCGAACAGAACCATTTCTGTAGCAGCCATGGGTACCTCCAGACAGGATGCGTTTTTGCCTTACCAATGGATTTGCGCTACGGAAACGCTCACTGCGGAGTTGAAAGCGCGGCTGCATCTGGCAGCCAACGCCCCTTATAGGACGCAGGCTCTCGCGTTAAAAGGGGAGGAGCCCGTACCACTCTCGCTCTTGCGCAGCTGCTCAGACGACCCCGCCTCTTTATAGCAAGGCCACTATAGCACGAAGTACGAACATGTGTACGATTCATTTGTTCAGTTTCGCATGTCCTACAAGCCTAGCAACTTGGTTGTGACCACGAACAAGCCCGCAAGCAGCGCAGATAGGGGAATGCCAGCAACGAGGATGACAGACCCCTTTTTGATGAGCTTGTGCAGCCAGTTCTTGTACAGGTGTTGCAGGTCCTCGGTGCCAGGGATATCCCACCAGCCGCTGATTGCCACCCACCACGTGTCTACAAACAACAGGTCAAAGAGCTCCATCAGCTCGACGAGCAGGTAGATTTGCCACGCCATGGGCCAGAAGCCCCGCTGCTTGTTGACAATGACCACAAATGCAAAGAGCAACGCGATGATGACGAGCCATCCCAGGGATGACCGCCTCTGACGACGTGCGATGCGCTCGTGGGTGGTGAGGCCAAGCTCGACAAACCGGTCCTGCACCTCTTGCGGGTACCAGAAGGCGGCCCCGACGGGGCCCATGGGAAGCGTGAATATCCAAATGTAGAGCCCAAAGAGCACCCATATGACGACAGTTTCCCAGACCAGATTTGCCATGCGGAACCCCATCCGATTGCCGCGAAAGATGTAAGCCAAACCTAACTCAATCGCAATTGCCTTTGTTGGATATTCTCCGTAGCCAACTGGGCTTGTGCAATGTATGCAAGACATACCAAGCGCTACACAAGAGGTATTGGCTATCGCTTGCCAACGCTGGCACAATGTAAGAGGGGACATGCGTCGGCGCCTTCGTGCCGACAGAGGAGAGGAGACCACCAATGATCTATCGCGACTTTCAGGATCTGAAGCTCTCTGGCTTGGGCCTTGGCGCCATGCGTCTGCCCGTGGTGGATGGTGACGACCATACCATCGACGAGCCGGCGGCAGCAGCTATGGTGGACTTTGCCATGGAGCAGGGCATCAATTACTACGACACTGCCTGGGGTTATCACGGCGGTCACTCCGAGGAGGTGCTTGGCCGAGCGCTCGCCAAATACCCGCGCGAGAGCTTCTACCTGGCTACCAAGTTTCCCGGATATGCCAACAACAATTTTGGGAAGGTGGAGGAGATCTTCGAGAAGCAGCTCGAGAAGTGCGGAGTCGAGTACTTCGACTTCTATCTGTGCCACAACGTGACCGAGTCGAACATCGATGACTATCTTGCAGATGACCGCTTTGGCACCCTGTCCTATCTGCTCGAGCAGAAGAAGGCCGGCCGCATCCGTCACTTGGGCTTCTCTTGTCACGGAGCGCTTCCAGTGCTCACTGCCTTCCTCGAGAAGTACGGGCAGGACATGGAGTTCTGCCAGTTGCAGCTCAACTATATCGACTGGCACTTCCAGAAGGATGCCGAGAAGGTGGCCCTGCTTTCTGAGTACGGCATTCCCGTCTGGGTGATGGAGCCGCTGCGCGGCGGCAAGTTGGCCACGCTTCCCGAGCAGTATGAGGCCGAGCTCAAGGCCCTGCGTCCGGACGAAACCGTTCCTGCCTGGGCGTTCCGCTTTTTGCAGAGCGTCCCCGAGGTCACCATGGTGCTCTCTGGCATGTCAAACATGGAGCAGCTGCAGCAGAACATTGCCACGTGGGCGGAGGACAAGCCGCTCTCGGCAGAGGAGTTCGATGCGATTCTGGCCATTGGCGATGCCATGGCTACTGGCGTGCCTTGCACCGCATGCCACTACTGCACCAACCACTGCCCCATGGAGCTGGACATTCCGCATCTGATCGCGCTCTACAACGAGCATACGTTCACAGGTGGCGGCTTTATTGCTCCCATGGCGCTTGGCGCGCTTCCTGATGACAAGCAGCCGAGTGCCTGCATTGGTTGCGGCAGCTGCGCGGCGGTTTGCCCGCAGCAGATTGACATTCCGGGTGTGCTTGCCGACTTTGCGGAGCTGATGGCGTAAGTGTTTTGAAGACCTGCCAAGAGGGGTTACCCCTCTTGGCAGGCTCGTTCATTTAGCTCTTGTTGCGCTCAGCCTTCATCGAGGAGATTGCCTCATCAAGCATCCTCTCGTCGATGCCGAGCTTGCGAAGCTCGGCAGCAAGACCGTCGACTCCTTGCTCGAGGCCTTGTGCGCGACCTTGTTCGCGACCCTGCTCGAGTCCCTGCTCGAGTCCCTGCTCGAGTCCCTGTTCAAGCCCCTGTTCGCGGCCCTGCTCGATGCCTCGGGCTTCTGCCTCGCGCTCAAGGCGCTCTGCCCTCTCGCGCCAAAGCTCAAGCACTTCTCCACCCATGGCCTTCCTCACTCTCTTCTGAAGCGTCTCATATGCGGCAAGCAGGTGGTCAGACACCTTGATTATAAGCTCGACGAGTTCCTCGTATAGAGGCGTGTCTCCCATGCGCAGCACCGCTAACTCGAGCTCGGACCTCAGCTCGCTGCATTCGTAGACGAGCTGCTCAGTGCGCTGGTCATCGGATGCGATGGCAGACAAGCTCTGCTCGTAGCGCATGAGGTAGTACGGCAGCAAAAGCAGGAGGCTCTTGCTGAAGATCTCGTCACTGCTGAACAGCTGTGCCTTGACGATCTTTGTCTCGTATTGGAACGACCCTCCGTTTGGGAGGTTGACCTTCATGTTCAGGGTGTCTGGTGTCTTTGCCGTATGCCTGAGATATAGGACGCACGAGGCGGGGAAGTCAAGCTCGTACGGCTCGCCCTCGTTGAGGGCTTCTTCCAATGCGATGTGAAAGTCGTACTCGATCATGCGGACGACCATGCTTGCGTCTGCCGTGCTCTGACACTCGACGTGGTAGATCTTCTCGGCCAGGCGAAAGACGGTGTCGTCGATGATGGTGCCGCGCAGACTCTCATGCTCGTCGCTGAACCTGACAATTGGGCTATCTTGCGGGTAGTTACGGCCGAATACCTCGTTTATGAAGGGAATCATGAGCTGTGGCGACCTGTGAACCATCGTCTTAAAGACGGAGTCGAATACCGTGTTATCGGCCATTCCAGAATCCTCTCTGTGTGTTGATGGATTGAGGTTGGGGTGTGGTCCAGCAGGGATCACACCAGGAATGGCTATGGGTGGAGAGCGAGCGGCAGCGTGCATGGGCATCCTCTTGAGGACGAATACGGGTGGTGCATGTATTCGCTCGAGAACGCCCGCCACGGAATGAAAGCCCCGACCCTGCGGAACCTACCCGCAGGCGATTTAGCCGGAAACCCCGTATAACCGCAGGTTTCTGCGTATGAGGGTACACGGTCCGGACCGGACATGGACACGTATCGACAACCGCTCCCTCCAAGCAAGTTGATTGTAGAACTAGAACAATTGTTTGTAAAGTATAAAGTTAAAATTGTTGAGACGAAGAACATATAGAACAATCCGCCATGCCATAGGGGGTAACCCCCCGTGGCATGGCGGATCTTCTGGCATTGATGCTCTTTTGCTAGGCGACACCCATGTAGGCAAGCATGCCCTCGACGGCCACCTTGGTTGCGGCAACGGCGTGCACCACGGTGTTTGGTCCAGTGACCACGTCGCCTGCGGCAAAGACGCCCGGCACCGTGCACATGCCCTGCTCGTCCACGATCAGCAGGCCGCGATCGTCGCCCTCAAGGCCCTCGGTGGTGAGGATGAGCTTGTTCTTGGGCTTCTGGGAAACGGCCACGATCACCGTGTCACAGCTCACCTGGTCGAGCTCCTCCTCGTAGCCCGTCACGCGGTCGTCCTCGTCGAAGATGGCCGTCTTGAAGATGGGCCCCTCCTCGTTGATCTCGCAGATGGCCTTGCCCTGCACCAGCTCGGCGCCGTCGAGCAAGGCGTACTCGAGCTCGTCGGAGCTTGCGGAGATGTGCTTGCTGCGTGCGTAGAGCGTGACCTCGCTGGCGCCTTGACGGATGGCGGTGCGCGCCACGTCCATGGCGGTGTTTCCGGCGCCGATGACAGCCACGCGGTCTCCGACCTCGGCGGTCTCGGGGCTGCGCAAGTAGTCGAGGCCAAAGAGCACGTTGCCGCCGGCCTCGCCCGAGACGCCCAGCGTCTGGGCGCGCCAGGTGCCCGTGCCGACAAAGACCGCGTCATAGTCGTCGCGGAAGAGGTCGCCGATGAGCAGGGACGATCCGATGGCGGTGTTGTGGCGGATCCTGACACCGAGGGTCTCCAGAATCTCCTGGTAGCGGTCGAGCACCCGCTTGGGTAGGCGATACTCGGGGATGCCGTAGCGCATGACGCCGCCGAGGCGCGGGTTCTGGTCGAAGAGCGTGACGTCAACGCCCATCTGCGCAAGGCGCATGGCCGCGACAATGCCGGCGGGGCCGCCACCGATGACGGCGGCGCGCTTGCCGGTGGGCTCGGGCTTCTCAAAGCGGACGCGCTCGAGGTAGGTGCTCGACACGTAGTTCTCGATGGCGGAGAAATGGATGGGAGTACCCTTGCGACCACGCACGCAATGGCCCTCGCACTGTGCGCCGTGGTTGCAGATGAGGCTGCAGACGGCGCTCATGGGGTTGTTCTGGAAGAGCACCGCGCCTGCCTCGTCCATCCTGCGCTCACGGAACAGCTGGATTACCAGCGGAATTGCCGTGCCGACAGGGCAGCCCCGCTGGCAGAGGGGCTTCTTGCAGTTAAGGCAGCGCTCTGCCTCCTCGACGATGTGCAGTGCCATGTCCTCTCCCATCCCTCGTCACATACGTGCATTCTTGGTAGCCTTAAGATACACGGATGTTGGAAAACTGAGCTTGCCGAATCGACAGTGTGGTATGCAGTTTCAGCATGCTGACGCGCTGCGCTCTTGTTAGAGAAACCGAGTTTCACCAGAGCAATCGGCATATAATTTTTGCGAACGCCTGCAATGGGGGGGACCATCATGCTCGAGCGACCTAACGACCTCAGGTCTTGTAGCCTTGCCGATGCCTTCTTGACCATCGGTGGCAAATGGAAGCCCTACATCGTGTGGTATCTCAACACAAAGCCCGACTTCACCATGCGCTACGGCGAGCTCAAGCGTCACATCCCCTGGACCATCTCGCATAAGATGTACGCACAACAGCTGCATGAGCTCGAGGATGACGGCATCATCACGCGGCACGAATACATGGAGGGCAACATCCGCGTGGTGGACTACACACTGACGGAGGCAGGGCGGTTCCTCGTGCCTGCCATTCTCTACCTGCGTGACTGGCGCGCCGTCTTTGGCGGGTTTCCCGACTCGACCCTTACGCGGACACAGGGCAGCTGGGAGGACAAGACGATCTCCTACAAGTGCATGGGTATAGAAGAGCCTGGCCTTGAGGCTCGCATCGAGTTCGACGTTGCCCGCACGCGCGAGGACTCGCTCGCAAACTCCGAGGGCGACGCCTTTTTTGAGGATGAGGTGTAGCATATAGGCACCGATGTTTGTCGCATGACCCGTCTATCGGTGTACTTACTCAAAAGTGCGCTCTTTTGAACGCGACAGGGGGACTGCATAATTGGGGTTGAGAGCATCGGACTCGGAGGGGTCCGACGGAGACGAGAAAGGGATGGGAGCAAATCATGGGATTCTTTGACAAGCTGTTCGGAAGCAAGAAGCCAGCGAAGCCGGAGGCGGTGGCCGCAGACGCCGCAAAGGGTGCGGTCTGCGCACCAGTCGCCGGTCGCGTGGAAGTGACCGACCAGATTCCCGATCCGGTCTTTGCCTGTGAGGCCATGGGAAAAACGGTGGCCGTGTGGCCTTCCGACGGCAATGTGTTCGCACCCATCTCTGGTACGGTTGCCAGCGCGATGCCTCACGCCTTCGGCATCGCCGGTGACGATGGCATCGAGGTGCTCGTGCACGGGGGCGTGGACACCGTCAACATGAACGGCGACGGCTTTGAGGTGTGGATCAAGGGTGGCGACCATGTGACGGCTGGCGACCCGGTGCTTACCTTCGATCGCGACAAGGTTGCCAAGGCGGGCTACAAGGACATCGTGATGACCATCATCACCAACTCCGACGACCTGGCGAGCATCGAGAAGGTGGCCGACGGCACGGTGTCTGCTGGCGCAAAGCTCATGCAGACCGCATAGCCCTTCGCCCGAAAACCGAACGGGACTTACATGGGCCCTCGTGCGAGACTGTCTCGCACGAGGGCCCTTGCTGTATGCTCATCGACAAGACACACCCATTTACCTGCGTACTTACTTTAAAGTGCGTTCTTTTTTCATCCTTTCCTCCCTTCAATAATGAGGTCAGCAAGAGCAAAGGCACTTGGAACTTCAAGGCATAGGAAGGAAAGAACCATGGCAGCTAAGGACTTCGACCGCATCGCCCAGGAGATCCTGGACAACGTCGGCGGCGCTGACAACGTCACCAACGCAGTGCACTGCATGACGCGTCTGCGTCTCAATCTCAAGGACTACGACAAGATCAATGCCGATGCCATCAAGGGTATCAAGGGCGTGCTTGGCGCCCAGATGGTCGGTGGCCAGTATCAGGTGATCATTGGTCAGACCGTGCCTAGCGTCTACAAGGAGTTCTGCGCAATCGCCGGCATCAAGGAGACGGGCGCCATCGACGAGAACCTCGACGAAGGTCCCAAGGGCCCGCTTACGCCCAAGGCCGTGGTCGACAAGCTCCTCGATGCCATCACCGGCAGCCTGACCCCGATCCTGCCGATCCTCATCGTCGCCGGTCTGATCAAGATGATCATTGCCATCCTTGGCCCCACGATGCTGAACCTGGTTGGCGAGGGCGACAACCTCTACGCCATCCTCAACCTCGCGGGCGATGCTGGCTTCTACTTCCTGCCCATGTACGTGGCCGTCTCCTCTGCCCGCAAGTTTGGCGCCAACCAGTTCATTGCCATGCTCATGGCCGGCATCATGCTGCACCCCACGCTGATGGGATGGGTGACCGAGGGCACCCCGATGGACGTCTACGGCATTCCGATGACGCTCGTCAACTATTCCTCCAGCGTGTTCCCCATGATCCTGACCATCTTCGTCATGTCCTACGTGGAGAAGTTCTTCAAGAAGGTCGTTCCGGAGCAGGTCTCTACCATGTTCGTGCCGCTCGGTACCGTGCTCGTCATGCTTCCGCTTGCCCTCTGTGTCGTCGGCCCGCTTGGCCAGATCCTCGGCAACGGCATCTCCGCCGGCCTGCTCGCCCTGCACAACCTCCTCGGGCCTCTCGGCGTCGCCATCATCGGCTCCCTCTTCCTGCTGCTCGTGGCTACCGGCATGCACCTCGCCGTCATCTCCACCGCTCTGATCTCCTTCGCACAGCTCGGCTATGACGACACCATCCTCGTCGGCTCCATCTGCGGCACCTACGCCTGCATCGCCATCTACCTCATGTACACCCTGCGCGCCAAGGACGCAGAGGACCGCGAACTTGGCCTGTCCTGCTTCATCTCCCAGGCTCTCGGTGGCGTGGGCGAGCCGGGCATCTTCGGCATCATCATGCGCAAGCCCAAGGCCCTGCTCATCGAGATGGTCTCCGCCTTCTGCGGCGGTCTCTACGCCGGCATCACTCACTGCGCTCTCTATGTGCTCGGCTCCTCCAACTTCATGAACGCCATCGTCTTCGCCAACCCCAACGATCCCATGGGTCTCGTGAACGGCATCATCGCCTGCGGCATCAGCTTCGTCGTCGCGGTCGTGCTCTGCCTGGTCATTGGCTTCGACGGTCCGCTGCCCTTCGGCAAGAAGAAAGCCGCATAACAACGCCTATCCTTTCCAGGCCGGCTGGGAGATGACGAGCTCCTGGCCGGCCGCCTACCCTTTAGAACCTCGCATTCCAAGCATCGAAGGAGAAGACCCATGAGCACCCAAGAGAAGTTCACGAGCGAGCGACTGTCCGATTGCGTCTGGCGTCTGAAGGATGCCTACGGCGTGGCCATGTATCTGGCAGAGGGCGATGATCGTGCTTGCCTCATCGACACTGGCTATGGCATCAAGGGCCTTCGCGACTACGTGGAGACGCTCACGAGCAAGCCCGTGTCCGTGCTGCTCACCCACGGTCACGTGGACCACGCCTTTGGTGCTGCGGAGTTCGACGAGGTCCACATGAGCCATCGCGACCTCCCAGAGTTTGCCGCCCAGTCAGATGCGGCGTGGCGCGCCAACTTCATCAAGGTGGCCTTCTCCAAGAAGGGAAGCTTCGAGATGAACGACCCGTTTGCGGGTGAGTTCGTCGACGTGGCGGATGGCGAGGAGTTTGACCTTGGCGGCCTTACCGTTCGCTGTCATGCCGTGCCGGGACATACCCCTGGCTGCCTGGTGCCCGTGTTGGTAGAGGAGCGAATCGCGATCTTTGGTGATGCCGCTGGTCCCGGCACGCTTGTGACCGAGGAGTACGCCGCAACGTTGGGCGAGTACCTTGCCGCGCTTCGCAGGCTCAAGGAGCACGAGGCGGATTGGGACCGTGTGTTGCGGTTCCATGGCACTTGCGAGTCGCCCAAGAGTCTTCTGGACGACATGATAGATATCTGCCAAGAGGTGCTGTCAGGTACCGATGATCGCATTCAGCAGCCTGCGAGTGCGGGGGACGTCTATCCCATCAAGAGCGACCTGCCCATCTACCTGGCGAAAGAAACCCTACCAAACAGCCAGCAACGCATCGATGGCCGCGTGGGCAACCTCTTCTATCGTGCCGACAAGGCGCGCTAAGCTAGCGAATCCGTTCCGTCATTCCAGCACCAGCTCCGGCGTTGACTGGCGGTAGGCACGCGGGCCCTGCCCCGTCATCTGCTTGAAGCGGTAGCTGAAGTTGCTCTCACTGGCAAAGCCCACGCGCTCGGCGATGGCGGCACTGGTGAGCGTGGTCTCGGCGAGCAGCTCCTTGGCACGACTGATGCGGTAGCGCAGCAGGTAGTCGTGCGGGGTGGTCTCGAGCTGGCGCTTGAAGAGACGGATGAGGTAGCTAGGGCTCACGGCTGCCTCGCGAGCAAGGTCATCGAGCGTGACCTTCTCGGCAAAGTGCCGCTCTACGTAGGCGCAGGCCAGGCGCACGGGGTCATCATCGGAGACGGGGCCAGTTTCCTGGGCGGCAAGCACCACCTCGGTCACCAGCGCATGTACGGCAAGACCGATGCGTGCGGCGTTGCCCACGCTCTCGGTTCCAAGTCGCTCAAAGAGCACATCCATGTGTGGTTGCAGGCGTGAGAGCGGCACCGACACTGGCGTAAGACGCGGCAGCCCCAACGTGCGTCCAGCAAGCTCCACGCCCGGCCCGTCGATGTGCGCCCACAGGTGATACCAGTGCCCGTGCCCGGGAGAGGTTCCATAGCTCTGCGGCGAGCGGCAGTCCATGAGCAGCGCCCGGCCCTTGGGCAGGCGGATGGTCTGCCCACCCTGACGCACCGTTCCCTCGCCACCCAGTGTGTAGAACAGGATGAAGCTGTTCTTGTCGCTACGCGCGGTGGCAAACTTGGATCGCGCATAGAAGTCGCCAACCTCGCTGCAGTAGTAGGGCTGCGCAAGCTCGGCGGCAGATGGCGTGGAGATGATCCAGCGGCTGCGGTCCTCCACGTCCATGGTGTAGGTGAGCATGCCTCGACCTCCTTATGCCTGCTTGCGGTACGCCTGTGGCGTACAACCCGCATAATCGCGAAAGCGCTGGTAGAAGCTGGTGAGATTGGCAAGTCCCACCTCTTCGGCAATCTCGTATATCGGGCGGTTCGTGCCGCGCAGCAAGAGCGCCGCACGACGCATGCGCTCGACGTTGACCAGCTGCTTGAAGGTGGACCCGGTTGCCTGGCGCACGAACTTGGAGAGGTATGTCCGCTCGTAGCCAAGGTCCGCTGCCATCTGCTGCAGACTTCCCTCCTGGTAGTGCTGCCCTATGTACTGTCGCACGGTTCCAATCAGCTCGGCGCGCTCCCAGGCCACGTCGTCCAATTCGCCCTTGGGTTCGTAGGTACGAAGCAGGTGCGTGAGCAGTGCCGCGAGGAAGAAGTCGACCATATAGGGGCTTGTCATGTCGGGTTCGAGTCGCTCGCAAAGGATGCGCTCTATACAGGTTCGCGCTACCTCGTCGTTGGCCGTGTGATAGATGCGCCAGGTCTCATGAGATGCTCCCAACGTCATGAGCTCGGTTGCGAAGGGCGAGGCCAGGTCGGTCATGCCGTCAAGCAGGTGACCCTCAAAGAACTCCTCGGCAAGGATGAAGTTGATGGTGATGTCATTAGGGCCGGTGGGCTCCACGCTGTGGGGGACATGGCGGTCCATCACGATGCAGTCGCCGGCTTCCAGCACTACGCGGTTTCCGTCCACATTCATGCGGAAGATGCCCTGCCAACAGTAGGTGATGAGCGCGTACGAGTAGATGTGCTCGGGAATGGTCGCAGAGTTCACCCCGTGAAATGCCACGATGTGTCGGCGGTCTGCGAACTCGCGTCCTTGCCCAAAAAGGAAGAGCTCACGGCCATGGTACTGCACGCGGGGATAACGCTTGGCAAAATGCTCGTACACTTCCTCGTCGGTATGCGACTCGATCATCGAGACGGCAAGCAATGCCGAAGGAAGCTGCCTTAGGTTCACAATACGCTCCACAGATTCATACTATTAAAGACAAAAACACATATTGTTGCAGGTAAACCATACCAGATAAAGTATAGTCAACAGCTATCGATACGTATGGGAGGCATGATGAAGGCCGTGAGTGACAACGCCAAGTGGATATCGGGACCGATATACGATTACGGCAAGGATGATGCAGGGTACTATCGCGATCATCGCAACCATGTGCTTTCCCGCACGTTCTCGCTCGGCGCCTCCACGCGGGTAGAGTTGAGCATCGCAGCCCTGGGTTACGCGCGGGTGCTCGTCAACGGGCAGCCCTTGGGCAACGTCGAGCTTCTGGGAGACTGGACCAACTACACGAGGCTCGTTTATGTGCGCGCCTTCGATGTGAGCGACTTGGTGCACGAGGGCGAGAATCAGATCGAGGTCGAGCTGGGCAACGGCTGGTTCAACCCCTCCCCGCTTACCATGTTCGGCAAGTACAACCTCCGGGCACGCCTTGCAGAGGTGGGTACGCCACAGGCGCTGCTCTGCCTTGAGGCGGACGGTCAGACCGTGCTCGTATCCGATGAGTCCTGGACCTGCCGCGAGGGACAGCTGCTCTTCAACAACGTGTATCTGGGCGAGACCTGTGACCTGCGCACTTCGCACGGTGAGAGGATCGATACCGTTGTCACCAAGAACTTCCGCACGCTGGAGCCCGCAGTCGTCGAACCCTGCCGCCGCTTTGCACCGGTGGTGGGCACTGACGTGCGCGAGCTCCCCGACGGCAGCCTGCTCGTGGACTTTCACGAGTTGGACACCGGTATGATCAATCTTGCCCTAGAAGCGCATGAGGGCGACGAGGTGATCGTCCGCTATGCCGAAGAGCTCGACGAGGACGGTCTGCCCTCCTACGAGTCGAGCCATGCAGGTCTGGTGGGTTGTCTCGTGCCCGAGGGCTTTCGTATCCCCGGTGGTCCCGGTGCACCTGAGTGCGCTATTCAGACCGATCGCATCATTTGCACGGACGGCGAGAACCACTTTACCAACCGCTTTACCGTGCATTCGTGTCGCTATGCGGTAATTGAGGGGCTATCACGCAACCAACTGCAGGAGATTGCACTGGTGCCAGTCCATACCGACCTTGTGGCAGTTGGCTCCATCGCCACGGACAACGAGTTCTATGACAGCATGGTGGATGCGGCGGTGCGCACCAAGCTCAACAACGTACACGGCCTCTGGGAGGACTGCGCCCGCGAGCGGCTGGGCTATGGTGGAGACATGGTGGCGCTCGCCGCCTCTAACCTTGCGGCATTCGACTGCGAGGGGCTCATACGCAAGACGGTGCGCGACTTCCGCAACGACCAGACGGAGGCCGGTGGCGTACCCGAGACGGCTCCGTTCATGGGCATAGGGTCCAACGGCACCGCCTATGGCGAGGGACCGCTTCTGTGGCAGCTTGCCTATCCACACCTGGTGTTGCGTGCCTATCAGTTCTATGGGTGCCGTGATCTAGTGGAGGGCGAGTGGCCGTACGTGCAAAAGCTCGTCGACTACCTGCTGGGATGGGACCCCGAGGAGCTGGCGGCGCATTGTCTGGGAGACCACGGGTCAGTTGCGACGAGCGAGAGCTTCAAGACGGGCACGCCCGACAAAGAGATGGTCGGCTGGTGCACCATCGCACGCTTTGCACGGGCGGCAGTGCGGTTCTGCCAGATTCTGGGGCAAGACGGCTCGAGCTATGAGGCCCGCCTTGCGGAGCTGAAGGCACAGATTGCCGAGCGCTTTGGCAACGCCGACGGAAGCTGGGGCGATGGCACCCAGACGGGGCTGGCCTTTGCCGCCGACCTCGGCCTTGCCGACGAGCATGAGCTGGCCGAGCGTCTGGTGACCAAGATCGCCGAAGAGGACGGCGTGCTGACAACCGGCATCTTTGGCACAACCATCGCCTTTGACCTTCTGCATCGCACAGGCCATTCTGACGTTGTGGAATCCTGGCTCACCCGCGAGGATGCCCCAAGCTACAAGGCCATGCTCGCCAGCGGCAACAAGGCGCTCGCCGAGCAGTTCAACGCGTTCCTCTCGTCGTACAACCATGCGATGTTCAGCAGCTACCTGCAGTGGTTCTACCAGGGTCTGGGTGGCATCCGGGTTGCTGACGACGCCGTGGGTGCCAACAAGGTCGTGCTGCGCCCACACTTCAGCAAGAACACCGATCGCGTGTCCTGTGCCCTCGAGACGCGCCAGGGTGTCGTTCGCACTGCCTGGCAGCGTTTGGAGGACGGAGAGATCGCGTTCTCCTATAGCGCTCCCAAGGGCATGGAAGTGCAGGTAGAGGTACCTGCGGGCGTGCATATTCGCTAGATTGGCCGGAACGGGGCATGGCGGGGAGCCGGGGTGGTGACGGATGCGTCGCGGCCTCGGCTCCCCGCTTATCAACTTTCGAAAAGTTGACCTGACAGCCACACTACTGCAACAAGTCATAGCCTGATACGCACATATTGATATTGTCGCAGGTATACATTGGAAAATATAGTTATTACAGCAAGAAGGAAACAGGAGGCATAAGATAAGCCTCGAACGGAAAGGGAAGGAAAGGAACATGGCAGACAACAAGCAGATCGCAACTGACGTGCTCGATGCGGTCGGTGGCAAGGAAAACGTCAGCAAGGTGATCCATTGCGCAACGCGCCTGCGCTTCAACCTCGTGGACGACAATGTGCCCGTGGACGAGGACGTCAAGGCCATCAAGGGTGTCCTGGGCGTCATGAAGCAGGGCGGCATGTACCAGGTCATCATCGGGCCGTCCGTGCCCGAGGTGTACGACGAGCTGACCAAGCTCGGTGTCGGTGGCGGCGGTTCCATCGACGAGAACCTCGACGACGCGCCCGCCAAGTTCGAGTGGACTCCCAAGAACGTGCTCGATGCCGTGCTCAACTACCTCTCCGGCTCGGTTGTTCCTCTGGTCCCGGTCCTGATGACCGCCGGTCTCTTCAAGACCCTCGGCGCCGTCTTCGGCCCCACGTTCCTCAACCTGGTGCCCGCTGACAGCCCGCTCGTGTTCCTCTGCGACATGATGTACAACGCCGGCTTCTACTTCATGCCCATCCTTGCCGGCTTCACGGCTTCTCAGAAGCTTGGTGCCAACCCGTACCTCGGTGCGATGCTCGGCGCAGCCCTGCTTGAGCCGAGCTTTGCGGCCTTCGTGGGTGGCGAGACCGGCCTCTCGTTCTTCGGCGCCCAGGTCCCGATGCCGCTCTTTGGCTATGGCCAGACGCTCATCCCCATCCTGCTGTGCATCCCCGTGTTCGCCTTCCTTGAGAAGAGGATCAACGGTGTCATGCCCAACGCCGTGCGTACCGTCTTTGGTCCCTTCCTCACCGTCCTCCTCATGATCCCGCTGGAGCTCTACATCCTGGCTCCTCTGGGCAGCATGCTCGGCAACGGTGTGGCAAGCCTCTTCGAAATCATCGGCAACTCCCCGCTCGGCTTCCTCGCCATCGCAATCTTTGCTGCTACCTATCCCATGCTCGTCCTCACCGGCATGCACATCGGCATCATGGGCATCGCCATCGCCAACTTCGGCAACGTCGGCTACGACGCTATGTTCCTCATGGCTTCCACGGTTCAGGCCTTCACGGCCTCCGGTGTTGGTCTCGCTGTCGCCCTCAAGATGAAGGACCCCGAGAACAAGAGCCTGTGCTGGGGCTACTTCCTGACCCAGTTCCTCGGTGGCGTGGGTGAGCCCCTGCTCTACGGCGTGTTCCTGCGCTACAAGCGTCCCTGGATCGGCACCCTCTGCGGTGGCGCTGCTGCCGGCCTCTACGCCGCCTTCACCCACCTGACCCTCTACACCATGGCTTCCGGCATCTTCTCGCCTCTCGCCTTTGCCGGCGGTGACCAGGCCAACTTCATCAACGGCTGCATCGCCATGGCCATCGGCTTCGTCGTCGCCTTCGTGACCACCTGGCTCTTCGGCCTCACCAAGGAGCAGGCTGAGGGCAAGGAGTAAGGACTCCTGGCAAGGTAAGACAGCCTTCCTTTCCCAGCGCCGCTCTCCCTAGGAGAGCGGCGCTCTTATCAAAAAGACTCGACCATTGGGGACGGTTCCTTTTGGTCGGGTGCTCCGACCGTTGGGGACGATTCCTTTTGGTCGGGTGCTCTGAGAACAAAGACAAAGGCGCAATCACACTTACTAGATGACGAGGAGGATTCACATGCGTTACGAAGAGGTCTGCCTGAGCGAAGACGGAAGAACTCGGCTCGACTGCTACCTTCTGGATCCTGAGGTCACGACGGGTGGCTACAAGACCCGTCCTGCGGTGCTGGTAACGCCGGGGGGAGCGTACCTCAGCCTGGCGCACCGCGAGGACGAGCCGGTTGCGGCACGGTTCCTGGGCTTGGGCTATGACGTCTTTGTCCTGCGGTACCACGTGTATGTGACAGCGCCACCTACAGAGCCGAATGGCCTGCTGCAGGTTGACGACTCGTCGCACTATCCCGTGCAGATCGTGGATGCCATGCGTGCCATGGCGTATGTGCGCGAGCATGCCAGCGAGTGGGACGTCGATGCGAGCCGCGTATACGCGCTTGGGTTCTCTGCGGGGGCGCATGTGGCGGGATCGCTCGCGGAGCACTTCGACGATGCGGAGCTGCTTGCGTTGGCTGACACGATGGCCGAGGCCGCGCGTCCTTCTGGCCTCGTGCTCTGCTACCCCATGGTTTCGGCTGAGAAGCTCTGCCGAGTGGAGCCTGGTGCCACGCCCGAGCAGGCACAGGGGGCGAGGTTGATAACCAAGGCAGTCTTTGGCAAGAACGATCCCTCCGGCGAGGACTATGCGCGCGTTGACCTGCGTCGTCACGTGCGACCCGACATGCCGCGCACCTTCATATGGCAGACCAGCGAGGATGAGGTCGTGGCGTCGTATGAGACGACCGAGTTGGTGGCGCTGCTCCAGCGCGCGGGCGTGCCTGTGGAGTATCACCTCTATGAACGGGGGATTCATGGCCTGGCGTTGGCGGACCGCAGCACGGCCAGCCGCGAGGATCTCGTGAACGATGAGGCCGCTACATGGGTTGGCCTGTGTGCGAGCTGGCTCGCCCTTGACGATGGGGGAGAGCTGAGCCACCGCTAGGTGAGACAAAGGGACAGGTCATTTGTCTCCCTCCCCACCTGATACTGAGAGTCGCTAACAGCCTTTAGAATTGTGGCAAACTCGTTCCGCGCCTCCCAAGGAGAACCAATGAAACGCCCTGCCTACAACCCCTACCTGCCCAGCTGGGAGTACGTTCCTGATGGAGAGCCACATGTCTTCGATGGTCGCGTGTACGTGTACGGCTCGCATGATGCAGCTGCTGGCGGGAGCTATTGCCCGGGCGACTACGTATGCTGGTCGACACCTGAGACCGACCTTGCAGACTGGTGCTTCGAAGGGGTGATCTTCCGCAAGACTGATGACCCCTCGAACCCTGCCGGTGATGCGCCGCTCTTCGCACCGGATGTCGCGCAGGGCCCCGACGGGCGGTTCTACCTGTACTACGCAATCGCGTCCATGCTCGTGGGCAGGCCGTGTCACATCGGCGTAGCCGTGTGCGACGAGCCTGCGGGGCACTATCACTTCCTTGGCGACGTGACACTTCCTGGCGGAACGCCGCTCGACTCGGATAGTGGATACGGCATGGTGTTTGATCCTGCCGCCTACGTCGAAGGCGATGCGGTTTGGTTGTACTGGGGCTTCGGCATGCCCAAGGCAAGCCCTCGCATGTCTGCCGCGGTGACTGAGGGTAGCTGGGTGGTGCGCCTTTCGTCCGACATGGTCACGATGGCGGAGGCGCCCCATCGCTTGGCTCCGGCCAAACTGCAGGCGGATGGCACGAGCTTCGAGGAGCATCCCTTCTTTGAGGCGTCGAGCTTCCGGCGCATCAAGAGCCGTTACTACTTCATCTACTCGAGCCTGCAAGGCTATGAGTTGTGCTGGGCGCATGCGGAAACGCCCGAGGGGCCGCTCACATACGGTGGCGTGCTGCACTCCAACGGCGATGTGGGGATGCCTGGCAAGCCCACTGAGGCGGAAGCCACGTACTATATGGGCAACAACCACGGGTCGCTCGTGGAGCTGTCGGACGGACGGGTCTTCGTGTTTGGCCACCGTCACACCCATGGCCACCAAAACTCGCGGCAGGGCGTGGCGGAGCCCGTTGTCATTCATGAGGACGGCTCTATCGAGCAAGCCGAGATGACCAGCTGCGGCCTCAACGGCGGACCACTTGCCGCCGTGCACGAGACGCCCGCCTATACCTGCTGTCACCTGCGCAGTGTCGAAGGCGTGCTGCACTATAGCGGCTCGGTGAAGATCGATGAGGCCCATCCCTTCGTGAGCCAGGATGCCGATGCGGGGGCGGCCACCTCGGCCTATGCCTACATCCACAACCTTCGCGATGGGGCAGAGGCGGGCTGGAAGTACCTGGAATTTGATGGTTCGGAGCGCACTGTGCGGCTCGAAGTGCGTGGCACGTTTACGGGCTCGGTCAGCGTGCGAATCGATGCGCCCGATGGTCCCGAGGTTGCTCGAGTGCTCGTGAGTCCATCGGAAGGCTGGAGGTGGGCCGAAGCTCGCATCTCCTCACCTGTCGCGGGCGTACACGCCGTCTATCTCGTTGCCTGTGGATCGGCGTCCCTTGATCTGCGCGCTCTAAGCTTCGCCTGACGGAATTCTTGAACTGCCCGTGTGAACCAATGTGCAGGGCATTCGACCCATTCGCGCTCTGGCGTTCGAGTCGAATGCCCTGCTTATGTCGTGGGCCGGCTCAGCAGCTCATCGCAAACGGCAGTGCGGGAATCTCAGCGCCGTTGTAGAGGTTGGTGCGGAACCAGTTGGCCCAGGCGAAGCGCACCTCGAGCAGGCCAGACGGGTTCCCATCGAGCATGACGATAAGATCGTCGCCCCGCGCCGCGGCCCTGAAGGGCACGGGTTCGCCGTCGCAGAGCACCTCGAGCGCATTGCACTCGGCACCCTCCAACAGCATGCCACTGGCAGCATTGTCAAAGTGCAGGATGACGAACGAACCCTTGCGCTCAGCGCTTGTGCAGCGCGGCGCATCCGCGGGCACGGGCATCCCCAACAGGTGGTTCATTGCCAAAAGGGCCAGGCGCTCGCCGATGGGCTTCTTCTCCTTGGGATGGACATCGTGCTTGTCGCCCATGTCGCTGGCCGAGCAGAGCCACACGTGCTCGTCCTCGTCAGCCACCTTCTGCTGACAGGCGCGGATGGTCACGTAGTCATTCGGGCTGAGTCCCATCCAGTCGCCGAAGCCCGGAATCTGGACCACCAGGAAGGGCAGGTCGGGACGCTGCCAGGCGTCGCGCCAGTCGGCGATGACGGTGCGTAGCGCCTCCTCGTGGCGCCACTGGGCACCGTTGATCTCATCGTCGCTTTCGCCCTGGTACCAGAGCACGCCACGCGCGGCAAAGCCGGCGATGGGGAGCACCATGTAGGTGAAGAGAGCGCCCGGAGCCTCCTTGGTGGGGGTCATCATACCCGGATGGACCTGCGGCTTTACTTCGGCGCCAGCCTGCGCGCCACTGATTTCGAGCCCGCCCACGTCCGCAGGGCCGGACGCCTTCTCCGCCTCAGCTGCCATGAACGCTGCGATCTCGTCCGCCGTGGGCGTGCGCGGCAGGAAGAACTCGTTCCATGCGGGCCAGGTGGCGTAGCCCTTGTCGTTCTTGGCGGCATTGACGCGCCCATTTGCCAGCAGCTCCTCGTAGGGGAGGCCTTGGAGCTTGGCGTCGAAGGCGGCCGCCAGTTCGGGCTGCACGGTGCGCGCGTGTTCGGGCGTCATCCATGCCGCGGAGGTGGTGCCACCGTAGTTGCACCCCACGATGCCCACGGGCACGTCGAGAACCATCTCGAGGCCGCGCGCCATGTAGTAGCCCACGGCTGAGAAGTAGTCCAGGTCCTCGGGGGTAGCCTTGCGCCAAATGCCCACCTTGGAGTAATCGAAATCGTTCGTCTGACCAGGATAGGAGCACTTGGGCTGGTCATAGAAGCGGATGCGCGGGTTGTCGCAGGTGGGTCGATACTCCTCCACCTCCTTGTCGTAGCGCATCCAGAACTCCATGTTGGACTGGCCGCCTGCGATGAAGACCTCGCCCACGGCTACGTCGGTGAGGGTGATGCGCTTGTCGCCTGCAGCCACTTCCAGGGTCTCGTTGTCGGAGGCATGCAGCGGTGCGAGCGTGCAGCGCCACTGGCCAAAATCATCTGCTCTTGTGGAGGCTGACTGGCCTTGAACTTGTACGTCAACGCGAGTGCTGGGCAGCGCCGTGCCCCAGACGCATACCGTCAGATCGCGCTGCAGAACCATGCCGTTGGCAAAGATGGGGGCAAGTGAAAGGGTCATAGTGTTCCTATCCGTTGCTGATGGGCTCTCTAAGCATAATGCGTCCGCATGGGTGGGGTGATGCACCTTGTAACTGCTATGCAGGGCTGCGACTTACACCCAGGCATCCGTGCTCGCATAGCGGTCACGTGCAGCGATGCCTCCCTCCCAGTTGTGGGCAAATACCTCGCCATAAATGCAATTGAGAACATATCGGATTGTAGTCTGGCTGTAGTAGTTGGCGATACGACCTTTGCGCGTCTCACTCTGGGGAAGCACGATGACGCAGTCCGCCTTGCCTGCATGCTCCTCGATCGTTTCGTCCGAGGTGATGAAAATCGTCTTACAGCCGCTCTTGCGCACGATGTCCAACTCTCGCTCGAGTGAGTAAGCCGATGCATCGATGAGCCCTCCCGAGTATGACACGAAGAGCGCAACGTCATTCGGGCTAAGTGTGTATGCCATGCTGGTGGCCTCACCATACTGATCGCCCAGCGAGCAGACAACGCCGAGCTTGAGCATGAGGTTCGAGAAGCCTATGGCCGAGATGCGCGTGTCGCCGTTGGCGTAGATGACCACCCGTCGTGCCAGGCGCACGAAGCGAGCTGCGGTGCGAATGTCTTGCGCGCGTACCGTGTCATGCGCTGCGTCGACCGCCTGCTTGGTGAGCATCGCTACTGAGTCGAGTACCTCCTGCGTGGAGGCACCATCCAAGAACGGCTCGTCAGGATTGATGTCGATGCGCTGCGCGGAGCGACGCTCGAGTTCGCGCGCGAGCGTCACGTTGAAGCTGCGATATCCATCAATCCCCAGCTTGCTGCAAAAGCGCACGATGGCCGAGTTTGACGTGTGCGCCGCCTTTGCCAGCTGGCTTGCGCTCATCGCCACCACCTCGTTAGGATGCGCGAGTACAAAGTCGGCGAGCATCTCCTCTGTGGTGGTGAACCTATGCTTCCTCTGCAGTGCCTCGATGAGCGTCATGAGATTCCTCTCCAGGTCATCAACTGGCTTTCTTGAAAAACCAGTTCAATTCTTCCGAAAGCGTACCACGTCTTTCAAAAAGTCGAACCAGCTTCGTCATTGCCGCGCTTTGGGCGTCCGGTAGGTACGTATCCTGCAATTAACCGATTAAGGACGCACAAGACGTCACGGTACACAGCAATGAAGCAGTGAAGGAAAGGGGTTCAACATGGCACAAGAAGCCACCGAGAAAAAGTCGTTCGTAGACGCGATGATGCCGTTCGTCTACAAGATTGCGGGACCGCTCACCAAGTTTGGACAGTTCGATTTCGTCAAGGCCATCACCAACGGCATGGTGGGAACCATCGGCATCACTATGATCGGCTCGCTCGCGCTGGTCATGTTCCTGCTCGCCGCCGACGGGCAGCTCACCGAGCACGCGCTGCTGCCGTTCCTGGCTCCCTATGCCGGCAAGATCCTGCTCATTCAGCAGCTCTCCCTAGGCATCCTCGCTCCGTACTTGGCTATCTCGCTCGGCTCCGAGTACGCCCAGGTTAAGGGTATCTCGAGCACGACTGGTGCAATCGGCACGTTCTTTGCCTTCATCATGCTCAACTTCAACGCCATTGCGGCAACCGAGGAAGGCATCGGAGCCCTTACGATCAACAATTGGGGCTCCGGCGGCATCATCACGGCCATGCTCGCCGCCGCAATTGCCATCAATATCATTCACTTCTGCTACGAGAAGAACATCAAGATCACGCTGCCCGACTCCGTGCCTCCCGCAATCGGCGGTTCGTTCTCCGCAGTGATTCCCTATGCACTTATCGGCATCCTGTGCTGGGTCATCCGCACCATCCTCGACTTTGACATCGCCACTTGGGTCACCACCATCCTCATGCCCATCCTGAGCGGTGCTGACAGCATCGGCATGTACACCCTGTCGCAGGCACTTACCGCCATCCTGTGGGCTGTCGGCTTGCATGGCGACAACATCGTCGGCGCCGTCACCGGCACCTTCCTTCCCGCTTGGGACCTTCAGAACGTCGAGTGGCTCGTCAGTGGTGGCGCCATCTCCGCAGCTCCCCATGTGTGGACCCAGGGCCTCAGCCGCCTGAGCATGTGGACCTGCTCTGCTTGGCCACTGCTCATCCTCATGATGAAGGACTCCAAGAAGCTCCCGCAGTTCAAGGCCCTCGCGGCAGTCGCTTTCCCGCCCGCGATCTTCTCCATCGTCGAGCCCATCATCTTCGGTCTGCCCATCATGCTCAACCCCTACCTCATCATCCCGTTCGTCGTCTCTCACACCCTCTCCGCTATCTTCACCTATGCTGCGACAGCTGCGGGCTTTGTCGGTAAGCTGTGCGTGAGCCTTCCGTGGGCAACTCCCGCCCCGCTGCTGGGCTTCGCCGGAGGCGGTGGCTCCATCGGCGGTCTCGTCTGGCCGTTCCTGATGTGCGCCATGGGCCTGGTCATCTTCTGGCCTTTCTGGAACGCCTACGTCGAGGACGAGCTTAAGAAGGCAGAAGCTGCCGAGGTGGATGCAGCGTAAAATCGCCCTTCCTTTCCTGGAGCCGCACGTCCACTGAACGTGCGGCTCCTTTCCACGACGCAATCTGGTTTCTCATTAAGAAAGGTTCCATCATGGCATTCCCGAAAGGCTTCCTCTGGGGCGGCTCCATCTCAGCAGAGCAGGTGGAGGGAGGTTGGGACGAGGGCGGCAAGGCTCCAGTGCAGCTTGACTACGCCGGTCCCGCCGTGGGCACCGGTTGGCGTCCCGTGTACTACCGCAACGCCGACGGCTCGCGCGGCGTGATGAGGGCGTTCGATCACCTGCCAGATGGTGCACACTACGAGCTCTTTGACGATGTGCACTACACCAACCACGTGGCGGCGGACTTCTACCACCGCTGGCGCGAGGACCTCGAGCTCTTCGCCGAGATGGGGTGGACCACCTTCAACACCTCCGTGAGCTGGGCGCGTGTCATGCCCGATGGCATCGAGGGCGGTGTGAACGAAGAGGGCGTACGCTTCTATCGCGACCTGTTCGCCTATGCGCGCGAGCTGGGCATGGATCCCGTGGTCACCCTCTACAAGTACGACGAGCCCATCTGCCTGGAGGCACGCCATGGTGGCTGGGAAAGCCGAGCCATGATCGACGAGTTCGAGGCCTTCGCGCGCGTCTGCTTCGAGCGCCTTGGCACGTACGTAGACAAGTGGCTCACTTTCAATGAGGTCAACATCTTCTTCATGATGGACAAAGAGGGTCGGCCCGAGACCATCACCAAGCTGCATAACCAGATGGTGGCTGCTGCGCGCGTCACCAAGGCTGCGCACGAGATTATCCCTGGGTCCAAGGTTGGCTGCATGGTTGCTGGCATGTGCGCCTATCCGTACACCTGTGACCCAGCTGACGTGTTGGCCACCTACCAGGAGTTCCAGCATGGGTTTGGCTATTGCGCCGACACCATGGTCTTTGGCGCCTACCCGTGCTACGCAAGGCGCGTTCAGCGTGCGCACGGCTGCGAGCTGAACGTATCCGCACAGGATGCGTCCGATTTGCTTGAAGGCAAAGCCGACTTCCTCGCTTTCTCGTACTATGCCTCCATGGCCATGACCACGCATGCCGATGACCTTGAGATGACGAGCGGCAACCTCATTGGCGGAGTCAAGAACCCCTATGTCACGGAGTCGGAGTGGGGTTGGCCCATGGACCCGACGGGTTTCCGCTACCTGCTTAACTTCCTGGCCGATCGCTACCGCGTGCCGCTCCTCGACGTGGAGAACGGCCTTGGTGCCAAGGATGAGATGACGGTCGAGGACGGCGTGGAGTGTGTGCACGACCCGTATCGCATCGACTACCTGCGTGCGCACATCGAGAACCTCCGCGCGGCGGTGGAGGAGGACGGCGTGGACATCTTTGGCTACACCACGTGGGGGCCGATCGACCTTGTTGCCGCGAGCACCGGCCAGATGTCCAAGCGCTACGGCTTCATCTACGTGGACATGGACGACGCGGGCAACGGCGACTGCCACCGCGTGCGCAAAGACAGCTTCCTCTGGTATCAAAAGGTCTGCCGCAGCAATGGCGCGGACTTGGGGTAGGACTGTCTATCAAAGAGCGTAGGCGAGGCGCCTGGCCATGCAGCTAGGTGTCTCGCCTTTGAGCTACGTCTCCTGTGCCTCAGTGATGATGTTACGGTACGCGTAGAAGCTGTCCTTGGGTATGCGGCGGCAGTCCTTCTCGTCAAAGTCCGTGCGGTCAACGAAGACCAGGCCATAGCGCTTGTTGAAGCCATCCGAGCTGGAGAGCAGGTCCACAAAGCTCCAGTGCTGGTAGCCCACGAGGTCGATGCCGTCCTCCAGCGCCAGTGCCATCTCGCGCACGTGATCGCGCAGGTAGTCGACGCGCTTGGGGTCGATGATGGGCTTGCGGAAGCGCGCCCAGCACTCGTGAAGGGCGATGTGCAGACCACTCGGGTCATAGCTCCAGCCCCACTCTGTGTACTCGAGGTAGGGGTTGCGAGCGCTCATGGCCGTGCCCATGTTGAGGACGCTCCCTGAGCCCGCGACGCTCACCACATTGGTCTGGTACCAGTTCACACCCAAGAAGTCACAGCTACCGGCCTTGAGGATGGCGTCGTCACCAGGCTCACGCGCAGGCATTGTCCCAGCCGCCTCCCACTTGTTGAGTAGCCACTTGGGGAAGGTGCCATACACGTAGGTCTCCATGGGCGCATATGCCACCTCCTCCTCGATGTCGTAGGCGGCACGCACGTCCTCCGGCGCGCAGGTCATGGGGTAGAGCGTGGGGTACGACACGTCCGGGCCAATCTTGGCGCTTGGGCACAGCTCGTGGCATGCGGCAACGGCACGCGCATTGGCAAGGTACATGTGATAGTTTGCCTGCACCGACTTGCGTGCAAGGTCCGGGTCATCGTCCTTGAGACCCAGCATCGAGGTGGCAAAGCACATCACGCTCTGCTCGTTGATGGTGATCCACCAGAGGTCACCAAAGCGCTCGAAGCACACGCGACAGTAGCGCTCGAAGGCATCCACGGCTTTGCGGTCCACGAAACCCTCGTAGTCCTCCACCAGTGCCCAGGGGATGTCAAAGTGCAGGAGCGTGACGACGGGCTCGATGCCCGCCTTGTCCAGCAGTTCGAGCAAACGCCGGTAGTAGGCCACGCCCTCCTCGTTCACAGCTCCGTCACCGTCAGGAATGATGCGGCTCCAGCAAATGGAGAACCGGTACGACGTGAGCCCCAACTCACGCATGAGGGCTACGTCTTCTTCAAGATGGTGGTAACCGTCGGCCGCCACGCTCGCGTCGGCCTGGTTAGCAGCGCGCAACCGGCAACGCTCGTCTGCGGTGTTCCATCCCTTGCCGCCTTCGGTTGCTGCGCCTTCGTACTGGAACGCGCTTGTTGCCGCGCCCCACAGAAAGCTTTTGGGAAATGCTGACATCTTGGGATTCTCCTTCTTGCTAATCAGAACTGACCTCTTACTACGGTATGACACAATCTGACGTTGGACACGTTGCCATTAATTGCTCCTGTTGCATGAACCTGCAATGCCCTTGTTCGATGCCAGGTCTACCGAGCCGTAGAGACCATAAAGCTATCGCAGTTGGAGCATTCACATTTAGCGCTGCTAGAATGCGGTTTCAGACTGAGCGACCGCAATCGAGGATATCGTCATGAAGTCACTGAATGACATGATTGCCTACCACGATACCGAGATCGAGCATGACACCCGCTATGAAGTGGTCTCGTACCTGCTTGCGCATCTGCGTGAGCTCGATAGTCTTTCGCTTTCCGAGGTGGCGCGTGCGACCTATGTCTCGAAGTCGACGGTATCGCGCGTGGTAAGGCGATTTGGGTTTGATAGCTACGATGAGTTTTTGGCCGTGGCGCGCAGGCTCGTCAACCAGGACCCCTCTGTTACACTGCGTATCACTCCAGATGAGCTGGCGGCGCTCAAAACAGATATCGGCGACTTCATCGGACTCTACATTGACGGCCTGTGCGCGGCGCTGCAGGACCTTAAGGAGACCGTAGACGACGAGACGGTCGATTGGTTCATCAGCCAGGTGATGACCCACGAAGCCGCTTTCTTTGGCACTGACCAACCTTTGATGATCGCACGCGATACGCAGGTTGCCTTCCTCGCCGCCGGGCATCTCGTACATGTCGGCGAAACTGAGGCAAAGCGTCATCAAATTGCGGAGGAGTTGCCTGACGGAGCATTTGCTGTCGTCCTCACCAATTACGGGCGCTATATCGAGGATAACCGTGAGATGCTTGAAGGGTTGCGAAGTCGCGGGGTGACGCTCTGCCTTGTGACACTCTGCTACGATGGGCCTGCCTGTCTGCTGTTCGATCGGGTAATCAGACTCTCGGCATACGGCTTCTCGGGCGTTGGGTCATTTTCCATGAAAGCCTTCTTCAAGATTGTGATTCGTCGGCTCTTGGTTGCTCGGCGCGCCTAGAGGCAATACATCCTTCGAGGCACATTGACTCCCGCCGTTGCAGGTTTCTACAACGGCGGGCCTTTATTGCAACATCAATTGAATGTCTTTCGCGATAGGCTTAAAGACAGCGGAATGAAGTACGGATAACTTGGCACAAATTAATAGTGAATGCCACGGATAACAATATAGATTAGCCGTTAAGTACCATCTACATTTGATGGTAAGGATACGTGTAAACACACGGGAAGAGGGGGAGTATCATGGCGGGACGCATCAACATCACTAGGAGGAGCTTCATGGCGGGACTGGGCTTTGTGTCTGTGGCCGCGCTTGCGGCATGCGGTGGCAACGGTGGTGGCGCCGCGCCTGCAGCTGATGCACCTGCGAACGAGCCCTTCGACAAGCTGCTCGAGGTTGACGGCAACTTTGCCTACAACGCGCTGGACGACGGCGTGGAGTACCACTTCTCCAACGTGCTCTCCCCGGCGTACTACGTGTTTGGTGGCGCGCTCGACGCTGACGGCGCGGCTGAGCTGGTCGGCCAGCTGGGTCTTGCGCAGAGCATCGAGACCTACGTGGGCTCAGTCGTCGTGGTGAACCCTGCAGACGGCAAGGCCTATACCGCCGCAGACGCCGACAAGTTCGTGGAGCTTGCCGCTGCGGCAGGCCCGGCCAACAACGTCAAGGTCATCGGCGTGGACGAGGGCGCAGACTTCGTTCTCGGCGACCTCGCCTCCAAGCTGTACTTCGCGGCGGGCGTCTTCACCTACGGCGGCACCGAGGCCGATGCCGCTGGCGTGCCTTTCGTGCCCGCGTACCTCTGCAACGCCCCGCAGGCCGCCGTGGACGCGATCATCGCCGCCAACGGTGCCGCCGAGGTGGGGGAGGGCGTCTACGAGAACGCCGACGACCCGTTGAAGCGCGTGGTTGTGGCCTCCGATGCCGATCTGCCGACCGCCGCTGCCAACGCTTGGGATCAGGTCTTCTCAAAGAACTATCGCCAGCATAACGAAATCACCGAGTTCTACATGGCAGGCGTCGCTGACTTCACCGACCCCTACCCGCTGTACTCCATCCCCGACTTCACGCAGTTCGACTATGTGGAGAACTACAATGCCGCAGTCGATGGCCTCGAGGGCGAGTACACCTGGTTCGAGTACGTTCCTACGCGCCTGGCCGATGCGGCCGAGGGCAGCGTGCCCTGCATCGTCACCCTGCATGGTAACCTCAACGACACCCGCGTCCAGGCGGAGTCCAGCGGCTGGCTCGAGCTGGCTTGCACCGAGGACCTCATCGTGCTGGCCCCCGAGTGGCAGGACGTGGTCTACGAGTCCGGATCCGACGAGCCCCAGCCTAACTTCTTCGGCTGCGACGGCCTGCAGAACGACCGCATCGTCACCTGGCTCGACACGATGTTCGCCAAGTACCCGCAGATCGACACGCACCGCGTGTACGTGACCGGCCTCTCCGCCGGCTCCTCTGCCTCCGAGCTCTACGGCGTCAAGTACGCGGACACCTTCGCGGCTGTTGGCGGTGTCTCTGGCCCCGGCATCGACAAGGAGGAGATCGCCGAGCTCGCCAAGGATTGGGACGGCCCCACGGTGCCCTTCACCTACCTCTGCGGTGACCACGACTTCTTTGGCATGATCCCGGTGGACGGATCGAGCAAGAACTCCTTCCCCGTCGACGACCAGGGCACGAGGATCCAGGACGTCGACCCGCGTGTGCCCATCTTCCCGCTGCTGCAGGCCTACATGAAGATCAACGGCCTCGAGGTGCCCGAGGACATGGACATGGCCGCCAACGAGTGGTTCGGCATCAAGTTCGACGAAACCAGCGACATCATGCTCGGCGAGAAGAGCGCCCAGGAGAACGTGCTCAACGGCGCCGACGGCCAGCCGATCATGAAGCTCGTGGCCATCAAGGACCAGGCTCACTGGAACTGGAAGCCCGAGGCTGCCTACCTCTGGGAGTTCTTCAAGGGCTTCAGCCGCTAGGCATTATCGCGAACGTCATCTGCTCTCTCCCTTCCGCCCCGGGCTAGCGTCCGGGGCGGTTTTCAGCTGTTGGGCAAAGGTTCGTGGAGGCACGCGATGCTCGTGTCAGCGTCCTATCTCACGCGCAGCGTAGGTGCGGTAGGCTGCGGGTGTGATGTGAAAAACCTTCCTGAAAATGCGATTGAAATGGCTGTAGCTTTCATAGCCCACAGCGAGTGCAACGTCCTGCGTGAAAAGGTCAGTGGTGACCAGCAGCTCTCGGGCACGTCGGAGGCGAGCTGCCACGATGAGCTCGCGTGCTCGCGCGCCACAACGCCGATGCACGAGCTGCGAGAAGTACGTCTCGCTGTAGCCAAAATGCGCAGCGAGCGACGCCACGCTCACGGTGGCACAATGCTCGCGCAGGTATGCGACAACCTCCATCATGCGCTGGTCGAGACCGTAGAAGCTGTAGGTGTCGATCTCGGTGAGCTGGGATAGCAGCAGGAGCACCCGTGCCTTTACGGAGAAGCTGGCCGTATTGCCCGCGTGGGCGTACTCCTTGAGCAGCGTGCGAAAAGATCGGTAGAGGATGCGGCCGTATGTGTCGGAAAGCACCAGGTAGTCGTCAGCCTCCTCGCTTCGCATGGCATGTGCGACCGCAGTGTCCTGGGAGAGGAACTCCGCGAAGACTCCCGAGGCAAAGAGTGTTGGCCTCAGGCAGAGCACGACGACGATTGCCTCTGGATCGGTCGCAACGAGCTTATGGCAGCATGCGGGCGGAACGAGCAGGAGGCTGTCGGGCAGAAGGTGCACCTCCTGCGCGCCGATCCTGGCAACCACATGGCCCTCGAGCACGTAGGTGAGCTCATGGTATGGTCGCGGCCCGTAAGGCGTGTCTCGCACCATCTTGTGCGCCACCATAAAGACCTCATCTGGCGGAAGCTCCGCAAAGCCACTGCTCACAAGCTCGTCAAAGAGCGCATCGTCCTGTGCAACCTGATTGAATCGTTCAAAGTGGGGAAGCACCGCATGAGAAATCGTTGCCATGAGATACCTTAGAAAATCACCTATATAGCTATGGTATGCAGCTTACCAAAATAGCAGCTACATGGGAAAATAGAATCAATGATACGCAGCCAATGATGCGTAAATCAATGCAAAGGAGGATCCACCATGCTTCACGTCCGTCTGTTCTGTGGTGCCGGTATGTCCACGAGCCTGCTTGCCAAGAAGATGCAGGACTACGCCAACGAGAAGGGTGTCGAGGTGCTGGTGGACGCTCGTGCGGTTTCGGATATCCGCAACGCTTCCATTGAGCAGCTGCGAGAGCTGGACTGCGCCTTGCTGGGTCCGCAGGTTGCCTTCGAGCGCCATCTGCACGAGCCCAAGTTCCAAGAGGCGGGCGTGCCCTTCGACGTCATCCCCATGCAGTGGTACGGCATGGTGCGCGGCGACCTGGTGATGCAGAAGGCGCTCGACATGATCGAGGCTGCCAAGGCGTAGAGACTACGAGGGCATCAGCAGTGTGGTAACGGATTTGCAGAAGGCTCCATGTGGCAGTGCTACGTGGGGCCGCTTCTTCATGAAGGGAGACGAGACCGAAACCCAACGAGGCTGGACTCGCCCTTTGTGACCACACGTTTTTTTGGTCAGGCACTTGGTCTGGCCGACCACATCGAACTCTGTCATCAATGATGCGCAAATATCGAAAGTTGGAGCGCATTAAGCGCATGGTAAGCTCATAAAACTGCTCGTATCCTTTTGATTAGCACATTCGAAGGTGGGCTAAGAAACCGAAAGGGGCGGATATGAGCGCATGTCATGTGGCAATCGATATTGGTGCGTCAAGTGGGCGGCATATCGTAGGGCAGGTGGTAGACGGCCGCATGGAGCTGACCGAGGTCTACCGCTTTGAGAACGGCCTCACGCGCACGAACGGCCACCTCTGCTGGGACATCGACGCTCTTGCCGAGAACGTGATTGCGGGTCTCGCCGCTGCCAAGGAAGCTGGCTTTGAGCCCGAGACCGTCGGCATCGACACCTGGGCCGTCGACTACGTGCTGCTCGACGAGAACGACCAGCGACTGGGGGAGTGTGTGGGCTACCGCGACTCCCGCACCGATGGCGTGAAGGACGCGCTCGAGCTCTCCGGCATCCTCTCCTTTGGCGAGCACTATGCACGTACGGGCATCCAGTACCAGCAGTTCAACACTGCCTACCAACTGTGTGCCCTCTCGCGTGAGAACCGCGGTGCACTTGATGCGGCAGCTGCGCTGCTCATGGTGCCTGATTACCTGAACTTTGTACTCACGGGCGTGAAGGCGCAGGAGTATACCAACGCCAGCACCACGGCGCTCGTGGGTGCCGAGTCCTGCGATTGGGATTGGGGGCTCATCGACCGCCTCAACCTCCCACGTCGTATCTTCCAGCCAATCAGCATGCCGGGCGAGAGCCTGGGGCACGTGCGGCCCGAGATTGCCGAGCGCATCGGCTACAAGCCCGAGGTCGTGCTGGTGGCGAGCCACGACACCGGCAGCGCCTGGCTGGCTGTGCCCGCTCGCGACGAACAGGCCGTGTACTTCTCCAGCGGCACGTGGAGCCTGGTGGGCGTGGAGAACCGCGCGCCCATCTGCACACCGGAGAGTGCGGCGGCCAACCTCACCAACGAGGGCGGTTACGAGCGTCGTTACCGCTACCTCAAGAACATCATGGGCCTGTGGATGATTCAGAACGTGCGCCGCGAGCTGGGAGAGAAGACCGGCACCGCTCCCAGCTGGGACGAGCTAGTGCAGGCCGCCGAGGCTGCACGTGTTGGGGGCTTCCACGCGGTGGTGGATGCCGACGACCAGGAGTTTTTGGCCCCGGCGAGCATGCTTACAGCCCTGCGCACAGTGTGCGAACGGAGCAACCAGCCGGTGCCAGAGACGATGGGCCAGTACGCGCTGACCGTGTACGACTCGCTCGCAGCGGACTATGCCCGCACGGTGGCGCAGCTGCATGAGCTCACTGGCGTTGACTACACGAGCATCAACATCGTGGGCGGCGGCTCCAACAACGGCTACCTCAACCAGGCCACGGCCGATGCCTGCGGACTGCCCGTGTTTGCCGGTCCCACCGAGGGCACGGCGCTTGGCAACCTCATGGTTCAGTTCATCTTTGCCGGCGAGTACGCCTCGCTCGAGGAGGCCCGCGCTGCCATCAAGCAGAGCTTCGAGATCAAGGAATACCTGCCTCGCTAGGGCATGAAAGGAGAGCATCATGGCAATGGAAGATCTGGGTTTCATCAAGGGCTTCACCCGCATGTGCGACGACGGCTGGCTGCAGGGCTGGCACGAGCGCAACGGCGGCAACCTTACCTACCGCATGACCGACGAGGAGCTCGAGCAGGCGCGTCCGTTCTTCGACGCCGAGCCGCGCGAGTGGGTCAAGATGGGTGTGCGCGGCGAGAACCTGGCCGGTCAGTACTTCGTGTCCACCGGTAGCGGCAAGTACATGCGCAACGTTGCTGGCGACCCCGCCCACAACATCGGCATCGTCGAGATCAACGAGACCGGTGACGCCTTCCGCATCGTCTGGGGCCTGCTCGAAGGCGCCCGCCCCACAAGCGAGTTCGAGAGTCACTACATGAACCACTGCGTTACCGCAGCACGCACCAATGGCGCAAACCGCGTGATCTACCACGCGCACACTCCTGGCATCATCGAGATGAGCTTCATCGTGCCGCTCGAGGACCGTGCCTTCACGCGCGTGCTCTGGCAGATGATGACCGAGTGCGTGGTCGTGTTCCCCGGTGGCGTGGGCGTCGTGCCCTGGATGGTCCCCGGCGGCCCTGCCATCGCCGAGGCCTCCAGCGAGCTCATGAAGACCTACGACACCATCGTCTGGGCGCACCATGGCCTCTTTGCCGCTGGTCCGGACTTTGACACCACCTTCGGCCTGGCTCACACCGTGGAGAAGGCAGCCGAGCTCTACGTTGCCGCCCGCGCGGCCAACGGCGGAAGCGATGCCTTCCTCAACGTCATCTCTGACCAGGGCCTCAAAGACACCTGCCGCGACTTCAACATCACCATCAACGAGGCGTTCGTCGACTAGTGCCCCAACGGTCGGTTCGAAGAAAGGATCAAATCATGCTCGTAGAGACTAAGGCCAAGGTTGCCGTCTTCTCCATCGCCCTCGGCGCGTATCTCCCGCAGTTCCCCGAGCTCGTGCCCGAGTTCGAGCAGCAGTATGCCGACTTCGTCAGCACCCTCCCCGACACGGTCGAGGTCATTGACGGCGGCATGTGCACCACCAAGGAGGCTGCCCAGGCCGCAGGTGACAAGTTCCGCGCCGCCGACGTCGACCTCGTCTTCTGCCAGCTGCTCACCTACGCCACCAGCTACAACATGCTGCCAGCCATTCGCGACCTCAACGTTCCTGTCGTGCTCGTCAACCTCCAGAAGGTGCGCTGCCTCGACTTCGAAACCGCTGGCACGGCCGAGTGGCTGGGTGTGGCCTACGCGGGTGGCGCCGTGGGCGAGATGGTGGCCGACCTCAACCGCGCCGGCAAACGTCACGCCGTCATCACGGGTGTCGTCGAGGGCGGCGACCCCCAGGTTGCTGCCGAGATCGAGGACTGGTGCCGTGCCGCCCAGGTGCGCCGTCGCCTGCGCTACACCAACCTAGCCCAGATCGGCCGCCCGTACCCTGGCATGATGGACCTCTACATCGACGAAACTAACCTCTACCACCGCATGGGCCTCTACACCAAGCAGTTTGACTGGGAGAAGATGTGGGCCATCGCGGACGACGTCACCGACGAGGATGTCATTGCCGCCAAGGTCGCTGATATCCACGACACCTTCGACATCCTCGGTGACTACGACGAGGAGAGCATCCACGAGATGGCGCGCTACGTCGTGGCCTTCGAGCAGTGGGTGAAGGACGAGGAGCTGGGATTTGTGGCCAGCCATTACGACGGCTTTGCGCAGGGCAAGGCGGGCGTGCTCGACTCCATGCTTATCCCCGCGTTCTCCATGCTCATCAAGCAGGGCATCGCCTGCGCCGTGGAGGGCGACATCAAGGTCGCCATGGGCATGAGCATCATGAAGACCCTCTCCGGTGCCTGCCAGCTCTCCGAGTTCTATACCTTCGACTTCAACGATGACGTGGTGCTCATTGGCCACTCCGGCTCCGGTGACGCGTGCTTCTCCACTGCGCGCAAGGCGTCGATGGAGATCGTGCCGGTCTTCCACGGCAAGGCGGGCGGCGGCTTCCTCACGCGCTTCTACCCCAAAGCCGGCCCAGTCACCTACCTGGGCATCACGCAGGACGCGGACGGCAACTTCAAGTTCATCGTGAGCGAGGGCGTCATCGAGGACGGTCCCACCCTCGGCAACGGCGACACCACCTTCCGCACGCGCTTCTCCATCGGCGCGCGCGAGTGGAACAACCGCTGGTGCGAGTGCGGCCCCACGCATCACTTTGCCGCCGCACAGGGCAGCTGGACCGACACCATCTGCAAGGTGGCTAAGATCCTTGACGTGCCCGTGGAGGTCGTCTGCAGGTAGCAATTTAACACCTTAGAGCGTATAGGGTGCCCCGGTCCCCTCGACCGGGGCACCCCTCCTCATGAAAAAGAGTCTTAATCCCTAAGCCTGTTCGGGAATACCGGCGCCGCATCTGTGAGTCAACCTACGTCAGGACTCTTTTGGCGGCGTGACCGTGTCTGACTACTCGTCCACGGGTTCGAAGAGTCCGAGCGTCTCGCAGGCGTTCCAGATGCCATCGGTGATGACGTCCTCGGTGACGAGGTCGGCCAGGGCCTTGACCTCGTCACAGGCGTTGCCCATGGCCACCTTGTACCAGCCGTCCACAAACATCGACACGTCGTTCATCGCGTCGCCAAAGACGATGACGTCGCTGTAGTCTGCTCCCAGGTGGTCCATGATCTTGCGGATACCGAAGGCCTTGTCGGCGGGCTCGACGAAGAGGTACTCCTTATGGAAGCGGCACCACGGCAGCTCGCGCAGGGTTTCGAGCTGCTGCTCGTCAGGGGAGTAACAGGCGACGTAGGCCTTGTAGATCTCGGGATAGTCCTCCGGATCGAGGCCGGGCACCACGCGCGTGCTCATGTACACGTCGTGCGTGAAGTCCGTAAAGCGCTCGTCGGGCACAAGGCGTGTGGTGGAGTTGTCCACCTGCAGGCCCCATGGGAATCCCTTCTCCTGGCATTCGCGGACGAGGGCGATCATCTTGTCGCGGGGCAGCGGCGTGATGCCTAGAAGCTCGCCGTCGATGGTGACGCCGTAGCCGCCGTCGGAGACCATGTTCTCGAAGCCCATGTCGTGCATCATGTCTACCGCCATGGCCTGCGAACGACCGGTGGAGATGGCCACGAAGTGCCCCGCCTTGCGCACGCGGTCGAGGGCCATCCGCGTGGTGGTGGGGATGAAGGTCTCGCCGTAGCCGCCAGCGGCTAGCGTGCCGTCGATGTCAAAGAACAGGTAGCGTCTCTTGGCCATGGGTGTCTCCTATTTCTGCTTGCGTCCTAGATGACCGGTCCGAGGCAATGGATGTCGATGGCGCTGAAGTAGCCGATGGCCTCGTTCTTGGTCATCTCGCCGCCCAGCACGCGCAGTATCTTGGCAAACACCTCGTCCGCCACCTCGTCGATGCTCTTCTCGCCGGTGATGATGAGACCGGCGTTGACGTCCATGTCCTCCTCCATGCGCTCGTAGGTGCGCGGGTTGCCACAGATCTTGATGACCGGCATGCTGGGGAAGCCCTGCGGGGCACCCAGTCCGGTGGAGAAGCACATGAACTGCGCTCCCGTGGCTGCCATGCCGGTGAGAATCTCTGGCTCGCGTCCCGGCGTGTCCTTGATCCAGAGCCCCTTCTGGTCGGTCACGAAGGCGGGGTAGTCGAGCACGCCCTGGATGAGGCGCGTGCCGCTCTTTGCGATGGCGCCCAGGCTCTTCTCCTCGATGCTCGAGAGGCCACCCGCGATGTTGCCAGGCGTGGGCTGACCGCGCCGCATGTCGCAACCAATGCTCTTGGCGCGCGTCTCCATGGCGTCAACGATGTCAAAGATCTGCTGCCCGACCTCGGGTGTGACTGCGCGACGCGCGAGCAGGTGCTCGCCGCCGATGAACTCGGTCGTCTCGCCAAAGACCACGGTGGCGCCAAGGTCGACAAGCCTGTCGGATACGGCTCCGATTGCGCAGTTGGACGCCATGCCGCTCGTGGTGTCGGAGGCACCGCACTTGATGGCCATGACCACGTGCGAGATGTCAGCCTCCTCGCGCTGCAGGCCCGAGAGCTGTATGGCCAGACGCCGCGCGATGTCGGTGCCCTCTCGAATGGCTTTGGTCACGCCGCCCAGCGCCTGGATGTGGATGATCTCCACTGGCTTGCCCGTTGCAGAGAGTTCCTCGTACATGCGCTCGTGGTCGGTGCCTTCGCAGCCAAGGCTCACGATGAGCACGGCTGCGACATTTGGACCGCGTCCCAAGCTGATGAGCGTGTCCGTCACGCGCTCAAGATCGGGCGGCAGCTGGCAGCAGCCTTGGTGGTGGAGGTAGGCCACCGTGCCGGCCACCTGGCGGCTGATGGCTTGGGCAACATCGTTTGCGCAGGTCACGCTAGGTATGATAGCCACGAGGTTGCGTGCTCCGTAGCGACCGTCTGGCCTGCGATATCCCATGAAGCTCGGCATGGCTACTTGTCTCCCTCCAGGTCGCCCCGGCCGCGCATGCTGTCGAGGTTGTGTACGTGCACATACGCACCGGTGTCAATGCTGCATGTGGCGACACCTATCTCTTCGCCGTACTTGGTTATCTGCTCGCCCTCCGCGATGTCGCGCAGGGCAAACTTGTGGCCGTAGGGGACGTCTTCACGCACTTCCATGAGCGTACGGGTCCCGCTCGGATCGAGCACGACCACCTCGGTTCCGGCAACGATGCCCTCGGCGAAGATCGTTGCCACGTTGTCCTTCGTGCTTGCCTGTATGGCTATCGGCCTTTCTTCCATGTCGCCCTCTCCCGTAAAAGGTCTCGTAGCACATCGACGAGCGTACTGGCTATTGCGCCACCGCCAGCACGCTCACGCCATCGGGTATGACCACCACGCGCGCGTCCTCGCCCTTGATCTGTCGTGCGATGGCAAGGGCGTCGTCGGGTGTGGCTGCGGGGATCATGTTGCAGCGACGCACCGTCTCGGCGTCCAGTTGGCTCACCAACACCATGCGATGCTTGTGCAGGATGCGCGCGTAGATCTGCGGACACCACTGCTCGGGGATGGTCTGTTTGGAGGGGATCGCCGAGAGATATGCGTCTATCTCCTCTGGCGTGCCCATCTGGATGAGCTGCGCAAAGTGGCTGCCGCCCATGCCCTCGAGACAGCTGCAGCACATGATGATGACGCCGTCCTCGCCTGCGCAGGCCTCAGCCGTGGCAACGGCCTTCGGGCTTTGGTAGAGGTTCTGGTCGAGCGGATACCCGCCGTTGGTGGTGACCACGATGTCTCCCGTCACCGGCGGGCACTGCGACCACTGCCGCACGTAGGCCACGCCCGCCGCATGGGCCTCCTCGAGGTCGCCTGACCAGGCGCCAATGACCTGCTTCTTGGCGTTGAGCGCCACGTTGAGGATGAAGGCCACACCCACGCGCCTCGCGGCCACTACCATGTCCTCGTGGATGGGGTTGCGCTCAAGCACGCCCGTGAGCGCGTAGGGACTCGCGATGGCCTGATAGGAGTGGTTCTCCTTCACGGTCTCCTCGGCGCAGATGCCAGGCAGGATGGACTTTCGCCCACCGGAGAAGCCCGCAAAGAAATGCGGTTCGATGAATCCCTCGCAGATGAGGAGGTCACACTCCGTGGCATGGCGGTTGACCTTGAAGCTGGCGCCGGAGGGCAGGGTTCCCATGTCCGCGAACTGCATGGGGTCGAAGGCGTCGTTGCACACGATGCGCTCGTGGTCCACGATGGCATCGCCAAACATGCGACGCTGCT
Source organism: uncultured Coriobacteriaceae bacterium (assembly GCA_902777325.1). GTDB lineage: Bacteria > Actinomycetota > Coriobacteriia > Coriobacteriales > Atopobiaceae > UBA1367. Next base: position 115,524 of record CACYTH010000003.1, read on the forward strand.
CCTCCTCGGTGGTCACGCGGTGCAGTCCCGTGGCGATGAGAATCGTCACCTGCGCGTCGGGGTTTCCGGCCCGGATTTCCTCGAGCTCGAGGGGCAGCGTGATGCGGCTGGGCACTGCACGCGTGTGATCGCTCGTGACGAGAACGATGCGATCCTTGCCGCGCGCGAGGTCACGAAGGCGCGGCGTGCCGATGGGGTTTTCCAAAGCCCGGCGCACGAGCTCCTCCTCGCTGGGATCCGGTTCCAGCTCGCCCATACGCGTCTCGACCACCGCCTCCAGGTGCTCCTCATCCACGTGCAGGTCGAGGGATGCGTGCCCATAGGGAAGGGCTATGGTCTTCATGCTTGCTCCGTCCTTTGGAAGTCCCTGAAAGGCGGTGGATGCATGCGCCGCAAGAGCCGTGCTGCTGCGACTTGCCGCCCTGTCATAACTATAGACGCCTACGACGGACAGGCTGGTACGTCTCTGGTGGGTGGCATAGGGAACCAATCGGGGAAACAGTGCCAGGGGCCCTGTTTCCAGGGTGGCTATCCCTGGATTTATCCCTTGATGAGCTCGGGCGAATCCTGACGATTTGCCCGTGGATTCTGGCCCACCATCTGCTTGAAGCGATAGCTGAAGTTGCTCTCCGTCGTGAAGCCCACCTCGCTGGCAAAGTACGGCTGGGCAGAGATTGCTGCCGGCGGCGTGGCGATGATCCAGCGGCTTCGCTCCTCGACGTCCATGGTGTAGGTGAGCATGGGTGACTCCTTGATTCCGCCGCGGGAGTACGACCTGTCCTTCGTCCCACTCCAGTGAAAGCGGCGGGCTTCGACCCGAATGCAAACTTACGAAAAACAAGACGGTACTCTGCTGAAAATGACGTCTTACGATAATGCAGTTTACCTTGTGCGTTCTTGAATTCATACTGATTGGTGTCGAATCATATTGAGAAAGAGAACACATGAGAATCACGCGCATGCAGGTCAACCATATAACCAATCCGCTGGGCTTTGACCTTGGCAAGGTGCCCACGCTCTCATGGGTCGTCGAGGATGCCGCCGGCACGCGTCCCGAGGCTTCGCGCGTGGTGGTCAAGCGTGGCGGAGAGGTTGTGGCCGACACCGGCTGGGCAGAGCTCGACGCAAAGGCCTGTGCGCTTGACGTGCCGCTCGCGCCGCGTACGCGCTTTGAGTGGACCGTCTCCGTGCGCACCGACGCGGGCGAGGAGGCTACGAGCGACGCCGCATGGTTCGAGACTGCCAAGATGGATGAGCCGTGGGAGGCCAAGTGGATCACCTGCGACTATGCCGAGCCGCGCCACCCGATCTTCTTCAAGAAGCTTGGTCCGGAGGCGTACCAGGATGTGGTCTCCGCGCGCCTGTACATCTGCGGCTTGGGCGTGTACGAGGCACGGCTCTGCGGTTGTGCCCTGAGCGATGACAAGCCCGAGTATCTGGCGCCTGGCACCCATGCCTACGACCAGTGGCTGCAGTACCAGACCTACGACGTGACCGAGCTCATGCAGCTGCCCTTTGAGGAGGGCGAGGACAAGCTCGAGGTCATGCTCGGCCATGGTTGGTACAGCGGGCGCTTTGGCTTCGTGCTCTCCGACAAGGGCTTCTACGGCAGTGACTGGCGCCTGATCGCCGAGCTGCATATCGTGCATGCCGACGGAAGCGAGCAGATCATCGATACCGACGAGGGCTGGCAGGTACGTCGCTCCCATATCACCTTCTCCAACATCTACGACGGCGAGCATGTGGATGCCACGCTGCCGGAGCTGCCCACCGTGCCCGCCGAGCTGCTGTCTGCTGACGAGGCGGCCCAGGCCACGGAGCTCCTGCACGATCGCATCAGCCTGCCGGTCATCGCCCACGAGCGCTTTGTGCCCGAGGTCATTCGCACGCCTGCAGGCGACACGGTGCTCGACCTCGGCCAGAACATCGCGGGCACCTTCGAGCTGACCCTGCGCCATCCGCAGCCTGATGACGTGCATGTCCATCTGCAGTTTGGTGAGCTCTTGCAGGATGGAGAGTTCTACCGCGACAACCTCCGCACCGCCCAGGCAGCCTACGACTACGTGGGTAGCATGCCCGAGGGTGGCATGCTCCAGCTGCGTCCGCACTTCACCTTCTATGGCTACCGCTACGTGAAGGTGGAGGGCAACATCGACCTCGCAAACGCCGACTTCACGGGTATCGCACTCTACAGCGACTTTAACGCCGAACGCGGCCATATAACCACCGGCAATCCCAAGGTCAACCAGCTCATCTCCAACGCCCGTTGGGGCATGAAGGACAACTTCCTCGACACCGCGACCGACTGCCCGCAGCGCGACGAGCGCATGGGCTGGACGGGTGACGCCAGCGTATTCTCAGGCACGGCGCTGCGCCTGGCAGCACCTTACGCCTTCTACCGCAAGTACCTCTACGACATGGCGCTCGAGCAGCAGGCGCGCGGTGGCCAGGTGACGGCGACGGTTCCCGCGTTCGGGTCGCAATTTGGCAATGGCACCGCCGTATGGGGTGACGCCACCTGCCGCATCCCCTGGAACATGTACGAGGTCGATGGTGATCCCGCCATTCTGGCCGAGCACTACGATGCCATGTGCGGCTGGGTCGATTGGATCGAGCGACTCGATGGCGACGCGCACGTCTGGGGCAAGGTCTTCCAGTTTGGTGACTGGCTGGCGCTTGATGGCCCGGTGCCCGGTGGCGTGATGGGTGGTACGGACACGGGGCTCATTGCCTACCTCAGCTGGTGGGACAGCGCCATGACGGTGGCGGCTTCCGCGCATGTGCTCGGGCGCACGGACGACGAGGCCCACTATCGCGCACTTGCCAAGCGCATCCACGCGTGGATCGAGGCGGAATACTACACGGCCACCGGACGCTGCGCGGTCAACACGCAGACTGCCTACGTGCTGTCGCTCTGGTATGGCTTTGGCAACAACACCTGGAGCGCTGCCCAGCTGCGACGTCTGCTGCAGGAGAACGGCGGCAAGCTCAAGACGGGCTTTACGGGCACGCCGCTGCTCTGCCCCGTCCTCTCGCAGAACGGGCTCGATCGCGAGGCATACGACCTGCTCCTAAACGAGGACTGCCCTGGTTGGCTCTTTGCCGTCAACCTGGGTGCGACAACTGTCTGGGAGCGCTGGGACTCGCTCGATGCCGACGGGCACATTACTGGCATCAGCATGAACTCGATGAACCACTACAGCTACGGCTCCATCGTGGAGTGGCTGATGAGCTACGCGGCGGGCCTGAACCTGGCCGAGCCGGGCTTTGCCCGCGCGGTGGTCGCTCCGCACGTTGACTGGCGTCTGCGCTCCTGCGCGGCAAAGATGGATACCGCCTCCGGCACCTACGCCGCAAGCTGGGAGTGCGTGGACGAGACGCACCTGCACATGCGCGTGACCGTGCCCTTTGGCGGCGAGGCCGAGGTCACGTTGCCGTTTGCAACGGAGGCTGCCTACGAGGCGCTGGGCGGGCACGTGCTTGCCGCTGGCACCTACGAGGTGACGTACGAGACGACGACGCCCCTACGCCGTATGCCCTCGGTTGATTGGACGGTAGCGCAGCTGCTGGACGACCCCGCAATCGCGAATGCCGCGAGGCCCTTTGTGGACGGCTTTGACTTCTGCATGAGCACGGCTGACCCGAGCAAGACCCTGCGTGAGCTGCAGGCCGAGGGGCTCGGACAGAATGTCAAGATGACGATTGATCAGCTCGAGGCCTGCGACGCAGCCCTGCGCGCCCTGAGTGACTAGCGCGCATCCGAGAGATATCTAAACGAGACAATGGTGGGGCCGGACGCTCGTATCGTCCGGCCCCACCCTCTCCTGCTTCACTAGAGTGCGAGTGCGACGCGCGTTGCCTCGTAGATGGCCTTCTTTGCGTCCCCGGCGCGGCTGGCGTCTCCCACCACGTACACCTCGTCGCATATGGAGCGGATGTCCTGCTCTAGCGGGTTGTAGGCGCGGGCTCCCATGGCAATCACAACGTAGTCGAAGCCGGCGAGCTCAACGGGCTCGCCCTCGTCGCGCACGCTGCCCTCATCGTCGCGAGCCACAGGTTGCACGCGCGCACCGTCATCGGTGAACGCGAGCACCTTTGCATCGGGCACAAAGCGCACCCCGTCCTTCTCAAAGCGCTCGAGCATCTTGCGTCGGGGCACCTTGTTGAGCAGCCCTGCCATCTCGCTGACCATGTCCACGATGGTGATTCGCTCGTGATAGCCACAGAGGAACTCTGCCGTCTCACAGCCAACGAGACCCGCGCCGACCACCAGCACCCTCTTTCCCGCCAGCAGCACCACACGTCCGCTGAGCAGGTCGTTTGCCTTCACCACGTGTGGGCTGTCAATGCCCTCGATGCGTGGCCAGATGGGCACGGCTCCCGTGGCAAGGACGACGGCGTCGGGGGAGAGCGCGGCGATGGTCTCCGGTGTCGCGTCGTTGCCATAGTGGATGGTGGCACCGTTCTTCTCGGCAAGCGTCGCGTAGGTCTTGATCGTCTTGGCGAGCTCGGTCTTGTCGGGAGGTGCCGAAGCCAGCCGGTACTGGCCTCCCGCGAAGCTCTCGCGCTCGAGCACGGTCACCTCGTGACCCCGCTCGGCGGCGATGCGCGCCGCCTGCAGGCCGGCAGGACCCGCGCCTACCACCACGACGCGCTTGGGCTCACGCGCAGGCTTAGCCTGCCACTCGTCCAGTGCCTCCTTGCCGCTAAAGGGGTTGATCATGCAGCTGACGCCGGTGTCCTCGGGGCCGCAGGTGGGCATGCCAATGCAGCGCTGCATGCAGCCCGTGCAGCAGAGCAGTTCGGATAGGCGTCCGTCGCGTACCTTGTTGGGGAACTCGGGATCTGCCAGCGACTGGCGTCCCATGCCCACGAGGTCGGCGTCGCCTTCCAGCAGGATGCGCTCTGCCACTGCCGGATCGTTCACGCGACCCACCACGCAGACGGGCACGCTCACCGCCGCCCGGATGCGCTGGGCATTTGCGGCGTTGAATCCGGGCTTGGTGTAGTTCGAGTTGATGACGGTTCCGCTCTCGGCTGTGCCAAAGCTCACGTTGAGCAGGTCTGCTCCGGCCTTCTCAAAGAGACGTGCCTGTGCGACGTAGTCCTCGATCGTGTTGCCGCCCTCGATGTCATCGGTGGCGTTGAAGCGGATGGAGACGGGGAAGTCATCTCCGCAGCGCTCCTTGACGGCACGGATGACCTCGCATGCAAAGCGGGCGCGCTCGGCAACCGATCCACCCCACTCGTCCACGCGCTTGTTGGTGCGTGCCGAGAGAAACTGGTTGATGAGGTAGCCGTGGGCTCCGTGAACCTCGACGCCGTCAAAGCCGGCACGCTTCACGCGCTCGGCCGCGTCGGCAAACTGAGCAACGATGTCCCACACTTCCTGACCGGAGAGCTCTCGCACGACGTTGGACGACGTGGCTGCCGGGATTGAGGTTGCGCCTACGAGCTCGCCCGACTCGGGAAGGTAGGCAAGGTTTCCCGTGTGGGCTATCTGCGCAAACACCTTGGCATCGGCGGCCGCCGCATGCACGGCCGCGGCGATAAGGGCGATGCCCGCCTCATGCTCGTCGGTGTAGATGGCGCACTGGGCGGGGCCGGCAAGGCCCTGCTGGCTGATGGCCATGTAGCCTGTCTCGATGAGCCCAAAGCCGCCTGCCGCACGCGCGGCATAGTAGTGCGCCATGCGCTCGGTGGCCGTGTGGTCCTCAAACGACATATGTGACGACATCGGCGTCATGACAAGGCGGTTCTTGAGGGTGATGCCGCCAACCTTGAGGGGCTCGAAGAGCGTGTCAAACATGGGTGCGCCTTTCGGACGTGGTCTACGAGCTCATCTTCGGACATGCGCCGCGCGCGCGAAAGTACGCACTTTGAGGTAAGCACAGGGCCATCTACCTGCGTACTTACTTTAAAGTGCGTTCTTTTTTCACCCGTGAGGCCCCTGCAGAATGTGAGCCAGGGAAAGGAGAGCGTGCAACCACGCGCGCACCAGTCGAAAGGAAATGCCATGGCACAGGACAACAATGCCCGCATTGCCGAGGAGGTATTGGCAGCCGTTGGTGGCAAGGAGAACGTCCCGTTTGTGACGCACTGCATCACCCGTCTGCGCTTCAAGCTGGCTGACGAGTCCAAGATTGACCACGACGCGCTCGGCAGCATCAAGGGCGTGCTCACCAGCCAGAAGGTCGGCGACCAGTTCCAGGTGGTCATCGGCCAGAACGTCGGCAAGGTCTACGAGGCCCTGCTTGAGATTGGTGGCTTTGACGCCCAGGCTCCGGTGGACGAGAATCTCGACGCCGACCAGGGCCCGCTCACACCGGCAAAGGTGGGGGCTGCCATCATGGGCTACCTCTCCGGATCGATGGTTGCCATCATCCCCATCATGATGGCCGCGGCCATGATGAAGACCGTCGCGGTCGTGCTCGGACCGGACATGCTCAACCTCTTTGCGGCCGACAGCGCGATTATCACCCTGCTCAACATGGTCTACAACGCAGGCTTCTACTTCCTGCCGTTCTACCTGGGCTATACGGCCGCCAGCAAGATCGGCGTCACGCCGGTGCTCGGCATGATGGTGGGCGGCCTGCTCATGGAGCCGACCTTCATGCAGATGGCTGCCGACGGCACGCCGTTCTCGGTCTTTGGCATCCCCTGCACGCCGCTTAACTACGCCCAGACCGTGCTGCCCATCCTGCTCGCCATCTGGCTCATGAGCTACGTGGAGAAGTTCTTCAAGAAGGTCATCCCCGACATGCTCTCAACCGTCTTCACCCCGTTCCTCACCATGGCCGTCATGGTTCCGCTCACTTACTGCGTCTGCGGCCCCATCGGCTCGCTGCTCGGCGACTTCATTGGCAACTTCCTGTTTGGCCTGGGCGGCAACGGCGGCATCGTCGCAGCCCTCGTCATGGGTGTCATCGGCGCCAGCTGGGAATTCCTCGTCATGACCGGCATGCACCAGGTGCTCATCGCCCTCGGCATCGCCAACCTCGCACAGTCCGGCATCGAGAGCTTCGTCTTCCCCGCGAGCATCGCAGCCACCGTCTCCTGCTTTGGCGTTGCCCTTGGCGCCTTCCTCAAGCTTAAGGAGAAGGACGAGAAGTCAATCAACTTCGGCTACTTCATCTCCGGCATCCTCGGCGGCGTGACCGAGCCCACCCTTTTCGGCCTCTGCTTCAAGTACAAGCGCTGCTTCCTTGGCGTCATCGCCGGCGGCTTCTGCGGTGCCCTCTACGCTGGTCTCGCCCACGTCTCCATCTACATCCTGGGCGCTGCCAACTTTGCGATGCTCTTCAACTACATCCCCGGTGGCACCGCCAACCTCGTCAACGGCTGCATCTCCTGCGCCATCACCTTTGTGGTCGCAGCCGTCGTGACCTACCTCTTTGGCTTCTCCGCCGAGGAGCTCGAGGCCGACCGCAAGGCGGCAGAGCTGGCGGAGTAGGCACCACATACCAGAGCCCTTCCTTCCCGCACGGGCCGCAAGGATTTGCCTTGTGGCCCGTGCGCCCCTGTCTTGAGCTAGTCAAACAATACCATCTACCTGCGCACTTACTTTAAAGTGCGTTCTTTTGCCGTTTCTCGCGGCCTCTCATACTCGAGTCAGTCACCAAGCGAGAAAAGGAGTGCCGATGGGTCAACAGGGATATAAGGTCATCGAGGGACTGCCCTCTCAGATGCCCTATCAGGTGTACTACCAGGAGGGCATCTACGCCGTGCGTGACGCAGGCGGGCAGGAGAGGCCGCTCAAGTACTACGTCGTCATTCCCACGCAGGGCAACCCCATGGGATCGCGCGGCGACGACAGCGCACGCTTTCCGACCATTGTCTACTGCCAGGGCTCGGGCTGGCATCAGCAGTGGCTGTACCACCATCTTGCGCATCACGTGCGCATGGCGGAGCGCGGCTTTGTGGTCGTCTCGGTGGAGGTGCGCCCCTATGGGGAGACGGTCTTTCCCGGAGAGGTGGACGACTTTCTGGACGCGGTGCAGTACGTGCACGACCGTGCTGCCGAGATGCGCGTGGATGCCGGACGCATCGCCTTCTGGGGTGACTCGTCCGGTGCGCACACGGCGCTCATGGCCGCCTACACGGCGCCTGCCGAGCTGACCCCGCAGTGCATGGTTGATTGGTACGGCCCGGCTGACCTCGAGCTTCTCTCCACGCAGCGCAGCTCCATGGAGCTACATGGGCCAGAGTCTCCGGCCGGCAGGCTCCTTGGTGGTATCGAGCTGGCAGACCATCTCGATCTGGCACGCAAGGCGAGTCCCGTGAGCTACGTGGCTCCCGATGCCACCATTCCGCCGACGCTGATCATGCATGGGGGAGCGGATCCCCTGCTGCCGTTCGAGCAGTCGGCGGCGCTGTATGACTGCCTGCGCTTGGCCGGAAAGGACGTGGAGTTCTACCGCATGGAAGGTGACGGCCACGGTGGCGGTGCCTTTGACAACGAGGAGGTGCTCGACATCGTGGAGGTGTTCCTGCGACGGAACCTCGGGTAAACAGCGCATCTACCTGCGTACTTACTTTAAGGTGCGTTCTTTTGCGCAAAAGCGCTGCCTCTCATACTTGATAGCGACAGCACACGATTCAAGGGAAGGAAGCCCCTCATGAAGAAGCTCATCATCCGCGCGGACGACCTTGGCTACAGCGAGGCGGTGAACCGCGGCATCGAGAAGACGGTGCGCGAGGGCCTGGTGCGCAGCGTGGGAATGATGCCCAACATGCCCGAGGCCGAGCCAGGCTGGAAGATGCTTGCTGGCTGCGACATCGCCATCGGCCAGCACACCAACCTCTGCCTGGGGACTCCCTGCGCGGATCCGGAGAACATTCCCTCGCTCGTGGACGAGAGGGGACAGCTGCTTTCCAGCCGAGCCTTCCGCGAGGCCTTCGCCCGTGGCGAGGAGCTGGCGACCATCGACGACATGGCAACCGAGATCGAGGCACAGTACCTGCGCTTTCGCGAGATCGTGGGGCGCGACCCCGACTACTTTGAGGCGCATGCCGTCGCCAGCAAGAGCTTGAACGAGGCCCTCGCGCGCGTGGCCGAGAAGTACGACCTGCCCTTCCTCGAGCTCTATCCCGAGACGCTCTCTGGCTTCTTCAAGGGCCGTCCCGTGCAGATACTGCCCATGTACGCAAGTCCCGAGGATTACGACGCGGTTGCATGGTTCAAGCGGGACGTGGGCCTTCTCGAGGACGAGGTGCCTGGCATGTTCATTGGCCATCCCGGGTGGCTGGATGACTTCATCCTGCGCAACTCCAGCCTCACCATCAACCGCACGCGCGAGGCGGCGGCCCTCACCGATCCGCAGCTGGCTTCTTGGCTTGCCGAGCAGAATGTCGAGCAGCTCGACTACCGCCAGCTGTAGAGACACGGCCGCGAGAGTCCGACCAAAGACAAGACTGGGAGTGTACTGATGAAGATAAATGGCAGATACCTCGGCATCGTGGCGGCTATGTGCGGCCTCTCTGCCGCAACCGTCGGCCTTATCACCAATGTTGCCGGGCTCTTTTTTGGCCCCATGGCAGAGGAGTTCGGCGTCCTGCAGGGCGCCGCGAGCCTCACGCTCACCATTGCCAACGTGTGCATGGCCGTGGGCGGCCTCTTCACGCGGCGCCTGGCCAAGGCCATGCCCCTGCGTGTGCTGCTTCTCGCTGGCGTCGCACTTCTCGCCGGGTCAAGTGCGCTGACGGCGCTTGCTCCGAGCATCGCCGTGGTGTACGCGGCGTCGGCGGTCAAGGGGCTTGCGGCGGGCGTCATCGGCTTCGTGCTCATCACCTATGTGCTGGGCAAGTGGTTCCGCTCGCAGCTGGGTATCGCCACGAGCATGGCCATGGGCTGCAGCGGTCTGGCTGGTGCGATCTTCTCGCCCGTCATCCAGGGTGTTGTGGCCGGCATGGGCTGGCGTGCGGGGCAGCTGCTGGTCGCCGTGTTCATGGTGGTGCTTACGCTCCCGGCCATCCTCTTGGTGCCCTCGTGCAATCCCGAGGACGCAGGCATGGTGCCCTTTGGGGCGGACGGCGCGCAGGCCAAGGTTGGTGAGACCGCCGAGAAGTCGGATGGCAGGGTCGGCGTCGACACGATGCTCTTTGTGGCCGTTGTGGTGTATTCGGGTCTGTGTGCGGCGGTGAGCGCGCTCCCGCAGCACTTCCCCGGCATGGCGGACGTCGCGGGACTTGGCGCGTCGGTCGGCGCAACCATGATCTCCATGTGCATGATCACCAACACCGCTGGCAAGATCCTTATGGGTTGGCTCTGCGACCGCATCGGCGCACGCGCCTCCGTCCTCGCCTACACGGCGTTGACCGCAGCCGCCCTTGTCGTGCTGCTGCTCGTGCCGTCCGGCACCCCTTACGTGGCGGCGGCGCTGGTGTCTGGCCTGTGCTACTCCCCGGCGACCGTCGGTCTCACCATGCTCTGCAACGAGCTCTTTGGCAGGCGTGGCTCGGGCATCGTCTACCCCGTGGGAGCCATGGCGTGCAGCCTCTCCAACGCGGTCTTCTCCTCGGTCATCGGTTTTGCCTACGACCTCACAGGAGGCTACGCGATCATGCTGGTCGCCTTCGTGGGCTTTCTGGTGGTAGCCGACCTCCTGGTGCTTTGGGGCTACCGGCGGAAGGCCGCGTAAGCAGGGTGTGACTGGATTCGCCGCCCGGCGTACGGGCGCGTGGTTTGCCTGATGGCTAGCCTCGTGCCACGTGCGCCGGGTACCAGCGTTGGAACACCACGGTGAAGACGGCAGCTGGAAGCGGGAGAAGCTCGCTTATGAGTGGCGTCGCGGCTGGGGCTAAGAGGGCAGACACAGCTGCAGCCAGGTAGGTGATGCCCCACACCACGCAGATAATGCGGTTGGTCTGGAGGTAGATCGCGTTTTGCAGTGCCTTGTCACCGCCGTAGGACCCCTTGACGTAGTAGGCGCTCAGCGGTGTGAACCAGAGAGCCGAGACAAGCCACATCAGGCCAAAGACCAGAAAGGACGCGGGCAGTAGCAAGGCCAGCGGAACGCCTACGAGTGAGGCTGCCACGAGGACAAGCACCGCAGCGAGCGACAGCGTGTCGTAGATTACGCGCTCGTGCCGGAAAGACCACAAGATGGTGAGGGCGCAGGCGGCGATGACGATGGCCGGGCCTGTCGCGACACTGATGGACATGGCTGTCCAGAACGCCACCCAGGGGGTGAGCATGGCAAGCATCGTGGGCTGCCTTGCAGGAGAGGCGCTCGCCTCGGCGTTGCGGCGTGCGGCCGCGCTGCCCCCGTCGCCAAAGAACTCGTCCCAGCGCACCATGAGGTCAAAGTCGCCCGTCACGCTGTAGCGGTGCTGAGCCAGCGCGTCCACGCCGCTCACCTTGCCCTGAGCGATTTCCTGCCACACGGCATAGGGTGTGTGGACGGACGTGGTGGGGGAGACGGACCCGTCCGTTACCACGGTGGCACCTTCGGCCCCCAGCACGATGCAGCAGCTCACGCCGCGGTCGGTGTAGTCCATCTCGAGCACGCGCTGCGTGCCGTCAAAGGATGCGGGATTGTAGAGGGCAGCCATCTGGCGCGTAAAGGAGATGGCCTCGTCCTCCGCCTCGCCCGTCTCGCGCGAGATGCCCCAGCTGGCGTCTGCCATGGCCTCGAAGGTCTGACGTGCAAAGAGCGGCTGGCCGAGCTCCTCGGTGGTCTCGCGCGCAATGCCGCCCCGTGCAAACTCGCTGCCAGCCCGCCGCACCAGCTGCAGGTAGGCATCGGTGCGCTCGTGAAGCTCGGGCACGCGAAAGAGCTCGCCCTGTCCGCAGAGGACCTGCTCGTAGTTGTTACGGCCACACATGTGGTCAAAGAGCGACTGCACGCCGTCGTAGTTGCCCTCGGCGGTATAGAACCCGCAGGTAGAAATGATGACGTTGCGCTTGCCGGACATTTCGTAGCGGGAGGGGTGGCTGCCGTTTCCCACGTTGTCGGAACGCTCTTCCATAAAGGGGAGCGACATCGGAAGCTGCCGGTCGATGAGGTTCTTGAGCGGTCCGGGCACGGAGAAGTAGTAGAGCGGGAAGCTCCATATGGTGACGTCAGCCCACACGCGGCTCTCGATGACGGAGGCCATGTCGTCATGCAGGCAGCAGGTGCCCGTCTCGCTGCGCCAGCATGTGAAGCAACCGAGGCAGGGGCGAATGTCCGCCTTGCTCGTCTCGATGGTGCGCACCTCCATGGCGTCCTCGCCCTGGCTGTCGGCAATTCCGGCGAGAAATGCCTGCGTGAGCCGGTAGGTGTTGCTGCGCTCGCCCTTGGGGCTGCCGTTGATGACGAGGATGTTCATGGGCCGTCTCCTCCCGCGTCCGACGAGGCCTCGCGGTTGCCTCTGCACCTGACCATTATGCCGTATGCGCATGCCACGTCGTCTATCGTCCGTTCCGTGCAGTAACGTGTAGGCGGGACTTTGTCCTGTGAGGGTTGCACCATCGCCACGCGTTGAAGGGATCTGACATGGCTACTCAGCTGCTGCCTGCACGCCACGGCTTTCCGGAGGGATTCCGCTGGGGCGGAGCCTTTGCCGCGCACCAGATGGAGGGTGCCTGGGATGAGGGTGGCAAGGGGATGTCGGTCACCGACATCTCCGCGCTGCGCAAGGACGTGCCCATCGAGCTGCGCATGCAGGGGGACCTCAGCCGCGACCAGGTGCGCGAGATGCTCTCCCACGAGGACGACTGGGTCTTTCCCAAGCGCTGGGGCATCGACTTCTACCACACCTACGAGGAGGACCTTGCGCTTCTGGGGAAGGATGGCCTGGGCTTGAACGCCATCCGCACCTCTGTCAACTGGAGCCGCATCTTCCCGCGCGGCGACGAGGAGGAGCCGAGTGAGGAGGGCCTGGCCTTCTACGACCGACTCGTGGACGCGATGCTCGCGCAGGGCATGGAACCCTTCCTCACCGTCTCCCACTACGAGATGCCTCTCGCCCTTGCCATGGAGCATGGCGGCTGGCACGACCGTGCCACGATCGACCGCTTCGTGCGCCTCTGCCAGGTGCTCTTCGACCGCCTGGGCGACCGCGTGACCCACTGGATCCTGGTGAACCAGATCAACATAGTGGCTCACGAGGGCTTCAACCACCTGGGCGTGCCCACCGACGAGACCGACGACCCGCTCTCCGCCCGCTACCAGGCGCTCCACAACGAGATGGTGGCCTGCGCGCTGGCCACGGCCTACGCCCACGAGCACCATCCGCAGCTTGAGATTGGCGTGATGGAGTACGCCAACCTCGCCTACCCGGCCACCACAGCACCAGCTGACGTGCTCGCCACCTACCGCCGCAACCAGATGGAGCAGCTGCCGGCAGACGTCCTCGCGCAGGGCGCCTACCCTGGCTACGCACTGCGCTTCTTCGAGGAGCGGGGCATCACGGTGGAGGCCGAGGACGGTGACCTCGAGGCCCTTGCGGCACACACGGCAGACTTCGTGTGCTTCTCCTACTACCTCACGCAGCTCTGCTCCGCCGAGAGCGTGGCCGCAGGCGAGCAGGGAGGCGGCGACACCTTCCAGAACTCGCTGCTCGAGGCCAACCCCTGGGGCTGGGCCATCGACCCGACGGGACTGCGCTGGACGCTCAACGTGTACCAGGACCGCTACCACAAGCCGCTCTACATCGTGGAGAACGGCTGCGGCTACCTGGAGGAGCCCGGCAAGGATGGCATCGTGCACGATCCGTACCGCGTGCAGTTCTTCCGCGACCACATTGCGGCGGCGCGCGAGGCGGTGGCCGACGGCGTGGACCTGCGCGGGTTCTTTGCCTGGGGTGCGATGGACATCGTCTCCGCCAGCTCGTGCGAGATGAGCAAGCGCTACGGGTTCATCCACGTGGACCAGGACGACTATGGTCGTGGTACCGGTAAGCGAACTCCCAAGGAGAGCTACGCCTGGATGCAGCGTGTTGTTGCCAGCAACGGAAGTGAGCTGTAGCGACGGCTTCAGTGGACAATCCCCTTGCTTTGTCAACTTGTGGACGCGTCCGTCCTTCCGTGCGTGGCGCGCGGTGGTGCGCGTCCATACAATGATGCCAAGCCACAACGCAAGGAGGAGCATCATGAGCGTACAGATCCGTCGCAGCGCATCCGGTCAGGCCATGCCGAGGGAGACGGTCCAGCTGCCGGCCGAGGCCTTTGGCCCCAGCGACACCACCACCGTCTATTGGCTCGGCAATGCCGGGTTCCTCCTCAACAGCCGGGGAACCACCATCATGTGCGACCCGCTGCTGGTGGGCTTTGACATGCCCGTCCTGGTGGAGCCGCCCATCCTGCCCGAGGACGTGCAGGCATTTGACGCGCTGCTCTACACCCACATCGACAACGACCACTTTGCCCGCGAGACGCTTGCGGGGATCAAGGACAAGGCCGGCGAGGTCCATGCCAGCCACTATGTGGCTCAGGTCGCTCGTGACGAGGAGCACGTGACCGGTGCCATCGGCCACGACATCGGCGAGCGCTTCTGCGTGGGCTGCGTGGACATCACGCTGACCCCCACCTGGCACAACTGGCAGGAGCACATGACCAGCGAGAAGTACCAGCACCGCACCTGGGAGCGCAAGGAGTACTGCGGCTACTGGTTTGACACTCCTGACGGCTCCATCTGGCTGCCCAGCGACAGCCGCCCCCTGCCCGAGTTCCTCGAGTGGGAGAAGGCTCCGGACATGATGCTCTTCGACTTCTCGGACAACATCTGGCACATCACCTTTGCCGGTGCGGTCGAGCTGGCCAACCACTATCCCGAGGCCGACCTGCTGCTCGTTCACTGGGGCTGCGTGGATGCGCCAAACTACACGCCCTTCAACGGCGACCCCGAGCGCCTGGAGGCTGCCGTCAAGAACCCCGAGCGCGTGCACGCACTGGCGCTGGGCGAGGGCCTGTCGCTGTAGACAACGACGTTAGAGACGCACCGGGGAGGGTTGACCTTCCCGGTGCGCTGCTTTGGGGAATGGGGAGAGTAGAGGAGCGGGTTATGCAATACACCACCATCGGGTGCACGGACATCGAGGTCAGCCGCTTCTGTCTGGGCTGCATGGGCTTTGGCGAGGTCCGCGAGGGTGCCCTGCACAAGTGGACGCTGGGCCCTGACGACACGCGCGCCATCATGAGACAGGCGCTTGACGCTGGTATCAACTTCTTTGACACGGCCATGGCCTACTCCTTTGGCACGAGCGAGGAGTACGTGGGCCAGGCCCTGCGCGAGCTTGCCCCGCGCGACGAGTGGGTCATTGCCACCAAGTACAGCCCGCGGCCTGCAGCGCAGGTTGATCCGGCCGTGAGCGGTGCCGAGTGGATCCGCACTTGCATCGACAACAGCCTGCGCCGCCTGGGCGTGGAGACCATCGACCTGTACTACATGCACAGCTGGGACTACGCCACGCCGGTCGAGGAGTCGCTCGAGGCGCTGAACGAGGCCGTGACCGCCGGCAAGGTGCGTGCGCTGGGCGTCTCCAACTGCCATCCGTATCAGCTGGCTCGTGCCAACGACATCGCCGCGGCACACGGCTGGGCCCGCTTCGAGGCCATCCAGAGCCACATGAACCTCATCTTCCGCGAGGACGAGCGCGAGCTGCTGCAGCTCTGCGCCGAGGACGGCATCTCCACCATGCCGTACAGTGCGCTTGCCGCTGGCCGTCTCGCCCGCAAGCCTGGCGAGACAAGCAAGCGTCTTGAGATGGACACCTTCGCAAAGGGCAAGTACGACGCCACGGCCGAGCAGGACAACGTGATCGTGGAGCGTGTGGCCGAGGTGGCCGAGCGTCTGGGCACGTCGATGACGGCCGTCTCGCTCGCGTGGCTGCTCACCAAGGTTACGAGCCCAGTGGTTGGTGCCACCAAGCCGCACCATCTGGAGGGCCCGGCTGCGGCGGCGGACCTTGTGCTCTCGGCCGAGGACATCGCCTACCTGGAGGAGCCGTACGTTCCGCACGCGCTTGTGGGCGTGATGGCGCAGAGGCGCTAGCTGCGGCCAAAGAAATCGTGCGTGAGCGGGACGATCCCTGTGGGTCGTCCCGCCTTTTGTCTCTTGGCAACGTTCGTCGGAGGTCTGAGTATAGTGAGGGGAGACTGAGACGAGGCTGGTGAGACGATGAGCGAGGCGACAAAGCTTGCACAGGCGGCAAGCGTGCTGGCACGGTGGTGTGCACAGCGCGATGTGAGCGCGCTGAGCCTGGAGGCGTTGCGTGCCGAAGCAGGGTTTGCCGACGGCGTGGCAGACCTGTTTGTGCTCTTTGGCGGCGGTGTGACGGGTACGCTCGAGACGCTTGCAGCGGCCATGCGTGCTGGCGCCGCGCGGCGCTATGCCATCGTGGGCGGACGCGGTCATGCCACCTACTGGCTGGATCAGGCGATAGGGCGACTGAGCGGGGAGTACGGTATGCTGCCCGCGCCGGGCGAGACCAGCGAGGCGGAGATGCTCGACGCCTTGCTCCATGCGCGCCACGGCCTGCATGCGGACTTCTTGGAGACGCGGTCCACCAACTGCGGAAACAACATCACCTACCTGCTCGATCTTCTCGAGGGGGAGGGGTGCGTGCCAGAGGGCGTGATTCTCTCGCAAGATGCGGTGATGCAGCGGCGGATGGACGTGACTTGGAGGCGTCAGGTGATGGACCGACCCCTGTTCGCGTCCACGCGCGTGGTCAACTGGCCTGCATATGAGGCGGAGCTTGCTGCGCGTGACGGGAGTCTCGTGTGGGCACAGGCGCCAGAGGGCATCTGGCCTATGGAGAAGTACCTGCAGCTGCTGTTGGGAGAGGTGGACCGCCTGACCGACGACGAGGGTGGCTATGGCCCGCGTGGACGTGGCTTTGTGGTGCATGTTGACGTGCCGGCCGAGGTGCGCTGCGGCCGATGAGCTTCGTGCGGCGTGCGGGGAGGCCGGCCGAGCTCCTGACGAGCGCTTTGGGTAAACGAAGGACGGCGCTGGCTTGACGAGGCGCAATGACGCGACAGCTGGACTGTTCGAGGGATAGGGGAGAACGAATGCGACATCATGTGAGAGTTACGGTGCTGGACAAGAAGTGCTTCTGCGACCTGCAGGAACACTATCTGGCGGATCCAAAGAGCGGTCCGTGTGGGGTCTTTGAGGTGGGGGACACCTTCGAGTTCTGGCGCGACGGTGGCCGCGATGACTTCTGGAACTTTGGAGCAGCGTCCGGCCCCGACGGACGCGCCTTCCCCTGCGCGGAGGCCTGGGACTGCATCAGTCGCTACGTGTACACGGCGCTGCAGGGTGGCTCCATCATGCATCGCTGGACGGCAGACGACCGCCAGATGGTGGCCTGCTGCAACGATGGCACGCGTCCCGTGGTCTTTCTCATCGAGCGCGAGGACCTGCCCGACACGCCCGAGGAGGAGGCATGGCTCGCCGAGGCCGAGCGCATGGGATACTTCAAGTGTGACTCCCAAGATGCCTACACAGGTAGTGGCGAATGAGCAGGTCAACCATAGTAAGGCAATGGTTGCAGATCGCATTGGGCTTGCTGGTCTTCTCCTTTGGCGTGCATCTCACCATCTTTGCCAACATTGGCCTGGCGCCATGGGACTGCCTGGGCATGGGCATTGCGGCGCACACGCCGCTCAACTACGGGCTGGCCATGACCGTAACGAGCGTAATCATCCTCGGCATCGACCTCGCCCTGCGTGAGCGCGTTGGCTACGGCACCATCATCGACGCGCTGCTGACCGGCAACTTCGTGCAGGCCTTCAACGACCTGAGCCCGCTCGAGCCATGCTCCAACATGTGGGCGGGCATCGCCATGATGCTCGTGGGCTTTGCCTTCATGGCGGTGGGCATGTGGATCTACATGCGTGGCGAGCAGTGCTGTGGCCCGCGCGACGCGCTGCTCGTAGGCCTGGGCAAGCGCCTTCCGAGCGTGCCCATCGGTGCGGTGCAGATCGTTCTGTGGTCTGCGGTCACGGTGGTCGGCTGGCTCTTGGGCGGGCCCGTGGGCGTGGGCACGCTGCTCTCCGCCTTTGGCGCGGGTGCCGTGATGCAGCTGGTGTACCAGCTGTTGCGCTTTGAGCCGCGTGACATCGAGCACAAGAGCGTGATGGAGATCAATCGCCAGCTGCACGGGTAGCGATCGCGTGCGGTCGTGCCCTCTGGGTAGCTCGCCAACGCACCATTGGTATATCGTTGCTAGCAGATACCGGCAACCAAAGGAGCTCCCATGACCATCCCCTCGATCGACGTCCACTCCCACGCTCTGCCCCAGGCTTACCTTGACGCCCTTGCCGAGCTGGGTGTGAACCCGGTGGAGGAGGACGGCTTTCCCACGCCCACGTGGAGCGAGGATGCCCACCTACGCTTTATGGAGGAGACGGGCCAGGAGTTCTGCGTCCTCTCCATCTCGACCCCGCACATCCATCGTGGTGACGATGCCGTGGCCACCCGCCTTGCGCGTGCCGTGAACGACGAGCTCGCCGAAGTCTGCCAGCGTCATCCCGACCGTCTGGGATTTGCCACCACGCTGCCTATGCCCGCGGTTGAGGCCTCCATCGAGGAGGCGCGCCGTGGCTTTGACGAGCTTGGCGCGATCGGCGTCAAGCTCCCCAGCAACGGCAATGGCGTCTACCTGGGCGACCCCTCGCTTGAGCCGCTCATGGCATTTCTCAACGACCGCGCAGCCGTGGTGACCATCCATCCGTCGCTCCCGTCTGCGGTGCCCCAGGGGATATTCACTGCCGGTCCGGCCCCGCTCTTTGAGTACGTCGCCGACACCACGCGTGCGGTGCTCAACCTCATGGCGCAGGGGGTGATCGACCGCTACCCGTTCATCAGCTGGGTGGTGCCGCACGCAGGCTCCTTCGTTCCGTCCATTGCGCATCGGCTCGCCGGCATATCGCAGATTCTGGTGCCCGCCGGGCTCATGGAGCCCATCAACGTCATGGACAACCTCAAGAGCCTCTACTGGGACCTTGCGGGGGACGCGCGCCCGGTCATGCTCGAGGGCCTGATGCACATCGCCGACCCCACGCACCTGCTCTATGGCAGCGACACACCCTACACGCCGGTACCTATCACCGCACGCAACAAGGAAGGCCTGGCAAATGATCCGCTGATCGCGCCCATTGCGCAGGATGTGTTCCACGATAACGCGGCGCGGCTGTACGGATTGGACTGTTAGCGCACGCTGGCGGACATCTCAGGCGCAACCTGTGAGCAAGTGCGTACCGAAGTGGCAAGAACATCGAGTTTTGGCAATCGGTTCTCAGGCGTCATCGGAACCCCTCTGAGCGCTTTGAGAATCCGCTGGTAAACGCGTTGCGTGAATCGGACAAAAACACAGAGCAATCGGGTTCGAGGGTAAACCCCCAAACCCGATTGCCAAAACTCAGAGTTCTTGCCACTTTGCTGGCGTGGTGCTTTCTAAGTCGCCCAATTTGGCAGCCAATCGCGCTCCGTCAGTCCTTGCAAGCCTCCTCCAACGTGTCGACCACGATCTGTAGCGCCTTGATGCGCGCATAGTGCTTGTCCACCGACTCCAGAATGTGCCACGGGGCAAACGAGGTGCTGGTCTTGCGCAGCATCTCGTCGATGGCGGCCTCGTACTGGTCCCATTTCTCGCGGTTGCGCCAGTCCTCCTCGGTGATCTTCCACTGCTTCTCGGGCGTGTTCTGGCGGTCGGTAAAGCGCGCGAGCTGCGTGTCGGAGTCGATCTGCACCCAGAACTTGATGACTACCATGCCGGCGTCCACGAGCTCCTTCTCGAACTCGTTCATCTCGTTGTAGGCGCGCTGCCAGTCGTTCTCCGAGCAGAAGCTCTCGAGGCGCTCCACCATCACGCGACCATACCAGGTGCGGTCGAAGATGGCGATGTGCCCGCTCTTTGGCAGGCGGTTCCAGAAGCGCCACAGGTAGTGGCGTGCCTTCTCGTGCGGCTCGGGGCTGGCGATGGGGTGCACCACGTAGCCGCGCGGATCGAGCGCCGACGTGATGCGCTTGATGTTGCCGCCCTTGCCGGCGGCGTCCCAGCCCTCGTAGCAGATGACCACCGGGATGCGCTTGCGGTAGGCGGTGTAGTGCAGCTCGCGCAGGCGCACGTGCAGCGCCTTGAGCCGCTCGTGGTACTCCTTGTCGGTTATGGTCTTGTCCAGGTCGACCTGGGCGAGCGGCGTGACCTTCTTGAGCGGGAAGACGTTCTGGCGCAGGGGCGCGGCGACGCCGCGGTTGTGGATGGCCACGTCAACGCCCATGTTGAGGAACTCAAGCACCTGCAGCGTGGCCCAGGCGCGGTCGCGCGCGTCGATGATGTACCACGGGGCACTCGAGCGATTGGTGTCGCGCAGGTAGCGGTCGTAGACGTCCAGGCACTCGTCGTAGTGGTCGTTCTCCCAGATGTCCGACTCGTCCACGCGCCAGCTGGTGTTCTCGTTGGCGCGCAGCGCGTCCAGGCGCCGGCGCTGCTCCTTCTGTCCGATGTGGAAGAAGAACTTCATCACCAGGTAGCCGTTGTCCACGAGCTGGCGCTCGCACATGTTGATGGAGTCGATGCGCTGGTCGTAGGTGTCGCGGTCGAGGTCTCCCTTCACGCGGCTGTGGGTGACCTCCTCCATCCAGTAGGTGTCGAAGAACTTGAACTGGCCCTCCTCGGGAATCTCCACCATGTAGCGCCAGAGGAAGGGGTAGCGGCGCGCGTCCTCGGTGGGCTCGGCGTCCAGGGTGGACACTTGGAAGAAGCGTGGGTCCATGTCCTTGATCACACGCGAGAGCACGCTGCCCTTGCCGGCCGACCCCCAGCCCTCGAAGATCACCATGACAGGGACCTTGGCCTCCTTGATGCGCATCTGGTTGGCGGCGAGCTTTGCCTGCTCCTCGTCGGTGCGCTTCTTGATCTCGGCCTTCTCTGGCTTGCTGGCCTTGGCAAAGTCCTTGAGCATGGCTGCCTCCCTCAGGCGTCTTCGGCACATGCTTGGATTGTATGTGCTGGTGATTGGCGGTGGCGCGCATGCGAGAGCCCGGTCTGCCGAGTGGCGCGAAGCGTCGGGCGCTTTACGGTTGACGGACCTCTCTCTGCCTTCTAAAACTGGCCGTTGTCGTTGGCGGGAACCTGGCTGGGATCGAGGTGCTGCACGACGTCCCAGTGCTCGGCAAGCTTGCCGTCCTGCATACGATAGATGTCGCACACCTTGTTTACGCCCATGTCGACAGTGCACTTGAAGAAGACCATCACGAGGTCGCCCTCTTCCACAATGTGGATGATCTCCATCTTGGGGTGGGCGGCAAAGAAGCCCTCGCAAAAGCGCGTGAACCCGTCGCGCCCGTCTTCGACGGTGGGGTTGTGCTGCTTGTAGTCGGGCAGCATGTACTCGTCCAGCTTTGAGGTGTCCCAGGCATTGAAGACCTCTGCGTAGAACTTCTCGACAATCTGCTTGTTGGTCATCTCTCGATCTCCTTTGCTGACGTGGTGGTCACAACTGCCTGACAGATATGCTGCCGTGTTGAGCAATTCAATGGTAATTGTTTTCCGTTTGCCGCGATTTCTGATTATCAACTCTAGTTTTTCGAAAATCGATACAAGCATATTTTGACGTCTTTCTTTGGCGTCCATCCTTCCTGTATAAATCGATTAACAGCACAAAGAGCAGGGGAGTGAGGCACAATGAAGATCACGAGGATGCGCGTCAACCACCTCAAAGAGCCTATCGGTTTTCGACTTTCGTCCATCATGTTCTCGTGGGTGGTGGAGGACTCCGAGGGCACGTGCGCAAAGGCTTCGCGCATCGTGGTGACAAGCGCGGGCGCCACCGTGATTGACACCGGTTGGGAGCAGCTTGACTCGCTGGCGGCCAGGGTGGACGTTCCCCTCAAGCCGCGCACCTGCTATGAGTGGACTGTGGCCGTGCGCACCGATGCCGGCGAGGAGACGATCTCTCCTGTCGCCACCTTCGAGACCGGCAAGATGGACGAGCCTTGGTCTGCCCAGTGGATCTTCTGCGATGGCGATGAGTCTCCGCGTCACCCGATCTTCTCGCGGTCCATCAAGCTCTCCGGTGAGGTTGCCTCCGCTCGTCTTTATGCCTGTGGCCTGGGCTTCTATGACGCGAGCATCGACGGCAAGCGCGTGGGCGACGAGTACCTTGCACCCGGCACCAACGCCTACGACCGCTGGCTTCAGGTGCAGGCCTACGACGTGACCGGGCAGCTGGCTGCTGCGGGAGACCAGGCCGAGCTCGCGTTTCTCATGGGCAACGGTTGGTGGAAGGGCCGCTTTGGCTTCATTCCCGAGGACCGTGGCTTCTACGGCAACGACTGGCGCCTGATCGCCGAGCTGCACGTGTCTTATGCCGACGGATCCGAGCAGGTCTTTGGTACCGGCGAGGGCTGGACCATGACGCGCTCCAACATTACGGGCTCCAACATCTACGACGGCATGTACGTGGACGACACCCTGCCTGCAGTCGAGTCCATGCCTGCGGCCCTGCTCGACGAGGTTGAGGCCGAAAAGTCCACCGCCAAGCTCACGGACCGTCTATCCCTGCCCGTGTGTGCGCACGAGACCTTTGTGTCGCAGGTGGTCGAGGTTCCCTCGGGCGACCTGGTGCTCGACATGGGCCAGGAATTTGCGGGCACCTTCCGTCTGCACGTGAGCGAGCCTGCCGGCACGCGCATCCACGTGCAGCTGGGCGAGCTGCTGCAGGACGGCGAGTTCTATCGCGACAACCTGCGCTCCGCCAAGCAGGAGTACGTGTACGTGAGCGACGGCGAGGAGCATGTCCTGGAGCCGCGCTTCACCTACTACGGCTATCGCTACGTGCGCATCTCCGGACTCTCGCACTTCGATCCCGCCGACTTCACCGGCGTGGCGCTCTACTCGAGCTTTGAGGAGGCGGGTACCCTCACCACCGGCCACGAGCTGGTCAACAAGCTGGTCTCCAACAGCCGCTGGGGCATGAAGAGCAACTTTGTGGACACTCCCACCGACTGCCCGCAGCGCGACGAGCGCATGGGCTGGACCGGCGATGCGCAGGTCTTTGCCCCCACGGCCCTCTACCTGGCCGATCAGCTGCCCTTCTATCGCAAGTTCGCCTACGACATGGCGCAGGAGGCCGCCAAGCACGATGGCGGTGCGCCGCTGGTGGCCCCGTCCTTCATGCTGGACGGGCCGGGCTGCGCGGTCTGGGGAGATGCCACGTGCTTCATCCCCTGGCAGAGCTACGTGTTCAGCGGCGATGCATCGGTGCTGGAGGAGCACTACGAGACCATGCGTGCTTGGGTCGACTACATCGAGCGCACCGACGAGGGTGACAAGCACCTCTGGGGCGGCCTGCATCAGCTGGGTGACTGGCTGGCCCTGGATGCCCCCAAGAACGACCGCACTGGCGCGACCGACCCCGACTTCATCTCGTATCTGTACTGGTGGCGCAGCGCTTGCGAGGTTGCCGACGCGGCGCGCGTGCTGGGCAAGGACGAGGACGCGCGCACCTATAAGGCCATGGCCCAGCGTGTGAGCGACTACATCTACGCCGAGTACTTCTCGCCCAACGGTCGCTGCGCCGTTACGACCCAGACTGCCTACGCACTCTGCCTGGCCTTTGGCTTCGGCTCGCCCGAGTTCTCGGCCTTCGCGCTCGACCGCGCACTCACCCGCAACGAGGGCAAGCTGCTCACGGGCTTTGTGGGCACTAACTTCCTGCCGCGCGCGCTCTGCCTGGCCGGCATGCCCAACAAGGCCTATGACCTGCTCCTCGACGAGGGCTATCCCGGATGGCTGCGCGAGGTCAAGCTTGGCGCCACCACCATCTGGGAGCGTTGGAACTCGCTTGACGACGACGGTGTGATCACTGGCATCGGCATGAACTCCATGAACCACTACTCCTACGGCTCCATCACCGAGTGGCTCTTTGGCTACGCCGCCGGTCTGCGTCCGGTGGAGGGCGAGCCGGGCTTCCGTCGCGCCATCGTGGCGCCGCTGCCCGCCTGGCGCCTGGGCCACCTCGAGTGCGAGCGCACGAGCTCCGCGGGCACCTGGCGCGTGGCTTGGGCCTGCGTGGACGAGCATCACCTGCGCGTGGAGCTCACGGTGCCATTTGGCTGCACGGCTGAGGTCACGCTGCCCCTGGCTCCTGCGAGCGCCTACGACGAGCTGGGCGGACGCGAGCTGGGTGCCGGAACCTACGTGGTGGAGTACGAGACCACCTCTCCGCTGCGCCGCGTCCCCTCCGTCGACTGGCCCATCGGCGACCTGCTGGCAGCTCCCGACACCGACGCCATCGTGCGCGCCCACTGCAAGCCCGACTGGGTTGCCCCGGACGAGCTGGGCATCTCGATGCGCGACCTCGCGTACAAGCTCGCACGAGGCTCTCGCCCGATGAGCGAGGAGGCGCTCGCAGCCTGTGACGCAGAGCTGCGCGCCCTGGCGGAGAAGGGCCCCGAGGACTAGCGCCAAGGGCAAAGTGGGACACCAGGCACGTCCCCTGTCCCACCCCGTCCCGAAAAACCAACTGATAGAGGCACTGCTCGTGCAGTGATGACCCACTGCGCGCAAAACATCCGAAGCATCGGAAGAAAGGGAAGGGAATCATGGCTCAAGACTGGAACAAGCTCGCGACCGACATCATCGAGCTCGTGGGCGGGGAGGAAAACATCACCTCCATCACGCACTGCGTCACGCGTCTGCGCTTCATGCTCAAGGACGAGTCCAAGGCCGACGACCAGCGCATCGGCCAGCTGAACGGCGTCATCCAGGTGATGCACGCCTCCGGCCAGTACCAGGTGGTCATTGGCAACAAGGTGGGCGACGCCTACGACGCGGTGGTCGCTCAGCTGCCGGGCCTCGCCGCCGGTGAGGTGGAGGCCGAAGATGAGGAGAAGAAGGGCGGCTTCAGCCTGAACGCCCTCTTTGACATCGTCTCGGGCATCTTCGTTCCGTTCATCGGCATCTTCACCGCAGCCGGTCTTGCCCGTGCCCTGGTGATGATGGCTGTCACGCTGGGCTGGATGGACCAGGCCAGCTCCACCTACGTGGTGCTCAACGCCATCGGTGACGGCGTCTTCCAGTTCCTGCCCATCTTCATCGCGTGCACTGCGGCCAAGAAGTTCAAGTGCAACCAGTGGATCGCCATGGGCGTGGCAGCCTTCCTGGTGTGCCCCTCGATGGTCGGTCTCAAGGACGCCTTCGCCGAGGCGGGTGGCCCGACCCTCTTTGGTGCGCCTGTGGTGCTGCCTGACTCCGGCTACCTGCAGGCCGTGTTCCCCATCATCTTTGCCGTCTACCTGCAGTCCTGGCTCGAGAAGCCAATGAAGCTGCTGCCGGGCGTCCTGCGTGACCTGCTGGGCAACATGCTCGTGCTCGTGCTCACCTCGCTCATCACCCTCATGGTCGTCGGCCCCGTCATCAACACCGTCTCCAGCTGGATCGCCGCTGGCCTCATGGCCATCCTGAACGTCGTGCCCGTGCTCGCCGGCTTCCTCATCGCTGCCCTGTGGCCCGTCCTCATCATCTTTGGCATGCACTGGGGCATCATCCCCATCATGATCTCCAACCTCATGACCCTCGGCTATGACGTGATCGGCCCCATCACCAACGGCACCAACTACGTGATCGGCGCGGTCGTCCTGGCCATCCTGCTCAAGACCAAGAAGCAGGGCGTGCGCACCACCGCCACCGAGTGCCTCGCATCCGCCTGGCTGGGCGCCATCACCGAGCCCGCAATCTACGGCCTGCTCCTCAAGTTCAAGCGTCCGTTCCTGACCATGGCCCTGGCCTGCGGCGTCTCCGGTGCCGTCACCGCCGCCATCGGCGTGCAGCAGGTGGGCATCCTTACCACCTCGGTCCTGACGCTGCCGGTCCTGGCTGCCACCAATGGCGTGCCTCACGTGATCGGCATCCTCGTGGCATCGGTCGTGGGCTTTGTGGCCACCTACTTCTTCGGCTTCAACGACAGCATGGTCGTCGACGAGTAGCCCTTCCTTTCGGGTCCGGCCTTGCAGCCACGGCTGTGGGGCCGGACTTGCTCTCAATGCAGAAAGACAGATGAGGAGATAGTCATGAGCAAGAAGTTCCTGTGCATGGACGTGGGTGGCACCAACACGCGCGTGGGTGTGGTGAGCGAGGACCTCAAGGTGCTGGGCTCTGCCATCGAGCGTACGCCCGAGCTTGCCGCCAAGGGTATAGGCGTGGGCCTTTGCGACCTGGTCCTGCGTTGGGTCGAGCTGGCCAAGGCCGAAGGCAACACGATCGATGGCGTCGTCATCGGCGTGCCGGCGACTGTTGACGCGAGCTGCCGCGTAGTGCTGCAGGCACCCAACGTGGAGGGCCTCACCGGCCTTCCCCTGGCCGATCTCGTTGAGCAGGCCACGGGCATCCCCACCACGGTGGAGAAGGACGTCAACCTGCTGATTCTCTCCGACATCCACTCGCTGGGCATCGATCCTGCCTCTGCCGTGTGCGGCGTGTACTTTGGCACGGGCATCGGCAACGCGCTCTACCTTGGCGGCAAGGTGTGGCATGGCGCGCACGGCTCTGCGGGCGAGCTTGGCCACGTGCCTGCCCTCGGTCGCACCGAGACCTGCGGCTGCGGAAACCCGGGCTGCCTCGAGTGCTTTGGCGGCGGACATCACCTGGCCAGCGTGGTCAAGGAGAGCTACCCCGAGACTCCTATCGGCCGTGCCTTTGCCGAGCTTGCCGACAAGCCCGAGGTCGTCGAGGTGCTCGAGGCCATGGCCATTGCCGTGGCGGCCGAGGCCAACATCATCGATCCGGACGAGGTCATCATCGGCGGTGGCCTGCCGCTCATGGAAGGCTTCGACCGCGAGGCGTTTGCCAAGCGCGTTTACACGCACCTGCGCAAGCCCTATCCCGCTGAGACGCTCGAGCTACGCTACTCACGGCAGGGCCAGCTGAGCGGACTCATCGGCGGCGCGATTCGCCTCGCGAGCTAGCCCTCGCGCAGTTTGCGGTAGTCGCGCGGCGTGATGTCGCACACGCGGGCGAAGCGGTACGAGAAGTTGCTCTCGTTGGCAAAGCCGACCTGCCTTGCGATGGTCCCAATGGATAGGTCGGTCTCCATCAGCAGCTGCTTGGCATGCGTGATGCGGTAGCGCAGGAGGTAGTCGTGCGGAGACGTCTCCATCTGCTGGCGAAAGAGCTTTGTGAGGTAGCTGGTGCTGACGGAGGCGGCGCGGGCGAGGTCGTCTACGGTGATGCGCTCGGCGTAGTGTTTGGCGACGTAGTTCTGCGCCAGGACGACGGGGCTGTCTGAGGGGATCTCGTCGCGCGACCGTGCGATGAGCATGCTGGAGAGCAGTCCGTGGGCTGCCATGCCCACCAGCTCGCCGTCCATGATGCTGTCCTTCTCGATCCTCTCGAGGATGGTGTCAAAGAAGGGCTGCACGCGCGAGTTTGGCACGGAGATGGCGGTGAGCGCCGGTAGCCCAAGGCGGCGTGCGGTTGCATCCACGCCGCTGCCCTGCACGTGTACCCACAGGTGATACCAGTGGTCGCTGTTTGGCTCGGTTCCGTAGGCTTGTGGTTTGCGGCAGTCAAGGAGCAGCATTTGTCCCTGGCGTACGACCGCGCTTCGCCTGCCCTGTCGTACGAGGCCTGCGCCGTCGAAGGTGTAGAAGAGGAGGTAGCTGTCCTTGCTGTCGCGCTCGGTCACAAAGCCGCGCTCGCCGTAGAGGGCTCCTGCCTCGGTGCACACGTAGGGCATGTCGAGCTGAGCGGCGCTGGGGGTATTTGCCAGCCAGAAGCTGCGCCGGTCAAAGTATCCTCCTATTTTGTAATGCTCGACTGCCGTACCCATGACATAGCCAATCTGCCTGCGGGTGGTTTTGCTCACGTACGTTGTATCACGAACGAAAGGATAAACGACATGGCCCTCATCCAGGTCAACTACCTCTCCAATGCGCTTGCCCGCACGGTGCCCGTCAACGTGATCTTGCCTGCCGACAAGGTCGACTCCAAGACGCATCGCTATGCAAGGCGTGAGAAGCCCTTCAAGACCCTCTACCTGCTGCATGGCATGTTTGGCAACTACACCGACTGGTGCGCCAACACGCGCGTGCAGCGTTGGGCGGAGGAGCGCAATCTGGCTGTGGTCATGCCCTCGGGCGATAACATGTACTACGTCAACAGCCTGCTGCCGTTTAACGACTACGGTGCGTTTGTGGGCGAGGAGCTGCCTCAGGTCATGCGCGCGATGTTCCCGCTGTCCGGCGCGCGAGAGGACACCTTTATCGCCGGTCTCTCCATGGGTGGCTTCGGTGCGCTGCGCAACGGCTTCAAGTATGCGGACACCTTCAGTCGTATCGGTGCGCTGTCGAGTGCCATCACGGTGCTCGACCCAACCTTCCATCCCATCGCAGGTGACAAGGCGGTCTTCGGCGATCTTGCCGAGGCGGCCAAGACTGACAAGAATCACCAAGTGGCCTACGCCCAGCTACGTGAGCGCGTGGCGGCGGGGGAGGCCACGATGCCCGAGGTCTACCTGGCCTGCGGCACCGAGGACGAGTTCATCACCAGCACGCGGGCGCTGCGCGACCAGCTGGTGGGCGATGGCGTGAGCGTGACCTACGACGAGCAGCCTGGTGGCCACGAGTGGGACTTCTGGGATGCGCAGATCAAGAAGATCATCGACTGGCTGCCGCTCGACGAGGCCGACCAGGGCTTTGGCAGCGGAGCCATCGATTAGGGTGCGGACATAAGCTGAGTGAGGTGGCGGGGTGGATGCAAAGGATGGCACCATCCCGCCGATTCTATTGCCTTGCGAGAAAAGCTCCCTTGGAGGCGTGCGTGAGGCGTGCTCTGCCTGTTGCCGACAGGGGCTTTGAGAGGTCAACGGAAGATTCGATATCAGTGAGATAAGGCGGCTGCAACCTCCACCAATGAGGATAAGCGGATGCTTGTCGAGTAGCGTATCTAGCGCCTCTGCAGTCGCTTGTGACGTATGCTGGCGCACGACACCCTGGCTCACCTGCTTGCCCGGTGCCCATATCGCAGGGGTCGCATCGGCATATCCCGAGCGAGGGTCCTAGCTGCCGGCACCGCTATCGTTCTGTGGTGACCTTGAGCTTACCGATGAGACGCTCAAAGTCGCCGCGGCACCATACCACGGGCACCGGATAGAGCGGGTTGGCCTCGGCATCTGCCCAGGCGATTATCTGGGGAATGTCCTCGTCGCGGATGCAGTCGAAACCCGCGGGAATGCCCAGCTGCTCGTTCAGCTGCTCGATGCGGGCGATGAGGGTGAGCGCGCGCTCGGCGGTCGTGTTGGCCTTGATGCCGCAGGCGTCGGCGAGCTCTGCAAGCCTGGGGTAGACCGCGGGGCCATACTGGCGCAGCACCTTGGGCAGGATCACGGCCATGGCAAGCCCATGCGATACACCATAGAGGCCTCCCAGTGTGTGGCCAACCGCATGTACGTAACCCACGCAGCCACGGGTGAAGGCGCGTCCCGCATAGAAGGCGGCCCTCTGCAGATTCTGGCGGGCCGTGAGGTCGTCGCCCTGCTCATAGGCGCGCGGCAGGTTCTCGAAGATGAGCCGCACGGCACGGCGGGCGTAGTCGTTCTCCAGCTTGGTGCAGTAGGTCGCGTTGGTGTAGCTCTCCACTGCGTGACAGAGGGCATCCATGCCCGTCGTTGCCGTGACGTGCGGAGGCAGGCTCACGGTCAGCTCGGGATCAAGCACCGCTAGTGTGGGCATGAGGGCCGGGTCGTTGATCGAGGCCTTGTGGTGCGTGGCGGCATCGGTGATGACGGAGGCGATGGTGGTCTCCGAGCCCGTGCCTGCCGTGGTGGGGACGGCAAAGAGAGGGACGAGCTTGGTGCGAACCTTGAGGACTCCCTGGTAGGCGGTGACCGGCTTTGTGGGATGAGCTGCCTTGACGGCTATGGCCTTGGCGCAGTCGAGGGGAGAGCCGCCGCCAAAGGCGATGATGGCCTCGCAGGCATTTTCGACAAACGACGCATAGCCCGCCTCCACGTCCCGGTCGGTGGGATTGGCCTGCAGGTCGCAAAAGACATGGGCCTCGATCTCCTGAGCCGCAAGGGCTTCCATGAGGCTGTCGGCAGCGCCGCGCGCATACAGGTGGGGGCCACATACCAAAAGCACGCGGCCGATTCCGTGCGCGGCGATGGCGCGGGGCAGCTGTCGCACGCAGCCTGGCCCCTCCAGCACCTCGGGTGTCTGGTAGCCCAACAGGTAGTTGGCCACCTTGAGGGCAGCCTGATAGCTGCGGCACCATGCGGTCTTGGCAATGCGGTTCTCCATCGTGCTCATCATTCCAATCCTTGGGAGGGTGCGCATTGTCCCTCCTCCTCCACCTGCTGTCAAAGGCAATTCGTGCGTCGCCGCTGTGCCCACACGCTGAGTATTACGCACTTCTACCTGCGCAATTGACTTGTAGTCGGGCAGGGGAGCGTGTGGTAGCGCCAGCGCCCCGCGCGGAAGGGGCCGCGCGGGGCGCTGGGAGAGGTGCCTATGGGAGAGGTGACGGCGTTGGTTACCTCTGGCTGTTTGCCTGCACGATGTCGGCAAGCGTGACATGCGGGTTGCGGTAGCGCGCGTTGGGATTGGGCTCGTCGAAGGTGGCGTACTGAATTGCCTTCTTGGGACAGGCATGGAGGCATCCGAAGCAACCTGCGCAGTTGGTGTAGTCGTAGATGGGACGCGTGTCCACGATGCGGATGCATCCTCCGGGGCATACACGTGAGCAGGTGCCGCAGCCGATGCACTCGTCGGTCACCCGGTAGAAGGGCTCGTCGTTCGTGGGTTGCAGATTGAAGGGGTGCTTCATGTAGCCCTCGTAGAAGTCGATCTCCTCCTGCAGGGCTGGCTGAATGTAATGCTTGCGTGCCTCGATGTCCGCACGTACCGCTGCCAGCTGCTCGTCCACGTGCTTCTCGGGGTCGATGCGGATCTGCTCGGCCATGTCAAAGACCTGCGCTGCGTTGTCCGCTATGATTACAGTGTTGTAGTAGTCAACGTGGCGGCCGGTTGCCTCAAGGCGGGCGCTCACGCGCTGGGCGATGCCGCCGTTGTGCATGCCGTAGGTGCTGACGATGTAGAAGTAGCTGGTGTCGAACGTGGAGCCCTCTATGAACTCCCTCACCACGCGCGGCAGGTCGAACTCGTAAAGCGGGACCACGATGCCGATGGCCTCTGCCATGTAATAGCGGTCCGTCTTGCGCAGCTCCTGGGCAATGCTAACGAGTTCCTCTCCCTCGCCCCCGATCTGTCGAGCCGCATAAAGGCTGTTGCCGGTCGCCGTGAAGTAGAAGATTCTGGAATGCCCCAATCATCCGATAGCGACGCGTCCCCTGTGCGTCCGCCTGGTTCCATTATCCGAATGGGGCGAAAACGATGCCAATGCCTTACGGCAATGCTTTGTTATAAGGCATCCGTATGAGTAGAGCGCCCTGCCGCGAGCGGCCTGGACACGCGATGCGCTTGTCTGGGCACCTATAATGGGCTTAACCGCCACCTCAGGCTACGGGGGACATCATGGATGCAAGCGAGCATGCGACCTTAGCCCATCTGCTGCAGATGCGCGAGCAGCTCTCCCTCAGGCATGCCATCCAAAGGCAGCTCATGGCGTTCGAGCGCGAGCTGTGCAACAGCAACAGGTTCTTTCCTCGCACGGACATCCTGAACTGGGTCGATGCGATCGCCCCCATGGTGCTTAGGACCCTTGAGCCTGGCTCGATGCTCTTTCGTGGCCGGATCATCACCAAGGCGGACGAGGACAAGTTCCTGGCACCCGTCTACCATGCGCTTGGCGTCTATATCGAGGACGACGAGGGCGACCTCGGTCACACGCGGTTTGCCGAGGCGTACGTCCAACAGGAGATCGAGCGCCTGAAGGCGGGGGAGGCTGCTCTGGACCACGCCTCCTTCGAGGACAGGATCAAGGCCTTCAGGGCCAAGGGGTGGTGGGGCTACGGCAAGCGGGAGTCCGATGCCGCTCCCTCGGATGCCACGGGAAACGGCCGCATCAACCCGGCGGGCATCAGCTATCTCTACGCCTCCAACCGGCGGGAGACGGCCGCCCTCGAGGCGCGTCCTCACATCTCGCAGATGGTGAGCATCGCCGAGGTGATGACCACCGACAAGATCGTGCTCTTTGACCTCACGCGCGACGTCTTTGCGGACGACGAGTCTCCCGACGACCAGACCAAGATGTTCCGCAAGCTCCTCGCGCACTACTTCTCCCGGCCCAACTACTCGGGCGACCAAGCGTACCTGGTGACGCAGTACATCAGCGAGTACGTGAAGGGACGCATTGCGCAGACGACAGGCTTGCACTTCGATGGCATCTGCTTCAGCAGCTCGCTCGACCGCCAGGGCACCAACTACGTGATCTTTGACACGAAGGAGAGCCCCAAGTACGAGATCGTCTCGTCCTCCCTCGAGAAGGTGATGGACATGCAGGGCACGCTCGAGACCTATCTGCCCATGAGCGACGCCACGGTCCGCGGGCTGATGGACGCGACGTTCTGATACGCCAGTATTTCCTACCTGAAATAAATGGTGCTCGCGGTTATGCCGATGCTGCCAAAGCCAGCAAAGGCCACCTTTTATGCGAGCACCTTCCAGTATCCGCCGCGTGGGGGTCCGATTCGCTCGATGGCGCCATTTGCCTTCAACGACGCCAAGAGGCGTTCAACGTGACGTTTGCTTACCCCGAGTTGCAAAGCAGCCTGAGAGGCAGAAAGGGACGGATCTCTTTTCAACAATTCAAGCAGGGCACTCGTTGTGGTATCACCGACATTATCACCGACATTATCACCGACATGGAGAAGGCTCGTTTGCTTGAGTTGGTGTAAGTTGTTTTGCGCCTCAACCAAAGCATCTCGGGTCGCCTCGAGCATGTACTCAATAAACAATGTGGCGTCACCAGTGTTGGAGAAGCCGAGTACCTGATAGTAGTCTTGTCTTCGGTTGTCCACCATGGTCTCCACGGGGAGCCATGCGAGTATTGGCTTCCATGTATAGGTGATAAGGGTGTGCCAGAGTCTTCCGGTGCGTCCGTTGCCATCGGAAAACGGGTGGATGCATTCGAATGCGCAATGGAAGAAACACGCCTTGATCAGAGGATGGTCATGCGATGTGGCAAGCCACGTAAAGAGCTCGTCCATGGCAGCTGGCACCTCGTCTGGCTCTGTACCAGCATGAATGAGAAATGGTCCAGTGTACACGCAAACTCTCATCTTGCGGCAGCCACCCGCATCAGACGTGATGCCCCCCATCATGATTCCATGGGCAGCGAGTAGGTCATGCTGAGCCAAGGGATTGAGGTGCTCAATGAGACAAGGTTTCCTCCCGTTTGATAGGCGAAATGTCTTGGCTATCCCATGGTCTTTTGATAGGCGAAATGTCTTGGCTATCCCATGGTCTTGGCTTCTAGTAACTAAGCATACCGCTTGCCCAAGACATAAACGTTGGCTCTCCCAGGTAGCAAGACGGACGCATGGCAAAGCCCCGCACGGGTTCGTGCGGGGCTTAGGAAGGAAGGTCTTTCAGGGAGTGTCTTTGCGGAGTGCCTAGGCGGCGTTGGCCTCGTTCTCGGCCTCCTTCTCGAGGCACTTCTTCTCGTAGGCCCTCCAGAAGGGCAGGTAGATGACCAGGCCGATGACGAAGGCGAGCACGGGGAGCAGCGCCGTCTTGATGTCGCCGGTGCCGAGGGGTCCCAGCAGGAAGGGAGGAGTGGCCCAGGGGAGTGCGGCGAAGAAGCGGCCGAAGAAGCCCACCATGGTCAGGCCGTAGCCCACTGCCATGCTGATGGAGGCGGAGAGGATGAACGGGATCATGAGGTAGGGGTTGAGGGCCAGGGGCAGACCGAAGACGACCGGCTCGACGACGGTGAAGATCGCAGGGGGCAGGCAGGCGATGCCAAGGGTCTTGTGGTACATCGGTTACGTTTTCGTTGACCTCGCTATACGATGCGCTTAGATATAGAGCCAATACCTATGAAGTACGTCATGATATAGTTTTGAAGCATGGATATGACGTGGCTGCGCAGGTGCGGTGTCCACGGCTGTGCGCGATGCGCGAGGGGAGACGGATATGTCGGATGACGTGCGCAAAGACAAGTGCCAGGGATGCCTTGTGGGTGGAGCCGTGGGCGACGCGCTGGGCTATCCCGTGGAGTTCATGAGCTACGAGTGCATCTGCCGGCAGTTTGGGTCCTCTGGCATCCGCTCGTATTGGCTGGAGGAGACGGGCGGTGTCGCGCTCTTCTCGGACGATACGCAGATGACGCTCTTTACGGCGGCGGCGCTTCTTGCTGCTGGGCACGAGGCGGGCCGCAAGAAGGTTCGCTCGAACGTGCACCGCTCGTATGTCGACTGGCTGCACACGCAAGATCGCAGCGTAGAGCCCTACGGTGTCTCGGAGCTGCTGGACGAGAGGCAGCTCTACTCCCGTCGCGCGCCAGGCAACACCTGCCTTTCCGCCTTGCGCAGCGGCCGGAAGGGCACACCAAGCCAGCCCATCAACGGCAGCAAGGGCTGTGGCGGCGTGATGCGCGTGGCGCCGCTGGGGCTCTGGGAGGCTGATCCAGAGCGTGCGGCCCTGCTCGCCGCCGACGCAGCGGCAATCACGCACGGGCATCCCATGGGGTGGATCCCTGCGGGCGCCCTTGCATGGATCGTCAACCGCTGCCTCTACGCGGAGGTCGAGAGTCTTGCGGGCGTCATTGCGGAGTGTGCCGACAATCTGCCCCTGTTGTTCCACTCGCAGGCGGACGCCGCTGCAGACATGGCAGGGCAGCTCAGGCGTGCCGCGGAGCTGGCTGACAACGAGGACGCCGACAGCGTGAATATCCCCTTGCTGGGTGAGGGTTGGGTGGGCGACGAGGCGCTTGCCATATCGGCGTACGCCTGCCTGCGCCACCCTGACGACTTCTCGGAGGCGGTCATTGCCGCCGTAAATCACGGAGGAGACGCCGACTCGACGGGAGCAATCGCCGGCAACATCATGGGCGCGTGGCTTGGGCTTGGCGCCATTGATGCGCGCTGGACCGACGACCTCGAGCTTCGTGAGCTTCTGCTTCAGATCGGATCCGCGCTGGCCGAGTGCCGCTAGATACGCGCCTTATCAAGAGGGGATAACCGATGGAACTCCGCACGCTTCGCTACTTTTTGGCCGTGGCCTACGAGGGCAACATCTCTCGGGCGGCCGAGTCGCTCTACATCGCGCAGCCGTCGCTCTCGCGCCAGATCCAGAGTCTGGAGAAGGAGCTGGGTTGCCAGCTGTTCGTCCGCAAGAGCCACCGTGTGGAGCTGACGCCCGAGGGCCTTGAGCTGCGCAGCCGCGCCACCGAGGTGCTTGAGATGGTTGGGCGCATAGAGGACGAGTTTGCCCAGCGCGATGCCGAGGCCATCACAGGTGACGTGCACATCGTGGCAGCGGAGACGGCCGGCATGCGTCTGGTGGCGCGTGTGATCGCTGATATTCACGAGGCGCATCCGCAAATCGAGTTCCACCTGCATACGGGTGACGACCTGCAGGCCTCTGACATGCTGGACAAGGGCTTGGCCGACTTTGCGGTCATCTGCCAGCCGGCGAACCTCGTCAGCTATCACGTGCGCGACCTGCCCGACAGGGATGTCTGGGGCGTGATCATGCGTGCGGATGACCCGCTAGCCGATGAGACGGGCATCACCCCGGCACAGCTCGCCAAGCGCTCGGCCTACTTCAGCCGTCAGCAGGTGAGCCTTTCTCACGAGACCAATCCCCTGCGCAACTGGCTGGGCCACTACCGTGGCCATACCAAGCAGGTGGGAACGCTCGACCTCGTGCGCAACGCCGGGGCGATGGTGGCGGCCGGCGACGCACTGGCTGTCACGTTCCAAGGCATCGGTGGTTACGATGGTGACGAACTGGCCTTTCGTCCCTTTGAGCCGCGGCTTGAGACGGGCTCCGTCTTTGCCTGGAAGCGCCACCGCACCTTCAGCGAGGCCAGCCGCGTGTTCCTCGACGCGATGCGCGCCCAGCTGGAGGGGTAGAAACTGCTATTCCGTTCGGGCGGCGTGGCAGATTATTGAAGGCGGCGACCCCACAGTGCCGTGGGGTCGCCGCCATTCGGTCGCTTTGAGCTTTTTGTTACTGCTGGCCAAACCTCTCGGGATGCATCTCGTCGAGGCGCGCTTCAATGTCGGCCATCTCGTCGGGCGTGAGGATGATGTCGGCAGCCGCGAGGTTCTCGCGCATGCGGGCGGGGTTGGTGGTGCCGGGGATGGGTACGAGGTACGGGCGCTTGTTGAGGATCCAGGCGAGGCAGAGCTGAGTCCAGGTGCACTCGTGCTTCTGGGAGTACTCCTCCAGCAGGGCGTAGAGCGGTGCCGCCTCGGCCACGCCCCTCTCCGAGTACTGCGGAATGAAGCGACGGAAGTCGTCGCCCTCGCGCATGAGGTGCTTGATGTCCGCCGGTGCGGTGAGGAAGCCCTTCATGAGCGGGGTGTAGGTGGTGGCGGCGATGCCGAGCTCCTCGAGCACGGGGAAGAGCTTCTCGGTGTCGCGGTTGGCCATGTTGAGCTTGTTCTGGATGACCGCGACGGGCGTGACGGCATGCGCGCGGCGCAGGTAGTCTGGATCGGTGACCTCGGAGATGCCCCAGGCGAGTACCTTGCCTTCCTTCATGAGCTCGCCCACGACTCCGGCCAGCTCCTCCGGACTCACGCGCTCGTCGCGACGCGCCTGGTAGAGGATGTCCAGATGATCGGTGCGCAGCTGGCGCAGGCTCGTCTCCACAGTCTTACGAATGACGGCTTCGGAGGAGTCGTAGACGAAGGTGTGGCCCGGGCCAATCTTGACGCCGAACTTGGTGGCGATGGTCACCTGGTCGCGCACGGGCTCCAGCGCCTCGCCCACCACGAGCTCGTTGTTGGCGTCGTTACCAGCGCGGGTGACGCCCGTGTACATGCCTGACGTGTCGAAGTAGGTGTAGCCGGCATCCACTGCCTCGCGCACAACGCGCACGGCGTCATCGTGCTCCATGGCGTAGCCGTGGGCATGCGAGAGTCCCATGCAGCCGTAACCCACTGCACTGATCTCAAACCCGCTGGTACCCAAAGTCCTTGTCTGCATCTTGCTGCCCCTCCGTCTGGTTTCCTCTGATTTCATTCAAGCAGCTTAGAGAAGGCATGTCTAATGCCTATCAAAAATCATTAGTGATGCAGTATTGGTATGATTTAAGCGTGTCGGCAACATTGGTAGCGGTCAGCCGTATTGATCGTGTAAGCGGGTGACAACCAGAGTGGCAGGATTTACGCGTTTTGGCAATCGGGCTGTCCGATGTCCGCGGCACGTGCGTCACGGATAAAGCTGGTCTCGGAAAATCGCAGGTAAATGAGCTGCAGCAAGTACCAAGAAAATACCGAGAAACGAGTGGTGCGGACCATCCTGGAAATCGATTGCCAAAACGCGTAAATCCTGCCGCTCTGGTCGACCCGCGCTCCACGACCCACGCCACAGTCATCGGTTCAATGCCTGTTGCGTTGGGTACCCTAGCCTCGTCTGATGTGTTCCGAATCGGAACTGCTCACAACCTCGTGTGTTGTGAGCAGTTCTGCCATAAAAAGGCAGTTGAGAAGAGGTGGTTTGCTCACAATAAGGCAGTTGTGAGCAGTTTTGCAGAGTCCTGTCTTGACTTTGTGCGACGGGGAGGTTACTCAGGGCGGGGGCAAGACTGGTGTCGTCACTTGCTTCAAGCACTTTCCCGGCGCCGGTGACGGCAGCGACTTCCACAAGGCGATTCCCATCACGCTGGAGCGGCTGGAGAACGAGGGCCTCGGCGCTTTTGTAACCGCCGTCGAAAACGATGCTGACATGGTCATGACCTCTGTCTGCACCTTCCCCGCCTTCGACGACGAGGTGCTCTACGCGCGCGGCACGGGTGCGGCGTAGCGGGAGCCCGATCGACCGATTGCGTCGAGCCCCGCCCTGTGTGGCTGCGGCCCTCGTGGCTAGAGAAGGCTTCCGTGACGCCTGACGTAGACGCGGCGCACCACAAGCACGGATGCACCGTATGCAAGCGCAATCAGGGCAACCATGATGACGGCAACCGCGGGAAGTACGGACAGGTCGATCACGTACCCAAGGCGCGTGCAGCACATGGCTCCAGCCGTGATGATGCCGGCGACTCCCAGCACGCCGATCTGCCAGCTCGCGTGGCTCTCGACAAAGGGGCGCAGCTCGGTGCGCAGCAGATGCACGGCAAGCACCTGCGTGACCATGCTTTCCAAGAGCCATCCGGCTTGGAAGGTGGCGGCAAAGGCAAGCTGCCCCGCCGCATCCTGCTGCGCCCAGGTGCCACCGCAGACCATCGGGCAGACCACCATGAACAGCACCAGAAACGTGGCGATGTCAAACACCGAGCTGATGGGCCCGAACCAGCGCATGAACGACGAGATTGAGCTGGAGTCCCAGGCGCGAGGCTTGCGCAGCGCGTCCTCGTCCACCGCGTCCCACGGCATGGCGATGCAGGTGAGGTCATATACGAAGTTGAGGAACAGCAGCTGCACGGCGGTCATGGGCAGGAAGGGGAGGAAGGCGCTCGCGACCAGCACGCTAAAGACGTTGCCGAAGTTGGAGCTCGCCGTCATCTTGACGTACTTGTTCATGTTGGCAAAGGTGCGGCGGCCGCCCTCGACGCCGCGCTCGAGGACCATCAGGTCCTTCTCCAGCAGGATGATGTCGGCAGCTTCCTTAGCCACGTCGGCGCCCGTGTCAACGCTCACGCCGCAGTCGGCCTGACGCATGGCTGCCGCGTCGTTGACGCCGTCACCCATGAACCCGACGACGTGCCCGTTGTGCTGCAGGGCGGCCACGACGCGGGCCTTCTGGTCGGGTGAGAGCTTGGCAAACAGCACCGTCCCCTCGACCTTGGCGCGCAGCGTCTCGTCGGAGAGCCCCTCGACCTGAGAGCCCTCGAGCACCTCACCCGTGCCAAGGCCAAGCTCGTCGCAGACATGGCTGGCAACGCGTGCGGAATCGCCCGTGAGAACCTTGGTGGCAACGCCATGTGACGCCAGTGCCTCGATGGCCTGGCTGGCATCCTGCTTGGGCGGATCGAGAAAGGCCAGGTATCCGATGAGGGTCATCTCGCGCTCGTGCTCGACGGTCAGGTTACTTACGCCAGCAGGGTCATCCTTGCATGCGACGCCCAGAACGCGCATGCCGTCGTCGGACAGGTCGTGCGCACGCTCGAGCACCTCAGACTCGATCTCGCGGGTGAGCGGGATCGTCTTGCCTGCGAGCTCTACGCTGCTGCAGATGGAGAGTATCTCCTCGAGCGCTCCTTTGGTGATCATGCGCGTGTGGCCGACCTCGTCACCCACGACCACGCTCACCCGACGGCGCTCGTAGTCAAAGGGCAGCTCGTCCACCAAGAAGTTGTCCGCGACGAGAGCCTTGTCATCCAGGCCGGTCTCGTCGTGCGCGCATTTGATGATGGCCGTGTCGATGAGGTTGAGCATGCCGGTCTCAAAGTGGCTGTTGAGGAAGGCGTGGCGCAGCACCCGCATGTCCTCGTGGCCGGTGACGTCAAGATGACGCTCCAGCACCACGCGGTCCTCGGTCAGCGTCCCGGTCTTGTCGCAGCACAGCACGTCGATGGACCCAAGATTCTGGATCGCGTCCAGGCGCTTGACCACCACCTTGCTGTGGCTGAGGTCGACGGCGCCCTTGGCCAGGCATGTGGTTACGATCATTGGCAACATCTCGGGCGTCAGTCCGACGGCGACCGAGAGCGAGAACAGCAGCGCGCTGAGCCAGTCACCCTTTGTCAGCACGTTGATGACAAAGACGATGGGTACCACGATGACCATCAGACGGACAAGCAGCAGGGACACGTCGCGAATGCCACGGTCGTAGGCGGTCTGCTTGCCGGAGGCGTCCAGCCGTGCGGCGATGCTGCCCAGCTCGGTCTGCTCGCCTACGCGCACGGCCACGCCGATTCCCGTTCCCGAGATGACCGTGGTACCGAGAAACGCGAGGTTCGCTGCCTCGAGTGGCGGGAGAAGACCGTCGGTCGGAGCGGGAGCCTTTTCGATGGCGTCAGACTCTCCCGTGAGTGCCGACTGGCCCACAAACAGGTCTCGGGCTGCGACGATACGCAGGTCGGCGGGCACGATGTCGCCAGCTGCAAGGTGGACGATGTCGCCCACCACCACCTCGTCGAGCGGAATCTCGGTACGTCCCGTGCCTGCACGCTCCACGCAGCAGGTGGTCTCGATGCTCTCCGCAAGGGCCGCGGCCGCATCGGCTCCACGCGTCTCCTGCACGAAGCGCAGGATGACGGACACCAGGGCCATGGCGGCAATCAGCAGGGGAGTCGCTGGATCTTTGGTGCCCGGCGCCGCAAAGATGACGTCGGTGGCGAGGGATACCACGCCCAGCGCCAGGAGGATGAGGACGAAGGGATCCCCAAAGGCCTGCAGAAAGCGCAGCGGCGCCGGCACTCGCTCGGCCCGTGCCATCTGGTTGGCACCATGATTCTCGCGCGACGCCTCGACCTCGTCAGGTGTCAGGCCATTGCGCCTGGTATGGAGCTCGTCGTAAACGCCCGGGGTGTCGAGGGTGGCGATGTACGAGAGCCACGTCTGCTCCATCACGCCGGTCGGGTTGTTGCGACGGATGGTGCGCTTGGTTACTTTGGTCATGGTGAGCCTCCTTTGGTTCGCCGCGAAATGCTCCAAGGTGGGCGACATGGTGCTTCAGACGCCATGGGGGCTCGGTTGTCAGTGGGTTATTCTCGCGAGGTAGTGCACGAAAGAGGGCGAGAGACAGCTATCCGATGGAATCGGTCCCCATGGTGCGGTTTACTATGCAAGGTTTGTCGGCATTAGCATCCATGGAGCACCTCCTCGAGCTCGGATTTCGATATTCGCTGCCACTATAGAATCAGAGAAATGTAAAGGCAAGCGTTACCCGATGATGTCATAGTTCCGTGGTTGACTGGTCTGCCCCTACGAACGCCATTGCCACACCTGTCACATGCTAAGGTGGTTGGAGGCCGCATACATGAGGAGGGACCATGCGCATCCAGAGGTTGACGACCGCCGACGAGCTCTTTGAGAGCGAGCGTGTGCTTGCCACGGCGTTTTTGCACCCATGGGATGAGAAGGAGGCGCGCGAGAAGGCGGAGTCCCAGGCGGCGGGCACGGCACCTGTCCCTGAGGAGAGCTGGGGCATCTTCGACGATGCCGACAAGCTCGTTTGCAGCATCTCGACCCTCCGCCACCAGCTGGCCTTTGGTGGTCAGGCGATCCCTGTTGGCGAGGTCCACATGGTGGGGTCGCTCCCTGAGGGGCGTGGCGGTGGCAACGTGCGCACGCTCATGGCGGAGATCCTGCGCCACTTCAAGCAGCGCGGCGATCAGATGGCGGTGCTCATCCCGTTCTCGTTCTCGTTCTATCGCAAGTTCGGCTTCGAGCTGGCGGCGCGTAGGATGACGCAGCGCGTGCCCATCGACCAGCTGGGGGCGTTCGTGTGTGACTATACGGTCACGCGCGTGAGCAGCGAGCGTGACGCGGCCATCATCCGGCGCCTCTACGACGACTTTGCTGCCGCTCGCAACCTGGCTGAGTTGCGTGGCGATGCCGCATGGACATACGCAGGTAATGGCGAATGGGGTGAGCGTGACTTCTTCCACCGTGACAGCATGCGCTACACCTACGTGCTGTGGGACGAGGCCGGCCGCGCCCATGCCTACGTGACCTTCATCTTTGTGACTGGCGAAAAGGGGCCCTTCGTGGGAGAGCTCAAGGTGAGCGACCTCGTCTACGACAGTCCTGAGGTCTTCCGCGCGGTGCTCGGGTTTCTCTACCGCATGCGGGCAAAGGCGACGCACGTCACGTTCGAGCTCATGGACGACATCGACCTGGGCACGCTCATCCCCGATTGCGACCAGGCCGAGCGTACGGTGGGCGGACACGTTATGGCGCGCCTTCTGGACGTGCCGGGCATGCTGCAGAAGATGCCGCACCCCGCAGGCTCTAGCTCCTATGTGGTGGAGGTCGAGGACTCCTTCATGCCCGAGAACGACGGCCGCTATCGCGTGTCGTTTGGGGCGGGCAAGGCCACAGCCGTCGAGAAGACCGAGGATGGTGCGGATCTCTCCGTCACCGAGGAGACCCTCTGCCAGCTGGTCGTGGGTCGCATTGGGCTCGATGACGCGCGCTACCGCGCGGGTACGGTCATCCAGTGCAGCAAGCAGGTCCTCGAGCAGGTGTTTGTCCGCCGTCCCGTGTGCCTGGACCTGTAGCTGGCGCCGGTGCCGCAGCTACGCGACGAGGAGCACCACCAGCGTATAGGCGATGAGCGTCACCACGATGTAGAGCGACATGAAGGCAGAGGTGAAGCCAGCCTCGCGATTGTCCTTGTAGAGCGGGTACAGGAGCGGCGTCATGCCAAAGCCGGTGGGGCAGGCGAAGTAGATGAGCACGGCCATCAGGAACTCGTGGTCGGCCATACGCGCATTAAAGAGCAGGAAGAAGCCCAGCACGATGAGCAGCGACCACGCAAGACGCACGGCACCAAGGCGCAGGATGGGCGCGAGGCTGTCCTTGTCCACGGTGAGGTCGTAGCCCAGGCAGAAGAGGATGAGTCCCACGATGGGGCTGGTCACCATGGAGATGGTGGCCGACCAGGCGCTTCCGAAGGGCGAGGCGAGGATGAGCCCGTAGAGCCCCGTGAGGTTGAGGATGAGACCCGCCACGACTGCGATGATGAAGGGGCTTGTCACGATGCCGCGGACGATGTCGGCTGCGCTCGTGCCCTTGGCGGACTCGCGGGCGATCATGATGGGGATGACGACAAAGCAGGTAAAGGTGCCTGCAAGGTCGAAGATGACGGTGTTGGACGAGGCCCCCACGATGGAGAGGTAGAGGGGCAGTGCCACGTTGCCGCCCTCATGCGTGGAGAGCAGGTACTTGGAGAAGTGCGCACGCTCGGGGCCAGTGAAGCGTGCCGTGAGCGGTCCGACCACCAGCATGGCCAGCAGGTACATGACAAACACGTAGCCGACGATGGGCATGACGCCCATGTCGAGGTCGGCGCTCGCCATCAGGTTGAAGATCATGATGGGGAAGAGCAGGTCGAAGATGACGGAGTTGGCGCCAGCCTTGCTCTCAGGGGAGACCCATCCAAACTGGTGCGACGCCCAGCCGAGCGCGAGCATGAAGAAGACGGGCAGAAGGGTGGTGAGAGCGGCCATGATGATCCTTTCCTGGAGTGGTCGTCACCATCATATGGCCTAAGCTTGGGCCGTTAAAATGCCCGCTTCGTATCTTGTGCAATGCAATTTGGATATGACGACCGCCGGGGATCAGAGGGTGCCGTCTGCGGTGAGCGCCTGACGCAGGCGCTCGTAGTGCAGGAAGGTTCCACTCTCTGCGAGCTCGGTGATCTCATCCCAGGTTGCGAGTCGGAAGCTGATCGCCTCACCATCTACCAGCGACACGTCCTCCGGCGCAAAGTCCAGGCGCACGTGGTAGATGTCCACAAAGTAGTTGTCGCCGCGCTTAAGATCGACGTTCTCGTAGCTGTACACCGGCTCGACCTCAATCTGCCCCAGGTCAAGACCCACCTCCTCGGGCACCTCTCGCCAAAGGGCCTCAAGCGAACTCTCGCCAGCGCGCACGCCGCCACCGGTGACCTCCCACCAGCCGGCGCCCCAGTGCTTGTCCAGCGAGCGCTGCGTGATGAGCAGCCGTCCCTGTGTGTCCTCGATGAGCGCGAGCACGTACAGCATGTACTGGCCCTCGGAGAGAAACGCGCCCTCCCGCGGGATGGTGATTCCGGTGAGCTGGCGATTGCGGTCGTAGATGTCGATCATCTCTTGCATGGGGTCTCCCGTCGTAAGTCTCCTAGAGGTCCTCTCCCACGCCAGCCCCAGAGTTGAAGCCGTTGACCATGCAATAGGCATAGTCGGCGAGGAAGGTGAGGGTCAATGCCATCGCCCCGACGTTACGAACACGCGGAGGCAGCTTGCCTACGCCACGACTGATGGCGGGGGCAGCTACGTATGTAGCAAGAAGCCCGCCGAGGCCAAAGGCGAGTAAGCCTGCCAGGCAAATGCGGCCATTGAGGTTGAACATCATGTCGCTGTAGTCCCAGTACGAGGAGTTGAACATGAAATCCAGAATGAAACTGGTCAGATATTCGAGGACGGCGCACAGACTGACGGTCATGACAAAGAGCCTCGTGGGGCTCTCCCTGTAGCGATCGAGCAGGACAATGATGCCTGCGCCGCCAAAGCCGTAGATGGGAATCCACGGGCCATAAAGGGTGCCGCGATTGACGAACTCGTGCGCCTGGAAGAGGTGCAGGGACACTTCCCAGACCCAACCGACAAAGCAGAAGACAAAGAACATGTAGATGAGGTCAATCACGGAGTAGGGCAACGGCCCCCTCTGGGCGCGGCGTGATCTGACATCAAGGTCTTTGAGCAGATAGACGGGCTGGTTTGCATCGATGGCAGCCTGCTGGTCCTGCCGCAGGCACGCATAGGGCTCCCCGTCGAAGGCACGCTCGACAAAGGCGCGCGATGCCAGCGAGCCGT
Organism: uncultured Coriobacteriaceae bacterium; assembly: GCA_902777325.1. Taxonomy (GTDB): domain Bacteria; phylum Actinomycetota; class Coriobacteriia; order Coriobacteriales; family Atopobiaceae; genus UBA1367. Next base: position 160,053 of record CACYTH010000003.1, read on the forward strand.
CTTCGAGGGCTGGATTGGAGCGCAGCGTGAAGTAGAACTCCGTCTGCAACACCTCAAAGAGGGGAACTTCCACGGCCAGGCCAATCACGGGAATCGCACGTAGCAGCACGATATAGATAAAGCTCAGCTCCGTGAGCAGCATCTTCCACTTGTAGCCGTCGGTCATGCGTATGGAGAGCCGCCTGGCATCTCGCCACCCGATCTCGGGGTTCTCCGCAAGCAGGTAGGGCACCATCCGATACTGGAGGCTCTTGTAGATGCCGCCGACGATGGTGGGCCACCACAGCAGAAGCGCCGCATGATAGCAAACCATCACCCTGATCATGTTGAGCAGCGTGTGGAGGTGAAACGGTGCGAGCATGCGCCGCCATGCCACGTCGCGCGAGAAGCGCGACTCCATGATGAAGCGATATTGGCCAAGGGCGATGACGTTGAGGACGCAGAAGCGCAGAAGAGAGCTGATAACTGCCACGACGGCAACGACGACAGCCACTTCCTCGGGATTATCGGCAAAGTAACGGGGGTTCAAGGCGAAGATGTGGACGAGCCACGAGGTGTGCTCGGTGATGCTATTGATGATGTGCTGTCCAAGGTCCGGATGGGCCACAAGCAGTTCGCTCAAGATGGGCAGGCGGGAAAGATAGCTGATGAGGACCTTTGCGTTTTGGGGCTGCAGGGGCGTCCCGCTACCGATGAGGTGGTCGATGCCGTCGATGAACGAGGCCTGCGAGGAGTTAGTTGATCCGATGAAGGCAAAAATGGAGCAGACGGCCACGAGCTTGAGCCACGCGCGCCAGCCACGATGAAACGTGGTGAGCAAGGCATTGCTTCGAACATCCCTGTAGCTCCACTCCATGGCATCTCCGTTGTGGTCGAGAACACGGCCAGGTTCTGATTATATGTGGAGCCCGCAATCGAATACCGAAAATGGGGGATTGTTCGCGATTCGTATTAAAAGGGACGAGGGCCCTGCCTGCACGCGGGGCCCTCGCGGGGTTGGTCTATGGTTGCAGCCTTAGGTGGCGGTTTCGGCTACGCGACGTTGGCGAGCATGCTGCCAAGGATGGTGAAGGTCGCGATGAAGCCAACGAGGGTGATGTCGAGCTGGATCAGGGCGTTCTTGGCGTTCGTGCGGGGCATTGCTGGCCTCCTCTTCTTGTCGCTCTCTCTTTTCACCCATTAGTACGGGGCCGACCGCTATTCCGTCTCAAGTTTTTTTCGAAATTCCTCTGCATGAAGGCGACGGCGCGTACGTCATGTCGCGAGCGCGCCATCGGCCGTCTGGCTGCAATGGTGTCTCATGGCTAGCGAGCTGGAATTATCATGGTCATATCAAAGGGATTGAGGAGGCACACATGAGCTATGCGCTGGTAAATGGGCATGTGCTGGACGGAACGCTCGACGAGGGCGGCCAGATGGCCGTGCATGACGGATGGGCTGTGATCGTCGAGGGCGACCGCTTGGTTGCGGTGGGTGAGCTTTCCACGGCGGACCTCGTTGGTCACGAGATCATCGACCTTGCCGGTGCCTACGTGCTGCCCGGCCTCATCAACCTGCATGCGCACCTCCCGGCCACGGGCAAGCCGCCAAAGGCCAACGCCAAGCCGGTCGACTACAAACGACTCTTTGACACGCTCTCCAAGGTGCCGCCTGCGCTGGCCTACTTCATGAGCATGGAGAAGGGCTCGGCACGCAACCAGCTGCTCTCTGGCGTGACCACGCTGCGCACGGTGGGCGGCGTGATGGATCACGATGCGCGCATCCGCGACCAGGTGAATGCCGGCAAGGCGCTCGGTCCGCGCATGCTGGTGTGCAACACGGGCGTGAGCGTGCCGGGTGGCCACTTTGCCGGGTCTCTTGCCACCGAGGCCTCCTCGCCCGAGGAGGCGGCTGCCCACGTGCGCCAGATTGCCGAGACCAACCCCGACTGGATTAAGCTCATGATTACCGGCGGCGTGATGGACGCGAGCGAGGAGGGGGAGCCCGGTGTGCTGCGCATGCCGCCCGAGGTGGTGCGTGCGGCCTGTGACCAGGCCCACAAGCTGGGCTTTAACGTGTGCGCGCATGTGGAGAGCCCCGAAGGCGTGCGCGTGGCGCTGGAGAACGGCGTGGACAGCATCGAGCATGGTGCCAAGCCAGACGAGGAGATTCTCGAGCTCTTCCGCTCGAACGATGCGGTCGACGTCTGCACCATCAGCCCGGCGCTGCCCTACGCCATCATGTCCACGAGCGAGAGCCATGCGCCGGAGGTCGCCAAGGCCAACGGCAAGGTTGTGATGGACGGCATCATCGAGTGCGCCAAGGCCTGCCTGGCAGCCGGCATTCCCGTTGGCCTGGGTACGGACAGCGGCTGTCCCTTTATCACTCACTACGACATGTGGCGCGAGATCTACTACTTTGCCAAGTACTGCGAGGTGAGCCCCTCGTTTGCGCTGCATACGGCCACGATGGTCAACGCGAGGATCTTGGGGCTTGCGCAGGAGACCGGCAGCCTCGAGGCTGGCAAGTCCGCGGACCTTATCGTGTGCGAGGGCAACCTGCTGGACGACCTCACGCGTCTGCGCAGCCTCCGCTATGTGATGTGCCGCGGACAGCTCATAAGCGACCCAAAGCCGCGCAGGCAACCCAAGGTCGACCGAGCCCTCGATCGCTATCTGTAGCGGGGAACGGGGGACAGGTACCCGTCTCGTTTTCCTTGCTATCGCCTTCTTAAGGAGAACAGCTACCTGTCCTCCTGTTTCCCTTGCGGGACGTTTCGCATGAGCCAGAGCGAGTAGGCGAGCAGGGCGACGAGCACCGCGACGAAGACGAGGATCATGGGGATGCTCGCGCTTGCGGGCTGCGTGGCAAATATCTGGTTGGAGAAGTCGATCGCGGTGTGTGCGAGGATGACGGTCGCGATGTCGTTGCTCCTGAGATAGATGGCACCGAGGAACAGGCCGATGACGGTCGAGTATAGTGCTTGGACGAGCAGGCTGGGAAGGTCCATGCCCACTGCGTTGGTGAGGTGAATCACGCCAAAGACCAGGGCGGATGCGATGAGCACGTACCGTGGTCCCTCGCCGCTCTTCTGCAGTCGGTCAATCAGGATGCCACGGAAGATGACCTCCTCGAAGATTCCTGGGGCAAAGGCGCACAGGACGGCGTTCGGCAAGAGGCTGGGAGAGACGAAGCCACAACCCGATATGAGGTGGTATATGACGTTCCACGCCACGATGACAATAACTGGGAGCGCGAGGCTCAGCGCTGAGAAGGACCTATTCCAGTGAAAGCACGAGTGAAACACCACGATGAGGACGAGTCCCACGAGGATGCGCCCGATGGCTCCGGCGACATCGGCGGGAATCGCTCCGCCGCCGATGACGGCGGCAGGGACAGCGGCAGCGAAGATTGCGACAAAGAAGAGGACGAACCCAAAGACGATGGGATATTTGGTTGAGAAGGACTTCACGGCAGGAGACTCCTTCGATCGTGTTTGCTTGAGAAGCGCCAGTACACGATAGCGCATCACGCATATGCTGGGTGGCCTGTATCCGAAGGCGCTCGACCGCACCAGCCATCCATCCCGCACGTACAATTGAGCCAGTCGACGCAAGGGAGGGCAAAACCATGAAGGCATTTCCGAAGGACTTCTTTTGGGGCGGCGCGACGTGCGCCAACCAGTTTGAGGGCGGTTGGGACCAGGGAGGGAAGGGAGAGTCCACCGCTGACCACCTGACGCTGGGCTCGCGCTCATAGGCGCGCCGCTTCACGCCGACCATCGAGGAGGGGGAGTTCTATCCCTCGCACAAGGCCACCGACTTCTACAATCGCTGGCGCGAGGACATCGCCCTCTATGCCGAGATGGGCATGAGGATGTTCCGCATGTCCATCGCCTGGAGCCGCATCTTCCCCAACGGCGACGACGCGGAGCCCAACCGTGAGGGGCTGGAGTTCTATCGCAGCGTCTTTCAGGAGCTCAAGGCCCATGGCATCGAGCCTCTGGTGACCATCAGTCACTACGAGCTGCCCTACAGCCTCTCCGAGCGCTACGACGGCTGGGCAAGCCGCGAGCTCATCGACCTGTACGTGCGCTACGCCGAGACGCTCTTTGCCGAGTACAAGGGGCTCGTCCGCTACTGGCTCACGTTCAATGAGATCCAGGCGGTCTCGCTGGAGGGGTCGGGCTACCTGGCGGGTGGCATCCAGTCGTGCGGCACCAGCATGGACGCAGGCGTGACGGACGGTAGCACCCAGCGCCCCGTATGGACCGCAGAGGCCAAATCCAGGCAGTTCAGTGCCCTGCATCACATGCTTGTGGCCAGTGCAAAGGCCGTCCGGCTGGCGCGCAAGATTGACCCGAGCTACCAGCTGGGCTGCATGATCGCGGGCATCTGCCAGTATCCGCTCACCTGCGACCCGGCCGACCAGGTTTTGGCGCAGCAGGCGCGCCAGCGCGTGTTCTGGTACGCGGGCGACGTGCAGGTGCGCGGCGCCTACCCCGCGAGCGCCAAGCGCTTCTGGCGCGAGGAGGGCATTCAGATCGACTGGGCCGAGGGTGACGCCGAGGCGCTTGCCGCCGGTACGGTTGACTTCTTCACCTTTAGCTACTACTCCACCGGTTGCGTGACCACGCACGAAGGCGCGGAGGAGACCGCGGGCAACCTCATCTTTGGTGCGGCCAATCCCTATCTTGAGACGAGCGACTGGGGCTGGCAGATCGACCCCGCCGGCCTGCGCTACTACCTGGGCGAGATCTACGACCGCTATCAGGTGCCGATTATGGTGGTGGAGAACGGACTTGGCCAGGACGACGTGCTCGAGGCGGATGGCAGTGTGCATGACCCCTACCGCATCGCCTACATGCGGGCGCACGTGGAGCAGATGGCGGAGGCCATCGACGACGGCGTCGAGCTCATCGGCTACACGCCCTGGGGCATCACCGACCTTGTGGCAGCCAGTACGGGTGAGATGATCAAGCGCTACGGCGTGGTGTACGTAGACGCCGGCGACCACGGCGAGGGCAGCTTCGACCGCTACCGCAAGGACTCGTTTTTCTGGTACCAGCGCTGCATCGCGAGCAACGGGGAGGACTTGGTCTAGCTAGGTGATTGCTATCCCGTGAAACGATTTGCCGCAACCTGCACATCACGTTGCCGGGTTGCGCGCGCACTAACGCATGGAATGGCTAGCGCCAAGGCGCGCAGAACGAGTTACGAGGGTGACGGGACGACGAATCGTCTTCCTGTCACCCTTGTGCTTGGTTCGATTATTCGGCTATTAGAAGTCACTCCGCCTCGAGGAAGGCGCCGGTCTGGCGGTCCCAGAGGGACTCGTAGGTGCCGCCCGCCCGGCTGAGCTCGGCGTGGGTGCCGTCCTCCACGATCTGGCCCTCATCCAGCACCACGATGCGGTCGAGGGCGGCCACGGTGGAGAGGCGGTGGGCGACGACGATCGAGGTGCGGCCGCGCATGAGGTTCTCGAGCGCGCCCTGCACGAGCGCCTCGCTCTCGCTGTCGAGGGCGCTCGTGGCCTCGTCGAGCACCAGGATGGGGCAGTCGGCCAGTATCGCGCGGGCGATGGCCACGCGCTGGCGCTGGCCGCCGGAGAGCTTGACGCCGCGCTCGCCGACCATGGTGTCGAGCCCGCGGGGCAGCCGGTCCACGAACTCGAGCGCGTTGGCCAGGCGCGCGGCCTCGCGTACTTCGTCCTCCGTCGCATCGGGGCGCCCGTAGGCGATGTTCTCGCGGATGGAGCGGTGGAACAGCAGCGCCTCCTGCGGCACGTAGGCGACCTGCCGCCTGAGCGACTGCTGCGCGCAGGCGGAGATGTCCTGCCCGTCCACGAGGACCCGCCCCTCCTGCACGTCGGAGAGGCGGAGCAGCAGCTTGGTGAGCGTGGTCTTGCCCGATCCCGAGCGACCCACCAGTCCCACGCGCTGGCCCGCGGGCACGTGGAGCGTGAGGTCGCGGAAGACGTAGTCGCCCTCCGCCGCGTCCTCGTAGCGGAAGGCCAGGTGCTCGAAGTCCACGGCCCCCTCGCTCACCACCAGCTCCGGCGCACCAGGCGCGTCCTCCGCCAGCCGCGGCTCGTCCAGGACCTTGGTCATCTCGGCCGCGTCGCCCACCGCTCGGTTCATGCGCGCCATCATCGAGTTGATGTAGTTGAAGCGCATGGACAGGTTGTAGGTGTAAGTGAACATCATGACCAGCGTGCCGGCGCTGATGCCGTACCACGCGTTACCGCCCACCACGAAGATGCTGGTCACAAACATGATGAAGGTGATGAGCCCGCTCGTCATGGCACCGCGGCGCATCATGGCGTTCATGCTCACGCGCTCGGCGGTCATGGCCTCGCGGTCAGCCTCGTCAAAGAGCTGTCGCTCGAAGTCCTCGCGGCCACAGGTCTTGACGGCCAGAATGTTGGTCACCGCATCGGAGAGCACGCCCGAGAGCTTGTTCTGCGCCGCGGCGGTGGCAGCGGAGAGCGGAAGGATCCGCTGGTACATGGTGTAGGCAACTACCACGTAGACCGTGAGCATCAAAAATAGGATGCAGACGAACAGCGGGCTTGCCGGCCACAGCAGCACGATGGTGCACACGATGGAGGCGAGCGTGGGGATGAGCGAGTAGACCACCACGTCCACCAGGCCCACGTAGCCGCCCATGAAGCGGCTGGTCTGGCTCACGAGGCTGCCGCCAAAGCGGCTGGTGTGGAAGGTCATCGACTGGTTGGAGAGCGTGTCAAAGCAGAGCCTGGCAAGATGGAAGTTGCCGTTGAGCTCCAGCTGCATGACCGACCAGTCCTGCAGCTTCGAGCAGGTCTGGCCGACGGCGTTGACCACGAGCAGGGCGATTACGTATGGCGCGAAGACCTCCCACACCTGGGTGGCAGGCACTGGCTCCGCCTGCACGCGGTCGACGATGAGGCCCATGACCCAGGTGTTGGCGTAGTTGAGCAGCGCGGTATATGCGACGCTGGTGAAGACTGCCATGAACGCCGCAAGTGGCTTCTTGCGTGTGACCCACCAGAACCAATGGAGCGTGCGCCGGATGGTCTGGCCGCTGAGCGGCCCGGTCTTTCTCTGTGCCATCGATCTCCCTCTTCCCTCCGTGTTCCGCGCCCTATTGTGCCACGAGTGATGGTGAGGAAGGTTGCATGCAATGTTGCTACGACATCTTGGCGCGAAGGCGTACTGGCTTGCGCAGTTTGTTGGTCTGCGCTCAGCCTAACTCCCGCTTTGCATGTATACAATGGGAATGTTTGTTTTCGGGAGGGGTGCCATGGCCATCAAAACATCCGACATCGTCCTTGACCTTGAGGGAATAGATAGTGCGTCAGAGGCGGTCGAGGAGTTTCTCGCCAAATCGAAGCTCGATAGGCGCAGCCAGCTCTCGGCTCGCTTGACCTTCGAGAATGCCCTGCTCAACCTGCGCGACACCTTTGGGGACGGCTTTCCCGCGCAACTTGTGGTGGGCAGCCGCCTTGGCAAGCCGCTCCTCGTGGTCAAGGTGCGGGGCAGGCGCTTTGACCCGCGCACTTTGGGCGACGAGAGTGCCTGGGAGCACTCGCTCATGGAGGCCGCCGGCCTGAGGCCGTCGTATGCCTACCGTGGCGGGCACAACATCATTTCCATCTCCTGCCCCCGGCCTCCGATGGGGTCTGCCCTAAAGGCGGCCATCGCCATCGTCCTTGGACTGGCGCTCTCGCGGGCGGGATTCCTTTTGCCTGACTCTACGCGCGAGTACATCCTCACAGGTCTCGTCAAACCGCTCTTTGACATCTACGTCAAGATGCTTGCGGGCGTGGCAGGTCCCATGGTGTTTCTCTCGGTGGCCTGCGGCATCGCCGGCATCGGCGACATGGTCGCGCTGGGGCGCAGTGGCAAGGCGATCATGAGGCGACACTTTGTGGTGAACCTCTTTGGCGCGCTCCTGGCCCTTGTCGTAGGCATTCCGATCTATCGGCTGACGTACGGATCGACTGTGGGGGAGAGTGGTGCGCTCCTCAGCATAACGAACCTCATCTTGGGGATGTTTCCCACCAACTTTGTCGAGCCTATCGTGGAGAGCAACACCTTGCAGCTCTCGGTGCTCTCGGTCGCCGTAGGAATAGCTGCGCTGGCGCTGGGCGACCTCACCGAGCACGTGCGCAAGCTCCTGCAGGAGCTCAACATGCTCGTCCAGTTCCTCATGGAGCAGCTCTGCCGACTCCTGCCCGCGTTCATCGTGGTCATGATGGTCTCGCAGTCCTGGTCGGGCACCATGGGCGCCCTGCTGGCTTCGTGGTTCCCCATCCTTTTGATCTCCTGCACCATGTTGGTCTTTGTGGTTGGGCAGCTGCTCTTTGTGGCGATGCGCTGCAAGGTACCTCCCGTGCGAATCCTGCGCGCGATCTCGCCCGCCATGGTCATCGCATGCATCACCGCGTCCTCCTCGGCTGCGTTTGGGTCGATGCTCTCCATTTGCCAGGACGACCTCGGAATCGACGAGGGACAGGCGTCATTTGGCGTTCCCCTGGGCATGGTGCTCTGCAAGCCCATGCCCACCATCCAACTGATCATCATGATGCTGTACTGCGCGCAGGCCTATGGCGTGGCTGCCGACACTCTCTGGTATGTGCGGATGGGCATCACGTGCCTGCTCTATGCGATCGCGATTCCTCCCGTGCCAGGCGGCACGCTCGCCTGCTATGGCATCATGCTCGGGAGCCTCGGCATCCCGCTCGACGCCATTGCGGTGGTCACGGCGCTCGACCTGCTGCTGGACAACTTCTGCTCGGCCGGCAACGTCGCCACGGTGATGCTGGGGATCCTGACGGCGGCCAGCTCGCTTGGCGCGGTCGACCACGAGCGGTTGAGCAAGTCGTAGATACTGTTCGGGGATGCCCTTCTGCCAACGTACCGCGATAGAATGATTACTTAGACCCGCCAGAACCGAGGTGGCATAAGGGTCCATTAGGGCAAATGAGGTGCCGACGAGTCAAAGGAGTCGAGCGTGAACGATCTGGCACAGGCGTATCGCCAGTGGATTTTGGCGCAGCAGATTGAGGGCTGCACGCTTTCGGAGACCGACAAGGGCAACATCGTTTTGGAGAACGACCTCGTCAAGGGCTGGGTCAACTTCTACGACATCGATGGTTCGACCATCGTCGAGCTGCGCCTCGAGCGCGTGCTCGATGGCGAGCCCGCCTTCTTCCTCCACTTCGAGCTGGAGGATCTGGTACGTGCCCAGAACCTGTTTGGCGAGATGGCCCAGGTGGTCGACGAGGTCACGCATTGCGAGGTGCGCCACGTGCTGCTGTGCTGCACCTGTGGCGTGACTACGACCTTCTTCTCCAACAAGCTCAACGAGCTTGCCCAGGGCTTTGGTGTCGACTACGACTTTACGGCGCAGCCCATCGAGTCGGCCAAGAAGAACGGTGCGCAGTATGCTGCGGTGCTGCTGGCGCCACAGGTCGGCCACCAGCGCAAGGAGGTGGCCGAGGCCCTTCCCAACGTGCCGGTCATCGAGCTTCCGGGCAAGATCTTTGGTGCCTATGATGCCGCGGCGGCGCTGCGCCTTGTGGTTGACGCGCTCTCCGGCGCTCGCTCCGCTCCATCGGAGGACACGCTCATGCCGGCGCGCGACTACGACAAGACTAAACGCGTGCTTGCCCTGAGCTACATCCATCGCGAGGACGAGCCGACGCTGAGCTACCTCGTGCTCGACCATGGCGAGTTCGCCCTGTCGGGCATGCTGGTGCGCCGCAGCTTTACCATCGACACCCTCAAGGACTTGGCAGCCACGCTGCGCGTCGAGGGGTGGAAGACCTCGGAGTTCGATGCCATCGGCATTGCCGTGCCGGGCATCGTGGACAACGGCGTGGTCATCAGCCACCGCAACGGCGAGGAGGTGCGCTTTGACCTGGCCGCCAAGCTCGCCGAGATCTGGCACACGCAGGTCTACGTCGACTACAACGCGTGCGCCGCGGCCGTGGGCTGCTACGTAAGCCAGGACAAGTACGATGACGTGGTGTTTCATGCGCAGGCCATCGGCGTTGCCGATGGCGAGCAGGGCTATGTGGTTGGTGGCGAGCCGCTTGTCGGCCGCGGTGGTCGCTCCGGGCATGTGGGGCCGCTCGCTCAGGGCTATGCGCTGGGCATGGGGCTTGACGATGCCGCGTGGCGCGTGAACGGCATGCGCGAGCTGGTTGCCCGCTACCTCTCCAACGTCATCTGCACGCTTGCCCCGCAGGCGATCTTCGTGTGGTGCGACCTGCTCCCCGACATGGACGAGCTGCGCGAGGAGCTGCTCAAGACCCTGCCCATCGCGTCGATTCCCGAGCTGATAGACGTGGCCGACTACGATGGCTGCGTGCTGACGGGCGAGCTGTCGCTGTGCCTGAGGAGGCTCGCGCACAAGGGCTGACATGAGGGGTGAGACCTGCCACCGGGGGTAACCCCCTTTGGCAGACCTGCCAAAGGGGTTACCCCCGGTGGCAGGTTTGAGGACCAAAAAGGCGGGACAGACCTGACTGGGCCTGTCCCGCCTCTTTGCGTTTGGTTGTTGCTGTCGCTTGTGTGCGCCTACGCGGTGACGATGTAGGGCTGGATGGCACCGGCGACGCCAGGGATCGGCATGGTCTGCAGCCAGATGCGGCCGGGGCCGGTGAGTACGGTGTTGAAGAGGCCCTCGCCACCGAGCAGCTTGTTCTTGATGCCCTTGACCTGCTGGATGTCGATGGAGACGGAGCTCTCGAAGCCTGCGACATAGCCAGTGTCGATGATCATCTGCTGGCCGGGCTTGAGCTGGTACTCGATCAGCTCGCCGTCGATCTCGGCGAAGGCGACGCCGTGACCGGAGAGGCGCTGCATGATGAAGCCCTCGCCGCCAAACAGGCCGGCGCCGAACTTCTTGTTGAAGAAGATATCCAGGTTCACGGTCTCCTCGGAGGCGAGGAAGGCGCTCTTCTGCAGGATCCACTCCTGGCCGCGCTCAAGGGTGATGGGGACGATCTTGCCCGGGAAGCTGGAGCCAAAGGTGATCATGCCCGGGCCACCCTGTGCGGTGTAGATGTTCTGGAACATGCTCTCGCCGGAGAAGGCCTTGGAGAACATCTTGCCGACGCCGCCGCCCTTTGTTTCCATCTGCATGTTGGGGGTCATCCAGGTCATGGAGCCCTTCTCGGTGATCATCCTCTCGCCGGACTGGAGCTGGCAGATGACAACAGGAAAGTTACCGCCGCGAATCTCGTACTGCATAATGTCCTCCTAGACTTATAGACTGAGATGCCTCACGTTTAGTTGCCTGTTATACGCAGTATATGGCTAGGTTGTCTCAATAATAATTGGCGAAAACGCTTATTTCTTTGGAATGAGGTTACGCAACCGCAGAAGGGGGTGCCCATGATCGTCAATACCGGTGCGCGCACCGACACGGCGCAGTGGTATGCGCCCTGGCTGCTTAGGCGCTTTGCGGAAGGCTTTGTCTTTGTGCGCAACCCGCTCTTCCCGCACAAGGTGAGCCGCCTGGAGCTCGACCCAGCGGTCGTGGACTGCGTCGAGTTCTGCAGCAAGAACTACGCCCCGCTGCTTCCGCGTCTTGGCGAGATAACCGGCCGCTTTAACACGCACTTCCATTACACCATCACGGCCTACGGGCGCGACATCGAGCCCTTGGTGCCGAGCATCGACGACTCGGTGGAGACCTTATATGACCTCGAGCGCATCGTCGGCGCGCGGCGCATCTGCTGGCGCTACGACCCAGTTCTTCTGAGCGACACCTACACTATCGGGCGCCACCTCGAGACCTTCGACTATCTCTGCGGGCGTCTGTCCGGCCATGTGGACCGCTGCATCTTCTCCTTCGTGGAGCGCTACAAAAAGCTCGAGCAGAACTTTCCGGAGCTGGCCGAGATTACTCTCGCAGACCGCGACGCTCTTGCTGCGGGCCTTGGGCATATTGCCGCAGAGCATGGCATACCTATCCAGACCTGCGGAAACAACGGACTCTGGCCGCAGTATGGCATCGCGGCGAGCGGATGCACGACCTTGGCCATGCTCGGTGCGGCCAACGGGGTGGAGTTCAGGGAGCTCAGGCACAAGGGCCAGCGGGCGGGCTGTGGCTGCTTCGAGAGCCGTGACATCGGTGCCTACGACAGCTGCCCAAATGGTTGTCGGTATTGCTATGCCAATCGCAGTCCCGAGAAGGCGCGGGAGAACTATCGTCTCAACCACGATCCTGAAAGCCCGCTGCTGCTTGGACACCTTGCGGACGGTGACGAGATCAGCTTCGCTGACCAGAGGAGCCTGCTCAAGCCGAGCCAGCAGCTGACGTTTGGCCTCTAGTGAAAAGCGGCGCAGCAGGCCTGAGCTCGCTGCGCCGCAAAATGCAGGTGGTTGCGTGTCTACTCGGCCCAGAAGACGCGCCCGTCCTTGCGCGGCGCGCCTGCGGGTGCGGGCTTGTCGGAGTAGCCTAGCACGCAGTGGCCGATGCCCTCGTAGTCGCCCTCGACGCCCAGCTCGGCGAGGATGGCCTTGCCCTCGTCGGAGTCGAACTCCTCCTTGGCGCGGTGGATCCAGATGGAGCCCACGCCCAGCGACTCGGCGGCGTTCATGAGGTTGCCCATCACCAGCGCTCCGTCATAGAGGTAGGTGGGCACGGAGCGGTCGGAGAGCACCACTAGCACGGTGCGTCCGCCGTAGAAGGGGTCAAAGCCGTCCTTGCCCATGATCTTCGCGTTCATGGCGGAGAGCCGGTCGCGCAGCTCGGGATCGGTCACCGCCACGATGATGGGTGCCTGCTTGCCAATGCCGCTTGCCGCCCAAAGCCCGGCATCGATGATCTGCTCGATGAGCGCCTTGTCCACGGGCTTGTCATTGAAGGTGCGGATGGATCGGCGGGTTTTGAGGGTCTGGATGGTGTCGTTCACGAGATGCTCCTCTCAAACGTATTGCATGCAAACTAATCGTACCCACAATTGAACTAGGTATGCGCGTCGCGTACGGGAGGGTCCGCGAGCGTGACGCGCGAGCAAAGCACGGGTTCGGCTACATACGTGAGGGGGAGCCATGCGCTACATCGAGTACGGACAGCAAAAGGCCAAGGTGTCCGAGGTCATCCTTGGCACCATGCGCATTTGGGAGAAGACGCCCGAGGAGGTTGCCACGCTTATCGAGTCCGCGCTTGATGAGGGCATCAATGCGGTGGACACGGCTCCCATCTACGGGCCGAGCGAGGGCAAGATCGGCGCAGCCTTTGCACTGACGCCGGGTCTGCGCGACCGCGTGTGGCTGCAGACCAAGCTGGGCATCCGCAAGCATCCGCGGCTGGACGCCAACTACTTCGACTTCTCGCATGACTACATCATCGAGAGCGTCGAGGAGAGCCTGCGTGCCCTGCAGACCGACCACATCGACTCGCTGCTGCTGCATCGCCCCGATGCCCTGATGGTGCCCGAGGAGATCGCCGACGCCTTCCAGCAGCTGTATGACCAGGGCAAGGTGCTCGACTTTGGCGTTTCCAACCAGAACGTGGCCATGATGCGCCGCCTGCAGCGTTACCTGCCCTTCCCGATTGCGGCCAACCAGGTGCAGCTCTCGGCAGCCTTCACGCCGGCCTTTGACAGCTTCTTCAATGTGAACATGCAGAACGAGGCCAGCCCCATGCGCGACGACGGCATCTTCGAGTATGCCTATGACCACGACCAGGCCATCCAGGCGTGGTCGGTGCTGCAGCACGGCTACTTTGGCGGCGTGTTCTTCAACAACCCCGACTACGCCGAGCTCAACGAGGCGCTCGACCGCATTGCCGCCGACCACGACACTACCCGTACCGCCGTGGCGGTCAACTGGGTGCTGCGCTATCCTGGCAAGATGCAGGCCATCGTGGGCACCACGCGTCCGGAGCGCGTCGCGGAGGCTGCTGCGGCCTGCGACTTCGAGATGTCGCGTGAGGAGTGGTACGAGGTCTACCTTTCCGCTGGCAACCGTCTGCCCTAACCTTTGTGCTGCGTGACACACTAACTCCCGGGGAGTTAGTGTGTCACGCAGCGAGCTTAGTCGGCGTAGCTCACCTGTAGGTTCTTGAAGTTGCCCTCGGTGCCGTTGTCCACGTAGAGGCCGACGGCGCCGTGGGCATCCGCACCGCCGAACATCTCGTCGACAACCAGAGCCGGGGTCTTCATGTCGTCCACGTAGAACTTGGCGCTTGCTTCGTCAATCTCCGCCTTGATGTGCACCCACTCGTCCAGATCGATGTCGGCCTTTGCCTCGTAGTCGGCAATGCCGCGCTCGCGGAAGTAGGCAAAGGTGTAGCCGGGGTAGGAGAAGTACTGCATCGTGTGGATGCGGCGCTGCGGCTCGGTGCAGCTGCGACCGTTGCGCGGGCGTACGTAGAAGCTCTCAAAGCGGTCGTTCTCCTCCGAGGCACGGAAGACGATGCCGATGAAGCCGCGGCAATCGATGTCCGCCCAGTGCATGAGGCGCGACCGCACGTCTACCTCGATGGTGCCGTTGTGGAAGTCGCTATCAACGAGGCGCGCATAGGTGGGGACGTCTGGCTCGACGTTCTCCTCGGGCTTGACAACACGGATGAGCTGCTCGCCGTCGAGTTCGACGAGGCCACAGCTTACACCAACGGGCACGAAGGTCTGATCTTGGAAGGTGATGCAGTTCATGGAGCGCTCCTTCTCGATACGGTTTTCCTCCCTGCCTATGATACGGGCGCGTGTGCCACCTTGGCATGATCATTAATCTGATGACTGATAACAATTCGGAAAGAATGCGGAAACGGGAGAGGAAGCGGGCCGTGGGACAGGTGGGACAGGTGGGTGGGACAGGGGACGTGCCTGGTGTCCCACTTTCCTGTAAGAAAGTGGGACACCAGGCACGTCCCCTGTCCCACCCACCTGTCCCACCTGTCCCACCCCACCCGCGCAGATAGGAGTTGTGATGGCACATATGGGAGCGTCTTTGTACGGCCAATCGGCCGAGCACCTTTGGCTCTACCACGGGTCGGATATGGCTATCGAGCGTCCCGACGTGTCGCTAAACACGGGCTTTCGGATCTGGGCCGTGGCTTCTACCTGACCGACAACCACGATGCCGCACGGCGCAGGGCGATCACGCGAGCGCGCCGGACAGCTGCTGCCACAGGTGTGGTGTCGGTATTTGAGCTGGACGAGACGAGTCTGCCCTGGATAAGCGTCGGTGCCAGTGAGGTGCCGGCGTCCGTCGAAGGCCCCTTTGGCCTGCGCTTCGAGGCTGACGCCACAGGGCTTGCGGCATGGATCTCCTACATCAAAGCTTGTCGCAGCGGCAAGACGGCCGTCGCTGGCCTGGGAGACTCTGCCGTCGTGCGCGCATGGATTGCCACCGAGGAGGCGGAGATGGTCTGCTCGGGTCTTGCTACCGCCGACGATCTGGTGCCGTACCTCGACGTTTCAGAGCTGCTGGTGCAGTACTGCCTGCGCGACCAAGCGTTTGCCGACGAGTACCTCAGCTTTCTTGAGACCGAGGTCCTGCCAATCGGATGACGCGTTACGGCTGCCAAGTCTCAGACAAGGGCCGAGCGAACGAAGATGTCGGCGACATGAGTTTTCATATGGCCAGCATCGATGTAGATACCGCCGATGCCGGTTATGAGGGATAGGGGCTAGCCCCTGGGGACAAAGGTGGCCGGCGCACCTGCATTCCAGGCGCCGGCCATCCCCGCCGCCTCGGCCGCGATCTCAAAGTGCAGCTTGGCGATGCCGAGGTCGGTGTACTCAAGGTTGCGCTTGCCATAGGGCAGGGTCGCCGTCAGGCGCTCGTCCTCCCAGACAAAGACCACGGGTTGCTCGTTTACTGCCGAGGGCCCCTTGATGACGGCGTCGACGCCGGCAGCGATCCACGCTGGAGCCTCTGCCAGCGGCACGGACCCTTGGTAGAGGGCTTCGGGCCTGCGGTCGCGCTTGCGCAGGCCCGCGCGGATGGCCCTCTGGGCAAAGGGCTGCTTGGCGGGCATGTGTCCTAGGGGAATCACGTCGTGGAGCACCTCGCCTGCGGCAAGCGGCTCGCTCACGCTTGCGCGGTCGAAGGTCCCGGCAACCCAGCAGCTGCCAAGTCCCATCTGCGTTGCCTTGAGCACGAGCTTCTCGCCCAGATAGCCGACCTTCTCGCGCGTGGGGTTGTCGTCAGGACCAATGAGCGCGGCATAGGTGCTCACCTTGCCCGTGAACATGCGCTTGACAAGCTTGAGCCGTGCGCCACCCTCGGCAGGGCCAACGATCACAAAGCGCAGGTCGGTGCCACGGGTCAGCTCCTCGGTATATGCCCGTAGCTCATTGAGGGAGCCCTGGTCGAGGGGCTCGTCAGCGTAGGCGCGGCATGAGATGCGGGCTTCGATTGCTTCCATAGGGGTCATGGCAAACTCCTTGTGTCTTGGTAACGGTCGGATGCGTTATGCCTAGCCACCCGAGGTTACAGAGTCTGAATGAACTGCTGGACCGCCTCCACCACCTGGTCGAGGTGGGCGTGGTAGTTGTGGTCGTCGTTTTCGATGATGACGAGTTCTGCATTGGCGTACTTCTTGGCTGCCTCGAGGGAGTAGTGCACAGGTACAGCCTGGTCTTGGTCTCCGTGCACAAGGAGTACGGGGCCTAGGTAGCGCGCGATGGCACCATCCACGTCGAGCGTCTGCGCCACGCGGAAGTAGTTGCCATTGAAGGATGCCGGCCCAAAGGCAAAACGGTCGGGTATGTGGGCGGGGTCGAAGGTCATGCCAAGCATCTCGCCCCTGCGCGCCCCATCGGCAATGACGATGGCGGGGGAGAGCGGGAAGATGGCCTTGAGGTCGTCGGGGCGCATGCCGGCCACCAGCATCGTGGTGAGCCCGCCTTGGGAGTGACCTCCCAGGTAGAGTTCCGTGGGCCAATCGAGCGTCTTGACGTAGTCGATGACGGCCAGCACGTTGGTGATCCACTTGTAGAGCGTGTGCTCGGCAAAGTCGCCGCCGCTCTTGCCGTGGCCGTAGAGCTCGACGCGCAGGGTTGCCACGCCTACCTGGTTGAGGCCAGCGGATACAGCGACGATGTGTTCCTCCTCCATGTGGCCGGTGAGGCCGTGCAGCACGATGGCCAGCGGGCAGCGCTCAACGCCTTCTGGCCTATCCAGCTTTGCGTGCAGCTTGATGCCGTCGTTGTCGAGATAGAACTCCTCCATGTCACCCTCCGTTCCTCAGTTCCCATCACATCACGACTATAGTGCCCAGCGGCAAAAGTCATACGAGGTTGCCAGTCAGCGGGCATGAACGGGCGGATAAGTCATATGCTTATCATTAGCGCACAAGTTATTGGCATGTGGAGGAGAAGACAATGATCAAGGCCATCCTGCTCGACATCGACGGCACCCTCACCAACGACGAGAAGAAGATCACGCCGCGCACGGCAGAGGCCCTGAAGGTCGCTCAGGCCTCCGGCATCAAGCTGGTGCTGGCATCCGGTCGTGCCGACGTGGGCCTGCACGCCTTTGCCGACGTGCTCGACATGAAGGACAACGGCGGCGTTTTTGTGGCCTTCAACGGGGCAAAGTCCCTCAACTACGAGACTGGCGAGATCTACTTCGAGCAGGCCATGACCGTCGACCAGGGCAAGCGCGTGCTGGAGCACATGAAGAACTTCGAGGTCGCCTCCTGCATCGACTGCGGTCCCTACATGCTGACCAACGACGCCTACTTCACCATCGAGCGCGACGGGGCACCGTACCTCATCGTGGAGTACGAAGCCCACAACAACAGCTTCCTGGTGCGCGAGGAGGCAGACCTAGCCGCCACGGTCGACTGGGGCATCAACAAGATCCTCAACGCCGGGCAGCCGGAGTACCTGCAGGAGCATTGGCAGGAGATGCTCGCGCCGTTTGAGGGCGAGCTCAACGCCATGTTCACCGCGCCGTTCTACTACGAGTTCACGCCGCTGGGCGTGGACAAGAGCCGTGCCCTGCGCGAGACCTTTGCGGCGCTTGGGATCGACCAGTCCGAGATCATCGCCTTTGGTGACGCGCAGAACGACCGCACCATGCTCGAGTGGGCGGGCATCGGCGTCGCCATGGGCAACGCCGTGGACGAGGTCAAGGCCGTGGCCGACATCGTGACCCTCTCCAACAACGAGGATGGCATTGCGGTAACGCTCGAGGAGGTGCTCCCCGAGCTGTACGCCTGATGGTGATGAGGCTGAGACGAGCCCCTAGCCTCGCCTCAGCCCCCTGACCACAGACAGCACCTTTGCGGCATCACCGTCGATGAGCATCGTCCGGTCGGCAATCTGCGCTGGGGCAATCACCTCGCCGAGGTTTATCTGCACGTAGAAGCCCAGCGGGTTTTGGGCCACCACGCGCCAGAACGGGTACTTGATGATGGCCGGCGTATTGGCTCCCACGCCCAGCTCCAGGTACACGACCTTCTTGTCGTCATGCTCCTCGCGCCAGCTGACGTAGCGCTCGCATGCGCGGTCCCATCCCTCGTCCTGCACGAAGGTGTCGTCCGCGCGCAGGTTCATGCTCATGGGCTCTCCGCAGCGCGGGCACCTCGGTATCAGCTCGCTGGGGATGCGCAGGTCGTGCTGTTGCTCGACCATGGCCTTTACAGCATCGTAGTTGTCGTAGGTCTTCTGGTGGCAGGGCTTCGAGCACTGGAACAGCCCGTAGTCGCCCTGCGTGTAGAACAGCCGCTCCTTGTCGAACCCTGCCCGCTGGAACTGGTGGTCGACGTTGGTGGTCAGCACGAAGTAGTCCTTGTCAGCCACGATGTCGAGCAGGTCTAGGTAGGGCTGGCCCACGGGGCAGTCGTAGCGGTTGTACCACACGTTGCGGCCCCAAAAGGCCCAGCGCTCCTCCGGCGTGGCATAGGGGTAGAACCCGCCGGAGTACATGTCGGCAAAGTGGTAGCGGCGGCGAAAGTCGCCAAAGTAGCGCTCGAAGCGCTCGCCTGAGTAGGCAAAGTCTGGGCCGCAGGCGGTGGAGAGTCCGGCACCGGCTCCGATGAGCACACCGTCCGCCTCGTCGATGCGGCGGACCAGCTCCTTAACGCTCGACGAGAAGGTCCCGGTAGATTGCGTGATCCACTGGCTTGAAGACATTGAACACCACCTCCATGGGCTTGTCTGACTGTTGCAGGTAGTCATGCACGGCGTCGATTGCGATGCGGGCCGCCTGGTCGTTGGGATAATGGAACTCTCCGGTGGAGATGCAGCAGAAGGCGAGCGAGCGCAGGTCGTTGCGCTCGGCAAGCTCCAGGCACGAGCGATAGCAGGAGATGAGCGAGGCCTGGTCGCGCGGGGTCACCCGGTAGCCCACGATGGGTCCCACCGTGTGGAGCACGTGGGCGGCAGGCAGGTTGTAGCCCTCGGTGATCTTTGCCGTGCCCGCGCGCTCCTCGTGGCCCTGGATCGCCATCAGTCGCGCGCACGCCAGGCGGAGCTGCACGCCGGCAAAGGTGTGGATCGCGTTGTCGATGCAGCCGTGGTTTGGCGCAAAGCAGCCCAGCATCTGGCTGTTGGCAGCGTTCACGATGCCATCCACCGCGAGCGTGGTGATGTCTCCGCGCCACAGGTAGATGTGCTCCTGCAGGGGCGTGAGGTCCTCCAGGCGCGTCACGCCCTTCTCGCGGGTGCGCTCCTTGAGGTAGGCGTCTTGCACGGCGAGAAAGTCGTCGCCAACCGGCTGCGGAGGTCGCACGTTGAGGAGCGCGCGGAGCAAGGCGCGCTGGTCGTCGGCGCTATCGGGGATGCGGACCTGCGCATACTGCTCGTGCTCGGCCAGCAGGGAGCGGATCAGCCAGAGCCTGCGTTCGTCCTGCGTGACGGGCAGATCGTCTCTCACGCGAACCACCTCCAGTCGTGTTAAGGTGTCTTGCATCCCTATCGTACACGAGGAGAGACGCATGCTTTCTTTTGTCAACGACTACTCCGAGGGTGCCCATCCTGCGGTGCTCGACGCCTTTGTGCGCACCAACCTCCAGCAGGAGCCTGGCTATGGCGATGACGCCTTCTGCGCCTCCGCGCGCGACAAGATCCGTGCCGCCTGCGCGGACCCGAGTGCGGACGTGTTCTTTCTGGCGGGCGGAACCCAGACCAACCAGGTGGTCATCGACACGATGCTCGCTCCCTACGAGGGTGTGGTGGCGTGCGAGACGGGCCATGTGAGCGTGCACGAGGCTGGTGCCATCGAGTACACCGGCCACAAGGTGCTCACCGTGCCGCAGCATGAGGGCAAGATGGACGCGGGCGAGCTCGATGCCTACGTGAGCACCTTCTTTGCGGACGAGAACCACGACCATATGGTCTTTCCAGGGCTGGTCTACATCTCGCATCCCACCGAGTATGGGACGCTCTACACCAAAGGCGAGCTCGAGGCCCTGCGCGCGACGTGCGATCATCACGGCCTCAAGCTCTACCTCGACGGCGCGCGGCTGGGCTATGGGCTGGTCGCTCCCGGCAACGACGTCACGCTTGCCGACGTCGCACACCTGACCGACGCCTTCTACATCGGAGGGACCAAGGTGGGGGCGCTTATTGGCGAGGCCGTGGTCTTCCCGCGCCGCGGCATGCCCGCTCACTTTGTGACCATGGTCAAGCAGCATGGCGCGCTTCTCGCCAAGGGCCGCGTGCTGGGCATTCAGTTTGACGTGCTCTTCACCGACGACCTCTACACGCGCATCGCGCAAAACGCCATCGTCTGCGCGGACGCGCTGCGCAAGGCCTTCAAGGAGAAGGGCTACCGCTTCTTGGTGGAGAACACGACAAACCAGGTGCTGGTGGTGCTTGACAACGAGCGCTACGAGAGCCTGCGCAAGGTGGTGGCGACCAGCTATTGGGAGCGCGTCGACGACACGCATACCGCCGTGCGCTTTGCCACCAGCTGGGCGACGCGCATGGAGGACGTGGAGGCGCTCGTGGGGCTGCTGTAGGCTTTGTTTCCAGCTCTTTCCAAAAGGTGCCACTCATGTGATTGATAGGACTCTACCTGCGCAAATCCGATACCATGGCCATAGGTTACGGTACGTAATTGGTGGTGAAACATGGCAGATGACCGCAATCCCTACATGAGTGACATACCCAGACGCCGCAGGGGAGCCCACTTTGCCCCGGAGGCCCAGCCGATGGTGCCCGCCGCGCCTCCTCGCAAGAGGCGCTCGCTCAAGCCGCTGCTTGCAGTGCTGCTCCTGGCCGCGCTCACGGCGGGAGGCTACCTTGGCTGGCAGCGCTTCGGAGACGCATTGATCGCCCGTCTGGGCATCGGCGGCAGGCGGGTGGAGGTGACCGTCAACGGCGAGATTGCCCACGTGCCCGAGGGCAGTACCGTCCAGGCGGTCTTCGAGGCCGTGAAGCCCGATGTTGCGGCAGGCAACCTCATGTCCGTGGGTGGCAACGTCCTAGAGGAGGGTGGCGGAGACCTGTTTGCCGCGACCCTCGACGGGCAGGACCTCAACTACGCGGAGGCGGGTACCACCACGGTGGCCAAGGGTGCCTCGATCACCTTTGCCGACGGCGCGGACGCGTGCGAGCAGTACACGAGCGAGACCGTCGTCACGACACAGCCAAAGCTGGTGCGCCAGGTCAAGGAGGGGACCGAGGAGACCAACCTCCAGCAGACCGGTACCGTGCAGTACATCTACCAGTGGGGCAAGGAGGGCACCAAGGAGGTGCGCACGGGTTCCGTCTCCGGGGAGACGGCCGACGGCACCGTCACCGAGGGTCAGGACTGCATCATCATGTGCCAGAACGTCCATCCCGATGACAACGAGAAGCTTGTAGCCCTCACCTTTGACGATGGCCCTGGCCTCTACACCGAGCGCTTCATGCAGATTCTCGATGACTACGACATCAAGGCCACCTTCAACCTCATCGGCGAGCAGGTGGAGGACTGCGCCGACATAGTGAGCCGCAACTGTGCCTCGGGCAACCAGATCTGCTCGCACTCGTGGAACCACCCCCTGTTGACGAACATCGGCCAGGAGGATCTCCTCGCCCAGCTGGACGACACCTTCGCCGTCATCAAGAGCGTCGGTGGCTACGACACCTCGACGATCCGCGCGCCGTACGGGGCCCTGAACATCGACATGTGGCTCAAGTCGCAGGGCCACATGACTCTGTCGGTCTGCTGGTCGCACGATTCGCTTGACTGGGAGCAGCCAGGCGTGAACGCCATCGTGGCCAACTGCACGGGCGTCATGAGGCCCGGAAGCATCATCCTGATGCACGACGCTGGCGGCGAGCGCGAGCAGAGCCTGGAGGCACTCCCGCGCATCATCGAGGCATGGCAGAACGCCGGGTACCGCTTTGTGACGGTCGAGGAGCTGATGGCCTCTGACAGCAGCATCCCGGAGGAGTGCTGTGCGAACTACCGCACCATGCCCGAGGATGCGGTGTGGCCGACGGAGATCGCCTCGTAGCGGGTGCTTTTGCAGAGTACGGACGAAGACGCCGCAAAGCCCGGGCTCTGCGGCGTCTTCGCGTCTGGCTGTCGTTCTGGCGTTTCGGGTGGGTCGCGGTTGCTCCGCTAGCCGATGGCCGGCGTCTTGTAGACGAAGCGCACGGTACCGGTCTGGTCCTCGGCCTTGCCGGCAAAGGTGTCGTATCCGTCGGCGGCCTCGCGGAGGGCGTCAAGCTTGTCCGAGATGTCGCCCATTCCGTCATCGAGCTCGTTCAGGGCGTCAACCAGCTCGGAGATGCCCTCGTTGTCAAAGGTCTTGAGGCCGTCCGTCAGCTGACCCGAGCCGCTTGCTGCCGCCGAGAGGCCCGTGGAGAGGGCGTTGGCGCCGGTGGCGAGACCATCTGCGCCCTGGAGAAGCAGCGGGAGGTTCTCGGAGAGCGGGGCCACGCCCTTGGACAGCGCGCTGGCTCCTGCCGAGGCGCCGGAGACCTGCTGGGCAAAGGCATCGAGCTGTGCGCTTAGCGCCTTCGAGCCGTCGGCGACACCAGAGACGACGCCGGCTGCGCCGTCGGTTGCCCCCTTTGCGGCGGAGAGCTCCTTCAGCGCGGTGTCGGCGCCGCTCGTGACGCTGTCCACTCCCTTGGCATCGGTGTCCAGGCTGCCTGCATTGTCGTCGAGGGTGTGGGCAGCCTCACCAAGCGTCTTGACGTCAGCCTCGAGCGCGCTTGTGTCGACTGACAGGTCAACGTCCTCGAGGGCTGCCTCCGCCTCCGCGAGCTTTGCCTTGGCCTGCCTCTGCTCTTCGGTCAAGTCCTCCTCGGGGATACCCTCGAGGGCCCCAAGCGCCTCGCCGACGGCGTTGGCCGCTGCCTCGCTCTTTGTCTTGAGGTCCTGCGACGCTGACGCCACGGCGCTCTCGATGGCCGTCTCCGCATCGGCTGCCGCGTCGTGGGCCGCATGCGCCTGCTTGCCGGACTGCTCGATGAGCTCCTTGTCCCGTGCGAGGTCGAGCTTGTCGACCTCGCCCTTGAGCACCTTGACGGAGGAGGTTGCGTTGTCGATGGAGTCGCTCGCGCTGCTCGCATAGCCGCTGGCGGTCCCTGCCGCCTCGGAGAGGTCGGCGGCGCCGCCGGAGAGCTGCGAGGCGTAGCCGCTTGCTGCGGAAAGCCCGTCAGAGAGATTGCCGAGGCCCTCCGTGAGCGCGCTGACGCCGCTTGGCAGCAGGCCCAGTGCCTCCCTAAGCGCGGTGACCCCATCGCCGAGCTGGCCGCTGCCGTCGGCGAGCTGCCCGAGGCCCTGGGTCAGCGTGTCGGATCCGTCGATGAGCGCACCCATGGCGTCCCTCAGCGCGTCCGTCCCCTCGTCGAGGTCGTCAAGCCCAAGGTCGAGGCCATCCGTGTCCAGGTCAGTGAAGAGCTCGGGGGTCACGATGGCATAGATGGGGTCCATCACGAGGTCGCTCACGTCCGCCTCGATCTCGACGAACTCGGGAAGGTCGAGGTCGAGCTCGTCCTCGTTCAGGTCGAGGCTGTCCTTGAGACCGGGCATCGCATAGCCGATCACGGCCAGGCCGCCCTTGTCATCGATGACGCGGCCGTTGCTGACCTCGACGTTCGAGAAGACGTCGCCGTCCAGCGTGGCTGCCGTGAGACAGACGAAGGGCGTCTTTACGGTGCCGTTTGCGGTCTGGCTGACAGAGCTGTTCTCAAACGCGATGTGGATCACCAGGTGCCCCGTGGCCCCGGCAAGCGTGCCCGGGTCGACCTGCTTGCCGTCTAGCGTGTAGGTGATGCTCATCTTGACGGGGGGCGTGGCCTCGCTCGTGCCCTCGTAGCTCACCGCGTCGCCGTTGGTGGTCCAGGTGAGGGCACCTTCCGAACCCTGGGCAAAGGTCTGCTTCTCGTCTTCCGCCGTGATGCCGGTGAGGGTGGAGCGGTCCGCAATCTGCTGGGCTCCGCCGTCGTTTGCGAGAAGGTCCTCCACGCGAATGCTTGACACCTGGCCAGAGCCGTCAAGCTGCACGTGCACGGTCTCGGCCTTGTCCACCGAGGCGGCGGCAAGGGCAAGGGTGGGGGAGACCTGCGAGGTGGCGAGCACGACCGACACGAGAACGCCGCCGACGCGGCCCCAGGCGGAACGTGATTTGAACATGTGCGCTCCTATCTCCAGGCAATCGCGCAAAGTTTACCACATATAACTCTCGTCGCATGCAGGGCCCAAAAGGGGCACAATTCAGCTTGGTCCGCGGCACGAGGCACGCGTCGGCTTGGTGGGAGCGGATGGAATCGTTTGCCCGCTTGGCGCAAAGTCGCCGCGATTGGTGTCCCGCCATAGTGGCATGATTGAAGGCACGTTCTAAAGACACGGAGTCGAGGAGCCATGCAGTCAACCTTCTTTGCCATCGTCTCGCGCATGAAGCACATCGATCGCTGGGCGCTTATGCGCAGCTCAAGGCCAGAAAACCTGAGCGAGCACTCGCTTGAGGTGGCCATGATCGCCCATGCGTTGGCCACCATCGGCAACGTGCGGTATGGGCGCTCGCTCGATGCCGGGCGCGCCTCGTTGGTGGGTCTCTATCACGACGCGTCCGAGATCATCACCGGTGACATGCCTACCCCGGTCAAGTACCACGACAGCAGCATCCGCGATGCCTACAAGCAGGTGGAGCACGAGGCCGAGCAGACGCTTCTCGCAAAGCTGCCCCAAGACCTGCGCCCCGCCTACGAGGAGCTCTTTTCCACGAACGGCTCAGAGGACGACGCCTACCTGCTCGCGCTGGTGAAGGCGGCCGACAAGATCTCGGCGCTCATCAAGTGCATAGACGAGGCACAGGCGGGCAATGCGGAGTTTCGCACTGCCGAGGCAAGCACGCGCGCCCGTGTGGAGGAGCTTGCCCAGACCATGCCCGAGGTGCGCGACTTTGTGGACGAGTTTCTCCCATCCTATGGCAGCACGCTTGACGAGCTGCTATAACGCCCCGCGCAGCACGGGCGCACCCCGACCGACCCCACCGAAAGGACACCCATGGACCTCGACATCCGCCGCGTGATCAAGAGCATCCCCAAGGACCACGGCCCCGAGACGCTGGCCGAGCTCACGACGCCGTGGGGAGAGGCCTTGGGCGACAAGGCCATCGCGTACGAGAGCAACCCGCGCCCGCTCATGGCGCGCGAGAGCTGGCAGTCGCTCGACGGCTGGTGGGAGTGCTCGTTCGTGCCGTGCGCCACGGCCTCTGCCGACTGGCAGACGGCCACGGCGCCCGAGTCCTTTGACCAGCGGATTCGCGTGCCGTTCTCGCCCGAGGCGTCCCTCTCGGGCGTGGGGCGCCAGCTGCAGCCGACGGAGCTTCTGTGGTACCGGCGTAGCTTTGCGACGCCGGAGCTGCCCGCGCGCGGCGTGTGCGTCCTTCACCTGGACGGCGTGGACCATGCCTGCTCGGTGTATGTCAATGGCAGCAAGGTGGCCGAGCACGAGGGTGCCTACCTGCCCTTTGAGGCGGATGTCACCCATCTGTTGCGCGACGGCGAGGACAACGTGATCGAGCTGTGCGTGTACGACCCAAGCGAGACGGGCACGCAGCTGCGTGGCAAGCAGCGCCTGCAGCGCGGCGGCATGTGGTACACCGCGCAGTCGGGCATCTGGCAGTCGGTCTGGCTCGAGGTCATGCCACGTACCCATGTGGAAGACCTGCTCGTGGAGGCTGACCCTGAGGACGGCAGCGTGCTGGTGTCGGTGCGCGCGAGCGGCATCGCCATGCTCTCCGTGGAGCTGCGCGACGGAGGCGCGCTCATCGACCAGGGCATACAGTCGCGCCGCGTGGGCGGGCGGATGGAGCTCCAGCTTGCGGTGGACGACTTCGAGCTGTGGTCACCAGATAACCCGCACCTCTACGACCTGCACGTCAGCTATGGTGACGACGTGATCGACAGCTACTTTGCCTTCCGCACCGTGAGCGTGGAGGCCGACGAGCAGGGCGTGATGCGTCTCTGCCTCAACCATCGCCCGATCTTTGTGCGCGGCCTGCTTGACCAGGGCTATTGGCCCGACGGCCTGCTCACGGCACCCTGCGAGGACGCCATGGCCTTCGACCTGCGCGCGGTGCTGCGGTCGGACTTCAACCTGGTGCGCAAGCACATCAAGGTCGAGCCACAGCGCTTCTACGCGCTCTGCGACCGTATGGGCGTACTGGTGCTGCAGGACATGCCCAGCGGCGGCGACAAGCCGTCCGATCGCTGGTCGCGCGACATTCCCACGCTCGTGCGCAAGTCGTGGCACAGCCAGCGTGACGACACCGAGCGCGGCTACGCGCGCCTGGGGTCCACGGACGAGGCCTACCGCGACGAGTGGACCCGTACCTGCGAGGACGTGATTGGTCGGCTCTCGGCGCATCCGTGCGTGGTGGGCTGGGTGCTCTTCAACGAGTCGTGGGGGCAGTTCGACTCCGCGGCCGCGGCGCGGCTTGCCGCCGACCTCGACCCGTCGCGTCCCGTGGTGGCCGCCAGTGGCTGGTACGACCAAGGCGCAGGTGACATCCGCGGCGTCCACAACTACTTCCGCGGCATGCACATGTTTGCCGACCCCTATGCGGGGCAGGGCGAGAAGCCCGCGCGCGTGCAGATGGTAACGGAGTTTGGCGGGCTCACCTGGCGTGTGGCCGACCACAGCCAGCTCGACCACACCTACGGCTACGCGGAGTTCGAGACCAAGGATGCCTGGCGAGCCGCCCTCGACGAGATGCTCTCCCAGATGGACGCGCTCGAGGCGGAGGGCCTCTCGGGCTACGTGTACACGCAGCTCACCGACGTGGAGGAGGAGACCAACGGCCTTCTCACCTACGACCGTCGCGTGGACAAGCTGGAGGAGTAGCGCGGCCGACCTCTGCCGAACTCGTGAACATGGGGCAGACGTCTCCAATTCTGCGACACTAGGGTGGTAACCCAGTGAGAAGGAGTGCGTATGGCCGAGTTCGTGTATCAGATGTACAAGGCCCGTAAGGCCGTTGGTGACAAGGTCATTCTCGACGACGTGACCGTGGGCGTCTTCCCGGGCGCCAAGATCGGCGTGGTCGGTCCCAACGGCATGGGCAAGTCAACCCTGCTCAAGGTGATGGCCGGCCTTGAGGACGTCTCCAACGGCGAGGCGCACCTCTCGCCTGGCTACACCGTGGGGCTGCTCCAGCAGGAGCCGCCCCTCGACGAGGACAAGACCGTCCGCGAGAACATCGAGCAGGCCTTTGGCGCCATCATTGCCAAGATCGAGCGCTTCAACGCCATCAGTGAGGAGATGGCCGACCCCGACGCGGACTTCGACGCCCTTATGGCCGAGATGGGCAAGCTGCAGGACGAGATCGACGCCGCGAACGGCTGGGACCTGGACAGTCAGCTCTCGCAGGCGATGGACGCGCTGCAGTGCCCTGACCCCGACACGCCCGTCAGCGTGCTCTCCGGTGGCGAGCGCCGTCGCGTGGCCCTCTGCCGCCTGCTGCTCGAGGCCCCCGACCTGCTGCTTCTCGACGAGCCGACCAACCACCTCGATGCGGAGTCAGTGCTCTGGCTGGAGCAGTTCCTCCATCGCTATCCCGGCGCCGTGATGGCCGTCACGCACGACCGCTACTTCCTCGACGATGTGGCCGAGTGGATCTGCGAGGTCGACCGAGGCCAGCTCTACCCCTACGAGGGCAACTACTCCACCTACCTGGAGAAGAAGGCCGCGCGCCTTGAGCTGCAGAGCCAGCAGGACGCCAAGCGCGCCAAGAAGCTCAAGCGCGAGCTGGAGTGGGTGCGCAGCGGTGCCAAGGCCCGTCAGGCCAAGGGCAAGGAAGCTCGACTTCTCCGAGATCCAGATTCCCGCAGGTCCGCGCCTCGGGGCCAAGGTGCTGGAGGCTGAGAACCTCTCCAAGGGCTTCGGCGACCGCGTGCTCATCGACAGCCTGACCTTCAGCCTGCCGCGCAACGGCATCGTGGGCATCATCGGCCCCAACGGCGTGGGCAAGTCTACGCTGCTCAAGACCATCGTGGGACTCGAGGAGATCGACGGCGGCACGCTCGAGGTGGGCGAGAGCGTCAAGATCTCCTACGTCGACCAGATGCGCGCCGGCATCGACCCCGACAAGACCCTGTGGGAGGTCGTCTCCGACGGCAACGACTTCATCCAGGTGGGCGACACCGAGATTCCGAGTCGCGCCTATGTGGCCAGCTTTGGCTTCAAGGGGCAGGACCAGCAGAAGCGCGCTGGCGTGCTCTCCGGCGGCGAGCGCAATCGCCTGAACCTCGCGCTCACGCTCAAGCAGGGCGGCAACCTCCTCCTGCTCGACGAGCCCACCAACGACCTCGACGTCGAGACGCTGGAGAGCCTCGAGGACGCGCTCGAGCGCTTCCCGGGCTGCAGCGTGGTGGTGAGCCACGACCGCTGGTTCCTCGACCGCGTGGCCACGCACATCCTGGCCTGGGAGGGCGACGACGAGAACCCCGGGCGCTGGCACTGGTTTGAGGGCAACTTCGAGAGCTACCAGGCAGACCGCGAGAAACGCCTGGGCCCGGAGGCGTCAAAGCCGCATCGCCTGCACCGCAAGCTCACCCGCGACTAGGTGCCAAGACTGACAACCTGAGCCGATGCAGAGCGGCCGCTGGGGACGTGTGACCCCGGCGGCCGCTTTGTCCCGCGGCATACTTGAGCTGTATGGGCAACCGATGCCGCGCGCCGAGCGTGGTCATCAAAGGGGAAGGGGAAGACGCCATGGGAGTGTTCAGGGACGACTTTCTGTGGGGTGGCGCCTGCGCGGCCAACCAGTTCGAGGGCGCGTGGAACGTCGACGGCAAGGGCGACAGCGTGATCGACCACTGCATGGGTGGCGTGTTCAACCAGCAGAAGTCCATCACGGTGGAGATCGACCCCAACAAGCTGTATCCCAGCCACGAGGCCATCGACTTCTACCACCACTACAAGGAGGACATCGCCCTCTTTGCCGAGATGGGCTTCAACTGCCTGCGCACCTCCATCAACTGGACGCGCATCTACCCGACGGGCCTCGAGGACGAGCCCAACGAGGCGGGCCTCAAGTTCTACGACGACGTCTTTGACGAGTGCCTCAAGTACGGCATCCAGCCGCTCATCACCCTCAGCCACTACGAGCTGCCCTACGAGCTCGTGCGCCGCTACAACGGCTGGGCGGGCCGCGAGTGCGTCGAGCTGTACGAGAAGTTCTGCAAGACCTGCTTCGAGCGCTACAAGGACAAAGTCAAGCTGTGGCTCACCTTCAACGAGATCAACTGCGCCTGCCGCGAGATGGGTGCCATGTTTGGCGTCTCGACGGTGCGCGGCTTCGAGGGCAACCGTGCCGACCTGCACGTGGGCGCCCAGATTCGCATGCAGGCGCTGCACCACCAGCTTGTGGCGAGTGCCAAGGTGGTCAAGTACGCCCACGAGCACTATCCCGACTTCAAGATGGGTTGCATGACGGTGTGGCTGCAGACCTATCCGGCCACCTGCGACCCCAAGGACCAGCTCGAGAACCAGAAGCAGATGCGCGAGCTGGTCTACTACACCACCGACGTGCAGGTGCGTGGCTATTACGGTTGCTACGCCAAGCGCATGTGGGAGCGTGACGGCGTGACGATCGAGTGGGCAGACGGCGACGCCGAGGTCCTGCGCGAGGGCACAGTGGACTTCCTGTCCTTCAGCTACTACATGACCAACCTCGTCGGCACGCACGACGACCTCGAGCAGACCGAGGGCAACATCATCGGTGGCGGCAAGAACCCGTACCTGGAGGCAAGCGCCTGGGGTTGGCAGATCGACCCGGATGGCCTGCGCTTCTCGCTCAACGAGATGTACGACCGCTATCAGATTCCGGTGATGGTGGTGGAGAACGGCCTCGGTGAGTTTGACGAGAAGGACGAGAACGGCGAGGTTCATGACAGCTACCGCATCGACTACCTGCGCCGCCACGTGGCCTGCATGCGCGAGGCCGTGAAGGACGGCGTGGACCTCATGGGCTACACCTGGTGGGGCCCGATCGACCTCGTCTCCCATGGCACGGGCGAGATGCGCAAGCGTTACGGCTTCATCTACGTTGACAAGTACGACGACGGCACCGGCGACTACAGCCGCTCCAAGAAGGACTCCTTCCAGTACTACAAGAAGGTCATCGCGAGCAACGGCGAGGACCTAGACTAGCGCCTGACCAAGGTGACACCTGAGAGCGGGGGACGTGCGGCGCGCGTCCCCCGCTCTTACATGCTGTCGGAGGGCCAGATGGCCTCCATGCTCGCTTCCACCTCCGCGTACCACCCGTCGGGATTCTCCTCGTTGTAGGAGAGGGCGGCGTCCCAGCTGAGCGTGCTGCCGTAGCTCGTGGCGAGCCCTGCGACGTGCCCGTAGATGGCGCTTCCCCAGTCCGACCAGCTCTGGGCGCCCCATCCCCAGGCGTTGTAGGCGTAGGCGCAGTTCAGGCCCGATCCGCTTTCCACGCGCGCGATGGCTGGGGAGTAGCGTGGGTCGATCCCATACTCGTAGGCGGCTGCGGCAAAGGTCTCGCCATAGCCCTCGAGCGGGTAGCCGGCGTTGAAGGCGTCGATGCGTTCGGCCCAGGTGGCAACGTACGCATCGCGCTCGGCGTCGGCGTCCTTCTCGCCAGCCTCGCTATCGGTGGCCTCGGGCTCGGCTGCGGCGGGTGCCTCTGCTGGGGCTGCGTCGGGTGCCTCTGCTGGGGCTGCGTCGGCGTCGTCGTTCGTGCGGGGTCCCAGGGCAACCATCGAGACGAGCGAGGCCAGCACCAGGACGACGCCCGTACCGAGGGCAATGGTCGTACGCGTGATCTTTCTCATGGACATCCCTTCGCCGGGCATCCGGGCTTGGAGCCAAAAACGTCCTGCCGCTACGTTAGCATGGTACATGCACACGTGCCCGCCGCGGGCGCCACACATCAGACCAAAGGAGCCACCATGGCCGCATCCGTTCTCTTTGTCGAGTATCCCAAGTGCTCTACCTGCAAAAAGGCCAAGAAGTGGCTGGACGACCACGGCGTCAGCTACACTGACCGCCACATCGTGGAGGACAATCCCACCGCAGACGAGCTGGCGGCGTGGCAGTCGGCGAGCGGGCTTCCCGTGCGTCGCTTCTTCAACACCAGCGGCAAGCTCTATCGCGAGTTTGGCGTCAAGGCGAAGCTGGACGCAGGCATGGCCGACGACGAGGCCTTTGCGATGCTCGCCACCGAGGGAATGCTGGTCAAGCGCCCCATAGTGGTGGGCGAGGGCTTCGTGCTGGTGGGCTTTAGGGAGGCCGAGTGGGAGAGGACCCTGCTTTAGGGGCTTTTCGCCATGCCGCTGGGCGATGGTTCCTGAAAGCGGTCCGTATGACTCGGCCCCGCCGCCCTATGACCCGTATACTGGTTCTAACGTGCAGTTTCGTCATAGGGGAAGGGACCATGAAGGACGGAATCAAGATTTGCACCATCGGCGGAGGCAGCAGCTATACGCCCGAGCTCATGAACGGCTTCATCAAGCGCTACGACCGCCTGCCCATCAAGGAGATCTGGCTGGTGGACGTAGAGCGTGGTCGCGAGAAGCTCGAGATCGTGGGCGCCCTCGCGCAGCGCATGTGGGACAAGGCTGGCCTGGACGTCAAGGTGCATCTCACGCTTGACAGACGCGAGGCCCTGAAGGACGCGGACTTCGTCACGACGCAGTTCCGCGTGGGCCTGCTCGAGGCGCGCATCAAGGACGAGCGCATCCCCTTCAGCCATGGGATGCTCGGCCAGGAGACCAACGGTGCGGGCGGCATGTTCAAGGCGCTGCGCACCATCCCCGTCATTCTCGACATCGTCGAGGAGATGAAGGAGCTCTGCCCCAACGCCTGGCTCGTCAACTTCACCAACCCCAGCGGCATGGTCACCGAGTCGGTCATCCGCTACGGCAAGTGGAACCGCTGCATAGGCCTCTGCAACGTGCCCATCGGCGCCATGCTGAGCGAGCCCGAGCTCATCGGCAAGACGCTTGACGAGCTGGTCTACCGCTTTGCCGGCATCGACCACTTCCACTGGCATCGCGTGTTTGACGCCAAGACGGGAGCCGAGGTCACCGACCAGATCATCGACGCCATGCTCAACCCCAAGACCGAGGACGACGGCACGCCGGCCAACATCCACAACATCCCGTTCTACCGCGAGCAGCTCGATCACCTCAAGATGATCCCCTGCGGCTACCATCGCTACTACTACCTGCAGAGCGACATGCTCGAGGACGGCCTCAAGGAGTACGAGGGCATCGGCACGCGCGCGCAGCAGGTCAAGGAGGTCGAGGACCAGCTCTTCGAGCTGTATCGCGACCCGAACCTGGCCGAGATGCCGGAGCTTCTCTCCAAGCGTGGCGGCGCGCACTACTCCGACGTCGCCACCGAGTCCATCGCGGCCATCTACAACAACGCCAACGAGCACATCGTGTGCTCCACGCTCAACAACGGCTGCATCCCCGATCTCCCGGATGACGCCGTGGTGCAGGTGTCCAGCTACGTGGGCGGCGCCGGCGCCCAGCCCGTGGCCTTTGGCCCCATGGACATCTCCGCGCGTGGCTACCTGCAGCTGATGTGGAACATGCAGCGCCTGGTGGAGGAGGCCGCCGTCTATGGCGACTACGGCGCGCTGCTCGAGGCCGTGGCCCTCAACCCGCAGACGCCCTCCGGCTCCGAGGCAAAGCGCTGCATCGACGAGCTCCTGGTGGCGCATGCACAGTACCTGCCCCAGTTTGCCGACAAGATCGCCGAGCTCAAGGCTGCTGGCGTGACGCCTGTCGACCCTGTGGTCCAGGAGCTTTTGGCCAAGGGCCTGTAGGCCTTGCCCGTCTAGGCACCTAAGAGGCGACCCCTCGTTCCGGATGGAGCGAGGGGTCGCGTTTGTCCCTGTCGGATTCTTGGCCTAGCGGTGATAGTAGGTCCGCTTCTCGAACTTGGGCTCGCAGCAGACGTTGATGCCCAGCTGGCGGTAGGTGCGCTCGTCAGTGGGCGAGATGATCACCGAGAAGTAGGCGTCGCAACCCTTGAGCTGCTCGGCCGCCTCGATGACCGCTGCGGCAAGGGGGTTGGTGGCGGAGCTGATGGACAGCGCGATGAGCGTCTCGTCGGAGTGGAGACGCGGGTTCTTGCTGTGGAGATGCGCGATCTTGAGCTTGCAGATGGGCTCGAGGGCGTCGTTGCTCACCACATAGACGTCCTTATCCACGCCGGCGACGCGCTTGAGGGCGTTGAGCAGGAGCGACGAGGCGCAGCCCAGGATGGTGGACGTCTTGCCGGTGACGATGCTCCCGTCGGGCAGGACCATTGCGGCTGCGGGCATGCCCGTCTCCTCCTCCTTGGCGAGTGCCGCGGCTCGGGCGGGGGAGTAGTTCTTGTCGATGCCCACGTCGCTCATCAGCAGGCTGATGGTGGCGAGCTCGCTCTCGCCCACGCCGGTGCGCTCCAGGCGCTCGGCCGTGGTGAAGTAGCGGCGCACGATCTCAGACTTGCCGGCGTCACGGCAGACCTCGTCGTCGCTGATGCAATGGCCCACCATGTTGACGCCCATGTCGGTGGGGCTCTGGTAGGGGCTCGTGCCGGCAATGCGCTCCATCATCGACTTGACCACCGGGAAGGTCTCCACGTCGCGGTTGTAGTTGACGGTGACCTTGCCATAGGCGTCCAGATGGAAGGGGTCGATGATGTTGCGGTCGTCGAGGTCTGCAGTCGCGGCCTCGTAGGCAACGTTGACGGGATGCTTGAGGGGCAGGTTCCACACGGGGAAGGTCTCGAACTTCGCGTAGCCGGCCCGCTCTCCGTGACTGGCCTCGTGGTAGAGCTGGGAGAGGCAGACGGCGAGCTTGCCCGATCCGGGACCGGGAGCCGTGACCACCACGAGCGGCTTGGTGGTCTTGGCGAACTCGTTCTTGCCAAAGCCCTCGTCGCTGACGATGAGGTCGACGTTTGCGGGGTAGCCATCGATGGGGTAGTGGCGGTACACCGGGATGCCAAGAGCCTCGACGCGGGCCTGGTAGGCCTCGGCGTGGGGCTGGCCCGCAAAGCGCGTGATCACGATGCCGCCGATGCCGATGCCCATGCCGCGGAAGATGTCGAGCAGGCGCAGCGCGTCCTCGGCGTAAGGAATGCCGAGGTCAGAGCGCCTCTTGTCCTTCTCGATGTCGTTGGCGTTGAGTGCCACGAGGACCTCGGCATCGTTTGCGAGGCTCGAGAGCATGCGCGCCTTGAGGTCGGGCTCGAACCCGGGCAGAACGCGCGAGGCGTGGTAGTCGTCAAAGAGCTTGCCGCCAAACTCGAGGTAGAGCTTTCCGCCAAACTGGTCGACGCGCTCGCGGATGCGCTTGGACTGCATCTCGATGTACTTGTCCTTATCAAAGCCCTTCTGCATGAGACCTCCTGCCTTGGCCGCAATTCAATAGTTTTCTATTTTAGCAAGCTCGTCACTAATGGGGATGCAGGGACGCGTATTTGTTGGTAGGTATTAGCAATGCGTACACCTATTCAACAATGCCAAGGTTGGCACGAGTTGCCTTTGTCAGCGGCAGGTAAGCTACATTGATTTAACCAACGTGAGAATGCCAAGGTCAGTCGCCAGCGTTCGCTCTGCCCGACCCGCTTGCCGTGAGCCATGGACGAGAGGACCCAGCGTGTCGTTTGTGTCGACCCTCAACGAGTACTGCAACTTGCTCGGGTGCTCGAGCAAGGACCTCGCTGAGCGCAGTGGAATCTCGCCCTCTACCCTCAGCAGATACCGCAGTGGAAGACGCACTCCCTTCTATGACGGGGAGAGCATACATAAGCTTGCCGCTGGAATTGTGTCAATTGCACAAGAGCGAGGCGTGGAGGGTATCGGAACCGAGGAAGAGGTCGTCAGCGAGCTCCTGAGTGGCATCAACCACAGCTCGACGAGCTTCTCTCGCCGCCTTGACGCCCTTATGCGCAAGCTCCAGATCTCTAACGTGGAGATGGCACGCCAGGTTGCCGTCGACCCATCGTATCTCTCGCGAATCCGCAATGGCAGGCGCTCGCCGGCAGACCCGCAGGGTCTTGCCTTGCGCTGCGCCGAGTTCATCGTCGCACGCAGGCAGGATCGCGATCTCTTGCGAGATGCCCTGCAGGTCCCAGGGGACGATGACGGCCATGCGCGCAGCGACGAGGAGGCCAAGGAGCTCATTGCCCGCTGGCTGCTTGATCGGTAGCAGATTTCATCGCGCCAGACGCAAGGGCGGGCAGCCAACCAGTTGCCCGCTCTCGTGCTGTGCCTGTGATTTGTGCGTACGCCCTACAGTGGGCGTCCATGGGAAAGACCGTTGCCGCTTGGCGCCAAGAGACTGGTCTCCGAAGACGGTCGCCACGCTAGAACCTCACGCGGAGGTCCTTCTCGCCTTGGACCAGCGCTATGTCGTCCTTCTCGTCGATGACGTAGCGGATCGGGTAGCTCGCATACTGACGGTCGAACAGCGTGAAGTACACCGCGAGGTCGTGGCTTGGCCCCTGCAGCTCCATGCTCACGCTGCCATCGGGCTCGTTGCGGACCCAACCTACCAGACCAAGCTCGTTGGCCACCCTGCGCGCCGTCCAGCGAAACCCGACGCCCTGCACCTCGCCCACAAAGTGAAGGCGCAGCCTCCGCATGAGGTTGGGGTCGTGGCCTTGCGCTTTGCTTGTGGTGGCTGCCATGACGAGGCGCTCCTTTTGCTCAAGACGTGCAGCAGACGTGGCAGAATTGTCACATGCGGTGGACGGGCAATACAATAGCATGCGAAGACGTGTTGGCCGTGCGGCCGCATCGGCTGTCTGTCAGGAGGAACGTCCCATGAGCCTTACCAGAAGAAGTCTTCTCTCCCTTATGGGGGCAAGTGGCGTGGCGGGCTTGGCTGCCTGCGCCAATCTGCCGGAACGCTACGGCGAGGAGCAAGAGCCCGCTGTCGAGGAGACCGAGGTTGAGGAGGAGCCCAAGGAGCCCGAGATCGACCTTGACGAGTTCGCGGACCTCGCGCTCGACATGCAGGCCTGGAACTATGACGAGGCCAACGACTGCTACTACCAGCTCGGTCTGCCCTACTGCCTCACCCCCGGAAGCGAGCAGTACGAGTCGCTCTCCATCTTTGTGCCGGGTGCCTATCTCAAGGGCACCAAGCATGGTCGCACCTGGGAGTGCGAGGTGGATCCCGATGCCACCGTAGGCGGCTTCACCCCCGCCACCGCACCCGTCGCCCTGCCCATCAACTCCCCGAGCTGCAGTGCCCAGGAGTGCCCGACCAGCTACTCGTACGAGGGCCTGGGACGCTATCTCTCGGCCGGCATCGTGTACGTCTATGCGGGCTTCAGGGGACGCAGCGGTGGCTACGAGTCCACCACGCAGGAGTACTTTGCCGGTGGCGCGCCCTGGTTGGTGAGCGACCTCAAGGCCGTCGTGCGCTTCTTGCGCTACAACGCGTCCGTGCTGCCCTGTGACACCACGCGCGTCTTCTCGTTTGGCTATGGCGGCGGAGCTGCCGCGGCGGCCATGGCGGGCGTGAGCGGCGCGTCCGAGCTCTATCTGCCCTACCTGCAGGAGCTTGGCGCGGCGACGCACGATGCGGAGGGCGCCGACCTCTCCGACGACCTCTACGGCCTTGGCCTGTGGTGCCCCATGGGCGCGTTCAGCTCGTCTGACGCTGCCTACGAGTGGATGATGGGCCAGTACTCGAGCGAGGGGACGCGTGCCGATGGCATCTGGACGCAGCAGCTCTCGCGTGACCTTGCCGATGCGTATGCAAGCTACGTCAACGGCTTGGGCATGACGGACGCGGACGGCAACCTGCTGCAGCTCGACCGCATCGATGACGGCACGTTTACGGGCGGAAGCTACTACGACTACCTCGTGGGGCTCGTCTCCGAGGCGGCTGGCGACTTCCTCGGTCGCACGGACTTCCCCTATGCGGCCGTTCCCATCGATCGCGCGGTGCGAAACTTCCCAGGCGACCCCATGCTCGCCGCAAGCCCCCAGGCTCCCGAGGCCGAGGGCGAGGAGCAGACCAGCACGGGCGTGCGCCAGATCCAGGCGACGGTGTACGACACGGTGGAGAGCTACGTCTCCACGCTCAATGCCGACGGACGCTGGCTTACCTACAACGCAAGCAGGGGAGAGACGGACGTCACGGGGCTGTGGGACTTCGTCCTGGCCTGCAGGAAGCCGAGCAGGGACGTTTGTGCCTACGACCTGATCGACCGCTCCGGTCTTGCCAACCAGCTCTTTGGTACGGACGAGAAGCCCTCTCTTCACTTTGACGGCATGGTCGCGCAGCTGGTTGAGGCCAACCACGAGCGCTACGCCGCAGACGAGGGATGGAATGAGGAGCTCGTGGCTGAGTGGCGCGGCGACCTTGCGGAGACCGACACGCTCGAGCTGACGGTGGCCGACCGTGTGGCCATGTCCGACCCGATCGCGATGCTTGTGGGCGGTGGGGACGAGGACGCCCAGAAGCTCGTCGTCGCGCCGCACTGGCGCATCAACACGGGTCTCATGCAGGCGGAGACCACCTTTGCCAACGAGGTCAACCTGGCCCTGCTCCTGTCTGCGCACGAGGGTGTGAGCGACGTGGCGTTTACGCCGGTCTGGGGTGCCGGCTACGAGCTCGCCGAGCGCGAGGGAGACCCGGAGGACCAGCTGGTGGCCTGGATGGTCTCGTGCTGTCCGGAGGAGCCCCAGGCCGAGGCTGAGCCAGAGGCTGAGACCGACACCGAAGCCGAGGCCGAGACGGACGACGAAAACGCTTAAACATACGCGATGTGCTTTTGCAATGCAATAGCCAATCGACTAACAGGCAGATATGACCTCCCTTCGTGGTATTATTGAATGACCGACACGAAGGGAGGTGTGGCATATGTACCAAACTGGTGAGTACATAGTCCATCCGGGTCAGGGCGTCTGCAAGGTGGACGAGATCGTCGCAGAGCCCCAGGAGACCTACATGCTGCTTCCCGTGGGTACGCGCAACCCCATGCGCATCAGCTTCCCCGTAGCAAGCGAGTCGCGTCTGAGGCCGGTGCTCTCGCGCGGCGAGGCCGAGGCTCTCATCGACGAGTATCCGCAGATGGATGTCGACGACTACACCGAGCACAGCATGGCACTCGAGGAGGAGCACTTCAAAAACCAGATTCGGCGCGGCACCTGCCGTGACTCGGTGCGTGTGGTCAAGACCTTCCGCAAGCGCATCGCTGACGTCAAATCGCGCAACAAGAAGCCTCCCGTGGTGTACGAGCGCATCCTCAAGCAGGCGAGCGAGCGGTCGCTGTCCGAGCTCGCCGTGGCGCTGGGTATCACACCCGACGACGTCCGCGCGCTGTTCGAGGGCCAGGACGGGGAGGACTTCTCCCTCAACTAGGCCCGTCTGCATGGCAGCCGACAGGTGCGGGTCGGCTTGGGTCCGCACCTGTTTCCATCTGGGCTCAAGCGTATGGCGGTACGGGGGAGACGCGGTCCATAGCGTACAATTGCCAAACCAACAATTCGCATCCCAGTAGTTTGGAAACGACATGGCTACCATCTCTGACGCACCCAACGGCTGCGCAATCATCAGCGTTCTGGGCAGCGACCGATCCGGCATCGTCGCCGCCGTTGCTGGCATTCTGGCTGGTCACGATGTCAACATCCTCGACATCTCGCAGACCATCCTGCAGGGCATCTTCACCATGACGATGCTGGTTGACATGAGTGCGTCGGATGCGGACTTCCTGACGGTCCAGAGCGAGCTCAACGCCCTCTCCGAGCAGCTTGGCGTGCAGATCACGCTGCAGCGCGAGGAAGTCTTCAAGTTCATGTATCGTCTCTAGGCTTGGCCTGCCCACCTTGTGGCATTCGTTTGCAAGGAGCTCACATGACCAATCCCGTCTATACCGGCCACACGCGCCGCTATCTTACGAGGGTTGACACCTCGGCCCTCGATCGCGTTGCCGATGCCTACCCCATGCCTTCCGTGGGCCTGGGTCTCCCGCCCATCTCCGAGCAGCTCTACGATGGCATGAACCGCGTGGACAAGGTTCCGCCGGAGCTGTACACGCGCTTCGACGTCAAGCGCGGCCTGCGCAACGCCGACGGCTCGGGCGTCCTGGTGGGACTCACCACCATCTCCAACGTGCACGGCTACAACAAGGTCGACGGGCGCGTGGAGCCTGACGAGGGAGACCTCAAGTATCGCGGGTACCACATCGCCGACCTGGTGAGCGCCGCCCAGTCGGAGGGTCGCTTTGGCTACGAGGAGTGCGCCTATCTGCTGCTCTCTGGCTCGCTGCCCAGCCGTGCCGAGCTCGACGACTTCATGGCACGCATCGGCTCGCGGCGCCAGCTCCCCGAGGGCTACCTGGCGCTGTTCCCCCGCACCACCTACAGCCACTCGATCATGAACGTCCTGCAGCGCGCGACGCTGCTGCTCTACGCCTTCGACTCCAACCCTGACGACACCTCGCCCATCCATGAGGTCGACGTCGCGCTCTCGCTTCTGGGCCGCTGGCCGCGCATCGCGAGCCTGGCCCATGCCGCATACGTGGCCGACGAGAACAACGAGCGCCTGCGGATTCCTCCTGCGCGCGAGGACTACTCCATGGCCGAAACGATCCTTGACGTCCTTCGTGGCGACGAGGGCTTCACCCGCGACGAGGCCATGCTGCTCGACGTCATGCTCATGCTGCATGCGGAGCACGGCGGTGGCAACAACTCGACCTTCACCACGCGCGTGCTCTCGTCCTCGGGCACTGACGCCTACTCCGCGTACACGGGTGCGCTCGGCTCGCTCAAGGGGCCAAAGCACGGAGGCGCCAACTACAAGGCCGGCGAGATGATCGAGGACATCGCAGCCCATGTGAAGGACTGGGGCAGCGACGACGAGGTGGGTGCCTACATCGAGAAGATCCTTCGCCGCGAGGCCTTCGACCGCACGGGCCTCATCTACGGGCTTGGCCACGCCGTCTACACCGTGACTGACCCGCGCGCCGAGATCGTGCGCGAGTATGCCGCCGACCTTGCGGCCAAGAAGGGCCAGACCGACAAGCTCGAGCTCATCAAGCGCGTGGAGAGTCTCGGTCCCAAGCTCATGCGCGAGGTGCGCGGCATCAAGAAGCCCATCAGCACCAACATCGACATGTATACCGGCTTTGTCTATGACATGCTTGGCATTCCGCAGGACATGTTCACGCCCATCTTTGCCATCGCACGCATGGCTGGCTGGGCAGCACACCGCATGGAGGAGCTCTACGGTCCGGCGCGTATCATCCGCCCGGCGTACAACTCCTATCTGACCGATCAGGTCTACGTGCCGCTGGACCAGCGTCCGTAGGACGGCGCAGATCTGCAGGATACGAACGAGGGCCACCTGGCGCCGCATCTCGCGGCATCAGGTGGCCCTCGGCCTTGCATATGGTGTCGGAGCTACTCCTCTTCCTCCTCCGAGTCGAGGAGCAGGGCGTCAAACTGCGCGGTGTTGCCACCAATGAGGTCCTGGGCAGCCTCGAGGGCGTGCTCCTCGCGCTGGCTGGCCATGTCCGCGGAGAAGATGTCGACGTCCTCTTCCTTCTTGTGGCGCTCGACCGTGCGCGTGCTGATCGGGTCGCGATACTTCTGCGGCGCAAGACGCGTGAGCGTGGTCGCAGGCTTGACCTTGGAGAACAGCGGCACGGTCTCGTAGATGATCGACGAGTTCTCCAGGCCGTACCAGCGGTCGGGCGAGCCGCAGTGGCTGCGGATGGCGTACTTTGCGTTCATCGTGCGGTAGTCGCGCGGCGAGAGGTTGCTCTCCGGGGCAAGCACCTTGCGCAGCATGCAGAAGCGGAAGTCGCCCACGTTGCCAGGGTTGCGGTAGATGGAGTACGCGCGCGGCTGCGGGGCAAGCTCGCCAGAGGCGATGAGGTCCACGACCACCTGGCGCAGGTAGGTGTTGATGCGCTGGTTGACCTTGAATCCCAGCTGCAGCTGCACCTTGAAGATGAAGTCCGTGCCAAAGGTGTTGACCGTGTAGGTGCTGGTGTAGGGCTCGTCGGTCACGTGGACGTTGATGAACCAATAGGTGCGGGCACGCTTGGGACGCTTGTCGAGGATCGAGTAGAGGATGTCTCGGTCGAGCAGGTCGGGCGAGGAGTCGTTGGTCAGGAACACCAGGTTGTCGGCGCGCACGTGGTGGGTCGTGTCGTTGCGAAGGCGCTCGAGCTGGTCGATGTAGTCGCGTACGGGAAGGAAGACCGTCTGCGTGCGCTCGATGGCCGTGCCGCGACGCCACACGTACATGACGTAGGCGAGTGCCGCGGAGAGGATGATCATCACGTAGCCGCCGTCAAAGAACATCGTGCAGCAGGAGATGAAGAACGAGAGCTCGATGGCACCGAAGATCACGGCAAAGACGCCGGCGAGCGCAGGCTTGCGCAGCACGCCGCCGACGTAGCTCACCAGAAGCGTGGTGGTCATGAGCATGGTCACCGTGATGGCGAGGCCGTAGGCGGCCTCCATGCGCTCGGAGTTCTGGAAGAGCAGCACGATGAAGATGCAGCCCACCCACATGAGGTTGTTGACCAGCGGGATGTAGAGCTGGCCCTTGGTCTCGGAGGGGTAGTCGATCTTCATGTGGGGCATGAGGTCGAGACGCGTGGCCTCGGAGACCAGCGTGAACGATCCGGTGATGAGCGCCTGGCTGGCGATGATGGCGGCCACGGTGGAAAGCAGGATGGCAAAGGGTCGCATGCCCTCGGGCAGCATCTGATAGAAGGGGTTGAGGCTCGGCAGCGCCGCCAGCTCTGCGTTGTTGGCGTTTGCCAGGCACCATGCGCCCTGGCCGAGGTAGTTCATGATGAGGCAGAGCTTGACCAGGGGCCAGGTGACGTAGATGTTGGACTTGCCCACGTGGCCCATGTCGGAGTAGAGGGCCTCGGCGCCGGTGGTGCACAGGAACACGAAGCCCAGGATCCTGAGGCCGGCGTGGTTGTTGGGCGAGAAGAGCAGCATCAGGCCGCGCGCCGGGTTGAGTGCGCGCAGCACGCCCGGGTTGCCGATGAAGTGCACGAGTCCGGATCCGCCCAAGAAGAGGAACCACAGGGTCATGACCGGGCCAAAGAGCTTGCCGATGCTGGAGGTGCCGGCCTTCTGCATGAAGAACAGCGCGCAGATGATGGCGATGGTGATGGCTACCACCTTCATCTGGTCGTCTCCGATGATCTTGTAGCCCAGTG
Organism: uncultured Coriobacteriaceae bacterium; assembly: GCA_902777325.1. Taxonomy (GTDB): domain Bacteria; phylum Actinomycetota; class Coriobacteriia; order Coriobacteriales; family Atopobiaceae; genus UBA1367. The sequence continues at coordinate 202,621 of CACYTH010000003.1, forward strand.
GGATGGACCGCAGGCCCTCGATGGCGGTGGTCACCGTGACGGCAGGCGTGAGGATGCCGTCAGCGAGGAGCGCCGCGCCTCCGACCATGGCGGGCAGGATGAGCCAGCGTGCCACGCGTCTGACCAGGCTGTAGAGGGCAAAGATGCCGCCCTCGCCGTGGTTGTCCGCGCGCATGGCAACCACCACGTACTTGACGGTGGTAACCAGGGTGATCGTCCAGATGACCAGAGAGAGGGCTCCGAGAATCAGCTCCTCGGTGACCGACGAGATTCCTCCGTTGCCGTTGACGATGGCCTTCATGACGTACATGGGTGAGGTGCCGATGTCGCCGTAGACGACGCCCAGCGTCACCAGCATCATGGCTGGGCTGAGGGCGATCTCGCTGCGATGCGACTTTGACTTGGGTGCGGCACCATCCGTTCCAGAACCGCTCATTAACGCTCCTAGCTCGAAAGATAAAGAAAATAGGGCATGCGTATTAAGAACGCATAAACCCCTTTGCTCAAAGTAATCTATCACTTTGGGGGCGGGGGTCAATATTTGCCGGTTCTGGCCGGATGCATTGTGATGGTGCGGTGGGGCAAATGCGGCCCTGCTGGACCTTGTGTCTACCGCGGCGTGCGTCTTACGAGGTAGCAGTGGTGGATGCGCTGGTTTCGGGCAAAGTCCTCGGGTATGGTCTGCGTGGTGATGTCTTCCACCTGCACGCCCGCCTTTGCCAGCGCCGCCTCGTCCATCCTGAAGTTGCGCAGGTTGCACGAGAAGACGCAGGTGCCCTCGCGCGTCAGCAGGCGCGACACGCCAATCAGAAGCTCCGCGTGGTCGCGCTGCACGTCAAAGGACGCCTTGCGCATGCGGCTCGAGTTGGAGAAGGTCGGCACGTCGCAGAAGACGAGGTCCCAGCGGTTCTTGGTGTGACGCTGCTCGCTCACCCATGCCAGGACGTCCGCCTGCACGAACTCGTGCTCTGGGCCAGCGAAGCCGTTTCGCTCCATGTTGCGGCGCGCCCAGTCGAGCGAGGGTCGCGACAGGTCGACCGTGGTGGTGTGCTTTGCCTCGCCATCGGCGGCGTAGCAGGTTGCGGTGCCCGTGTAGGCAAAGAGGTTGAGGAAGCGCTTGGACCCCTTGGTCTGCTTGGCCATCTCGCGCAGCATTGCGCGGGTGTCTCGATGGTCGAGGAAGATCCCGCAGTCCAGGCGCATGGAGAAGTTCACCTCAAAGGTGAGGCCACCCTCGTCCACAAGATGCGCTCCGGGTGCGAGGGCTGGTCTTCCGGGTCGACCGCGACCGGGACGGGTCTTCTCGTGACGCTCGGGCTGGGCCTCGTCGGCGTACTGCGAACCTCCGCGCGCCTTGGTGCGCACGTGCACGAAGACGTCGTGCGCCTTCACGTCAAGCACGCGCGGCGCGATTGCCATCACGTCAAGCAGGCGGGCCTGTGCGAGGGTCGGGTCAACGCTCTTGGGGGCGGCGTACTCCGACACCTGAAGCCAGCGTCCCGGGGTCTCGGAGCCCTCGTAGAGCTCTATGGCGACGGCGTAGTCGGGCAGGTCGGCGTCGTAGACGCGGTAGCAGCTCACGTCCTCGCGCCGCGCCCACTTGCGCCGCTGCTTGTAGACCTTTGCCAGGCGGGAGGCGAACTGCGCACTGCCGGCAACCAGCGTGTCGACCTGCTCGCCAGAGGGCAGGGTGGCGCTCATGCGGTCCCTGCCGGCGTCGGCGGCATAGCTCCGCAGCGTGAGCTCCTGCGGTCCCGCCATGGTCCTGATGGTGGAGGATGGCTCTCCCAGCACGAGGTCGGGCACGGTGTCAGGTGTGAGGATCTCGATGGGGGTGCCCTGGGGCATCTGCCGCAGCGCGGCGGAGATCCGGGCAAGGGCGTCGGCCTTGGCGGCCATCTCGTGCTCGCGGACCTGCGAGAGGTCTGCGGCGAGCAGCACGCCCGAGGCCGTTCCATCGAGCTCGGTCGCAAAGCGCGGCTCGACCTGCAGCCCTGCCGTGCGGAGCGCCTTGCGCACGCCCGTTTGGGCTCCCAGCTGCGTGTCTGCGAGCAAGAGCGTCACTTGGGGAGACGCCTGCATGCTCTCTTGGGCCTCCGCGCGCAGCGCTGCCCAGGCGTCGCCGTCGTGTCCGCGCCAACCCTCGAAGCCCCAGCGCATGCGGAGCAGGCCGGGCGCGGCGTCTGCCGCCATGAGCGCCGCTTCCACAGCCAGCGTCTCGGAGCCGGCAAGCGGCGCCAGAAGCGTGGCCCCTCCCTCGTGGCAGAGCTCGCCCCATCCGCCCGCAGCCAGAAGGCCGGCGGCGTAGTCTGCCCTCAGGCGTGCCGGGCCCCTCCGGCCGTCCTGGCGCTCGTACCCGCGGCGGAAGAGTGGCTCGCCGGCAAGGTCGATGCCCACCGTGGCGCGCTCGCGAGAGACGCGCACCACCAGCCGCAGGTCGGGCTGCACGGTGCTCGCCTGGGGGCGCGTGCCCGTGCGGGCCAGCATGCGGTCGTTGATGGCGTCGCGTGCGCGCAGCGAGACGAACTTGGTGTTGCGCAGCTCGGCATTGGTGCCGTGCGCGTCGATGGCGTAGGTGACGGTGGGGGAGAGGTGCTCCTCCCACGGCACGTCCGTGACGGTCTGGTAGAGCTCGTCGGCATTTGCGGCGCCTCCACGGGCCAGCACCAGCACCACGCGCGATGCGAGGCGCGACCACAGGCACGCACGATATGCGTCGCGGAGCTCCCCTGCAAAGGCCACCTGTCCCTTGAGGGGCCTCACCTGCGAGAGTCCCAGGGCGGTGAGCTCGTCGGCAAGAAGGTGCTCGAAGCCGAGCGGACAGGTGGCAAACAGATCCATGGCGCGCTTTCTCGAGAGGTTTTGGTCCCAACCATACTAGCAGCTACGGTGCGAGGCCGACCGCTCACGTCACCAAGCAAGCGTCGCATCCCCATACCCCTCGCCGCCAATGCGCGCCCGTTACCCAACTGCCTGTGCGAGCGGGTCATGCCACTGGCTATCATCAGAGCATGCATGTAGCTGTTGTGGGCGCCATGTCCGCACGACAAGATGAAGGGAAAACGCATGGATAAAGACGTTCAGGCCACAGTCGATCTTTGGGCTGAGAAGGTCACCATTCCCGACCTCAAGGAGGAGCTCGACGCTCTTATCGCCGCCGGTGACGAGGACAAGCTCTTCGACGCCTTCTATCGCAGCCTCGAGTTTGGTACTGCGGGCCTGCGTGGCACCCTTGGTGTCGGCACCAACCGCATGAACGAGTACGTCGTGGGCCAGGCGACCAAGGGCGTCGCCGACTACCTCAACGCTCACTACGAGAACCCCACCCTGGCCCTCGCCCGTGACTCCCGCCTGAAGGGCGAGGAGTTCCAGAAGGTCGCCGCCGGCATCCTCGCCGCCAACGGCGTCAAGGTGTTCCTGTTCCCGCGCATCGAGCCGGTCCCCACGCTGTCGTTTGCGGTCCGCCACCTCGGCACCTCCGCGGGCATCGTTCTCACCGCCTCCCACAACCCCGCAGCCTACAACGGCTACAAGGTCTATAACGACAACGGTGGCCAGATCACCGACGAGGCCGCCAAGGAGATCAGCGCCAACATCGCAGCCGCCGACTTCTTTGGTCTCGACTGCATGGACTTCGACGAGGGCCTGGCCAACGGCATGATCAACTGGATCGACGACGAGGTCATTGATGCCTTCATCGCCGCCGTCAAGAAGGTCTCCGTCCCGGGCTTCAAGGCTGACGAGAACTACTCCGTCGTGTACACGCCGCTCAACGGCACCGGCATGGAGTGCGTCACCAAGATCCTGAAGGAGATTGGCGTCGACAAGGTCTCGGTCGTCCCCGAGCAGGCCAACCCTGACGGCAACTTCCCGACCTGCACCTATCCCAACCCCGAGTTCCGCGCCGCCCTCGAGCTCGCGCTGAAGCTCGCCGAGGAGGTCAAGCCCAACCTGGTCGTGGCCACCGACCCCGACGCCGACCGCATGGGTACCGCCATCCCGCACGACGGCGAGTACAAGCTGCTCTCCGGCAACGAGATGGGCGTCCTGCTCATGGACTGGCTCATCAAGATGGCCGAGGCCAACGGCGAGGATCCCAAGGAGAAGGTCGCCGTCACCTCCATCGTGTCCTCCACCATGCCTGACGCGCTGGCCAAGGACAAGGGCTTCGAGCTCCGTCGCGTCCTCACCGGCTTCAAGTACATTGGCGACCAGATTGACCAGCTCAAGGACGCTGGCGAGGAGGATCGCTACCTGATGGGCTTCGAGGAGTCCTATGGCTACCTGGTGGGCACCCACGCCCGCGACAAGGACGCCATCGTGGCCGTCGAGATGTGCGTCGAGATGGCTTCCGACTACGCCTCCAAGGGCATGGACCTCTATGAGGCCATGGACGCCCTGTACCAGAAGTACGGCTATTACATCAATGGCATCGTCAACGCCTCGTTCCCGGGTGCCGCTGGTGCTGACAAGATGGCCGCCCTCATGAAGAGCCTCCGCGAGGAGCCGCTCACCGAGATCGCCGGCCTGAAGGTCGTCGGCATGACCGACTTCGCCACCGGCCCCGAGATGCCGCGCGTCTCTGGCCTGCAGAAGGAGGCCCCGCAGTTCCTGCCGCCCGCAAACGTGATCGAGTACCAGCTCGAGGACGACAACAAGATCATCTTCCGTCCGTCCGGCACCGAGCCCAAGATCAAGGCGTACCTGTTCGCCAAGGGCGCCACGCGTGCCGACGCCGAGGCCATCGAGGCCAAGCTGCGCGCTGCCGCCGAGGAGATCTTCGCCTAGGAGCAAACGCCATAAGGCACTTGCAGGGACCCGCGCTCGGCGCGGGTCCCTTTTGTATGGACAAGAAGGGCAGGTCCTGGCGCGCTCGTGGCATGAGGCCGGAAAGACGATCCGTCCGTGGTGCACCGCACTTATTTCAATGGAGCAGAAAAAGCGGGCCCAGAGCTGCCTCTGGACCCGCTGGCGTGCTTGTTGACGCTTGCTTGCTATGCGGACTCGTCGCCGGTGGTCTCGCCAGCGCCCTCACTCGTTGCGTCGGGGGTAGCGTCGGTGTCGGTGCCACCGGCAGTGTCAGCCGCGGCGTTTACGGAGTAGGCGGTGTCCGTCTTGCTGGCGACGGCGCCGAGCGACCAGGTGTGCGACGTGGCAATGACCGAGGTCGGGTCGTACACCGAGATGGAGTTGTCAGAGTTGAGGCTGATGATCACAGCCCAGTGGGCATTGTTCGAACCAATACCAGAATCGCTCTTGAGTTTGATGACCACCGGGGTGCCGTCCTCAGCCAGCGGGATGTAGATGCCATCGGAGGAAGCCTCGATGCTGGTGGCGGTGAGGCCGGCGTCGGATGCGTGGTTGGTAAGGAAGGAGTCGTCCATGCCGGTCGTGCCGTTGTCCAGCTTTGCGGAGGTCACTGCCTGGGCGATGGTGGCGGGGTCGTAGGTGGTCTTGCCGGACAGACCCATGGAGGCGATGGAGAGTGCGACGGGGCCCGAACCCGTGGAGCCAACGATACCGTCAGCGTAGGAGGCATAGCCCCACCGCGGGTCGAAGGTGTAGAGCTTGGGGAACTCGCCCTTCGTCACGGCCTCGTCAAAGGGCTGCGTGCTGCCATCGGCCTTGACGCTTCCTGCCACGAACTCGATGGCGTCGGGCTCGGTGATGGCAAGGTCAATCAGGCGCTCGTCGGTGATCTTGTCGGCGTTCTTGGCGATGTCGGCGAAGGCCTCGTTGCGGTCGAGCACCTCGGCAAGGCGGTTGGTCTCCTCGGCAGCCACACCGTAGGCAACGCGCTTGTCCTCGGGGTTGACCTTTACCTCCTTGGCCTCGTCCTTCTTGGTATTGCGGGCGCTGCACCCCTTGACGCAGCTCGAGATGCCAAAGATGAGGGCGATGATCAGCAGGATTCCCACGATGCCGACAATGATGAGGCGCGGGTTAATGCTGCGCGACGTGGACTGGCGACGGCTGCTGCCGACGCGATAGCCGGTGTCGCGCCCCTGCAGCGGCTTGCGACCATTCGAGCCGCTGGAACGGCGAGATGTGCTTGAGCGGCGCGTGGAGCCGGAATTGGATCTGCGGCGATTGTTTGACTGTGCGGTTGCCATGTATATACCCTCTCACGCTATGCAAATTACTAGACCATCATGCCAGATAGCGGCAGAGACAATCCCATATATAGTACGCCAGGACATTCCTCGAAGAAACAATAGAGTACATTGAATGGTACTGCTTGTTCGGCGTTTAAAGAAATCTTGGCACCAAACGGGCGCATTAGGCGCCAATCGCGTATTTGTACTGATTGTGACGTCGCCCGCAGCGTGTTTTACGGCTGACGGGCTATCATGATGGGAGTGCCCGCATCGGGTACGCATCTGAGCTCAATCCACCGCAGGCATTGACCATGCGGTCGCTCTTTGTGGTAGCGCACCGCCGCCGCAAAGAAGAGAGAAAGGCAGGCGCATGAAGGGCATCATTCTGGCCGGTGGCAGCGGTACACGTCTGTACCCGCTCACCACGGTTACCTCGAAGCAGCTCTTGCCGGTCTATGACAAGCCGATGGTCTACTATCCGCTGTCCACGCTCATGCTCGCGGGCATTCGCGAGATCCTGGTCATCTCCACGCCGACGGACCTGCCCAACTTCAAGGCGCTCCTGGGCGACGGGTCGGACTACGGCCTAGAGCTCTCCTATGCGGAGCAGCCCAGTCCGGACGGCCTGGCGCAGGCGTTCACCATCGGTGCCGACTGGATTGGCGACGAGGCCTGTGCTCTGGTGCTCGGCGACAACATCTTCTACGGCAACGGCCTCTCCAAGCGTCTGCGCCGTGCGGTTGCGGGTGCCAGCGAGGGCCGCGCGACGGTCTTTGGGTATCGCGTCGACGACCCGGAGCGCTTTGGCGTGGTCGAGTTCGACGAGAACTACAATGCGGTCTCCATCGAGGAGAAGCCCGCAGAGCCCAAGAGCAACTACGCCGTGACGGGACTGTACTTCTATCCGGCGGGCGTCCCTTCCATGGCCGCCGTCGTCAAGCCCTCCGCACGCGGCGAGTACGAGATCACCGACCTCAACCGCATGTACCTCGAGGAGGGGCTTCTCGATGTGGTTACCCTCGGTCGGGGCTTTGCGTGGCTCGACACGGGCACCATGGAGAGCCTCTTTGAGGCCTCGCAGTTCGTCCGCACCGTGGAGACCGCCCAGAACCTGCCTGTCTCGGTGCCTGAGGAGATCGCCTACGAGAACGGGTGGATCACCAAGGAGCGTCTGGTGGAGTGCGCCGACCGCTATGGCAAGAGCGACTACGGCTCGCACCTTCGGACGGTGGCCGAGGGGCGCATCGCTCCGGAGAGGCACGGAGGCGCACAGTGAGACTGCTCGTAACGGGATCCCTCGGACAGCTTGGTCGCGCCTTGCGCAATCGGTTGGAGCAGGGTCGTTGCCCGGAGGAATGGCTTGGCGCCGAGGTGGACTGGGCTGACCTTGCCGAGGTCGATATCTCAAGCGAAGCGAGCGTCGCGGCCTGGTTTGGGTCGAACGGGCACTATGACGTGGTCATCAACTGCGCGGCCATGACAAACGTGGATGGTTGCGAGGCTGACTTTGCGCGCGCCTTCGGCGCAAATGCTCTGGGACCGATGAACCTTGCCCGTGCCTGTGCGCATGCCGATACGACGCTCGTGCACGTCTCCACCGACTACGTCTTCCCGGGGACACGGGAGGGAGAGCGGACCGAGACGGATACCCCCTGTCCCATCAGCGCCTATGGGCGCTCCAAGCTCGCTGGGGAGGGGCTTGCGCTTTCCAACAACCCGAAGACGCACGTGGTGCGTACTGCCTGGCTCTATGGCGAGGGCAAGAACTTCGTCCAGACGATGCTGCGTCTGGCTGCAACGCACAGCGAGGTGACCGTGGTCGACGACCAGTTTGGAAACCCGACCTCTGCTGATGACCTCGCCGGGGAGATTCTGCGCATTGCGCTCACCGACGCCTATGGCGTGTGGCACTGCACCAACGAGGGTATCTGCTCGTGGGCAGACCTCGCTTCGGAAGTCTTTGCCCTGGCAGGAGTCTCGTGCGTCGTCAGGCGCTGCACGTCTGAGCAGTACAAGGAAGCCAATCCGCAGGCCGCGGACCGCCCGCGCTACTCGGCATTGGCAAACGCGCGTCTTGCGGCGACCATCGGTAACACGATGCGTCCCTGGAGGGATGCGTTGAAGGATTACATCGATTATCAGGTTTTATAGGGAGTAAGTATGGCCGACACCTTCGAGCCCAGGAGCATCATCGTCACCGGCGGCTGCGGCTTCATCGGGTCCAACTTCGTGCACTTCGTGGCGCGCGAGCACCCCGGGGTCAGGATAACCGTCCTCGACAAGCTC